>JAPOTD010000038.1 GCA_026709365.1 Gammaproteobacteria bacterium
ACTTTAGACGGCCGCTTGGCTCGGGCGCCGCGTGGCCGAGCGTCGGCGGCAAAGGGTCCTGAGTGGCCGCGACGGCTCCTGGCGGGCGCCGGTTCCGGTGATCGTGGTGGGCAACGTCACCGTCGGCGGAACCGGCAAGACGCCACTGGTGATTTGGCTGGTCCATTGGCTCAAGCAGCAGGGCTTGCGGCCTGGCGTGGTTTCCCGGGGATACGGCGGCAAGGGCAACCGCCGCCCGCTGATGGTGCCTGGCACGGGGGCTGATGCTTCGCGCTGCGGGGATGAGCCGGTGCTGATCGCCGCCCGGACGCGCTGCCCGGTGGTGGTTTGCCGCAACCGGGTGAAGGCCGTTCAAGCCCTGCTTGAGGCCGGCGTCGTCGATGTGGTCGTGGCCGACGACGGCCTGCAGCACTACGCCTTGGCTCGGGATGTGGAGATCGCCGTGGTCGATGGGCGGCGCGGCTTGGGCAATGGCCGTTTGCTGCCGGCCGGGCCGCTGCGGGAACCGGCGGAGCGGCTCGGGCAGGTCGATTGGGTGGTGAGCAATGGCTGCGCCTGTTCAGCCGCGCCCCAAGCGAGCCTGATGCGGATGCGACCCATTGACTTCATCAATTTGGGCACCGGGGAAAGCCTGCTGCCGGCTGAGTTTGCAGCCCGCCATGACAGGGTGCATGCGGTGGCCGGCATCGGCAACCCCGGCCGCTTTGCGCGGCTGCTGGAGGAGTTGGGCGTTCGCGCCGAGTTGCATGCCTTCGCGGACCACCATCGCTTCTCCGGTTCGGAAATCGCCTACGAAGATGGCGCGCCGGTGGTTTGCACCGACAAGGACGCCGTTAAGCTGGTCGGTCTGGCGGTGCCCTTGGCGCACTGCTGGCGCCTGCAGGTGGCCGCGGAAATCGACGCCTCCGGGGAGCGCTGCCTACACTCGATCCTGACCCGTCGAGGCATACTGAAGTGAGCGCCTTCAAGGTGGTCATCCCCGCTCGCTATGGATCCGCCCGGCTGCCGGGCAAGCCCCTGAAGTTGATTGGCGGCACGCCAATGGTCGTCCGGGTTGCGCAGCGCGCCCGCCTCGCCGGCGCCGATGAGGTGATCGTCGCCACCGATGATGAGCGCATTGCGGCGGTGGCGGCGGATGCGGGCTTGGAGGCGGTGATGACCGCCAGGAGCCATGTTTCGGGCACCGATCGGGTTTGGGAGGTCGCCCGTCGGCGCGCGGACTGGGCGGAGGATGCCGTCGTCATCAACCTGCAGGGCGATGAGCCGCTGATCGCGCCGGAGATCATTGCGCAACTGGCGGCGGCCGTTGCCGTGTCCGATGAGGTCGGCATGGCGACGCTGTGCGAGCCCTTCGCCAACCACGCTGACACCTCCAACCCCAACACGGTAAAGGTGGTGCGTGATGCGGCCAACTTCGCACTGTACTTCTCGCGGGCGTCCATTCCTCATTTGCTGAGTCGCCGGCGAGCCGCGCAGGCCCATCTTTGGCGCCGGCACATCGGCCTGTACGCTTATCGGATATCGGGCCTGCGCCGCTTCGTTGACTTGCCGCCCAGCGCCTTGGAGGACATTGAGCGGCTGGAGCAGTTGCGCGCCTTGGAGCACGGCTTGCCGATCCTGGTGCTGGATGCCTGCCGCCCGTCGCCGAAAGGCGTCGATACGCCGGCCGACCTCGCACGGGTGCGCCGGCTGGTCGAGGGCGCTACTTCGCCGCCATCCTGATGCCGCCGTCCAGCCGAATCGTCTCGCCGTTCAAGTAGGGGTTTTCGATGATCTGCCGGGCGAGCAGGGCATACTCCGGCGCCTCGCCAAGACGTTTCGGGAAGGGCACCATCTCGATCAAGGGGTCGCGCACCCGGTCCGGCGCCCCGGCCATCATCGGCGTCTCGAAAATGCCCGGCGCGATGGTACACACGCGAATGCCGGAACGGGACAGGTCCCGGGCGATGGGCAGCGTCATGCCCGCCACGCCGGCCTTGCTGGCCGAATAGCCGGCTTGGCCGATCTGGCCGTCGAAGGCGGCGACCGAAGCGGTGTTGATGACCACGCCGCGCTCGCCATCCTCGCCTTCGGGGTCGTTCTTCTGCATCTCCCAGGCACATAGGCGCAGCGTGTTGAAGGTGCCGACCAAGTTGACCTGAACGATGCCGTTGAAGTACTTGAGGGGCATCGGCTCCTCGCGGCCGAGCGTTCTGGCCGCCGCGCCGATGCCGGCGCAGTTGACGTTGATGTGGATGGCGCCGAAGTCGGCCATCACTGCCGCCACTGCGGACTTGACCGAGTCCTCATCGGCCACGTTGACAGCGTAGGCGCGGGTGCCTGCGCCCAAGGCCGCCGCGGTTTGCGCCCCCAGCTCTTCATTGAGGTCGAAAATGGCGATCTGGGCGCCCTGTTTGATCAAGGTTTCCGCAGTGGCTCGCCCGAGCCCGGAGGCGCCGCCCGTGATGACGGCAATCTTGTATTTCGGATTCATGGAGTTTCCCGTTAATGGCCGATTGGGCCATTGTCCCACAGGATGCTAAACGATGGCGTGGTCAGGCAGCAGCGCCGCCGCGGCCTTGCTGAGCTCCGTGCTCAAACCCGTGTCGCTGAAGAGGCTGCGCAGCCGCTTGGAGGCGCCAATCTGCCGAACGAACGGGTCCCTCCAACGGCGGATTTCTCGGGCGGAGAGCCTTTCCGCCTGAACGCAGACGTTGACTAAGCGCAGATGGCGCGGGTCGTCAGCGTCAAAGCGGGGGATGGGAATTTTTCGCCACGGGTGCGCGGAGAAATGGCGTCCCGATTCTCTTGCCTGCTCGAATGCTACGGTCAAGGCTGGAGCGTTGAGCAAGGCCACCAAGTAGGCGGCCTCTGGTGCGGATTCCGCCCAAAAATAATGAAGCGTGTGGCCGATGACCGCAGTCCCTGGTCGGGCACGTGCGCCGCGCATGAGATCGCCAGCCGTTGGATGGAGCACAAGCGTTCGGGCTCTTCTTGGCACCAACGGCAGCTGCGAGGACAGTTTGCCAGCGTAGTCGATTTGCGTGGCCAAGGTTTGGGGCGTACTGCGTCCACGGCCTTTCAGTTCGGAGTAAACCGATTCGCTTTCTGCCCAAAGTGCAGAGTGTTCACCCGGCACGGCCTGCAACCGTCCCTCCTCATCCATTGGGATGATCGCCGATTGGCGATTGGGCAACACCGCGAAGGGCAGCAGATCTTCGGATTTGACTAGAGTGCGGACCCAATGGGCGGGCACCTCCCCCAGTTGGGGCGGCACGTCGCGCCAAGGTGCCTTTTGTGACGCTACGGTTTGAATGTTGATCAGTCGTGCTCTCGGTGAAGCTGGCCGCTCCCTAGCCTGGGTGACTACGAGAACTTCGGGCACAAGGGTCGCGCCCTGGCGGAAGGGAACGTTGCCCCGATCATCGACGTAAGCCGAAGCCGCTTGTGGAAGACGCCGCGGTGCCTTGGTGAATTGGATTTGGCCGCTTGCGTCCCGAAGCGTGTCGTGAGGTTTTGGGCGCTTCCGCCCTAGGGCCACCCGAGCCTTCAGAGCCGCGGATGAGCCAAGGCTGCTCTGCCGCCTTTCAAACAGCAGGCAGCAACGCCTTGCGTCGCCACCTCCAAACGGCTGCAAGGCGACAAGGTCAACGGATTGGGTCAGTACGCTCTCATGCCATTCACGGAATTTGGCCCAGTTGCCTCCCTTCAGTGCCGAGGCCTTCACAAGCCACGCAGCGGGGTCGCTGGATGGGTCGCTCAGGTACAGTTCCCGGCAGCGCCGCAGGAATAGTTGCGCAATGTCGAAATGGGGGGCCTGCTTACCGCCGGTCCAGAGGTCCAAGGTGGCTGCGAAGTCCTCCATTTCCCGCTTGCGCGCCTGAGCCTGAATGTCCGCCATTTTGACCCAAGGCGGATTGGCAACGATGCGATCCACCTTGCATTGCGACAGGCGGTAGGGGCCGGCAATCATGCAGCGCAGCAGCAGCGAGTCGCCCTCGTAGATTCGCAGGGACGAGGAGCCGTCCCGGGGCTCGGCGGGCAGGGCGCGCAGCAGCGTGGCGCGGGCGATTTCGGCCGCCACCGGATGCACGTCGATGCCATGGACCAAGCTGGCGGCGACGTCGGCCTGTCGTCCGCTGCGCACGTCCCTTAGGACTTGGGCGCCGAGGATTCTCCGAGCGGCGTGATAGAGGAAGGTTCCCGACCCGCAGGCGGGGTCGAGAACGCCGCGGCGTTCAAGCGATGCGCCGGTTTGCAGGGCGTTCAAGGCGTCCAATGCCGCCTCCTCTCGCCAAGCGTCATCAAGGATCTCCTCGACCATCAATTCCGCGAGCCAGTCCGGCGTGTAGAACTCGCCAAACACTCGACGGTCGTTGGCGCCGACCAACTGCTCGTACAGGGGGCGCAGCAGGTCACCTGGGCGGCGGCGCCACTCATAGGCGTGGATCTCGTCGAGCAGCGACTGCGCCCATTTTCGTCCGCCTACCGTCGCCATAACCCAAGAGGCGAAGCCGTCATTGAGAACCCTGCCCGCCTTGGGACGGACGTTGGGGGCGGCCAGGCTGTGAATGACGCCCTTGGCGAGCACCACCAAGGACGAATGGGCCACGAACAGACGGTCCCGCGCATTGGGGGATTCGGGCTCCATGCTGGCCATGCGCAGCTTGTCCAGCCAGAGGGCGACCTTGGTGCGGGTGGTTTGCAGAGCGTTGTCCGACAAGCTCTCGTAAACTCGCCTCAGCTCGCTCAATGGGGCCTCGAACACGGGCATGAGGCGCTCCGGCACCCAAGGCTTGCCGACCATCTCGCCGCCAAGGACGTCGCGCAGCCGGCGAACCAAGCGGTCAGGATCCTCCGTCGGCGATGGCGTTGCGGGCAGTTCCCGGCCTGGCGCCCCCTCTTCGTGGTGATAGCGCCAGAAGCGCCAACTTCGCCCGTCGGTGAGAATGCCCGTCCACTCGCGGGTGGACTCCTCGAAGTCGAATTGGTCCAGGTCCCGCTTAATCTCGGCGTGGATGTACCGTTCCAGCTGCTCTTGAGGCGATTCACCCCGGCCTTTCGACTTGTCCGGAACAGCCATGCCCACTTGCTTGACTTCAATCAGGGTGCGCCGCTGCGGCAGATAAATGTCGGCGATGCCGTCAGTGGTCCGGTAGGACAGGAAGCTGTCCACCTGCATCGCGTCAAGCAGCCGGACAATGTTCTGGCGAATGTTGTCCTCCAAGGCCCCGGGCTGGCTGTTCAGAAGGATTTGGGCGAACTTGCGCGCGGACTCATCCGTTTGTTGGTTGGGTGCCGACATGGCGATAAGCCGGTTGGGTTTCGTCGGCAGTATAGCCGCTTGGACCCTGCCGGCTCTGAATGGCCGGGTTTGCGCCGTGTGCCGGCCTAAGAAACATTTCGGAACCCGATCCCACGCAACGGCAGCGGAGTTTCGCGGAGCGAAACGCCAACGCATCCGCTTGACGGGCGCACCTGTTCCTGCGCCTGATCGGACGGTTACACTTGGGGCCATCCGCAGTGACGACCCCGCCGAGCGTCCTCATTCAAATCCTCTACGGTAGGCCTGATGGCAACTGCTGCACCGCTCTTTGCGTCCGGAAGCGTCCCCAACACCCTTCGGGTGCCCTGTCTCGCCGATCGGCTGTGCTGGGCGCGTTCCGAAGCTCAGTTGATCGAGGCATTGCGAGCAGGGGGCGAGTGCGCGCTGTTGCTCGGCCAAGGCAGCAACGTGGTTTTGCCGGAACGCTTGGATCAGCCGGTGGTGATTGCCGCTTGGCGTGGCCTAAGGCTCCGCGTTCGCGGCGATGAGGCGCTGCTGACCTGTGCCGCCGGGGAGAGCTGGCATGGCGTGGTTCGCTACAGCCTTGGGCAGGGCTGGGCCGGCTTGGAGAACCTGGCGCTGATTCCGGGCAGTGCCGGTGCCGCGCCGATTCAGAACATTGGTGCCTATGGCGTTGAGCTGTCCGAGCGGGTGGTCGAAGTGAGGGTGTTTGACCGGGGTGAGAAACGGGTGCGGACCTTGGACGCGGAGGCCTGCGGGTTCGGCTACCGGGACAGCCTGTTCAAAACCGATTCCGCCCGCTACGCGGTGCTTTCCCTGACCCTGCGGCTGGCTCGCCGCCTGGCGATGCGCCTCGACTATCCCGATGTCGGACTGGAGTTGCAGCGGCAGGGCGTTACCAAGCCGACGCCGCGGCAGGTGGCCGAGGCGGTCATTCGCATTCGCCGCCGCAAGCTGCCCGATCCGCGGCATTGGGGGAACGCGGGCAGCTTCTTCAAGAACCCGATCGTTGCTCCCGGCCAAGCTGAGCGCCTTGCGCAAAGCGAGCCCGGCTTGGTGGCCCATCCGGTGTCGGGTGGGGTGAAGCTCGCCGCGGCCCAGTTGATTGATCGATGCGGATGGAAGGGACAGCGACGGGGCGGCGTCGGCGTGTGGCATCGGCAGCCGCTGGTGCTGGTCAACCTCGGGGCCGCAAGCGGGCCGGACCTCCTCGCGCTTGGCGAGCGAATCCGGCGTTCCGTGCGCCAGCGCTTCGGCGTTGATCTTGAGCTGGAGCCGAGTGTCCTGTCCGACTAATTCGTGTGACTATTCGTGGCCCTTTCACTCCTTGGCCGCGTTGCTCCGCCTTGTGTGGGGCCTGCCACACGGCGTTGTCGCGCCTTGCCAAGGAGCGAAATGGCCTAGCGCCTAAAGCCCACGAATTAATCGGACAGGACAATAGCGCAGTGTGCCTCCCCGACTAGCCGGAGGCCTTCAGCGCTTCCTCCCGTTGCTGTCGGCGCAGAACCCGGGGATCGTTCAATGCCCGGGATGGGGCTGGCGCTTGTGCCGCCTCGGGAGAGGCGCCCTCGCTTGAGGCCCCCTCACTTGAGGCTTCACTTGAGGGGCCGCCACCGGCGGGCGCTTCGCTGGCCGGAGCGGGTTCGGCCTTCTTGGCCGCAGGTGGGCATTCCGATGCGGGGCTCGGCTCGGTTTTCCCTTCGGCGCTGGGCAGCTGTGCTGGAGATTTGGGCGGTTCCGTCGGGGACGGCGCGGCGTTTGGCGGGGACGGCGCGGCGTTTGGCGCGGACGCCTCCCGATCGGGCGCCTTGGTCTCGGCGGCGGCGGGCGCTGTTCGTTTGGGGCCGCTTTCGCCTTGGCGGGCCACTTCGGCGATCTTGCCACGGTTCCGACGGGGGCGGCGCTTACTCTGCGCCAACGCCTCCTCATCCGGGGTTCGGGCCGCATTTTCCTCGACGGGTGCGGCAACGGACTGGTCGGCTTGGTTCCTGCGCCGCCTTTGACGGCCTTGGCCCTTGTGGTCGTCCGTCCCGCCGGCGGCTTCCCGCTGGGCTTGGGGCTCGCCGTCGGCGGCCTCCTGGTCGCGCCGGCGCCGCGCGGACTGCCGTTCGCCGCTCCTGCGCTTGGCGTTGCGTTCACCTTGGCGATCCTCGCTTTTGGGCTTGGCGTCCTTGGCGCCGGTTTTGCTGCCTTGGCCGCCGCGCCTTGAACCGGTGCCCTTGGCCTTGTTCCGGTCGCTGTCGCCGTCCTTGGCCTCCTTGCGACCCCTGGGCTCGGGCGCCGGCTTGGGCTTCGATGCGCTGGGCTTCTCGGCCGATTCCTTGTTGGCTGATGCGCTGCCGTCCGAGAACAGGCTGGACACCAATTTGCTGAACAGCCCGTTTTTCTGGGCGCTGGCCTTCTCCGATGCCGACGCTTCCCTTGCCGTTGACGCGGGCGCCGTCGGTTCGGGGACTGTCGGCGCGGGCGGGCGCAGCGCCTGCACCGCCGGTTGCTCCGGCCGGCTCGGGGCATCGCTGGCCGCGGCCTCGTCCGCCGCCGCAACGGAGGAATCCGTCAGCTCGTAGCTCGGCACGTTAAGGTCGTCGTCCTCGTGGTCGTCCCGGATGCGCTGCACTTCGTGTTGCGGGGTCTCCATGTTGACGTTGGGGACGATGACGATGTGGGTTTGGCTGCGCCGCTCGATGTCCGCCACTTCGGCGCGCTTCTCATTGAGCAGGAAGGCGGCGACGTTCAGCGGCACCAGCGCGCGGATCTTGGAGCTGCGCTCCTTCAACGACTCCTCCTCCACGATGCGCAGTATGGAGAGCGCCAGCGACTTGACGTCCGGTATGCGGCCCTGGCCGCCGCACCGCGGGCACACCTCAGTGGTCAGCTCCTCCAAGGAGGGACGCAGCCGCTGGCGCGACATCTGCATCAGGCCGAACTGGGAAATGCGGCCGATCTGCACCCGGGCGCGGTCCGGCTGCAGCGCGTTGCGCATGGTGTTCTCCACCGTCTTTTGGTTCTCGGTGCTCGACATGTCGATGAAGTCGATGACGATCAGGCCGCCGACATCGCGCAGGCGCAGTTGCCGGGCCACTTCCTCCGCTGCTTCGAGGTTGGTGGTCAAGGCCGTCTCCTCGATGTCCGCGCCCTTGGTGGCCCGGGCGGAATTGATGTCAATGGCCATCAGCGCCTCGGTGGGATCGAAAACCAGCGAGCCGCCGGACGGCAGCTTGACCGTGCGGTTGAAGGCGCTGGCGATTTGGCTTTCGATTTGGTAGCGAGTGAAGAGGGGGATGGCGTCATCATAGAACTTCACGCGCTGGCGGTAGTTCGGCATGACTTGATCAACGAAGCTGATCGCCTCGTCGAAGGCGGCCTGGTTGTCGATCGTCAGTTCCCCGATGTCCTTGCCGAGATAGTCGCGAATGGCGCGCAGGATGAGGTTGTTCTCGGCGTAGAGCAGCTTGGGCGCGCTTGCGGCCTCGCCGGCCTCAACAATGGCCTTCCACAGGTTCAGCAGGTAGTCGAGGTCCCATTGCAGCTCCTCAACGCTTCGGCCAACGCCGGCCGTGCGGATGATGACGCCCATGCCGGAGGGGATGTCGAGTGCCGCCAAGGTCTCGCGCAGTTCGCTGCGATCCCTGACCGACACTCGCCTCGAGACGCCGCCGGCCCGGGGGTCGGTGGGCATCAGCACCATGTAGCGTCCCGCCAGGCTGACGAAGGTGGTGACCGCAGCGCCCTTGGTGCCGCGCTCCTCCTTTTCCACTTGGACGATGAGCTCCTGCCCTTCCTTGAGCAGATCCTGGATTTGCTTGCGGCCGCCTTCGGCGTTGGGCTTGGCGGTGCTGAAGTTTTCCGGGGCGATGTCCTTCAGTGGCAGAAAGCCGCGCTTTTCCGGCCCGAAGTCAACGAAGGCCGCCTCCAGGCTGGGTTCAATGCGGATGACCTTGGCTTTGTAAACATTGCCTTGCTTGCGCAGCCGGCGGCGGTTTTCGATGTCGAGGTCGTAGAGTTTCTGGCCATCGACCAGAGCCACCCGCAACTCTTCGGGTTGGGTGGCGTTGATGAGCATTCGCTTCATGTGTTCTTCCTATGCGTTGGAAGCGCCGGAAGCGGTTGGGCGGGAACGGGAACGGGAACGGAGTCGGCCCGGGTTGGGCCGCGGATGTCAGGGCCGAAGCTCAGCGCCAGCGTTCAGCGCACGGGACGGGCGCAGAGCGAGTTGTCAGCGAACCGGCCACCCTGCGTATCGGGGGCGGCGTCTCGGAACAAGTCATGCTGGTTTGCATCCCTAAGCCCACCAATGGGCTTCGCTCGTTGGCGGCTGTGGCGTTGAGTTTCGCATTTGGGGCAGCGGCGAATTGGCGCGGCGTCCAGAATTTTCCGTTCCAGGTCTTGCATTGACCGCAAGGCGCTGGTTTCAATTCAGTGTTTGCGTTTGTTGGTCTGTTGATCGTCGGTTAGTTGGGCCTGGCACAGCCTCAAGGGTCAGGTCAGGCACGGGGTGGATGTCAGTGAGTTCAATTTCAGTCTTGCCGCGCCTTCGTCCATGCTGTGTCCGGGCGCGTCCCGTTGATCGCTCGTCTTTGATGGCGACGCACTATAGCAGCAAGGAACGTGCCTGGCAACACGCGCCTCTCGCCCAGAGGGCGAGAGGCGTATGGAGTTTCGCTGGCGCGAAACTCTGCGCCAGTCGCTTAGGCTAGGTTCCGAATACGGGTTAGGGTTCGCATGAGCGCCTCGGTCAGCCATGTCGAGATCAGCGGCGACGATGCCGGGCAGCGCATCGACAACTTTCTTCTGCGTCGGCTGAAGGGCGTCCCGAAGGTCCGCATCTACCGCATGCTGCGGCGCGGGGAGGTGCGCATCAACGGTGGCCGGGCTGATCCCAGCCAGCGGCTCGCTGCGGGCGACAGCGTGCGCATTCCGCCAGTGCGAACCGCGCTCCCGTCCACCACCCCAGCGCCTGGGCAGGCGCTGATGGCGCAGCTGGACGGTCGGATCCTGTTCGAGGACCAAGGCCTGCTGGTCATCGACAAGCCTTCCGGCTTGGCGGTGCATGGCGGCAGCGGGGTCCGGCTCGGCCTCATAGAAGCCCTGCGCATGGGGCGCAGCGACCGGTTCCTGGAGTTGGCGCACCGGCTTGACCGGGATACGTCCGGCTGCCTGATGGTTGCCAAGTCCCGTGCGGCGCTTGCGGAACTGCACCGGCTGCTGCGGATGCAGCGGGTGCGCAAGTCCTATCAACTGCTCGTCTGCGGGCGTTGGCCGCGCCGCCTGACCGTTGTGGAGCGGCCCCTGCATCGCTTCGTCACCGCCGCCGGCGAACGGCGGGTGCGCGTGGATGCCCAGGGCAAGCCGGCGCGGACCACCTTCAATGTGTTGCGGGAATGCGCCTCGGCCTCCTGGCTGAGCGCCCGCCTGCACAGCGGGCGCACCCATCAGATTCGCGTCCATGCGGCCTCCAGCGGGCATCCGGTGCTGGGTGAGGACAAATACGAAACCGCTGCTTCCGAACAATGCTCGAAGGCTGCGAAAGTCAATCGCCTTTGCCTGCACGCCGCGCGCCTGGGCCTTGAGTGGGATGGCGCCCAGCGGCGCTTCGAGGCGCCGATGCCGCCCCTCTTCGACGACGCTTGGTCGCGCCTGGCGGGCCGAGCGGATTTGTGAAGCTCAGCCCAACGGGTCCACGCCAGCTTGGCGGAGCATGCGGCACAGGCGAATCAGCGGCAGGCCGATCAAGGCGTTGGGATCATCGCCCTCGATGCGCTTGAACAGGGCAATGCCTAGCCCCTCCGAGCGGAAGGAGCCTGCGCAGTCGAGCGGTGCGTCGCGCGCCACGTAGCGGGCGATCTCATCATTGTCCAACGTTCGGAAATGCACTTGGGTGACCTCGGTTTCGAGTTGTTGGCTGCCGTTTGGCTCGCGCACGCACAGGCTGGTGAGAAATCGCGCCCGACGCCCCGACAGACGGCTCAGTTGGGCGATGGCGCCTGCGCTGTGGCGGGGCTTGCCGAGAATGGCGCCGCCTTCGGGACTGTCGGCCACCGCCGCTTGATCGGAGGCGATGATGGTTGCGTTTGGGCGCGCTTCGGCGATCTTGGCCGCCTTGGCGGTTGCCAGCCGCAGCACCAACGCTTTGGCCGCTTCGCCCGGATGGGGCGTTTCGTCAATGTTGGGGCTCAGCGCCTCGAACGGCAGCCCCAAGCGTTCCAGCAGGGTGCGGCGATAGGGTGAGGAGGACGCGAGAATCAGCTGGCTCATGGGGGATGCCGGGAAGTGCTTGTCAAGGCCGCATTATGGGCGCAGCGGTTGTGCTCGTGCCAGATCCGAAACACTTCGGAACCTGATCCACTCTGCGGTAGCGGAGTTTCGCGTAGCGAAACTCCAACGCGCCCCTCCGCAGGCGCGCCTGTGCGGGCTCAGCGCCTTTACAGCCCGTGCGTCCGTACCTATGATGCGCGCCCATGTTCATCCGCCGCTTGGGAGGTGGGTGCTGAACCCGTTGCAGGAGCGCTTCCGGCTTTCGGAGTTGGCCGGGCGGCAGGCTCGAATCAGCCGCAACGTCGATGTGGGCGTCTTGAATCGCTTCAGCGCCTTGTGCGATTGCCCGGACGCCGTGCGGGTGCGGCTGGATTTCCGCTTCGATCGGCATGGCGTCGTGCGGATGGATGGAGATGTCACGGCTCGCGTGGTTGTCGAATGCCACCGATGCTTGGAGCCGGTGCCCGTTGACTTGGCGTCCGGCTTTTCGGTGGCCATCGCCGCCAGCGAGACCCAAGCCACTCGCCTGGGAGCGGAACGGGACGTTCTCCGCATCGATGGGGATGAGGCCGGCCTTGCGGAGCTGGTCGAGGATGAACTGATTCTGGCGCTGCCGGAGCGGCCGTGCCCGCACGCGGATTGCCCCCGTTCGCCGCGGTTGGCCAGCCCAGCGGACGGTTCGAGTGAAGGCGCACCGGCAACGACCAAGCCTTTCGCGGCCCTTGGCGCATGGAGGCCTGCGGCTCGTCCGGGGCGGCAGCCGCGCTGACGGCGAAGGAGCAGCGGGGATGCCGTTGCCAAGAGATTAAACTTAAGGTACGCGACACCGAGGAGGTGCGGATGGCGGTTCAGCAAAACAAGGTATCCAGAGCGCGGCGGGGCAAGCGCCGATCCCATGACCGGCTCAAGGTGCCGGCGCTTTCCACCGACCCCACCAGCGGGGAGATCCACCTGCGCCACCAAGTGACTGCAGAGGGGTTCTATCGCGGCAGGCAGGTCGTCAGGCTGGACGACTACGAAGACGATGAGGACTGAGCTGGCCCGATGACGTTGGGCTTCGTTTTCCCCGGCCAAGGATCCCAATTCGTTGGCATGCTCGGCGATGCGGCCGCCGTCCACGGTTCGGTCCGGGAGCGCTTTGACGAGGCGGGGGACGCCATCGGCATCGATCTTTGGCGCATCGTCTCCGACGGCCCGGATGCGGACTTGGCCGCCACCGCCGTAACCCAGCCGGCGCTGCTCACCGCCAGCGTGGCGCTCTGGGACGTTTGGCTGGCCGAGGGCGGTCCGCAGCCCGCCCTGATGGCTGGCCACAGCCTGGGTGAATACTCAGCGCTTACCTGCGCGGGCGCCTTGCCGTTCGCCGATGCCGTTCGCCTCGTGCGGCGGCGCGGCAAATTGATGCAGGAGGCGGTGCCCCAAGGCGAGGGCGCCATGGCGGCGATTTTGGGCCTTGACGATGCGGCCATCGAAGCGGCCTGCGCCGCCGCTGACGGATTGGTGTCGCCGGCCAACTACAACGCGCCTGGGCAAACGGTCATTGCCGGGACCGCCCAAGCCGTGGAGCAGGCGGTTGCCGGCTGCCGGGAGCGGGGTGCCCGCAAGGCGGTGATGCTGGAGGTGAGCGGTCCGTTCCACTGCGCCCTTATGACCCCTGCCCAAGAGCGCCTCGCCGAGGCCTTGGGCAGCGTTCCCCTAAGCCTGCCAAGAATTCCGGTGGTGCATAACGTTGACGCTGAGATCGCCGCCACGGTCGAGGTCGTCGAGCGGCGGCTGCTGGCGCAGCTCACCGAACCCGTGCGCTGGACCGATTGCGTGCGACGGCTGGCCGCCGACGGCATCAGTCACTTGGTGGAGTGCGGACCAGGCAAGGTGCTCACTGGGCTTGCGCGCCGCATCGACCGGGCGCTGACGGCGGGCACCTTGAGCACCCTTGATGACCTTGCTGGCCAATTGGAAGCCGTGGCAGCCTGAAGGAGCATGGCCGAGCAGCCGAAAGTCGCTTTGGTCACCGGCGCTTCCAGGGGCATTGGCGCCAAGGTCGCGGAGCGCTTGGCCGCCGACGGCCTGTTCGTGGTCGGCACGGCAACCACCGACGCCGGGGCCGCCGCCGTTGGCCAGCGCTTGGGCGCTGGTGGCTTGGGACTGCGGCTCGACATTGCTGACGGGCGGAGCGTTGAGGCCCTCGTGGAACGTCTAGCCGATTCACCCGGCCTACCCTCGGTGCTGGTCAACAACGCGGGCATCACTCGGGACAACTTGCTGCTGCGCATGTCGGCGGCGGATTGGCAGGCGGTGATCGACACCAACCTGACTGGGCTGTACCGCGTCACCCGGCCCTTGCTGCGCAGCATGATCCGCGCCCGCTGGGGGCGCATCATCAACTTGAGTTCGGTGGTCGCCCGCATGGGCAACCCGGGCCAGGCCAACTACGTGGCCTCCAAGGCGGCGGTGGAGGGCTTCACCCGTGCCCTGGCCTTGGAGGTGGGCTCGCGCGGGGTGACCGCCAACGTTGTCGCCCCCGGCTTCATCGAGTCCGACATGACCGCCGCCCTCAATGAGCAGCAGACCGCCCGCATGCTGGAGCGCATCCCCTTGGGCCGCGTCGGCAGCGGCCAGGAGGTGGCCGATGCCGTCGCGTTTCTGGCCAGCGACCAAGCCGGATACATCACTGGCGAGACCCTGCACGTTAACGGGGGCCTATACCTGGCATGAGACGGATGCCGCTCCTTCTGCTGGCGGCAGGGCTGGCAGGACCGTGCCCGCCGGCATTCGCCGAAACGGTGATCGACGTGCCCTTGTTCAGGGCTGCCTCCCATCCAACCCAGCAGAGCTTTGTGCGCATCTCCGCCGTTGGGGAGCCCGGCACCGTGCACGTTCATGCCTACGACGAGCGGGGCATGCATCGCTCCCTGTCGGTGGAGCTGGAGGCGCACGCCACGCTCGGGTTCAATTCCCACGATCTTGAGCAGGGCAATTCGGCCAAAGGCATCTCGCCCGGCATCGGCACCGGCACCGGGGATTGGCACCTCCAGTTGAGAGGCGACGTGGACTTCAAGGTCGGCTCCTACTTGCGGACCGTCGATGGATTCCTCACCGCGATGGGCAGTGTCCTGCTGCCCTTCGATGCCGCCTCGGTCGGCTTAACCGGCGACGGCTGCGCCTTTGAAGCAAGCATCTTCAATCCGGCCAGAAACACCCGTCAACGCAGCTGGCTGCGGCTGGTCAACTACGACGTCAGGACCGCAGCCGTGGAAGTGCGCGGCATTGATGATGGCGGCAACCAGCGCGGACCGGTGACCGTTCGGGTTCCTCCCGGCGAAGCCCGCTCGGTAACCGCCGTGGAATTGGAACGCGGCGGCGTCGGCCTGGAAGGCGCCCTCGGCGATGGCCGGGGGAAGTGGCGGCTCACCCTGTATTCCGAGAGCCCGCTGACGGTGATGAACCTGTTGGAGGCCCCGACCGGCCACTTGACCAATTTGGGTCCGGCAGCCATGCCCGGCTTCAGCGATGCCACGAGGCACCTGAGTGATCTGAATGAGGCCTTGTGCGATTTTGCGCCACCCTTCGTCATTGCGCGGGAGCAATAGGCGGTGTCGAGACGCCTGACGACGGTTGCCTGCGTTCTGCTTGCCGCGGCGGCGGGCGCCGCCTCCCCGGTGCAGCCGGGCGCCGCCAGCCAAGTCACGGTAGCCGAGGGCGGCGGCGGAGCCGTGGCGGTCCTGCCCGCGCGGACCATGCCCCAGACGGCTTTGAACGGGATTGAGGGATTGGCGGTTGAAGTCCTTGCCGAAGGCGGGAATCTGGTCTATCAGGCCGAGTACCAAGGACGGATCCACAAGGCCTATGTGCGCCTGGACGGCCGGCCCAAGCGCCTTGCCTTCAATCCCCGACGGCACCGCTTCGAGGAAGTGACCTCCAACCTCCTCGTCGGGTTGGCGGCCCACCAAGCGCTCGATGCCGTCGTCGATGCGGCGGGTGCGCTGGACGCCAAAGCCTACCCCGCACTGGGGTTTGCGCTGCTGCGCCTGCCTAAGGATGCCAATCCGGCGCAGGTGGCTCGGAACCTTCGCTTGAGGGGATTGGCGGACCGTGCCCGGCTGCTTACGGCGAGCGACCGTCGGGTGCCCGCGTCGGTGCCATATCGAAAGGCCGAGGTCGCGCACTTGCTGCCGGCTGGGGTGGCCAAGCCCCGCGCCGCCCAGGGCGCTCCACGGTTTGGGGCCGCCGCGAAAGACCATGTGGCGCCGGATCTGCTGGCGTTTTTCGGGGCGCCGGCAATGGGCGCCGGGGTGCTGGGAATCGAGGCCAGCGTCCTCAACTGGGGCGGTCGCCGGTCCACGCCGACAGCGCTGGTGGTCGCCATCAACGATATGCCGAATTGGAGCGACGCCAACCTTTGGATCGGCGAGGGAGAGGTTCCGGACATCGATCCGCAATCCGGCTTTGCCTACGAATTCAGCGTTGACTTGGCGGATTTCCCGCCCGGGCGCGACTACTACGCCATCGCCTATGTGGAGGAGATCGCCAGCGAACATGCGGGCCGCACCTCCAACTACGACTTCATGGGCTTCTCCCTTGACGAATCGGGCGCGGTGGTCGTTCGCTGCCAGCGCCCGGCGTCGGGACGTCCCAACGCCGGGGCTGCCGACCCGCTGGCCCGGGAGCAGTGGCACTTGGCCAATTCGGGCCAGCGCGCCTTCGCGGCCCAGTCCGGCGTGGCGGGCGAGGACCTCTCCATGACCCGAACCCTTCAGGAACGGGTGTCGGGGCGCGGGGTTCGAGTGGCCGTTGTTGATACCGGCTTGGAGGTTTGCCACCCGGACCTGGCAGCCAACGTTGAAGCCGGGGAGTCGCACAACTTCAACGCCCGTGATTGGGCAGGCGCATTGAGCTGGGATCCCTTCCTGCCCTCCACCATGGGCGATCACGGAACCTCCGTCGCCGGCGTCGTGGCCGCGGCGGCCGACAACGGCGTGGGTGGGCGGGGCGTAGCGCCTGGAGCGAGTTTGCGGGGCTACAACTACCTGTCCGCAATCGATTCGGCGGCTGCTCGGCTGGACTCGCTGGGCGCCAGCATGGTCAGCCCGAACTCAGCGGAGGTGGACATATTCAATCTCAGCTTCGGAAGCCTCGGCCATGAAGGCAATCCCGACCCGGATCAGGACGTGGCGCTGCTTCGCCACGGGGTCACCAACCTGCGCGACGGCAGGGGTGCGCTTTACGTCAAGGCGGCAGGCAACGCCTTTGGCGCGTGCAGTTCCATTCCCCGTGCCCTGAATGAGTTGATCGGCTGCGCGTCGTCGAACGCCGATCCCACCAACAACCTGCCGTATGTGATCGTGGTCGGCGGACACAACGCCTCCGGGCAGCGGGCGAGCTACTCGTCGGTCGGAGCCAATCTGTGGATCAGCGCACCCTCAGGCGAATTTGGCGGGGACTTTCCCGCCATCATCACCACCGATCAAGCGGGCCTGTTCAGAGGTTACGACAATCTCGCCACCCGGGGGCTCGCTTTGGATGTCCAGGCCAACCCCCACGGCCACTACATCAGCACCTTCAACGGCACTTCCTCCGCAGCGCCCAATGCGTCGGGCGCCATCGCCCTGCTGCTGGAGGCGCATCCGGCCCTGACTTGGCGTGACGTCAAGCACCTATTGGCCAAATCGGCCCGCTGGATCGACCCGCATCGGTCGGCGGTGCGCTACGGACTTGGCGGTGCCGCCCAGCTGCTGCAGCGGCCTTGGGACGACGCTTCCCCTGATGAGCGGGCCCGGAACTGGTACGGGTTCGGAGCCGCACCCTATGTGCTGCAGTTGCCTTGGATCACCAACGCAGCGGGCTATCGCTTCCACAACTGGTATGGTTTTGGCGCCCTGGCGATCGACGAGGCCTTGGACCATGCGGCGTCCCACGAGCCCGGCAGCCTGGGCGCCTATGTGGAAACCGGCTCCTATGCGATTGCCGACCGTACCGCGATTCCCGACCACAGCAGCGCGGGCTTGGTCCAGTCCTTGGATATCAGCGGCTTGCCGGCGGACGCCAACATCGAGGCCGTGACCCTCAGCATTGACGTGACCCATCCGTTCACCAACGATCTCGGCATCCACCTGATTTCCCCATCGGGCACCGAGAGCATCCTGAACCCGGTGTTCAACGACGTGCTGGCCAACAACCAGGATCTTGACTGGCAGTTGTTGAGCAACGCGTTCTATGGCGAACGTCCTAATGGGACTTGGACCCTCACGGTGGTCGATGCGGCGCCCGAGGACGCCGGATGGCTGAACGGATGGAGCCTGCGCTTCGCCTTGGGCACCCATCTGCCGTGACAATGGCGCTCGCTGGGGATGAGCGGATTTGGGCGCTTAGCGCGATGTTTCCCGTTCAATCCTATTCGCCCGCGCATAGTCCGGCGGGCTCGACATCCCCGTCACATAGTGACAGCTCGGCCTCAAGCGCGGCCGCCTCATCCGCATCCACGGACAGCCGGTGCCTGCGCTTGACCTCCAAAACCCGGTTCGCGTACCAGCACC
>JAPOTD010000024.1 GCA_026709365.1 Gammaproteobacteria bacterium
CACAGCGCCCAAAGCGGCAGCCGCAGCGTCTTGGCGCCGCCTCGCTTGGTGAGCACGACGATTTTCATGGGATCATCGGTCCCAAAACGACCTCCCGAATCTGGCGCAAGCCCAGCTCAGCGGCTATGGTTGCCTGCCCCAGCCTTGTTCTTAGCTCTTGTGAGCCTCGCAAAGATAGATCAATTGCTCACTGAACGCCACCGTCGGTTCACGCCGCTGCAGCGGCTGCTGGGCCAGGCGGCCGAGCAGCGCGCCTGGACCGCCGAACTGCGTTCCATCCTGCCAGTGGGAATGCAATCGGCGTGCCAAGTGCGGGCGCTGCGCGGCTGTGAGCTGATCGTGGTCTGCCTCGACAGCGCCACCGCCACGCGGCTCAGGCTCATGGCTCCGAGCCTTGCGGCCAAGCTGCAGGCCCTGCCGCACTTCACGGGCATCGAACGCATCAAGGTCAAGGTGACTTCCGAATGACCCTCGCCAGCAACGGACGTTCAACCGTTTCCTCGGTCTAGGAGCCCCTGCCTTCGGAAGTCGCGAAAACGAGGATTCGATGCTGCCGCCCTGCATGTGCGGGCGACTGAGGGGGCATCGAGTCACGCTCAACGAAATTTAGCGTTCAAAGGCGACGGCGGATGCAAATCCGCAACCGTGCTGCCGCCGTGAACATTAGCCTTCGGGCCTGGGCTGGCGCGCCAGCCCAGGCCCGAAGGCTAATCGAGATACTCAAACACCCGGACGATTTTCTGGACGCCGTAGGCGGTCTTGGCGATTTCCACAGCTTGGTCGGCCTCCTCCTGGGTCAAAATCCCCATCAGGTAAACCACCCCGTTCTCGGTCTGCACCTTGACCTTGCGTCCGGGCGTGCTTTTGGCGGTGATCAGCTTGCGCTTGACTTTGGTGGTGAGGTTGCCGTCGTTGAGGCGGGCCAAGTAGGAAATGGGGGCGCCGACGCCGAGTTCGTTGTGTACCCGCCTGATCTTGGCAATGTCCTGGGTGACTTCCTGGGCTCTCGCCTTGAGCGCCTCCGTCGCCACTTGGCCGAGCAGCAGGACGATGCGGTTGTAGCTGACGATCACCAGGTGGGCGGAGTCGAAGTCCGGGTCCGACCGGCGAATTTGCCGCTCCACGACCTTCTCGAGCAGTTCATCGTCCAACTGGACGCCGGGCGTGCGCACCCGCGGGTCGCCGGAGAAGGTGGCGCAGGCGGGCAGCGTCAGGCATAGGGCCCAAGCCAGTAGCCGGACGAGTGGGCGGGTCTCAGTGGCCAGCGCTGTCATCGAGTTGGAAGGCGTCCCGAATCCAATCGAATCGTGGCCGGTAGTTTGGCCCGGTTATCGTCACAACGTCAAATCGCGCCGGGTGGCGGCCGTAGCGCGGGTGGGCGGCGAGGAAGGCGCCTGCGGCCATGGCCAAACGGCGCTGCTTGTGGACATCGACGCTCTCCGCCGGATTCATGAACGCATCGTTCCGGCGGCGCTTGACCTCAACAAACACGGTCGCCTCGCCGTCACTCATGATCAGATCGACTTCGCCGAACCGGCATCTGTAGTTGCGGGCGATCAGCTTAAGCCCGCGTCCGCGCAGATGCCATGCGGCCCGGCGCTCCGCCCACTGGCCCCTGGCCTGCGCCTTAGTTGGACGGTCCACCGGGAACTTCCGACAGCGCGCCGCCCCGCACCGCAGCCCAGCCCAAGGTGCGCCGGACGCACCCGTCAGCACCGAGCCTCAAGGTGCCGGTGGCGCCGCGAAGCGGGTCGCCGGCGCTGAGCAGGGTCCAGTGGTCGAACAGGCGGTAGGCATCAATGCCGAGTGCGAACAGCGCGGTCAAATTCGCATCCCGCGGCTCAAAGGCTTCGGAGAATGCCTGCCGCAGCGGTCCTGGGCGAAGCTGGAAGGGCAGTTCGGCAACTTGGAAGCCCTCAAGGTCGCCAAGCCGCCCGGCGCCGCGGACGCTTTGCGAACTGGCGTAAACGGGCAGCGCCTGGGCAAAGTGGAACTTGAGCGCCGGCGCCAGGGCGAGGGCTTGCAAGTGATCGACGAAGGCGACGATGCCATCGATGTCCTGCCGGGCCCGGGGCAGGAACTCCAGGGGGGTGCCCAGCGCCTGGGCCAACTCGTCGTGCCGCGCTTGGCTGGAGGCGACCTGCAGTGCCTCGCCCACCGACTCGGTCAGGGTCTTGATGTTGTCGAACGCGTGCTGCTCCAAGTGATGGGGCCAGGACCGGGCCAATTGGGACGTGCCGCGAATCGCCCAGCTGCGCCCGTTGCGGATCACCAACACCCGCTCCCGGCCGTCGGCCGCCAGGCGCTCGGCGATGAGCGCGGCCTCGTCCTCGATCGCCAAGCCCAACGCCGCAAAGCCCCCGCCGGCCTCCGGGCGCCCCTGAGCCCCGCCGCCGCAGGCATCGCCGCGCATCGGCGTTGGTGGATCGCCGCGCATCGGCGTTGGTGGATCGCCGTCCATCGGCGTTTTGGGGTCGCCGCGCAGCGGCGCTCTGGGATAGTTGAGGGCCAGCACCGGCATCCGCGGCCGCAACCCCATCAGGCTTTCCAGCGCCGGCTTGCTCAAGGGGCCGACGATGAACTGGATGTCCGTTGAACGGCCGGCTTGCAGGAGGGCGGCCATCGGTTCGGATGCGGTGTCGAAGATGCGCACCTCCGGCTTGGCCGCGGCTGGATCCCGCAGGTAGGCGCTGATGAAGCCGTCCCGAACCGTCCTGCCCGCCGCCGCCAAAGGGCCGGTCAACGGAATGAACAGGCCCACCCGCCGGGCCGGCGGCGGACGATGCCGCAAGCGCGCCAGGGGCTCCGGCAGCGCCTTGGCGAAGCTGTGCCGGGGATGGCGGCTGAGCCAGTCCTCCAGGCGCTTGTCCTTCTCGGTTGTGGAAGGGCTTTGCGCGACGGCGGCTCTGAGCCCCCAAACCGCTGCTGCCGGCCCCTGCTCGGCCCATGCCGCGGCTTGTTGCGGGGAGACCGTGGCGGTCAGCCGCCAAAGCCGGTTGTTGATCGCGGGAAGGCGTTGTTCGGGCGCCTTGATGCCGGCCAACGCAGCCACCGCCTCCCGGATCCGTCCCTGGCGTTGGCGGAGTTCGCTCAGCAACCGGAGCGCCGATGCGTCTTGGTCATGGCCCTCAAGACCTTGCGCCAACGAATGCCACGCTGCCTCGGCGCGTGGCAAGTCGTCGAGGCCCAAGGCGGTGGCCAGTGCCGCCTGATGAAATTGCTTGCGGGCGGGATGGTTGAGGGCGTCAGCATCGACTTGGCTGAGCAGCCGCTGGGCCAGCACCCAGTCCGAGTCGGCGACTGCAGCCTCGGCGGCCCCCAGCTGCTCAAGGCCGGCCAAGGTGCCGGCGCTTGGCGGCGCGGCGGGCGCCGCTTGGCGAGGGGGCGGCTGCGCGGCCGGTTCCGTTTGCGGCGCTTGGTTCTGGCAGGCCGGCAGCCCGGCGGCCAACAGCAAGGCCAGAACGATGCGTCGGCAGTGGCTCAGTTTGACTTTGGCTGGGCTTGAGCGGGCGGCGCTCCAACGAGCGCCGATGCAAGGGCTGGATGCCCTCGCTCCGGGGCGAAACGCCCGCTTCAGGCGGGATCCCCGAAGCGAGGGCGTCCCGCCCTCGACCGAATCACGACGATGACGTGAATCAAACTGAGCCACTGCCATGCGTCCGATGAGGTTGGCGTCCCTTGGCCGAAGCCAGTATTTTGGAGCGTCGTTCGATTCTGGATGGGGAAAGGCCATGCCGGGCACCCTGCACGTCGTTGCTACGCCGATAGGAAACTTGGAGGACATCACGCGTCGAGCGGCGCAGGTGCTGGCCGAGGTTGGGACGATCGCCGCCGAGGATACCAGACGGACTGGAATCCTGCTTAAGCATCTGGGGGTGTCGGGCGCGAACCTGACTGCGCTGCACGACCACAACGAGGCGGCGGCGGCCGAACGCCTCATCGCGCGGCTCAAGGACGGCGAGGATGTAGCCCTGGTCTCCGATGCGGGTGCGCCGCTGATCGCCGACCCGGGCTTTCGCCTGATCCAGCGCTGCTGGTCGGAGCGCGTTTCCGTCGTGCCCGTTCCCGGCGCCAGCGCCCTGACCGCCCTGCTGTCAGTCTGCCCCATTCCCGCTGGCCAACCCCGCTTCGTCGGCTTCCTGCCCGCCAAGCCCCAGGCCCGGCAGGCGGCGCTTGAGGAGGCTTGCCGCCGGTCGTCGGCGACCCTGTTCCTGGAGGCGCCGCACCGCTTACTGGAGACCTTGCGGGCCATCGCCGCCTTGGCACCCGAACGGCCGCTGTTCATCGGCCGGGAGATGACCAAGAAGTTTGAAAGCTACTACTGCGGCTGCGCCGGCGACCTGGCGGCGGAACTTGCGGCTGGCGATGCGCTGCGCGGCGAGTTCACCTTGCTGATCGGCAGTTTCGACGCAGGGCCGAATCCGCAGGCGGTTGACAAAGAGCGTCTGGCCGCAGCTCTGGCTGAGGAGTTGCCCCCGGCCAAGGTTGCCCGGCTGATGACCCGCTTGTTCGGAGGCGCAAGGGCTGCGCACTACGCCCAAGCCGTGGCTGACCCATCGCGCTGAGGGTGCGCTCGGAGGACGGTTGGCGTCTGGGAATCAGCGCTTTCGGCACGATCCGAACTGGGTGGTTCGACCGTGAAAATTGGCTATGCGAATGGCTTTTTTCATGGTGTTTGGAGCAACAGGTTCGATAGACCACGAAAATCAGCCATGCGAACAGCGATTTTCATGGTATTTTGAGCATATGCTGGATCGTGTTGCTTACGGAACTGTTGAAGCGGCCCTTCGCCGCGCCCCGATTGTGGCGCTTGTGGGCCCGAGGCAATGCGGCAAGACGACTTTGGCCCGCCAGTTCCTGGACCCCGAGTCAGTCAATTACTTCGATCTCGAATCGCCGATTAGCGTTGCCCGGCTAGACCAACCGATGACAGCCCTGTCGCCGTTGCGGGAGCTGGTGGTCATCGACGAGGTTCAATTGCGGCCGGAGCTCTTTCCCATCTTGCGCGTCCTAGTGGACCGGACGCCTGCTCCATCGAGGTTTCTGGTTCTGGGCAGTGCGTCGGGCGCATTGCTTCGTCAGACCTCTGAGAGCCTTGCTGGGCGGGTGGAGCGAGTTTACCTAGGGGGATTAACGCTGCGGGAGACGTCAATCGAGCCGCCGTATGCGGTAGGGCGGCTGTGGCGGCGGGGCGGGATGCCGCGCTCCTACTTGGCCGGCAGCGAGGCGGACAGCTTGGCATGGCGCCGGGAGTTCGCGGCGACGCTGTTGGAGCGTGACTTCCCGCAGTGGGGCGTGAATGTGCCGGCTGCGGCCATGGGACGCTTCTGGGCCATGCTCGCCCACTACCACGGCCAGACTTGGAATGCTGCTGAGCCTGCCAGGACACTGGGCGTGAAGCCGGCCACCGTGCGCAGATACCTGGACATCCTCACGGACGCCATGATGGTGCGCCAGCTGCAGCCGTGGTTTGCCAACTTGCGCAAGCGCCAGGTCAAGGCGCCGAAAATCTACATGCGGGATTCGGGCTTGCTCCACCAATTGCTGGGGATGGGCACGGAGCGGGACTTGATGACGCACCCCCGTGTTGGCGCATCTTGGGAGGGGTTCGTGCTTGAGCAGTTGCTCGCGCTGGAGCCTCACGACGAAGCCTGCTTTTGGGCCACTCATCAGGGTGCGGAAATCGACCTGATTTTGCGCCGGGGCGGCACCCTGCTCGGGGTCGAATGCAAGTTTGCGGATGCGCCGCGCATGACGCCGTCCATCCGCAACGCCTTGGCGGACCTCGCGCTTGCCCGAGTGGCTGTGGTTTATCCCGGCGATCAGCGCTTTCCGCTCGATGATCGGGTCGAGGTCGTGCCCTTGGCCGCGCTTGCGCGGGGCGAACCGCTGTTTGCGGGCCATTAGGGTTCGGCGAGTTCCGGGCGGGCTCAGAAACCTATCGGAACCTGACTGAAGCAAAGGCAGCGGAGTTTCGCGCCAGCGAAACTCAAACGCACCCGCGGAGCGGGTGCGCGGGCTCAGAAACCTATCGGAATCCGACCTGCCAGAGGAGCGCGGAGTTTCGCGCAGCGAAACTCCATCCGCGCCCGCTTCGCGGGCGCGCAGGTTCTTGAACGGCGGACAAGGTCGGCTAAACTTCAAGCCATGAGCCTTGCGGCAGGCGACGCTGGCACCCGGGCCACCACATGCTGAACCGGGAGGCCCGACCAGATGCCGCAAGAGACCCCATCGGAAGACGCCGCCATGGACCTGCGCGGCAAATCGGCGGTCGTCACCGGAGGCGGCAACGGGATTGGCCGGGCGCTTTGCCTCGCGTTCGCCGAGCAGGGGGCCAACGTGCTCGTTGCGGACATTGAGGCCGAGGCTGCGCTGGCCGTTGCGGAAGAGGTGGCCGCAAAGGGCGTCAGGAGCCTCGGCGTCACCGTTGACGTCACTGACGAAGCCAGCGTCTCCGACCTTGCTGACACGGCCTGGGAAACCTTCTCAAGCGTCGAAATCCTAGTCAACAACGCGGGCGTCATGCAGGTGACGGCGCCGGTTTACGAGTGCAGCGCCGCCGACTTCGACTGGATCTTCGCCGTGAACGTGCGCGGCGCCCTGAACGGCATTCGGGCCTTCGTGCCCAGGCTCATCGCCGCCGGACGCCCCTGCCGCGTCGCCAACACCGCCTCGGAGCACGCCTTGGGCGTTCCCCACATCGGCGCCGGCCTGTACACCGCCTCCAAGCACGCCATGCTCGGCTTGGCTGACGTCCTGCGCCGTGAGGTGCCGGACTTCGTGAAAGTGTGCGCACTGTGTCCCGGCATTGTGGATTCGACGCTCTGGCGGTCCTCGGAGCGAAGAACCGATGCCTTTGGCGGGTCGGCGCCGGCGCCTGAAGCGGCTGGCGCGTTCATGCGCCAGGTCGGCATGCCCGCTGCGGAGATGGCCGCCCAAGCGGTGGAAGGCATCCGGGCCGGCCTGTTCAACATCGTGACGCACCCGCATGCGGTGGACATCGCGAAGTCCAGGTGGGAGGAGATCGAGCGGGCCTTTGCCAGCCAAGCGCCCCGCCGGGCGGATGACGGGAAGTACGATCTCGCGCCGATCATGCGCCAGATCGTGCTGCCGGAAACGCCACAATAACGCCCCAATAGCACCCCAACCCCAGCATGGAGCACTGAACCATGATCACCCTGTACCAATTCTCGACCTCGCCCTTCACCGAGAAGGTGCGCAGGGCGCTGAACTACAAGCGTCTGCCCTTTGAGGTCAACGAGGTCGTGCGCGCCCGAGTGGCCGAGGGCGACTACGAGCATGTCAGCCCGACCGGCAAGTTCCCAGCCATCCAGGACGGCGATCAGGTTGTGTGGGACTCCACCGACATCATCCACCACTTGGAGGAGGCCCATGACGGCCCGGCCCTGGTGCCGCCCGCAGCGCGGGATGCGGCGCTCGCCCATGCCATTGAGGAATGGGCGGACGAAAGCCTCTACTTCTATGAGATGACGATGCGGCTGGCTTGGGAGCACAACCTCGATGCGGCGCTCGACGAGTTTGCGGCGTCCCTGCCGGGCATTCCCAAACCGAAGCTCAAGACCATGATCATGCAGGCCACGAGCCAGCTCACCGAGGCGCAAGGGGTCGGCAGAAAGCCGCGCTCGCAGGTTGTGGCCGACGTGGAACGGCACTTCCGCGCCCTCGACGGCCTGCTGGACGGACGCTCCTGGCTGGTGGGCGAGGCGCTGTCGTTCGCCGACCTGGCGGTGATGGGCCAGCTAAGCGCGCTGCGCTACGCCCAGGAGGCCCGGGCCGCGCTCGGCCGCACCCGCCATGTCATGGATTGGATTGAACGGGTGGAGGCGTTGGCGCCCAAGTAGGAGCCGCCCAAATCGGGGCATTGGGCGCGCGCTCAGGCTGTGCCGCCGTCAACCGGACCGGGACTCCGGCGTGAACGCCACCGGCATGCGGATGATGGCGTTGAACCAGATGCTCTTGAGCATCTCCATCTCGCCATCCGGCCGAATGTCCGGGATGCGGGCGACCATCTCCTTCAGCAACGCGGTGAGTTGGTAGCGCGCCAGCCGGGCGCCCAAGCAGAAGTGCGCCCCTGACCCGAACGCCAAGTGGCGGCTGGCGTTGCGGCGCGTGATGTCGAACCGGTGCGGATCCTCAAACACCGCCGGATCCCGGTTGGCCGCCGGGTATGACAGATAGATCTTGTCCCCCTTCGCCACCTTCCGTCCGCCAATCTCCGTGTCCTCCATTACGGTGCGCCGGAACTTGACCACCGGCGGCGAGTGGCGCAGCACCTCCTCGACGGCGTTGGGCAGATGGGCGTCCACGTCGCTGCGCAGCAGTTCGTACTGGTCCGGGTGCTCGTTCATCAGCCGCACGAAGTGGGCGGCCGTGCTGCGCGTGGTCTCGTGCCCGGCAATGGACAGCGTGACAAAGAACATCTGCAGGTTGACCTCGTCGATCTTCTCGCCGTCCACTTCGCCATGCACCAGCCGACTCATCATCGAATCGTCCGGATGCTTGCGCTTCTCCTCGGCGAGCTGCTGGGCTATGACAAACAGCTGGTACATGGCCGGGATGGCGCCCTGTTGGCGGTCCGTGCGTTCGGTATCCGCGGTTTCGTTGCCGAGCTTGAACACGGTTTCGCGCAGCTCATCCGGCACGCCCAGCAGCTTGCAAAAGGTATGGACGGGCAGCCGGGAAGCCACGTCGAAGACAAATTCGCAGCTGCCGTTGCCCGCTATCGAATCGATGATGGCGCGCGCGACCCGGTCGATCTCCGGGCGGAACCGATCCAGTTCAGTCGGCGCGAACGACGGCATGACCAGCCGCTTGACCGCCAGGTGGTCCGCGGGCTTCATGGCCATGAGGCCCGCCTGCTGCTCCGCTAGCTGCTTCGGCTCGAAGTCCCAAATCACCGCGCTCCCCTCATGGGAGGAGAACAGCGCTTGGTTGCGGGAGACGTCGATCACATCCTGATGGCGGGTCAGCACCCAGAAGCCCTGGCGCAGCGACGCATTCGGCATTGGGCAGTCGTAGCTTTCGGAAGGCGGATTCCAATGCACGGGATCGTTCGCGCGCCAGTCATCGAAGAGCGCATGGGGCGGGCCGCTGTTTTGCGGAATCAGCGTCGGATCGATCAGATTGGTGGCAAGGGACATGGACGCCTTCTCCTTCCGGCGACTTCGGGCCGCGAGTATAGCACCCGGCCCGAAGTCCGGCTTCCCCAAGCGCGTCGAACGGCCTGCGGACAGTTGGATGCGGGGCTATCCGGCCAGCATCATGTCCGCCGCCTTTTCCGCGATCATGATGGTCGGCGCGTTGGTGTTCGATGAGGTGATGGTCGGCATCACCGAGGCGTCCGCCACGCGCAGGCGGGAAAGGCCGCGAACGCGGAGCTCGGGATCAACCACCGCGGACTCGCCGACGCCCATGGCGCAGGTGCCGACGGGGTGGTAAACAGTTTGCACCGTGTCGCGCATGTAGGCGTCCCATTCCGGGTCGGAGGCGACCTGCGCGCCGGGCGCCTCCTCCCGGATGATCCGATTGGCCAGGGGCGGGGACTCGAAGCAGCGGCGCACCCAGCGCAGCCCCTCGCGCATCGTGCGCCGGTCGGCCTCGTTGTCCAGGTAGTTGGCGTAGATCCTCGGATAGGTGCCGGGGTCCGCGCTGGCCAGTTCGATGCGGCCTCGGGCTTGGGGGCGCAGCAGGCTGCAGGCCGCATTGATGCCCGGAAAGTCATGTATTTCCGGCATGCCCCGCGCGTTCGGGCCGAGGCTGATCGGCCGAAAGCTGATCTCCACTTCCGGCTGGGTCGATTCGGGCAGCACGATGGGAAAGGCCGTTGCCTGCACCGCGCCCATGTTCAGGTAGCCGCGCCGGGCGACCAGGTACTTGACGGCCTCCCAAGCCGCGCCCAAGCCGCGGGTTCGGTGGTTGGCGGAGAGGCGCCGCTCCACCCGGGCGTTGTAGTAGCCGTAGGCATGGTCCTGCAGGTTCTGGCCAACGCCCGCCAGGTCCTGAACGACCTCAATGCCGTGCTCGCGCAGCTGCGCGCCGGGGCCGACCCCGGACAGCATCAGCAGTTGCGGTGAGTTGATCACGCCGCCGCAGAGCACCACTTCCCGGTCGGCGAGTGCGGTGGCCAGCCCGCCGCCTGCGCTGTAGGTGATGCCACGGGCCTGCTTGCCCTCGAAGAGGATGCCCTGGGCCAGCGCGTTGCACTCGATGCGCAGGTTGGCGCGGTGGCGGACCGGGTGAATGAACTCGGTGGCGGTGGATGCCCGCCTGTGGTTGCGAATGGTCGCCTGGGCGCGGGACACGCCATGCTGAACGCCGTCGTTGAGATCCGCTCGATGCGGCGTGCCGATGGCGGCCGCGGAGGCCATGAAGAGCCGCCCGGCCTCATCGTCAATGACCAGGTCGCTGACGCGCATCTCGCCGTCGGCGCCGTGCAGGTCGGACTCCCCGCGTTCATTGGACTCGCTGCGCTTGAAGTAGGGCATGACCTCCTCCCAGGACCAGCCCCGGCAGCCCTGCTGCGCCCAGCCGTCATAGTCATTGGGATGCCCGCGCAGATAGACCATGCCGTTGATGGCGCTCGACCCGCCGAGGGTGCGGCCCCGCGGCCAATAGACGCGGCGGTTGTTCAGGTGCGGCTCCGGTTCCGTGAAGTAGCCCCAATTGCGCCTCCCCGGCGCGAAGACGCGGGTCAGTCCGGCCGGAATCTTCAGCCAGATGTTGTTGTCCTCGGGGCCCGCTTCGAGCAGGAGCACCCGGTGTTCAGGATTCGCGGACAGGCGGTTGGCCAGGACGCAGCCAGCCGACCCGGCGCCGACAACGATGAAATCGTAACGTGTTTCCTTCAAAGCCGATCCTCCCTTGACTAGGGGCACCACCATAAACTATATTGGCCCGCCAGTAAATAAACTATCCCGGCACTGGGATTTTTCAAGGAGGTCGCCATGGGAGCCGCTGCGCAGCCCTTGTCCAGTCAACCATCGGGCCGGGACATCGCCGGGCCGGCCGTGAACCTACCGTTCGATTTCGCCGAACGGCTGAAAGTGCCGCTGATCGCCGCGCCGATGTTCCTGGTGTCCTGCCCGGCGCTGGCGGTTGCCGCCTGTCGGGCCGGCGTCATCGGCAGCTATCCGGCCCATTCCACCCGCACCCGGTCGGACTTCGCCGACTGGCTCGACGAAACCGAGGCGGCGCTGGCGCAGGCCGAGGCGGACGGAGAGCGGCCTGCGCCCTATGCGGTGAACTTGGTGGTGCATCCAAGCAACCCTCGGATGCGCGGCGATTTGGCGCTGTGCATTGAGCACAAGGTGCCGATCATCCTGACCTCCAAGGGGGCGCCCATGGAGGTGTTCGACGAGATCCACGCCTACGGCGGGGTCGCTTTCCACGACGTGGCCTCCCGGCGGCATGCCGAGAAGGCGCTGGCCGCAGGCGCCGACGCCCTCATCGCGGTTTGCGGCGGCGCGGGCGGCCACACCGGCACGATCAACCCCTTCGCCCTGGTCAACGAAATCCGCGAAGTCACTGACAAGCCGATCATCCTTGCCGGCGGCATGAGCTGCGGCAAGGACATACTGGCCGCCGAAGCCATGGGCGCGTCCTTGGTTTACATGGGCACCCGGTTCATCGCCACCCACGAGTCCCTGGCGCCGGATGACTACCACCATGCGCTCATCGACGGCGGGGCCAACGACATCTACTTCACGGCGGCCCTCGACGGCGCGCCGGCGAATTTTTTGACCCCCAGCCTGCTCGCGGCCGGCATCGACCTGAAGCGGCTGGCGGTCACCCCGCCGGGGGAGATCATCAGCGCCACCAAGGTCAAGGAGCGCTACAAGGGCATTTGGTCGGCGGGCCACGGGGTCGGCGCGGTTCGGGAAGTGGTGTCGGCCAGCGCCCTCTGCGAGCGGATCGTGGCCGAGTATGAAGCGGCGCGGCGGGCCTTCGCCCGCCGGATCGCCTGAGCGGGGAGGCGGCGGCATGAACGGCTCAGCCATCCCATCCCCCAAGGCCGCTCCTTCCCCCAAGGCATTGCTGCGCGGCATTCAAGTGGTGGAGCGGGCATCCGACGCAGCGCCCGACTTGGTGCGGATCGCGGCTGCCTTCACCGGGCGCCTGCTTGCTGACCTAGGGGCCACGGTCACCCGGGTGGAATCCCCGGACGACGGGCTGGCGCGCCTGCGCAGCGTCGCGCACGAGGATCTGTCCGCGGGCAGCGTGCTGTCCACCTTCCTGAATCGGGGCAAGGCCCGCACCGACGAGGGCGGGGCCGCCGCTGCGCTGGCCGCTGCGCAGCTGGCTGTGGTCGCGGAGCCCGGCCCTGCCGAGGGGCTTGTTCGGCCTGATGGCGGCTTGAGCGTGGTGCGGTTGAGTGGCGCGCGGCCCGGTGCGGGGCTCGACGATGCGCCGCTCTCCGAACTGGGCATTCAGGGGTTGGTTGGGCTGACCGATCTCTTTGGCGAGCCGGACGGGCAGCCGTTGGCGATGGGTGGCCACCAGACCGCCTACGCCACCGGCTATGCGGCCTTTTGCGCGGCCATGGCGTTGATTGCCAAACAGCGGCTGTGCGGGCAGGCGGACTGTGCCGAGGTCAACGCGGTGGATGCCTTGGCGTGGGTGAACTGGAAAGGCATCGCCGCCGGCACCCTGGGCTTCCCGGTCCGGCGCGAGGGCCGCGCTGCGGACGCGCCGGTGCTTCGCTGCGCGGACGGCCACTTCGCTTTCCTTTACCTGCCCCGCGACTGGGACCACATCCGCGCCGCCGTGGACGACCCCCGCTTGGAGTCGGATCGCTTCGCCAGCCCCGGCCGACGGGCCAGAAACGCCGGCGCTTTGAACGAGGTTCTTGGCGAGTGGGCCAGCACGCAAACGCGCGAGGCGCTCTATGACTTCTGCCAGCGGTGTGGCATACCGGGCGGGCCGGTGCTGCACGCCGCCGACCTTCTGGGCGATGCCGCCTATTCGTTTCGCGGCTACCTCGAATCGACGCCCCACGGCGCCGACCGAAGCGTGACGGTGCCGGGCCTGCCGATGACCATTGAGGACGCCGCCACGCCGCCGAACCGGGCACGGCCAGCCGTTGCTGGCCCATCCGCGCCTGAAGCGGGCGATGCGCCCCTCGCCGGCATGACGGTGCTGGACCTCGGAATCTTCACCGCCGGTTCGGTGACCTCCACCTTGCTGGCGGACTTGGGCGCCACGGTAATCAAGGTGGAGTCCGAGACCTATTCGGATCCATTCCGGATTTGGCCGGGCATCGACGGCGACTCGCCGCTGTTCACGTTCAACAACCGCAACAAGCTGGGGGTCAACATCGACCTCAAGACCGATGCGGGCCGTGAGCGGTTCCTCAAGCTGGTGGCCAAGGCCGACGTGGTGGTGGAGAACTTCCGGCGCGGGGTTATGGATCGCTTGGGGATCGGCTATTCGGCGCTCAAGGCGGCCAATCCGAGGATCGTGCTGGCCTCGATCTCAGGCCAAGGCGCCTCCGGCCCGGGCTCCACCCATGTGAGCTTCGGCTCCACCCTTGAGGCCATTGGCGGCGTGGCGGCGCTCACCGGCTACGCGGGGGGCTCCTGCTACATCAGCGGGCGCAATCTGAACTACCCGGACCAGATCGTCTGCCTCTACGGGGCGGGCGCGGCCATCGCCGCGCTGCTTACGGCCCGCGAACGGGGGGCGGGCATGCACATCGATGTCTCCCAGCGCGAGGTGACCAGCCTGGCCGTCGGGGAGCAGATCGCCGCGGCGAGCCTGGCGACGGGCACGGCTGCCGGAATGGCGGCCGGGTTCCCCGGCAACGCCAGCCCCAATGCGGCGCTGCAGGACATCTTCCCCGTCGAGGACGGCTGGCTGTGCGTGACGGTTCCGGATGCGCAGCGCCAAGCGCGACTGGCGCAAGTCCTCGGTGCGGCGACGGAAGATGTGCGCGGGGTGCTGGGCAACTGGCTCGCTGAGCGCACCGCAGCGGCCGCCAGCGAGGCCTTGCGGCCTCTGGGCATCGCCGCCAACAAGGCCAACACCGGCGCCGAAGCCGCCGCGGATCCGTCCATCAGGGACAGCGCCGCGTTTGCCAGAACCCCGGCGGGCGCCATGGTCAAGGGATTTCCGTTCCGGCTTCTCAACACCCCGTTGCACATCCGCGGGGAGTCGCCAAAGATGGGCGAGCACACCGACCAGGTGCTTTCCGAGTTTCTGGGCGCCGCTGGTTAGAAGCCTCCGCCTCCAGAATTGGAATTCACGGCTGCAAACCCGCTTCCGCCCGTTCAAAAGGGACGAGCGGCATGGAGTTTTCGCTCTCGCGACTTCCTGCGGCGCAGGCTCTTGGGTTGTCATATCTTCCGCTCCCGCCCGGCCCAAGCCGCTTCCCGTAGCGGCTTCTTGTCAAGCTTGCCCACTGGCGTTCGCGGCAGCTCGTCCATGATCGTCACGCGCTTGGGGGCCTTCACCCCGCCGATGTCGGCCTTGGTTCGCGCCATGATTTCCGCCGGCGTCATCGCCGCGCCGGGCGTCACTTCCACGTAGGCGCACACCGCCTCGCCCCACTTGCGGTCCGGCTCGCCGATGACCGCGGCGAGCTCAATGCCGTCGATGCGCATGAGCGCCTGCTCCACCTCGGTGGAATAGACGTTGAAGCCGCCGCTGATGATCATGTCCTTTTTGCGGTCAACAATGTGCAGGAAGCCCTGCTCGTCCAAATGGCCGATGTCGCCGGTGAGGTGCCAGCCGTGTACCCGCACCTTGGCCGTCTCCTCGGGGCTTTGGTAGTAGCCCTCGGAAACCATCGGCCCCTTCACCGCGATTTCGCCGTTGGTCCCAGACGGCAGTTCGCGGCCGGCGTCGTCGAGTATGGCGATGGTCGAGATGGCGGTGGCGCGGCCCACGCTGCCGAGCCGCGTGTCAGTCGCCAGCCCCTTGCTGGGATCGTTGTCGATGAAGTGCTCTTCCGGCGCCAGCCGGGCAATGAACATCGGGCATTCGGTCTGCCCGAACCCGCCGCGCATGACCGGCCCGAAGACCTCGATGGCCTCCTTGAGCCGGTCTAGCGCCATCGGCGCCGAGCCGTAGCTGAAGCTCTTGAGGGAGGCGTAGTCGTGGTCGCGCACGTCCGGCTGGTCGAGCAGGGCGTAGATGCCGGTGGGCGGCAAAAAGAAGTCGGTGACGCCGTGCTGGCCGATCAACCGGAGAATCGCTGCGGGGTCCACGGTCTCCATGATGACGGTCCTGGTGCCGCTGGACAGGCCGCAGAGCGCGACGCGCCCGCCGACGTGGGTCATGGGCGCGGCGGCCAGCACCACCGGGTCGTGCGCTGCGTAGGTGGTCCGCATGCCGTGCTCGAGGGCGCAGAAGTTGCGGTTGCTGAGCATCACGCCCTTGGGCAGCCCGGTGGTGCCGCCGGTGAGCGGAATGGAGATCAGGTCCGTGGGGGCGCGGCTGACCGTCGGCGGCGTTTCCGAGGCGCCCGCCATCCAGGCGTCAAGGCCCGGCGGGCCGGCGCGGTCCAGGCAGACGGCGGTGGCTGCCGCGCCCGTCGCGGCTTGGAAAGCCCGCACGGGCGCCTCGAATGCGCCTTGGAAGAACAGGGCATCGCAGCCAAACTGCTGGAGAATCGCCACGTTGTCGCTGGTCGAGTTGCGGGGGTTGACGGGTATCCAGACGCCGCCGGCCCGCAGGATGCCCAGGGTGGCGATGAACGACAGGGCCGAGTTGAGGCTATAGACCGCGCCCTTGCAATCCGGCTGGAAACCCCCTTCGATAAGCCGGTTGGCGATCTTCGCGGACAGCCGGTCCACCTCGCCGTAGGTGAAGGCTTGGTCCCTAAACACCAGGCAGTCACGATGCCGATGCCGCCGCAATGCCGAGTCGATGACCGGCAGGAAAGATCTGTCGAACGGTTTGGGATCCATGCTGCCGCCTTGAGGCTCAGCGCAGGCTGGCCATGACCGTCGCCTGCATCGCGGCCCGCATGGGGGACAGGGCCACCCGCCTGGGATCGATGAGGTGTTGCATGACCATGCCCCGCAGGGCGCCGATGATGAGGGCGGCGGCGGCATCGGCGTCAACGGCGGCGTTGAACTCGCCGTCACGGATGCCTTGGCGGATGATGCGGGCAACCGTGTCCCGGGTGCCGGCGTTGAGGTCCGCGATGGGCTTGCGAATTTCCGGAACGCCGCCGAGCGCCTCGCCCATGATGACGTACAGCGCCCGCATGGGCCCCTCCCGCAGTGAAGCCTCGCGAAGGTACAGCTCGATGAAGTTGTTCAGCGATGCGGCGGCGTTGGCCTGCTGGATTGCGCTGCCGAGCTGGTCGTGCAGAAAGCGTCTGGAAATCCGCTTCACCGCCGCGAGCAGCAACCCCTCCTTGGACCCGAACTTGTGGCTGACCAAGCCCGCCGTGTAGCCCGCCTTGCGGCCCACCTGGCCCAAGGTGGTCCGCTGGTAGCCTTGGCGGGCGAACAGCCCGATGGCGGCCCGCAGCATGCGCCGTTCCGATTGCTCCCGGCGCTGCTCCTGGGTTCTTGGCGCGGTGGCGGATTGCGGCATCCTGCGGCTTCCGTTGCAGTTCACTTAAGCGGCCCCGCCAATCCGAGGATTCGATGGCCGACGCGGCGGTTGGACGCCTGCGCGCCATTGGCCAAGCCTTCGCCAAGCCGCCGGAGGGCATGTTAGCGAAAGCCGGCGGCGCCCTCAAGAAACTTATTGAATTGACAATTATTAAATGGTGTAGCAAGATTGGCCGCTCATTCAACAAGGGGACTGACCATGATGAATCGACTGCGGCGATCGGAGCTAGCGGTGCCCGCGTCCAATCCGAAGCTGGTTGAAAAGGCCGCTGGATCCGACGCCGACCTGGTGTTTCTGGATCTGGAGGACGCCACCGCGCCCGCCGCCAAGGAGGGGGCGCGGCAAATCGCCATTGACGCCCTCAACGAGTTGGACTGGGGCCGAACCATCAGGGCCGTGCGCGTCAACGACCACGAAACCGAATGGGCCGTTTACGACATGGTGAGCATTCTTGAGGGGGCGGGCGAGAAGCTCGACATCATCATCATTCCCAAGGTCAAGAAGCCCTCCGATCTGCTGTTCTTCGAGACCATGCTGCTGTCGCTGGAAAAGAAGCTGAAGATCAGCAAGCCCATCGGCCTTGAAGTGCTGATCGAGGAGGCCGAGGGCCTAGGCCGCGTCGAGGAGATCGCCCGCTGCTCCGAGCGTCTGGAGGCGCTGATCCTGGGCTTCGGCGACTTGGCGGCCAGCATGGGCATGCGCTTTGGCCACGAACTGGACCCGAGCTACAAGTACCCCGGCGACATCTGGAACGCCCATCGCGTCCGCCTGATCGCCGCTTGCCGCGCGGCGGGCATCGACGCCATAGATGGCCCGTTCGGCAACTTCAAGGACGACGAGGGCTACCGCGCCCAAAGCACCTACGCCGCGGCCTTGGGCGCGGTGGGCAAGTGGTGCATCCACCCCGCCCAGATTCCCCACGCCAACGCCGTGTTCGCGCCGACCGAGAAGGAGTTGCGGGTGGCGCAGAAAATGGTGGATGCCTACGAAGCCTCGGTCAAGGCCGGTTCCGGCGCCGGCGGTGCGGGCGGCTCGTTGGTGGACGCCGCCACCGAGCGCCTCTATCGGCCGGTAATCGACCGGGCGCGGCAGATCGGGATGATCCCATGAGCGGCTACCTCAACGACGAGCGGCGGCTCATCCAGCAGTCGGCGCGGGAATTCACCGAGGCGGAGGTGCTGCCCGTGGCCAACCGGCTCGATCCGGAGAAGGGCCAGATTCCCCGCGAACTCATCCAAAAGATGGGCGAGATGGGCTACTTCGGCATTCTCATCCCGGAGGAGTACGGCGGCCTTGGGCTGGGCGTCTTTGAGTACTGCCTAGTCGCGGAGGAGCTGGCCCGCGGCTGGATGAGCGTCGCCTCGCTGATCGCCCGAGGCAACAGCTTCTACCGGTCGGTGCCTGGATACGGTGATGGGCGCCGGGAGCGCATCGAGCGCATGGCG
>JAPOTD010000015.1 GCA_026709365.1 Gammaproteobacteria bacterium
CGGATGGAGTTTCGCTGCGCGAAACTCCGCGCTCGCAGCTCAGGCTAGTTTCCGAAATGTTTCTGAACCCGCTGCGTCGACACGCTGCGCAAAACGGTTGCCTTGGCACAGTTTCAGTGCGAGGATGGCGCTGTTGACCCAAAATTGGGCCACCCGAAGAACAACCTTGAGTCGGCATCCCACGCAAGATGCCACGGGGGAAACTCAACTCGCATCAGGAGCGCTAGCCATGAAAAACCTTGTCAGGCCCCTTGCCTCGCCTTTTGCATCCTTAAACCTTTGGCTGGCGTTGGCCCTATTGGTCGGCACGGCGTCGCTCGGCAGCCGCTTGGCCTTCGCCCAAGCGGCGAGCGACAGGGGCATCGAGGAGGTCATCGTCACCGCGCAGCGGGCCTCGGAGAGCATTCAGGACGTGCCCATCGCCGTGACGGCGCTGACCGGCGACATGCTGGAGGACCGACAAATCCTGGCGGCCACCGACCTGCAGCTGAACACCCCCAACGTGAGCTTCACGAGCACCAACTTCGGCGGCTCTAGCTTCAGCATTCGCGGCATCGGCCGCTTGGTGATCGCCGCCTCCGGCGAGAACGGCGTCTCCACCCACATCGACGACATCCCCATCAACTCCAACCTGAACGCCGTCGAGTACTTCGACGTGAGCCGGGTTGAGATCCTGCGCGGCCCCCAAGGCACGCTCTACGGCCGCAACGCCACCGGCGGCTCAGTCAACATCATCACCAACAAGCCAAACCTGGAGGCCGTCGATGCCTTCCTCGATGCTGAGGTTGGCGACTACCAGCACCGGCGCTACAAGGGCATGTTCAACCTGCCGATGGGCGACAACTTCGGCGTGCGCGTGGCGGGATACACCCTCAAGCGCGACGGCTACACCAAGAACCTCGCCTACGGGCAAACCGACGCCAACGGCAACCAACTCGCCGGCATCGACGACGACGTTGACGGCCGCGACCACTGGGCGGTGCGCGCCACGGCGCAGTGGCAGTTCGCGGATGGCGGCGACATCTGGGTGCAGTACAGCAAGTTCAAGGAGGACAGCGACCGGGCGCGCATCACCAACCAGATCTGCGAGCGCAACGCCGTTCCCGTGCAGGGCTGCAAGCCAAACGGCTTCGGCTTCGACAACCCGCACCTCGGCACCACCACGGGCGGCCTGTTCGGCGCCGCCTTCGGGGCGCTCCCTTGGGGCGCCGCCGGCGGCAACGACGACCCGACGGTGAACTACGACTTCCCGCGCCCGGACGGCATCGGCTTTCGCGCCATGCACACTGACTTCGAGCCCATCTATCAGTACGACGAGGACATCGTGTCCATGGGCCTGACCTACGACTTCGACAGCTTCTCGGTGGGCGTCCTAGGCGCCTATCAGGACTCCGCCTACCTGACCCGCATGGACTACAACATGGATGTCGGCCCGACGCTGTTTACTGCCGCAACCGCGCCGCCAGGGTTGGACGGCAACCCGGCAGTGGTGACCCTGCTCGGCCTTAGCGCCTATCCCACCTCCGAACCGGCGGGCGGCGCCGGCGATGAGTGGACCAATCCGAACTGCAACTACAACGACGGCACCTCCGGGGTGCCCGGCGGCTGCATCGCCGACGTGGACACGAGCCGCGTGTTCGCTTTCGACCAAGGCAGCACGGACTCGGAGTACTGGACGGTTGAGGTCAAGCTGGACACCCAGTTCGACGGCCCCCTGAACTTCCTGGTCGGCGCCAACGCCTATGACACCGGCGCCTCCACTGACTACTACGTCACCGCCAACACGCTCGACCTGCTCGGCACCGTCACCGGCGCCTATCCGGGCATGTTCAATTCCACCAACGCCCCGGACGGCAAGGGCGTTGAGTCCGACGGCTACGCCTTGTTCGGCCAAGCCTACTATGAGCTCACCGATACCCTGAAGCTGACCGTCGGCGCGCGCTACAACAAGGACGACAAGTTCGTCGCCGACAGCAATCCATTTCTGGACGCCAACTACATCTGCAGCACGTTGGCGCGGCTGACCGGCGCCTGCCCGCTGGACAATCCCGGCGAGTACAGCCGCGAGGCCGCCTTCGCCAACGGGGCGGACGCCTACAACGCCGCTCGCGCCGACCTCTACGACGCCACCGGCCTGTTTGAGGCGGCAATGGGCACGGCGGCGCTCAGCTCGGAGCGGCTGGCCGCGGTGCGGGCCATTCCGCTGGTGCCGCAGCCGGGCGAGCGCCGGGCGCTGACCGGCAGCCCGGACTCCTTCACATGGAAGGAGACCACTTGGCGGGTCGGGCTCGATTGGCAGGTGTCCAACGACAGCCTGCTGTACGCCTTCGTGACCACGGGCTACAAGCCCGGCGGATTCAACCCGCCAGTCAGCGAGGCCTTCCAGGGGGAGACCAAGTTCGACTTCGAGCAGGAGCAGGTGACCTCGCTCGAGGTGGGCAGCAAGAACATCTTTCTGGACGGCGCCCTGAAGTTGAACGGCAACGTCTTCTACTACGACTATGAGGGGCTGCAGATCACCCGCATCGCCAACAACAGCTCCATCAACGACAACGTCGATGCCGAGATCTGGGGCATTGAGCTGGAGTCCGAGTGGCGTCCCGAAGCGGTGCCGGGGCTGTCCCTCAACGCCGCCTACTCCTACTTGAACGCCGAGGTGACGGAAGGCTTCTCGGTTGACCCCACCAACCGCACGGCCAGCGACCCGGACTGGATCACGCTTGAGAGCTGGGTGCCCGGCCCCAATGCCGGCATCAACTATGTCGCAAGACGGTCGGATTTGACGCCGGCGGTGGTGCAGGGGCTGGCCGCGGCGGGCGTGGTGCTGCCGTTGCCGGGAACCCTCTACGAAGACGGCACGCCCGCCTACATTGACCGTCTTGGCGCGGCCTCGGTTTGCGCTGCGGTTGCCGCACTCTGCGTTCAGACATCCGATGGCCTGGAGCAGGATCTCAGCGGCAACACCCTGCCCAACTCCCCGGAGCACACCCTGAACATCGGCGCCGCCTACGCTTGGGATGTCGCCGCCCTGCGCGGGCGCGTGATCGCCCGGGTGGACTGGTACTGGCAAAGCGACATGCAGGCCAGGGAGTTCAACACCCCCGGCGATGAGATCGACGCTTGGGACCAGTGGAACGCATCGCTCATCTACGAGAGCAACGACGGCCATTGGAGCGCTCGGGCTTGGGTGCGCAACATCGAGGACGACGACAACATCACCGGCCACTACCTGACGTCCGACACTTCGGGCTTCTTCCGCAACTACTTCCTGACGGAACCGCGCATCTTCGGCATGTCCGTCCGCTACACCATGGGTGGCTCGTAGCGCAGGAGACCGAGCGGCCCCCGCCCGACCGTCCGCCACCGGCGGCGGTTGGGCGGCATGCGCCGAGCACCATCGGCTGTGGGCCGCTCAAGGCCGTGGGCCTCAAGCGGGTCTCAAGTCACGCAGCCATTCTCATTCTGGATCAAATCCGCCCTCCATCATCCGATCGAGGGCGGGACGCCCTTATCTCCGGCGCGGGATCCCTCGGAACGAAGGCGTGTCCCCACCCTCGAACTCCCGGTATGCAGGGCGTTTTCGGCATCAGGGAATCCCCATGGCTCAGAGGTCACTGGCCAAATGAGACTTGCCGCGCGTCACGGGAGGATCATCGGAGCGAGGGCGTCCCGCCCTCGAACTTTCGTTCCGCAGGGCGTCTTCGGCATCAGGGAGTCCTCAGGGCTCAGCGGTCACTGGCCGAAATGAGAATTGCTGTGCGCCACGGGAAGATCAGTTGATGAAGCCATCAGCGGGCGCACCCTCCCAAGCCCTGCTGCGGACGCTTAGGCACTCGCGAAGGTCAAGTCCCGCCTGCACTGGATGCCGCCCAGCCGCCGCGGCGCTGTTCGGCGCGCTGCTGGCCATTCTGCACGCCGGGATGGCCCTAGCCGCTTCGCCTTACCAGTCCACCTACGCCCCGCTGCCGACCGAGACCACGCTGATACGGGGCGTCGCCCTGCTGACCGGCGACGGCAGCGCGCTCGACCGGGCGGACGTGCTGCTCAAGGACGGACGCATCGCCGCCGTCAAGGCGGGCAGCGCCAAGCTGGCCAAGCGGGCGTCCGGGCGGGTGATCGACGGAGACGGCAAGTGGCTCACGCCAGGCATCATCGACGTCCACTCCCATCTCGGCACCTATCCCTCGCCCAGCGTGGCTTCGACCGCCGACGGCAACGAAATGACCAGCCCCAACACCGCCGAGGTGTGGGTGGAGCATTCGGTGTGGCCACAGGATCCGCAGTTTGGCTTGGCGTTGGCCGGGGGCGTGACCACCCTGCACATCCTGCCCGGCAGCGCCAACCTGTTCGGCGGGCGGGGCGTCACGCTCAAGAACGTGCCGGCCCGCACCATGCAGGGCATGAAGTTCCCGGGTGCGCCGCAAAGCCTCAAGATGGCCTGCGGCGAGAACCCGAAGCGGGTCTATGGCGAGCGCCTGCGCTCGCCCATGACGCGCATGGGCAACGTGGCGGGCTACCGCAGCGCTTGGGTCAAGGCCAAGGCCTATCGCGAAAAGCGGCGGCAATTCGAGTCCGGCGAGGCGGAGGCGCCGCCGGAACGCAATCTGGCCCTGGACACCTTGGCGGCGGTGCTCGACGGCGAGATCCTGGTCCACAACCACTGCTACCGAGCCGATGAGATGGCGGTGATGATGGACATCGCCGAGGAGTTCGGCTACGCCATCACCGCCTTCCATCACGCCACCGAGTCCTACAAGATTGCCGACCTGCTGGCCGAAGCGGGCATCTGCTCAGCCGTGTGGGCGGATTGGTGGGGCTTCAAGCTGGAGGCCTTTGACGGCATCACGCAAAACGCCGCCCTGATCGATGCCGCCGACGCCTGCGCCATCATCCACTCGGACTCCGAGGAGGTCATTCAGCGGCTCAACCAGGAAGCCGCCAAGGCGATGACGGCCGGACGACGCATGGGCATGGCCATCAGCGACGGGCAAGCCATGGCCTGGATCACCGGCAACGCCGCGCAGGCGCTCGGGCTGGCCGAGGAGACCGGCACCCTGAGCGTCGGCAAGGCCGCCGATGCGGTGCTGTGGAGCCACCATCCGTTCAGCGTCTATGCCCGCGCCGAGAAGGTCTGGATCGATGGCCATCTCTACTACGACCGGTCCGACCGGGCGCGCCAGCCGGTCAGTGACTTCGACTTGGGGCAGACCGTCGCCGGAGGCGAAGGATGAGCGTCCTGCGCGGAACGAATGCGATTCGCAGCGACTGCGGGACGATACAAACGCGCGCCTCCGGGCAGGCCGTTTCGCATTGGCGTTGCGCTGGCGCGAAACCCTTTTCCAGTCAGCCAGGTTTCCGGCATCGGGAGCTTCCCGCCCTCCGACGACGCAAGGCGCTGCTTCGCCGCAGAGCCACAGCGGCATTGGCCTTGCTGCTTTGGCCACTCATTGCGCCCGCTTGGGCGGAGCTGGCCATTGTCGGCGCGCGCGCCTACACCGTGGCAGCGCCGGAACCCCTTGAACGCGCCACCATATTGATCGCCAACGGGCGCATTGAGCAGTTGGGCACGGAACTGCCGGTGCCGTTCGAGTACCGGCGCATCGACGCCCAGGGCAGGATCGTCACGCCCGCCTTCATCGAATCCTACAGCCACTTAGGCCTGGTCGAGATCGAGGCCGAGTCAACCACCAACGATGCCGAGCTGCTGGAGTACCCCTTGGGACCCGCTTTCGACGTGAGCTTGGCGCTCAACCCGGCCTCCACGCTCATCGCCGTCAACCGCATGGATGGCGTCAGCCGGGCCATCGCCGCGCCGCGGCCGGGGGTGGACCCGCTCGCCGGGCTGGCCGCTTCGGTGAGCCTCGGCACCGGCGACTTCCTCCTGGAACCGAAAACGGCGCTGTTCGGCCACATCGGCGCAGCCAGCGCCGAGTTGACCGGCGGCAGCCGCGCGGCGGCGCTGCAGCGCCTGCGCCGCGTTCTGGACGAAGCCGTGCGGTTCACGCCGATCCGCTACCATGCCGAGCACGGCGACTACAGCCGCCACGACATGGCCGCGCTCAAGGCCTTCCTGCGTTCCGGCAGGCCGCTGGTGCTCGGGGTGGACCGGGCGGCGGAGATTCGGCAGGCGCTTGCATTGGCCGAAGCCCACGGCCTGCGGCTGGTGGTGCTGGGCGGCGTCGAGGCCTGGCGGGTGCGCGACGCGCTGGCGGCCGCTGGCGCCGCGGTCATCGTGCGCACCCACGCCAACGTGCCGCGCAGCTTCGAGACCTTGGGCGCTCGCCTGGACAATGCCGCCCTGCTGCACGAGGCGGGCGTGGACGTGGTCTTCACGGCCGCCGAAACCCACAACGCGCGCAACCTGCGCCAACTGGCGGGCAACGCCGTCGGCTACGGGCTGCCGTGGAGCGCGGCCTTGGAGGGCCTCACGCGGCGCGCCGCCCGAGTTTGGGGCATGGACGACGTGGGCGCGCTGACCCCCGGCTCAAGAGCCGACCTGGTGATATGGAACGGCGACCCCCTGGAGCTGACCACTTGGGCGGAGCAGGTCATCATCGACGGCCAAGCGATGCCCATGCACTCGCGCCAGACGCTGCTGTTCGAGCGCTACCGAGACCTGTCGAGGCCCTACGGCTACATTCAGTAGGCTTGGCAGGCTGCCGTCAGCCAGCCGCCGAACGATGTGCGGGCTTCAAGAAGGCGATGGCGGCAGCGCTCGGCACCAGCAGGGCGGCCAAGGTCAGCCAAGCCATGTCGTAGCTGCCGGTGATGTCGCGCAGGTGGCCGGCAATCCAAGGTCCCACCGCGGCCAAGGTGGTGAATGGACCCAGCATCCCCATCACTTGGCCGAAGGTGCGGATGTCGAAGTTTTGGCTCACCAAGGCGCCGAGCAGCGGCAGGAAGCCGCCGGCGACGAAGCCCAGCAGGGCGCAGACCAAGACCACGGCGAAGTAGCTCAACTCCAGCAGCATCAGTCCGAAGGCGATGGCGAGGCCGGCAACGGTGAGCAGGAACAGCGCCCGCAAATCCCAACGGTCCGCCATGGCGCCGAAAAAGATCTTGGCCGCGACCATCACCAGAGCCATCACCGACACCAGGTAGGCGGCCGCCTGGGCGTCGATGCCGAGGTCGCTGGCATAGGGGCCGAGATTCTGCTGCGCCCCGCCGAACGCCATGGCCAAGGGGGTGAAGCTGAGCACGGTCAGCCAGAAGATGCGCTGGCGCAGGATGTCCAAGGTGGCCGTGGGCGCGGCTGGCCCGGAACCCCGGCTTGCGTCGCTCCCGATCCCCTCAACCGCCCTGATTCCGGCGCTCGGCGCGTTGCGGACCACAAGCCAGACCGGCGGGACAATGGCCAGCACGACGATCAGTGCCAGCCAGTCATTGGCCGCCCGCCAGCCGATCGATCCGTGCAGCCAAGTGACCAGCGGCGGCATCAGGAAGCCGCCGATCGAGGTGCCCACGGTGACCACCCCCAAGGCGGTGCCGCGGCGCCGGGCGAACCATCTCGCCGCCAAGCTCTGGCCGGCCAAGGGTCCCGCCAAGAGCATTCCGGCCACGACCAGGGTGCCGTACAGGAGGTTCAAATGCCACAGCGCCCGGGCACGTCCGGCGAGCAGCAGCCCAGCGGCGAGGCAAAGCGCCCCGGCAATGATCAAGCCGCGCAGCGACAGCCGGTCCACCGCCCGTCCGGCCAGCGGTGCCAAGGCCCCCATGGCGACCTGCAGGGTCAGGAACACCGTCATCACTTCGCCGCGCCCGACGGCGAACTCCGCCGACCACGGGGCCACCCAAAAGGTGAACGAGTAGATGCCGATGCCGAAGGTCACGGCCTGAAACAGCATGGCGACGGCCAGAACGTTCCAACCGTGGTACCAAGGCGCGGGCTTGTCCGGGCGCAAGCGGAAATCCTGTAGGACGTTATCGCGTCATTTTAGTATGCGCTGGCCAAGAAGCGCTTCCACTAGGTTGAAGTGGCGGGCGGCGTTGAGCGCTTGCCCAACAACTTCATTCGAGGCATCAAGAACGTCCCGGCGCGGCTGCATCCACTCCAGTGTCCCAACTTCCCTACCCCATAAACCGCTTTCCGGGCATCAGTCCGTGCTAAAATTCGCGCCCTTTGGGGAACCGCATCTCCATGTCTGAAATGACCCCTGCCCAGGGGCGCGAAATACTCCCAGTCAACATCGAGGACGAGCTTCGCCAGTCCTATCTGGACTACGCGATGAGCGTGATCGTCGGCCGCGCCCTGCCCGACGTGCGCGACGGCTTGAAGCCCGTTCATCGCCGGGTGCTGTTCACCATGAACGAGCTGAACAACACCCACAGTCGGCCTTACATGAAGTCGGCGCGGGTGGTCGGCGACGTCATGGGCAAGTACCACCCGCACGGCGACGTCGCCATCTACGACACCGTCGTGCGGATGGCCCAGACCTTCGCCATGCGCTACCTGCTGGTGGACGGCCAAGGCAACTTCGGCTCCGTTGACGGCGACCCGCCGGCGGCCATGCGCTACACCGAGGTGCGCATGGCGCGGCTGGCATCCGACCTGCTGGCGGACCTCGACAAGGAGACCGTGCCGTTCACGCCCAACTACGACGACACCCTGACCATGCCCGAGGTGCTGCCGACCCGGGTGCCCAACCTGCTGGTCAACGGCAGCTCCGGCATCGCCGTCGGCATGGCCACCAACATCCCGCCCCACAACCTGAACGAGGTGGTGGCGGGCGTCATGGCCTTGATGGACGATCCGCAAATCAGCATCGATGGCCTGATGGAGCACATTCAGGGCCCGGACTTCCCCACCGCCGGCATCATCAACGGCCGCGCCGGCATCGTCCAAGCCTACCGAACCGGGCGCGGCCGCATCCACGTCCGCGCCCGGGCGCAAGTGCAGCGCGACGACAAGGGCGGGCGCGACGTCATCGTCATCACCGAGATCCCCTACCAGCTCAACAAATCGCGCCTGATCGAGAAGATCGCCGAGCTGGTCAAGGACAAGCGCATCGAGGGCATCACCGAGCTGCGCGACGAGTCCGACAAGGACGGCCTGCGCATTGTCATCGAACTGCGCCGCGGCGAACCGGGCGAAGTGGTGCTGAACAACCTCTACGCCCAAACCCAACTGCAGTCCGTCTTTGGCATCAACTGCGTGGCCTTGGTTGACGGCCAGCCGCGGCTGCTCAACCTGAAGCAGATGCTGGAGGCCTTCCTGCAGCACCGCAAGGAAGTGGTCACCCGGCGCACGCTGTTCCTGCTGCGGCGGGCGCGGCGGCGCGGCCACCTGCTGGAGGGCCAGGCGGTGGCGCTGGCGAACATTGAGGCGGTCATCGACCTAATACGCAGCTCGCCATCAGCCGCGGAGGCGCGCACCGCCCTCATGGGCCGCGGCTGGGTTTCGGAGAACGTCGAGGCGCTGCTCGCCCGGGCCGGGGCGGACGCCTGCCGTCCGGAGGGCTTGGGTGACGGGTTCGGCCTGCGCGACGGCGCCTATCACCTGTCCGCGGACCAGGCCCAGGCGATTCTCGACCTGCGCCTGCATCGGCTGACCGCCTTGGAGCAGGACAAGCTGATGGCCGACTACCAAGGCATTCTGGATGAGATCGGCGAGCTGGAAGCCATACTGGGCAGCGCTGAGCGCCTGGCGCAGGTCATTCGCGAGGAGCTTGCGGCCGTGCTCGACGCCTACGGCGACGAGCGCCGCACCGAGATCGTCGCCAGCCATGAGGATCTGTCGGCCGAGGACCTGATCGCGGTCGAGGATCTGGTGGTGACCATCTCCCACAAGGGCTACGCCAAGACCCAGCCGCTGGACGTTTACCAGGCCCAGCGGCGGGGTGGGCGCGGCAAGGTGGCCGCCTCGGTGCGCGACGAGGATTTCGTCGAGCACCTTTTGATCGCCAACAGCCACGACACCCTGCTGTGCTTTTCCAACCGGGGCAAGGTCTATTGGCTGCGCGTGTTCCGCATCCCCCAAGGCAGCCGCAACGCCAAGGGGCAGCCGCTGATCAACCTGCTGCCCCTTGAGCAAGGCGAGCGCCTGACCTCGTTCCTGCCGGTGAACCAGTTCGACGACGACCGCTTCGTGTTCATGGCCACCGCCGACGGCACCGTCAAGAAGACCGAGCTCTCGCAATTCTCCCGGCCCCGCCCCAGCGGCCTGATCGCCTTGGGGCTGGCCGAGGGCGACACCCTGGTGGGCGCCGCCATCACCGACGGCCGCTGTGACGTGCTGCTGACCGCCAGCTCCGGCAAGGCGGCGCGCTTTGCGGAGTCGGACGTCCGCGCCATGGGACGCACCGCCCGGGGCGTGCGGGGCATTCGCCTGAGGGACGGCCAGCGGGTGATCTCGCTGGTGATCCCCGCCGCGGACGGCCACTTGCTGACGGCCAGCGCCAACGGCTACGGCAAGCGCACCCGGATCAGCGAGTTCCCGGCCAAGGGGCGCGGCGCCCAGGGCGTGATCGCCATGAAGGCCAGCCAGCGCAACGGCGAGCTGGTCGCCGCCGTGCAGGCGTTCGAGGGCGATGAACTCATGCTCATCAGCGACATGGGCACCTTGGTGCGCACCGGCACCCAGGGCATCTCGATCATCAGCCGCAACGCCCAGGGCGTGCGGCTGATCAACCTGCGCGGCGAGGAGCGGCTCAACAGCGTCGCCCGCATCGCGGAGGCCAGCTTGAACGGGGACGGCCCCGAAGATGGCTGACTTTTCCGATCCAAAGGTTGCGACCGGCGACCGCGACGCCAAGGGCGGGGCTGGTCGAGTCTTCAATTTCTCGGCGGGACCGGCGGCATTGCCCGAAGCCGTGCTCAACCAAGTGCGCGAGGAGCTGCTCGACTACCGCGGCAGCGGCATGTCGGTGATGGAGATGAGCCACCGAAGCCCTGAGTTCATCGAGATCGCCGAGACCGCCGAGGCCGACCTGCGCGCCCTGCTCGGCGCGCCGGACGACTACCGGCTGCTGTTCCTGCAAGGGGGGGCCACCACCCAGTTCGCCGCCGTGCCGCTGAACCTGCTGGGCGGCAAGGCGGGCGCGGACTACGTGGAGACCGGCTCCTGGTCAACCAAGGCCATCAAGGAGGCGCGGCGCCACTGCAACGTGAACGTGGCGGCCACCTCCGCCGCCGAGGGCTTCAACCGGATCCCGCCGCTCGAAGCCTGGCAGCTGGACGGCGACGCCGCCTACCTGCACATCTGCGGCAACGAGACCATTGGCGGCGTGCAGTTCCACAGCTATCCCGACTGCGGCGCTCCGCTGGTCGCCGACCTTTCCTCCGAGCTGCTCTCGCGGCCCATCGAAGTGACCCGGTTCGGGCTGATCTACGCCGGCGCCCAGAAGAACGTCGGCCCGGCGGGCCTGACCTTGGTGGTCGCGCGCGACGACCTGCTCGGCCGGGCGGCGGCGCACACGCCCGCGATGCTCGACTACGCCGTGCAGGCCAAGGCCGGCTCCATGTCCAACACGCCGCCCACCTTCGCCTGGTACGTGGCCGGCCTGGTCTTCAAGTGGCTGCGCGGCCTTGGCGGACTTGCGGGCATCGCGGCGCGCAATCAGGCCAAGGCGAGGCGGCTTTACGCAGCCGTGGACGCCAGCAACTTCTATCACTCGCCGGTCGCCGTCGCCGACCGATCGCTGATGAACGTGCCCTTCACCTTGGCCGATCCCCGCCTCGACGCCGCCTTTCTCGAAGGCGCCAAGGCGCGGGGCCTGACCAACCTCAAAGGCCACCGCAGCGTCGGCGGCATGCGGGCCAGCCTCTACAATGCCGTCCCCGAAGCGGCGGTGACGGCGTTGGTGGATTACATGAACGAATTCGAGCGGGAGTCCACATGAGTGCGGATAACACGGCGCTCCTCCACAACGCCGTGCCCAGACCGGCGGCAACGGCGGCGGGTCACGCCATGAAGCATTTGCGGGGGGATTCGCATGAGTGCGGATAACACGGCGCTAGCGCCCCTGCGCGAACGCATTGACGCGATCGACGCGGAGTTGCAGAAACTGCTCAACGAGCGCGCCAGCCTAGCCCTCGAAGTGGGGCACATCAAGCAGGCCGCGCCGGGCGGCGAGCCGCCGGTTTACTATCGACCCGAACGGGAGGCGCAGATCCTGAACGCCTTGAGGGCGCGCAACCAAGGCCCGCTCTCCGACGACGACATTGCCCGCCTCTTCCGCGAGATCATTTCCTGCTGCCTGTCCTTGGAGCAGCCGCTCAGCGTGGCCTACCTGGGTCCGGCCGGCACCTACACCGAAATGGCGGCACTGGCCCAATTCGGCCACTTTGCCGGAACCCGTCCGCTGGCCGCCATCGATGAGGTGTTCCGCGAAGTGGAGAACGGCGGGGTCCATTTCGGGGTCGTGCCGGTCGAGAACTCCACTGAGGGCATGGTCAACCACACCTTGGACTGCTTCATGGAGTTCCCCCGGAAGGTGCGCATCTGCGCCGAGGTGGAGCTGCCCATCCACCACGCCTTCATCGTCCACAAGGACCGCGGCGACGCCCCCGAGGGGCTGGCCGGCATCGTCTCGCACGCCCAATCCCTGGCCCAATGCCGAGGCTGGCTCGACACCCACTGCCCGGGCATCGAGCGCGTGGCGGTGGCCAGCAACGCCGAGGCGGCGCTGCGGGTCGCCCAAGACCCGACTTGGGGCGCCATCGCCGGGGAGATGGCGGCCGACCGCTACGGCTTGAAGGTGTTGGCGAGGAGCATCGAGGACCTGCCGGACAACAAGACCCGCTTCCTGGTGCTCGGCCGCCAGGACGTGGGGCCGAGCGGACAGGACAAGTCCTCCATCCTGGTGTCAACCAGGAACGAGCCGGGCGCCCTGTTTCGGGTGCTGGAGCCCTTCCATCGGCACGGGATCTCCCTGACCCGCATCGAAACCCGTCCGGCCCGCTCCGGGGACTGGTCCTACGTCTTCTTCATCGACTTCGACGGCCACGCCGAGCAGCCCATCGTGCGCCAAGCCTTGGATGAGGTGGCGCAAGTGGCCCTGGAGGTTCGCATCCTCGGCTGCTACCCCCGCTCGGTGATGTGATGAGCGCGCCAGTCAACCCCAACATCGCCAGCCTGAGCCCCTATCAGCCGGGGAAGCCCATCGACGAGGTGGCGCGGGAGCTGGGCCTTGCGCAGGTGGCAAAGCTCGCCAGCAACGAAAACCCGCACGGCCCCGCGCCCGCGGTGCGCGAGCGCATTCAGGGCGCCATGGGCGAGCTGTCCCGCTATCCCGATGCCAACGGCCACGCCCTGAAGCGGCGGCTGGCCATCCATCACGACCTCGAGCCGCACCGCATCACGCTTGGCAACGGCTCCAACGACGTGCTGGAGCTGGCCGCCAAGTTCACCTTGGAGCCGGGCACGGAAGGCATCATGTCCGCCCACGGCTTCATCGTTTACAAGCTGGCGATCATCGGCTGCGGCGCCGACTTGGTCACCGTGCCCGCCAAGGGCTACGGCTGCGACCTGGAGGCCATGCTGGACCGGGTCACGGACGCCACCCGCATCGTCTTCATCGCCAACCCGAACAATCCCACCGGCAGCTCGGTCAATGAGCGGGAGCTGACCGCGTTTCTGGACCGGCTGCCGGCCCGGGTGTGGGCGGTGCTCGATGAGGCCTACGCCGAATATGTCGATGCACCCGACCATCCCGACGGCCGCAAGCTGCTGGAGCGCTACCCGAACCTGATCGTCACCCGCACCTTCTCCAAGATCCACGCCCTAGCCGGCTTGCGCATCGGCTACGCCCTCAGCTCCGCCCAGGCCGCCGACCTGATGAACCGCGCCCGGCAGCCGTTCAACGTCAGCAGCTTGGGCTTGGCCGCCGCCGAAGCCGCCTTGGACGAGACCGCCTTCGTGGCCGAGAGCGCCGCTGCGAACCGCGACGGGCTGGCGGCGCTGGAGGCTGGCCTTCGCCAACTCGGCCATCCGCCGCTGCCTTCGGCGGGCAATTTCCTGTGCGTCGATCTGCGCCGGGACGCCCAGCCGGTGTTTGAGGCCCTGCTGCGGTCCGGGGTCATCGTGCGCAGCATCCGTGAATACGGGCTGCCCAACCACATCCGGGTCAGCGTCGGCCTGCCCGAGGAAAACCAGCGCTTTCTGGAGGCGTTGGGGCAGGTGCTGTGAAGCTCGCCGTGGTCGGCACCGGCCTGATCGGCGCCTCCTTCGCCAAGGCCGCCCGCCGCCGGGGGCTCAGCGACCACATTGTCGGCTTGGACGCGAATGCCGAAAACGCGGCGGCGGCGCTGCGCCTCGGCCTGATCGACCAAGTGGTGGATGCCGTTCCTCGGGATGCGGCAGCAGTGCTGCTGGCCGTCCCGGTCGATGGCATCGCCGACTGGGTGCGCCGGCTGGCCGACCATCCAGGGACGCTGTTCGACGCCGGCAGCGTCAAGGCGCCCATCATCGAATCGCTCAAGGCGCGCAGCGGCGCGCTGCCGCCGCGCTACGTGCCCTGCCATCCCATCGCCGGCTCCGAACGCAGCGGCCCAGAGGCTGCCGATGTCGAGCTCTTCGCCGGCCGCCAAGCCGTGTTGACCCCAGCGCCGGAAACCGATCCCGCAGCCATCGAGCAAGTTCTCGCCCTGTGGCGCGGCGTGGGGGCGCGGGCGCAACTGATGAGCGCCCAAGACCACGACCGGATACTGGCCGTGACCAGCCACCTGCCGCATCTGCTGGCCTTCGCCTACCTGGATCGAGTGGAGGCCGGCCATCTGTCGCATACCGGCGGAGGGTTCGACGACTTCACCCGCATCGGCACCGCCGCCCCCGGCCTTTGGGCGAGCATTCTTGGCCTGAATCGCGGCCCCCTGATCGAGGCGCTGGCCGCATTCAAGGACTCGCTGGGCCGCTTTGAGCGCGCCTTGGGCAACGACGACCGGGAGGCGCTGCAAGCCCTCATCGATGCGGCCGGCCAACGCTTGCCCCGTCTTGACCGGTGACTGATCGCCACCTTTCCGCGCCGGTGATTTGCGTGGATGGCCCAAGCGGCTCCGGCAAGGGATCGCTGGCCACCGCCTTGGCCGAGCGCTTGGGCTGGCGCTACCTCGACAGCGGGGCCCTGTACCGAGTGATTGGCGCCGTGGCGCTTGAGCGGGGAGTGGCCACCGACAATGAAGCGGCGCTGGCGAGCTTGGCCCAAGGCCTGGAGATTAAGCTGGCCGACGGGCGCATCGGGGCAGACGGCATTGATCTTTCGCAACGGATCCGCGACGAGGCGGTTGCCGCTGCCGCCTCCGAGGCGGCCCGGCACCCGCAAGTGCGCCAAGCGATCCTCGACCAGCAGCGCCGGGCGGCCGACGGGACATCGGGCCTGGTCGCCGACGGGCGCGACATGGGCACGGTGGTGTTTCCAGGCGCCGAACTCAAGATATTCCTCGACGCCAGCGTCGAGGAGCGAGCGCAAAGGCGCCATAAACAGTTGAGAAACAAGGGAGTCGCTGTTAACTTGCGCAAAGTCCTCGCCAACATCCGGGATCGGGATGAGCGGGACGAAAGGCGCGCTGCCTCGCCGCTGCGGCCGGCCAGTGATGCGGTCATCATCGACAGCACTCACATGGCCATCGCCGACGTGTTGCGGCAGGCCTTGGACTTGGCCCGCGAGCGCGGGCTGGCCGAAGCCCCGCCGGTTGCCAGCCAGGAGCAGCGCAAGACATCAACCAACCCAAGGAGCGGTCGCGCACCCCATCCCCGCGCGGCGTCAAAACCAAAAACATGAGCGAAAGTTTTGCTGAAATATTTGAGGAGAGCCTAGGCACCATCGAGATGGCGCCCGGCTCCATCGTCACCGGCACGGTGGTCGATATCGACAACGAGTGGGTCGTCGTCCACGCCGGCCTGAAGTCCGAGGGGATCATCCCCAAAAGCCAGTTCCTTAACGAGACCGGCGATTTCGCGCTCTCCATCGGCGACCAGGTCAAGGTGGCGATGGAGGTCGTGGATGACGGCTGGGGCGAGACCCGGCTGTCCCGCGAGAAGGCCAAGCGGGCCGAGACGTGGGAGATGCTGGAGGATGCCTTTGAAAAGACGCAAGTCATCAACGGCGTCATCAACGGCAAGGTCAAGGGCGGCTTCACCGTTGACGTCAACGACATCCGCGCCTTCCTGCCCGGTTCGCTGGTGGACATCCGTCCCCTGCGCGAGACGGCCCATTTGGAGGGCCGGCCATTGGAGTTCCAAGTCATCAAGCTCGACCAAAAGCGCAACAACGTCGTGGTCTCGCGGCGCGCGGTGCTTGAGCAGGAGAACAGCGAGGAGCGCGAAGCCCTGCTCAAATCCCTGCAGGAGGGCCAGGACGTCAAGGGCGTGGTCAAGAACCTGACCGACTACGGCGCCTTCGTCGATCTTGGCGGCGTCGATGGCCTGCTGCACATCACCGACATGGCTTGGCGGCGCATTCGCCATCCCAGCGAGATGGTGGCGATCGGCGACGAAATCCAAGTGCGCATCCTCAAGTTCGACCGCGAGAAGAACCGGGTCAGCCTCGGCATGAAGCAGTTGGGCGACGACCCCTGGACGCAGCTGACCCGTCGCTACGCGGAAGGCTCGCGGGTGTTCGCCACCGTCACCAACCTCACCGAATACGGTTGCTTCGCGGAAATCGAGGAAGGGGTTGAAGGCTTGGTGCATGTTTCGGAAATGGACTGGACCAACAAGAACGTGCATCCCTCCAAGGTGGTCAGCGTGGGCGACGAGGTGGAGGTCATGGTGCTCGACATCGACGAGGAGCGCCGACGCATCTCGCTGGGCATCAAGCAATGCCGCACCAATCCGTGGGATGAGTTCGCGGCCAAGCACGCCAAGGGCGACCGCATCCGCGGCAAGATCAAGTCGATCACCGACTTCGGCATCTTCGTGGGCCTTGAGGGGGACATCGACGGGCTGGTCTATCTTTCCGACATCGCCTGGAACGAACCCGGCGAGACCGCGGTGCGCCGCTACAGCCGCGGCGAGGAGATCGATACCGTGATCCTCTCCATCGATCCGGTGCGCGAGCGCATCGCCTTGGGCATCAAGCAGCTCGATCAGGATCCGTTCTCGGACTTCGTCACCGTCAACGACCGTGGATCGGTGGTCAACGGCGTGGTGGAGAGCATTGAGCCGAAGGAAGCGGTCATCCGCCTAGCTGAGGAAGTGACCGGCGTGCTGAAGGCATCGGAGATCAGCATCGACCGGGTGGAGGACACCCGCAAGGAGTTGTCCGAAGGCCAGGAGCTGTCGCTCAAGATCATCAGCGTGGACCGCAAGAACCGCAACATCAGCCTCTCGCTCAAGGCCAAGGCCATTGACGAGGAGCGGGCGGCGGTGCGCGAGCACCGCAAGAAGGAAGGCGAGCGCGTGAAGGCGGGCACCTTGGGAGATCTCATCAAGGCGCAAATGGAGGGGGACGCCCAACGCGACGACAGCGGGCGGGACGCCGAGTCATGAATCGCTCCGAACTTATCGAGCGAATCGCCGCCAAGCACGACCGGCTTCCCCTGCGGGACGTGGAGCAAGCGGTGAAGATGATGATCGAGCACCTGTCGATGGCGCTGGCCGACGGGTCGCGGGTTGAGATTCGCGGGTTCGGCAGCTTCTCGCTGCACTACCGGGCAGCGCGAATCGGGCGCAATCCCAAGACCGGCGAAGCAGTCGCCTTGGCGGGCAAGTACGTGCCGCACTTCAAGCCGGGCAAGGACTTGCGGGAGCGGGTGGATGCCACCTACCAAAGGGAGTTGGCGACTGCAAGCGGTTAGGGACAAGCCCTCAAGGACAAAGCGGGTCTGGCGCCTTTTCTGGCGCCCCTTGGCTCTGCTTGCCGCCATCGCCTCGTTTCTGTTCGCGGTGATCGCCGTCAACCAGGAAGAGGTGTCAATCCGCTTCCTCGCTTGGCGCAGCCCCGAGTGGAGCCTGTACTGGTGGCTGCTGATCGCCTTCATGGCCGGCGCGGCGGTTGGCGTTGCCGCGCTGCTGCCCGGCCGGGCCAAGGTCGCGCTGCACGTTCGCCGGCTGCGCAGGGCCTTGGACGAGGCCAAAGG
>JAPOTD010000049.1 GCA_026709365.1 Gammaproteobacteria bacterium
GCCGACATCCGCAACGGCGCACTGCGGCAGATGACCCTGGTGGCGGCCTCGGAGGGCGGGCCGATGCAACCGCCGCTGCTCGCCAACGCAGTGACCGTTGTCGGTCAGCCGGAAGAGCCTTCAGCTGGGGAGCGCGAGGGGCCTGCCCCTCGCATGGAGGGAGCTTCAGCTAGGGAGCGCGAGGGGCCTGCCCCTCGCATGGAGGGAGCTTCAGCTAGGGAGTGCGAGGGGCCTGCCCTTCGCATGGAGGGAGCTTCGGCTGGGGAGCGCGAGGGGGCAACCCTCGCGGGAAGGAAGCCATCGCCGAGCCTCACTGCCCTGCTTGGCCGCTTGCTCGCCCGGCCCCAAGGCTATATGACCGGCACCTCATTGACCGTCGCGCTCTAAGGCAGTGGCTCCTCAACACCTTGGAGCAGCGTCCATTCGCGCTCCCCTAGCTGAAGGCTCTATGCCATCCGCGATTGGGCGAACTTGGTGAATGCGCCAAGCGCCTTGCGGTACTCGTTGTTCGGCAGTGCGTCCAGGCATCGCATCGCCCGCTGGCTGTGCCGCAAGGCGGCGGCGCGGGTGTAGTCGAGCGCGCCGCAGTCCTTGACCACGCCGAGCACATCGCCGAGCCGGGCGGCGGAGCGGGTGATCAGGCTCTCGCGCACCAAATCGACTTGGGCGCTGGCGCCGTTGGCGAGCGTGAAGATGAGCGGCAGCGTGAGCTTGCCCTCGGCGAGGTCGTCGCCGGCGTTCTTGCCCATGGACTTGGCGTCGCCGGCGTAGTCGAGCCAGTCGTCCACGAGTTGGTAGGCCATGCCGAACTCCAAGCCGAACTTACGCAGCGCCGCCACCTGCTCCGGGTTGCCTGCGCCCAGCACGGCGCCGCTTTGCGCAGCTGCCTGAAAGAGCAGGGCCGACTTGCAGCGAATGACGTCCATGTAGCGCTCTTCAGTGATGCTGAGGTTGCCGACATCGGAAAACTGCATGACCTCGCCTTGGGCGATCAGGTTGGTCGCATCAGCTAGAATCGACAGCACGGACTTGTTGTCCAGCTCCACCATGAGTTGAAAGGCGCGCGAGTAGAGGAAGTCGCCCACCAGCACCGAGGGCGCGTTGCCCCACAGCGAATTGGCCGTTGGCCGTCCCCGGCGCAGTTTGGAGCGGTCAACCACGTCGTCATGCAGCAGAGTCGCTGTGTGCAGGTACTCGATGATGGTGGCCAAGGCGATGTGGCGCTTGCCATCGTACTCGCAGCAGCGCGCGGCGAGCAGCACCAGTGCCGGCCGCAGCCGCTTGCCGCCCGACTCGATGAGGTAGCGGCCTATTTCCTTGACCAGCGCGGCTTTGGAGGTCAACTGGTTGGCAATCAGGCAGTTGACCGCCGCGAAGTCGTCCTTGATCAAGGCCAGGACAGGCGCCAAGGCGTCGGCGCCCGAAGGTTGCGGCGGGGGGCGTTCGCTCAGCGGCACCGCGGTTGAGGCGAGACTTAGCGCCATTGCCGCCGCGTCTCCCCGTCTCGTTGTAATTCCATGTCTTCGCCTCTAGAATACTTGGCCTTTCCGGCCAATGGCTTGCCGTGACGCGGCCCGCCGCTGGCAACGAAGAAAAGGGCGTTCATCGCCGGGTCATTGGCTTGCCGCCTCCGCTGCCTCCCAAAGCGCAGCAGCGGGTCGGCGTCAATTCCCTATTCTACACAAGCGCCGACACGAACGGAGTGGGAAAGAATGTTTGCGGTAATCATGAGCGGCGGCAAGCAGCATCGGGTCACGGAGGGCGAACGGCTTCGGCTTGAGCGCCTTGATGCGGAACTCGGCGATGAGGTGGTTTTCGACCGGGTGCTGATGGTTGGCGGCGAGGATGGCGTGCAGGTAGGCCAGCCGCTGGTGGACGGGAGCCGGGTTACCGCTGAGGTGGTCGCCCAAGGCCGCGGCAGGAAGATCCGCGTCATCAAGTTCAAGCGGCGCAAGGGCTACATGCGTCGGCAAGGCCATCGCCAAGCCTACACCGAGGTCCGGGTCACGGGCATCAAAGCGGCCTCGGCGGCTTGATCGGGCGGCAGCGTACGGGACATTCGGCGGACAGGACAAGTAAGGACAGGAGGCAAGTCATGGCGCACAAGAAGGCAGGGGGCAGCACCCGCAACGGCCGGGATTCGGAATCGAAGCGCTTGGGGGTGAAGCGTTTCGGCGGGCAGCTGGTGCGCGCCGGCAACATCATCGTGCGCCAACGGGGCAGCCGCTTTCGGGCGGGCGACAACGTGGGCTGCGGCCGCGACTACACGTTGTTCGCCACCGCCGACGGACAGGTGAGGTTCTTCGAGAAGGGCCAGCAGAAGCGCAAGTACGTCACCGTTGTGCCGGGTTCGGCCTAATGGCGCATTCATGCAGTTCATCGACCAAGCGACGGTTTACGTCCGTGCCGGCAAGGGCGGCGGCGGCGCCTTAAGCTTTCGCCGCGAGAAGTACATTCCGCGCGGTGGCCCGGACGGCGGCGATGGCGGTGCCGGCGGTGACGTGGTGCTGGTTGCCGACGCAACGCTCAACACCCTGATCGACTTCCGTTTCCAGCCCCGCTACCAAGCAGGCAACGGCGAGCCGGGCAGCGGCCGCAACCGAACCGGGGCCGGTGGCGAGGATCGCCTCATCAAGGTTCCCTTGGGCACCACCGTCACGGACGCCTCCTTTGGTGAAGTGCTCGGCGACCTGAGCGTGCCCGGCCAGCGTCTCCGGGTCGCCAAGGGCGGCCGCTGCGGCCTTGGCAACGCCCGCTTCAAGTCAAGCGTGAATCGCGCTCCGCGCCGGACCACTCCAGGCGAGGCGGGCGAGGAGCGTGAATTGGTCCTGCAGCTCCGCCTGCTGGCCGACGTGGGCTTGGTCGGCCTGCCCAACGCCGGCAAATCGACGCTGTTGGCGCGGACCACCGCCGCGCAGCCCAAGATTGCGGACTACCCCTTCACCACGCTCAAACCCGGCTTGGGGGTGGTGCGGGTGGCGACGGACGCAAGCTTCGTCATGGCTGACGTGCCTGGCCTGATTGCCGGCGCCGCCCAAGGGGCGGGGCTGGGCATCCAGTTTCTGCGCCATCTTTCCCGTACCCGGATTCTGCTCCATCTCATTGACGCCGCCCCAGCCGACGGCTCCGACCCGGTAGCCAACGCCAGCGCCATTGAAGCGGAGGTTGCCGCCTACAGCCGCGCCTTGGCGGAGCGGCCCATCTGGCTGGTGCTGACCAAGATTGACCTGCTCGATGCCGGGCGGCTCGATGATTTGCTGAGCGCGATGGATGCCGCCTTCGCCGGACGGCGTTTGCTGGCCGTCTCCGCTCTCACTGGCGCCGGCCTTGCGCCCCTGACCGGGGCGGTCATGGCGGCGCTGTCCGAATGGAACGCCTTGGTTGCCGACGATGCCGCAGCCCGTGCCCAGGAGGGCGCCTTGGCGCAACGAATTCTCCAGGACGCGACCGCCAGCGCTTTGGCCGAGCGCCGTTGCCAGTCTCCTGAAGCGTCTCAGGACGATTCGCCCGAATGGGTGGTCAAGGCCTGAGCATGCCGAGTTCGCGCGAAACCCCGGCGGTGGCCGAACGGGCGGCGCGGCTAGCTGCCGAGCGCTCGGCACGGCAAAAGATTGCCTCCGCGGGCCTTGCGGTGGTCAAGATCGGCAGTTCCCTGCTGACGGATCCCGATGCCGGCACCGCGCACGGGAGCATCCGTCACTGGTGCGGCGAAATCGTCGCCGAGCTGAACCGGGGGCGGCGAGTGCTTTTGGTCTCCTCCGGCGCCGTTGCGGAAGGCGTGGCCCGATTGGGTTGGCGCCGCCCGCCGTCCGACCTGCCCAACCTGCAGGCCGCCGCCGCCGTGGGGCAGATGGGCTTGGTGGGCGCCTACGAAAGCGCCTTTGCGGAACATGGCCGACACACCGCCCTCGTGCTCCTGACCCATGAGGACCTAGCCGACCGCCGCCGCTACCTCAATGCGCGAACCACCTTGAATCGCCTGCTCGACTTGGGCGTTGTGCCGGTGGTCAACGAAAATGACACCGTCGCCACCGATGAGATCCGTTTCGGCGACAACGACACCTTGGCGGCATTGGTGGCCAGCCTGTTGGCGGCGGATGCCTTGATCGTGCTCACCGATGTGGATGGCGTCCATGGCGCCGATCCGCGCGCCCATCCGCAAGCGGCGCGCATCGCCTATGCCCGGGCGGACGATCCGAGCTTGGATGCGGGGGCGGGTTCGGGCGGTGAATTCGGCCGCGGGGGCATGGTGACCAAGATCGACGCCGCCCGCATCGCGGCGCGTTCCGGCGCCCACACCCTGATCATTGATGGCCGTCGCCGGGGCGCGCTGGCCGACGCTTTTGGCGGTCAGTCCGTGGGCACCCTGCTGGCCGCGGGCGTCGAGCCGCTGGTGGCCCGCAAGCGCTGGATCGCTGGGCAGCAGCGGCCCAAGGGGGAGTTGGTGCTTGACGCCGGCGCCGCCAAGGCGCTGCGTGAGCGGGGCGTAAGCCTCTTGCCGGTGGGGGTGGCGGCGGTTCGTGGCGAGTTCAGCCGGGGCGCCTTGGTTCGTTGCGTCAACGCCGCAGGCGAGCTCATCGCCCAAGGATTGGTGAACTACTCCAGCGCCGAGGCGGTTAGCATTTGCGGCGCCGCCAGCGCCGACATCCGGTCACGGTTGGGCTACGTCCTGGAGCCGGAACTGATGCACCGGGACAATCTGGTGTTGATTTGACCGACGTGGCGAGTCAGCCCGAACCCTGATCCGCCGTGATGCGCCTGATGCCGGCGCTCAGCCGGGACTTGTGGCGGGCGGCTTGGTTGGGGTGCATGATGCCGCGGTTGGCCATGCGATCGATCACCGGCACTGCCGCGTCGAGCGCCTCGGCGGCGGCCTTGGCATCGCCTTCGGCGATGGCGCCCCGCACCTTCTTGATGGTGGTGCGCACCATCGACCGTTGGCTGGCGTTGCGTTGGCGGCGGGTTTCCGCTTGGCGGGCACGCTTCCGGGACTGCGGACTGTTGGCCAATGGACGCTCCTTGAGGGCAGGGCTTTGGGAAGGCGCGGTAATATGCCGATGAGAATGGGCCATGTCAACCAATAGCAACGCCCGAGCGGCGCCCGAAACGGCCAGCGTCACCGCCCAAGGCGCTGTGGTGGGCGGCATGACGCTGCTGTCACGCATCTCCGGCTTTGCCCGCGACCTGCTGCTGTCGCACTTCCTTGGGGCTGGCGGCGCTGCTGACGCCTTTTTGGTCGCATTGCGCATCCCCAACTTTTTCCGTCGCTTGTTCGCGGAAGGGGCTTTCAGCCAAGCCTTCGTGCCGGTTCTGGCGCGCTACCGGGCCCTTGGGCTGGACGAACTCAAGGGCTTCGTCGCCGTCATCGGCGGCAACCTTGGATTGGCGCTCCTGCTCGCTGTCATCCTTGGCGTCCTGTTTGCCGAAGGCTTGACGCTGGTCTTTGCGCCCGGCTTTTGGCGCGAGCCCGCTCAGTTTGACCTTGCGGCTGAATTGGTGCGCGTGACCTTCCCCTACTTGGGGTTCATTTCCCTGACGGCCTTCGCCGCTGCCATCCTCAACGCCCACGGACGCTACGCGGCAGCGGCCTTCACCCCGGTGCTGCTGAACCTGTGCCTCATGCTGGCCATGGCCTTTGCCGCCCAAACCGGCGCTGGCGTGGCCCCGGCGCTCGCTTGGGGGGTGTTGGCGGCAGGCGTCGTTCAATTCGCCTTCCTGGCGCCGAACGTCGCTCGTCTCGGCGTCGCTGCGGCGCCCCGGCTGAGCGTTCGGCATGAGGGGGCCCGAGAGGTGGGCCGATTGTTGGTTCCCGCCCTGCTGGCGTCGTCGGCCGGACAGTTGAACGCCCTGATTGACACCATCCTGGCGTCCATGCTGCTCACCGGCAGCATCGCTTGGCTGTACTATGCGGACCGCCTGCTGGAGCTGCCCATTGGCTTGGTGGCCGTGGCCTTGGGCACCGTGCTGTTGCCGAGCCTGTCAAAGCTGGCGGGCCAGGACCGGCGTGCCGCGTTCAGCCGAACGTTGGACTGGGGGCTGCGCATGGGCATTCTGCTGGGCCTGCCGGCATCCATCGCCTTGGCGTTGTTGGCGGAGCCGCTGATCGCCACCATCTTCCTGCACGGCGAGATGACCGGCGTGGACGCCGCCATGGCCTCGCTGGCCCTGCGCGCCTTCGCCTGCGGCGCGCTGCCGCTGGTGCTGGTCAAGATACTCGCCCCTGCCTTCTTCGCGGACAAGGACACCCGCACCCCCCTGAAGTTCGCGCTGACCGCCATCGGCGTCAACGTGGCGCTCAACCTCGCGCTCTTCTGGTGGTTCGGCCATGTGGGGCTGGCCTTGGCCACTGCCGTCGCCGGATGGGTGCATTTCTGGCTGCTATGGCGGGGGGTTCATGCCGCAGGCTACTACCATGCGACGCCGGCTTTGGCCCGCACCGCCGTCCGGGCGCTTGGGGCCAGCGCGCTGATGGGCGCGGTCTTGGCGGCGTTGTCGCCGAGCGCCGAGTTTTGGTTCGCCGCATCGCCTGCGCATCGCATCCCGTGGCTGGCGGTCATGGTGGCCGTGGGCGGGCTTACCTACGCCGCCGCCCTGTGGGTCAGCGGGTTGCGCTTGGCACAGTTGCAGCATCGCATTTGACTGGGGGTGTTCGGTTCGGCCCCCCAACGTTTGATTCCGCTATCATTGCGCCATGGAAGTCGTCGTCGGGCTGCACAACCTCAAGCCTCGCCACCAAGGCGGCGTCGTCACGATCGGCAGCTTCGATGGCGTGCACCAAGCCCACCGGATGCTGCTCTCCCACGTCTGCGCCAAGGCCCGGGAACTGGGCGTGGCCAGCACCTTGGTGACCTTCGAGCCGACGCCCAGGGAGTTCTTCAGGGCGGCAGTGCCCGCCCGCCTGACCCGTTTTCGGGAGAAGATCACCCTGCTCGAGCGCACTGGACTCGACCGGGTGCTGTGCCTGCCGTTCAATGCCCGTACCAGCAGCACGTCCGCCGAGTGGGTGGTGGAGGACTTCCTGCATGGCCTGCTGGGTGCCACCTATGTCGTGGTGGGCGACGATTTCCGCTTCGGCAAGGGTCGAACCGGCGATTACGCCATGCTCAAGGAGGCGGGCGACAGGTTCGGCTACGAAGTCAGCCACCTCGGCACCCTCACCTTGGGGCATGACCGGGTCTCCAGCAGCCGGGTGCGCCAAGCACTGTCGGAGGGCGATTTTCGCTTGGCGGAAAAACTGCTCGGCCAGTCCTACTTCATCATGGGCCGGGTGGTTTACGGACGCCAGCTCGGACGCCAGTTGGGCGTGCCGACGGCCAACATCCCCCTCCATCGGTACCGTGCCGCCTTGGAGGGGGTCTTCGCCGTCACCGTGGATGCGGGGCTCGACCGCCCCCGTCAAGGCATCGCCAACATCGGCATTCGCCCCACCGTGGACGGCAAGGAGCCGTTGCTGGAGGTCCATGTCTTCGACTTCGATGAGGACATCTACGGACGGCTGCTGACCGTGACCTTCAAGCACAAGATCCGCGACGAGCGGGCTTTTGAATCCATTGAGGCGCTCAAGGCGCAAATCGGTTACGACATTGAAGCCGCTCGTGCCTGGTTTCGGTACGATCGCTCGGCCAGCCGCTGATGCCTGGCGCGTCCGCTTTGCATGGGCAAGGCCTGAAGGGCCTCAAGTGGATGGCCCTCGCCGGTTTGGTGATGGTGCTGGACCAAGCCGCCAAGTGGCTGGCGAGCGCCGAACTCGCCCTGGGCGAGCGGGTTTCCGTGCTGCGCTTCTTCAGTTGGGTGCTTTGGCACAACGACGGCGCCGCGTTTTCGATCATGTCCGGGCTTGGCGGTTGGCAGCGTTGGTTCTTTGTCGCTCTGGCGGCCGGCTTCTCGGTGTTCATTGTCTATGAACTGCGGCGGTTGAGAGCGGGCGACTGGATTCAAGGCCTAGCCTACGGCCTGATCCTGGGCGGCGCACTGGGCAACATGATCGACCGCCTGACCAGCGGCTACGTTGTGGACTTCGTCCTGTTCCACTACGGCTCATGGTACTTCCCCGCCTTCAACCTAGCCGATGCCGCGCTGACCTGCGGCGCCGCGCTCTGGATTGCGTGCATGATCCGCGACGCCCGCGCTTCCTCGCCCTCGGCGAAGTGATCGAGCGGCTGGACAGCGCGGCGCCTGACCAGGCGCGGGCTGCATAAAACCGGAGACCTTGGCCAGCGCCGCCGGCACGGCCACCTGCGCCGAGTTGCGAAGCAACTCGAACGCGAGCTTGCTCGCGCAGTTGCGAAGCACCCCAAACGCACCGTCGCCAGACCTGCCGACGAACGATCCTCGTGTCTCCAGCGCCGAGTTGCGAAGCAACTCGAACGCATCGCCGCAAGGCGATGCGCCCGTTCGTCGCCCCGTTGGCGCCGTTCGTCGGAAACGGGCTGAACTGGGTTGAATCTTCGCCTAGGGTAGGGCGCCTCGGTTCAGGAGATGCGTCTGATGTTTCGATGCAACGGTCTGACGCTCATCGAAGTTCTGGTGGCCGTGGTGATTCTGGCCGTACTGGCGGGATTGGGCCTGCCGGCACTGAACGCATACTCCCACCGGGCCTACCGCAGCGAAGCCCAAGGGGATTTGGTGGCTTGTGCGCTCGCCCTGGAGCGTTGGGCAGGCGTTCGCTTCACCTACCAAGGCACCGCCGACACCGATGCCGACGGGGTGGGGGACGGGGACAATGGCCCCATCGCCACGGAAGTCTGCGCCCCCCGCTCGGTTGCTGAACGCCGCTATCGGATCCACGTCACCGCCAAGGCGGAGGGCTTTGCGCTGGCCGCTTATCCCGAAGCGGGCGGCCGGATGGTTGGTGACGGCTTCATCACCTTGGACGAAGCGGGCAACCGCGGATGGGACCGCAACGATGACGGCGATCTGGTTGCGGACGAAGATGGCTGGGACTACTGAGGCGAAACGTCTTCAGTCCTGCCAGAGGGGCTTTTCGATGCTTGAGCTGTTGGTGGCTCTGCTGGTCGCCAGCGTCGGGGTGTTGGGCGCTGCCGGCCTGACCACCTTGAATGCCCAGCATCGACGTTCAGCGGTGGCCCATGCCGAAGCGGTCAGGTTGGCGGAGGACATTTTTGAGCGCATGCGCGCCAACCCCGCTGGCCTGCAAGCGGGAGGCTATGCGCTGAGCGGGGATGCCGTCGGGGCACCGGATTGCCACGCCAGCCCTTGCGCAGCGGCGGAAATGGCGGCGTTTGATCTGGCGCGGTGGCGTTGCGCCTTGGGCGCATCCACGACAGATCCAGGTTGCCGCGGGCCGCTCCATGCCACTGGAGCCGTTGCCGCCGACGTCTCAGCTGCTTCGGTGCGCGTCACCATTCGATGGCGGGACCAGGGCGAGGGCCGAACGTTGACGGTTGATGGCGGGGTCTGACGCGCGATGTCCGACCGCCGTCCGTTGGTTTGCACAAGGCGTTCCCACCCGTGCATGCCGGCTGAGTCTGCCCTTAGGCGAGGGGCAAGTCTCTCGCGCACCCCGGCTGAAGCTGCTTTCATGCGAGGGACAAGCCCCTCGCGCTCCCCGGCTGAAGGCTCCTCTCATGCGAGGGGTGCCCCCTCGCGCTCCCCAGCTGAAGGCTCTCACCCCCCGAGCCGAGGCCTGTCGTTGGTCGAGTTGCTTCTGGGCTTGGCCTTGGGCTTGTTGGTGGTTTTGGGTCTGGCGCAACAGTACGCGGGAGGGCGGGCTTCTGCGTCGAGCCTCATGGCGCAGGCGGATGCGCAGGACAGCGGGCGTTACGCCATGGCCTTTCTGCAGCGGTCTGCGGCTGCGGCAGGCCATCTCGGCTGCAATGGCCGTGCCGTCCACTTGATGAGCACTCTGAATGGCGGCTGGGACGATCTGTTTGAATTCAACCTCTCCCGCCCGGTGCAGGGGTTTGACTATCAGGGCGACGGCACCTCCACGGCCCTTGATGACTGGGCGCCCAGCTTGGCGCCCCTGCCCCGGCAGGCCGATGGCGGCACGGTCAACGCCTTGGACCCGGGCACGGGCATCCACCTTGGGCGCTTGGCGCCGGGGGCGGACATCATTGTGTTTCGCCGCCTGCGGCAGCCGGCCTCCGCTTTGGCGGCCGGATTGGCGCCGCACGGCGACCCAGTTGTCCGGGATTCGGCGCATGGCCGTTTTCGAGCGGGCGACGTGGCGCTGGTCAGCGATTGTGGGCAGGCGGCGATGTTCCGCATCACCGGCGTCGCCGCCGCGGGTCCCGGCCAATCCGTTCTGAGGCGCGCCTCGGGCAGCGGGCCGTACGACAATGACGGCGGCCGCTCCCTTTCGGAGTCCGGCCGGCGATACGGCGGCGCTGCCCATGCTGAGGGTGCGCAGGTCGCTCAGGTCGTGACCGAGATCTACTTCGTTGGCTATGGCGCAGGTCGCCGGGAGGCGGGTCTTTGGCGGCGCTCCGGCGTTTCGCGGCCCGAGGAGTTGGTGGCGGGCATCGTTGACCTGCAGGTTAGGGTGGGCGTTGATGACGACCATCACGACGGCTTTGATGGCCCCAACCGCTATCTGCCGCTCAGCGCCGTGGCTGACGATCAGGTGGTTCGGTCCGTTGCCGTGGCGGTGACCGCTGCCAGCGGGGATGCCACCCAACGCATTGCGCAGGTCTTGAGTTTGAGAAATGCGTGGTAGCGGGCAGCATGGCATCGCCCTGTTCATCAGCTTGGTCATGCTGATGCTGCTGACCATCGTTGGCCTGGCGGCGGTGCAGACCACTCAGTTGCAGACGCGCGTGGCCCGCAACGCCCATGACAACCTGATAGCCTCGCAAGCGGCGGAGCGGGCACTGCGGGAGGGCGAGCGGCTTTTGCTGGCCTCAAGGCCGGAGGCGGCCCGCTACACTCCGGCGGGCATTGATGGCCTCTGGCGCCCGGCGGACTTCGGTGAAGCTCCAGTATGGCAGGCTGAGGCAGTTTGGGCGGAGGGCGGGGCCGGCAGCCGCCAAGCCGGACCGGTCACTGGCGCGATCGCCGCGCCGCGCTATCTGATCGAATGGCTGACCACCCTGACCGGGCCGGACCATCCGCACCTGCTTGAGCAGTCCACCGTCGCCGCTGTGCCGCGGACGGCCATTTTTCGAATCACCGCCCGCGGCTTTGGCGCCACGCGCCATGCCCGGGCGCAGCTGCAAAGCACCTTCGCGGTGCGTTTGCCGCCAGGAAAAGGTCCGTGAGCGCTTTGATTGGCCTGCTTGTTGGATTCGGCCTCACCATTGCCGCCGTTCTGGCCGAGGCGGGCGCTTCCGACGTGCTGGCCGCCTTGGTCTTCGATTCCCCCGGGTCCGGCGGCGGCGTTGAATATCGAGCTTTCCATGACCTCAATGGGGCGAGCGGGGATCTCCACGCCGTTCGCTTCGATGGGGTTGGATTCCATGTGCTTTGGCGTGCTGCGCAACGGCTTGAGCGCGCTTCGCCTGAAGAGCGGCTCATCTTCACCTTGGATCGAGTCGCTTGGGCCGGACTGCCGTTCGAACACAGTCGCCTCAACGCGAGCCAAAGAGCCCTCTTGAATGAAGACGATGTGAATTGGCTGCGCGGCGAGGGCAACACCCGGCGGCTGGGGCCGATCGTCGGCTCGGAGCCGGTGGCTGTGGGCGCACCCCAAGCCGTGCGGCGTGATCACGCACCCTATCCGGTCGCTCCCCGCGAAGCCTATTCCGAGTTTGCGGCGGATTGGGCGCGCCGCCCGGGAATGGTTTACGTCAGCTCCAACAATGGGCTGCTGCACGCCTTTGACGCGGGCAACGGCGATGAGGCATTTGCCTATGTGCCGAATCAGTTGATCGACGGCGATCAGCGACCGGTCATCGGGCTCGATGGTCGGGCCTCGGGCCCGCAACGCCATCCCTCCTTGCGAATCCCCACGCCCACTGTGGAGGATGCGTTTGTGAGGTTCGCATCCCCAACCGGGCGCAAGGCTTGGCGGACGTTGCTGATTGGCGGGCTCGGCGAACGCGGCAAGGGCTACTTCGCGCTCGACGTCACGGATCCTGAAACCAGCGCCGAAACGGCCGAAGCCGCGGCGGGCATGCCGCTTTGGGAGTTCACCGATGCCGACGATGTCCCGCCGATCGATGCGGCCGGCCGGACGGCCGCCGACTTGGACGAAGACGGCGCGCCGGTCAAGGATATGGGCTTCGCCACCAGTCAGGGGCGTCTGGCCATGAGCAATGTGCGCGACGCGCAGGGTGGTCGGAAGTGGGTGGCGATTTTCGGCAACGGCGAGGGCAGCACGGCGGGGCGCGCCGTCCTGTTCGTCCTATTTGTCGATGAAGGGCTTGACGGCTGGGTGGCGGACGACTTCGTCAAGCTGCCGGCTGGCGCCGCTTCCGGGCTGGGCGAGCCGGCTTTGCTGGACTTGGATCTGAACGGCACCGTGGACCGGGCCTATGCGGGGGACCTTGACGGCAACCTGCATCGGTTCGACTTGTCCAGCTCGGAGCCGGCGAACTGGAGCGCAACGCGCCTGTTTCAAGCGCGGCATGGCGGCGGGCGGGGCGTTCCGCAACCCATCGCCGCTCGCCCCTTGGTCCTCAAGCACCCCAGCCAGCCCGGCTTCATGGTCGTGTTCGCCACCGGGGTTCCCTTGAGTCCCGGCCAACCGGGCGATGCGGCCGTTCAGTCCCTGTACGGCATCTGGGATGGGGTGGGAGTGGCGGATGGCGTGGCGAACCCGGAGTCGCTGGTCGCGCAGAGAATGCGCAACATCCGCACCACGGGCAACGGATCGGCGCGCCTGCATCGCGTCGTTGTCGATCGCCCGGTACACTACCGGCCCTCCGGCGCTTCCCGATCGGGTGCGCGCGGTTGGCGCATCGACCTCAACGTCCCCCGTGCCGGCAGCGAAACCGGTGCTGCCCGACATCCCGGCGAGCGCTTCCACCCCCGCTTGACGGCCTGGGGTGACCTTCTGTTGGTGACCACGCTGATGCCAGAGCCGACGGCTGGCGGCACAGTGGGCGCCGTCGTGCCGATCAACTGGGTCACCGGCGGCAGCCCCCGGCACCCGGTTCTCGACCTGAATGGCGACGGCCTTCTGAATGCAAGTGACCTGCTTTCCGTGGATGCGGCAGACCGCGCTCCCGGCATGGTCTTTGATGGGGGCGACTTCAACGGTCCGTTAGCTGCGCCTCAGCTGCTGCCGAGGTTCGGCGGGGGGCAGTTGGTTGTGGCCGGCGGCTCCCAACGCCGCTCCCCAGCCATCGGCCCGCCGGTTCAGCGGCTCGCCGGTCGGCTGTCTTGGCGCGAGCTTGCCGAGTTTTAGGGAGCCTCCGATCAAGTCCCGCTCACTCAGCGCTTCACTGTGAGAGTGCGTAGGCGATGTCACAACCGGCCAGGAACGCCGACCAAACGACGCGGGTCGCGCCCAGAAGAACCGTGCAGCGCCCTCCGGGAGGGCACGCGCTTCAAGAAGCGCGTTGCGGGCGCGTAGGCGGTGTTGCGGTTCAGAACCGTCAGCCGTAAACCCGGTTCAGCCAGTCGCTGATGTGGGTGATTTCCTCCGGGCAGACTTGGTGGCCCATGCCGTACTGGCGCCACTCGATCCGGTAGTTGAGGCGGAGCAGGGCTTCCCGACAGGTCACTGCCCGGGTGAGGGGAATCATGGGGTCCATCAAGCCGTGGGCCATGAAGATGGGCGTGTCGATGTTGGCGAGGCCGATGCGGTCGGCCAGGCGCTCGTGGTCATGGACGTAGGTGGACAGCGCCATGATGCCGGCCAAGCGTTGTTCATAAGCCAGGCCCAGCTCCAAGGCGATCACGCCGCCTTGGCTGAAGCCGGCCAACGTGATCTGGCTGGCTGGGATGCCGGTGGCGGTTTCACCCTTCAGTATTTCGGTGACTTGAGCGGTGGAAGCTTTGATGTCGGCCTGCCCGGCCAAAGGGGCGCCGGGGTCGATGTCGTACCAAGCGCGCATTTCGGCACCGCCGTTGAGGGTCACCGGGCGCACCGGCGCGTTCGGGAACACGAAGCGCAGTGGGGCGTTTAGGTTCAGCATGGGGATGATCGGCTCGAAGTCGTGGGCGTCGGCCCCTAGGCCGTGCATCCAGATGACGCTGCCGATGGGTGCATCGCCTGATTCCACCGTAACGCATTCCAAGCTCATGGGATTTCGCCTCCTGCCTTCCTAGTTGCGCAAAATAGCCAATGGGTTTTCAAGGGCGGGCGAGATTAACAGGTTTGAGCGACAAGGTTTGGGTGATAATGACGCCCATGGATGATGGCTATGATCGGCAGGCGTCGCGGGAATTGACCAAACTGCTGCCGGCGCTGAAGTTCCTGCGGCCCTACCTTAGGCAGGTGATGCTCGCGGTGCTGGCCTTGGTCGTGACGGCCACCATCACGCTATCCATCGGCCAAGGTCTGCGCTTGGTGATCGACCAGGGCCTCTCCGGCCAATCCGATGCCTTGCTGGAGCGCAGCATCCTGATCTTCGCCGTGCTTGTGGCGGGCCTCACCATCGGCACCTTCGTGCGCTTTTACTTCGTCTCCTGGATCGGTGAGCGGGTCAGCGCCGACATCCGCTTGGCGGTCTTCAGCCATCTTATCCGCCTGCATCCAGCGTTCTTTGAGGAAAACCTGCCGACGGAGATTCAAAGCCGCATCACCACTGACACCACCCTGCTGCAGACGGTGATCGGCTCCTCGGTCTCCATCGCGCTGCGCAACGTGCTGATGTTTTTCGGCGGCATCGTGCTGCTGGTGCTGGCCAACCCCAAGCTTTCGTTGGTCGTGGTGGTCTCGGCTCCCTTCGTGATTGCGCCCATTCTGCTGATCGGTCGCCGGGTGCGCCGCCTGTCGCGCAGCAGCCAGGATCGGCTGGCCGATGTGGGCACTCATGCGGGCGAGTCCTTGCGCCAAGTCAAGATCGTGCAGTCGTTCAACCACGAAGCCCGGGACGAAGCCGAGTTTTCCGAACGGGTTGGGCAGGCGTTCGGCGTCGCCGTCAGCCGCATTCGCCAGCGCGCCGTGCTGATCGCCTCGGTCATGCTGCTGGTGATGGCCGCCATCGCCATCATGCTCTGGGTGGGCGGCCAGGACGTGGTGTCGGGGCGCGCCACGCCGGGCGACTTGGCGGCTTTCATTTTCTATGCCTTCATCGTCGCCGGCGCGGTGGCGGCCATCAGCGAAGTGTTCAGCGACCTGCAGCGGGCGGCGGGCGCCACCGAACGCCTCGTGGAACTGCTCAACGCCACCGATGGCCTGCCGGAGCCCCCGCAGCCCACGGCGCTGCCCGTTGGCGGAGGGCTGACGCTGACCGTGCAGGGCGTGGGCTTTGCCTATCCCGCCCGGCCCGATCTCCAGGTGCTCAACGGCATCGGCTTTGCCGTGCAGCCAGGGGAAATGGTTGCCTTGGTGGGCCCCTCGGGGGCGGGCAAGAGCACCTTGTTCGACCTGCTGCAGCGCTTCTATGACCCGAACCAAGGGCGCATCCTCCTCAACGGGCGGGACTTGCGCCAACTGCGCCGCGCGGACCTGCGTGAGCGCATCGGCTTCGTGCCCCAGGATCCGGCGCTGTTCGCGGGTTCCTTACGCTCCAACGTCCTCTACGGCAAGCCCGACGCGACCGCCGCCGAAATCGACGAAGCGCTGCGCTTGGCCCATGCCGCAGCCTTCATCGCGCAGCTTCCTGAAGGCTTGGATGCCGTGGTGGGCGAAGGCGGCGTGGGCCTGTCCGGCGGGCAGAAGCAGCGCCTCGCCATCGCCCGGGCGCTTCTCACCAAACCCGCTATCCTATTGCTCGATGAGGCCACCAGCGCCCTTGATGCGGAGAGCGAGCACGCCATCCGCCTCAGCATCGAGGAGCTGAAGGGCCGCTGCAGCATCTTGGTGATTGCCCATCGCCTTTCGACGGTGCGCCAAGCGGACCGCATCCTGGTGCTGGAGGACGGCGCCCTCATCGCCGAAGGTGGCCACGACGCGCTGGTGCGGGGCAACGACCTCTACGCCCGCTTCGCCCGCCTGCAGCTCGACGGGGAGCGGCTGCCGGCGGCCTGACGGGGCGCTGGCGAAGGCCAGTCAGCTTAGGTTTCCTTCCGTGTCGTCGTGCCGAGCCTGAGTCTAATTGTCGCTTAAACTACAAATCTCGCCTTTTTCGGAATTAAACTCAATGAAAACAACACTTTGTTTACTTCACGTCATTTTGTTGAAGTTGGGGGGAAGCTGGCCTCCACATCTCGGCATTGCGTACCTGCACGACTGCATGGTCGTGGCCCTCCGAGAAGAGTTTCGCCGAGCTCTTGGGTGAATGGACCTTTGCCAAGTCACAGTCGCAGCAAGTGCGCGGTTTCGCGATTTTGGCTTCATCGTTAAACTGACGTCCTCGCGCCTTCGGCTTTCGAGGGTTGGGTTGGAGGACTTGACATGGCAGGACCGTTGGCGGGCTACCGCATCATTGAACTGGCTGGCATCGGCCCCGGGCCCTTTTGCGGCATGATGCTTTCGGACATGGGCGCGGAGGTGATCCGCGTGGATCGGATCAGTCCCAACCCGGCGGCGTCCAAGGATGTCCTGGCGCGCAATCGCCGCTCCGTCGGCGTGGACCTCAAGCGCACCGAAGGCGTGGAGACGGTGCTGCGGCTGGTGGAGTCCGCCGACGGCTTGTTTGAGGGCTTTCGTCCCGGCGTCACGGAGCGGCTGGGGCTCGGGCCGGACGACTGCCTCGCCCGCAATCCAAAGCTCATCTACGGCCGCATGACCGGCTGGGGGCAGGCAGGCCCCATGGCGCAGGCGGCTGGCCACGACATCAACTACATCGGCTTGGCCGGCGCCCTGCACGCCATTGGCCGCGCCGGGGAGAAGCCGGTGCCGCCGCTCAACCTGGTGGGCGACTTTGGCGGCGGCGGCATGTATCTCGCCTTCGGCATGGTCTGCGGGCTGCTCGAAGCGCAAAAGTCCGGCCGGGGGCAGGTGGTGGATGCGGCCATGGTCGATGGCGCGGCCTCGCTGATGGCCATGTTCTTCAGCATGGCGGCGGGCGGAGCCTTCAAGGACCGGCGCGGCACCAACCTGCTGGACACCGGCGCCCACTTCTATGACGCCTACGAGACCAAGGACGGCGGCCACATCTGCATCGGTTCCATCGAACCGCAGTTCTACGCCCTGTTGGTGGAGAAGTCCGGGGTCGATCCCGAACGCTTCGCCCGGCAGATGGACGCGAGCCTTTGGCCGGACCGAAAGGCGGAGCTGGCGGCCGTCTTCAAGCAGAAGAGCCGGGATGAGTGGTGCGCCATCATGGAGGGCACCGACGTGTGCTTTGCGCCGGTGCTGTCCATCCTTGAAGCGCCCGGCCATCCCCACAACCAAGCGCGCGGCACCTTCGTGCAGGTCGACGGCGTCACCCAACCGGCGCCCGCGCCTCGCTTCAGCCGCACCGAGCCAACCATAGCCGGAGCCGCCCGCCCACCCGGCGCGGACACCGCCGCGGTGCTGGCCGATTGCGGTTTCACCACCGATGAGGTCGCCGCGTTGCGCGCCGCCGGCGCCGTGTCGGCCGGCTAAGCCTGCATGCGCGAATTTAGAGACACATCGGAGTCCGGCCTGCGCGAGCGCGGGGTTTCGCGCAAGCGAAACGAGCCGAAGGCTCGCCGCCACCGTCAGGTCGCGCAGTGACGGAAGCAAGGCCATGACCTATGCTGTGTTGTACGGCCAGTCGTTGTCCGACCCGGAAGGCTTTTGGCGGGAGCGGGCGGCGGAGATTCCTTGGCTTGAGTTTCCACGGACGATTCTCGATCAGGATGCCAAGGGCGCATGGCGTTGGTTTGGCGGCGGCCGCACCAACACCTGCTGGCTG
>JAPOTD010000136.1 GCA_026709365.1 Gammaproteobacteria bacterium
CGGTCGCTTGGCTGTTGGTTGGCGTCGGCGGGGATGCGCAGACCGGCGCCGCTGCTTCGGATTTGGCGTACGATCCCGCAATTGCTGATGAAGCTGGCGATGACGAGCTTGAGGATTGGGAGCGCTTCGACCCCTACGGCGATCTTGGCGACCTGGAGGAATTGCCGCCGCTTCCCGAATCGAACGTGCATTTGCTGAGCGAACAGCCTAAGCGCCCGGTCAGCGAGCCGCCGCCCGGCTATCAGCTGCACAAGCTGAGGCGGAGCGCCAGCCGCCCCTGACGGCATCGGCTTCAGTTCACAAACAAATGCGGAACATTGCGGCGCACTCATCAACCCCAGGGTTGACGATAAAATCCCTCTCCCAAGCGCAGGCCCCGGTGGCACAACTGGATAGCGCGACCCCCTCCTAAGGGGTAGGTTGAAGGTTCGAATCCTTCCCGGGGCGCCAATTGCGCGGGTTCCGCAACCCACATCGCCGTGGCGATCCGCGATCCGTCCCTTCAAGTTCCTGTCCTTGTCCTTGCGGGGCACTCGGGCCATGGCGCACGGCAGGCCGACGATGAACTCTGCTTTGGCCAGCTTGCCGCAAGTCGCTTGGCGCATCTTTTGCGGTGGATTGCACGGTGGCGCGGATGGATTGGGTCTAAATTCGCTGGTCGAGTTGGGCCTCGAGTTCGGCGAGTCGGGCCAGCGCTTGGTCGCGTTCCCGCCTCGCGCTGTCCCGCTGCGCCACAGCTTCCGCGCCGGAGGGATAGCGCTCGCCGGTGGCTGCGTTGTAGGCTCGAATTTCCTTGCCGCGCACCTTGAAGACCATGCCGAGCACCTCGCTCTCAAGCGACAGATACCCTTCGATAAGCTGCGTCGGCACCTTCTCCAAGACGCCTCGGCGACGCCGGAAGCCGAGCAGGGGTTCCTCGAGCAAGTGGGCGCCGCCTACGTCGCACAGGAAATACTCCCGCACGCCCATGGACTCGTATATGCCGGGCTTCACGTTCAGGTCTTGCCGCCAAGTGCCTGGCGAGGCCACCTCCATGACGAAGTCCGGCGCCTTGCCCTGCCTCCACGTCTTGTAGGTGGCGGGAGGCCGCTCCCTCACGTCAAACGCCACCCACACATCCGGCGCCACCACCGCCTTGGGATCGCCCTCCTTGTAGTACACGAACTGGTTGCCTGCGACATAGGCGTTGGGGTGCTCCGCGCAGCGGAGTTCGCAGGCGTGGACCAAATAGCGGAAGTCCCGGCTCTGATAGTGGGCGTCAGGCATGGGCTCGCCGTCCTCGGCGGGATACAGGTCGTCCTCGTCCTCTGGGGGCGGCAATGGGCGCTGCCGAAGTGGAGCCTGCCGCATGGGTCGGCCTTCGGCGGGGGTGTTTAAGGGTAGCGAGGCTTCGCTCATGGCATGCTCTCCTGTTGCAACGGATGCTGCTTCGTTGACCATAGCACAGTGCTGCGGTTTGTTTGGACTCAGTCATGGATCGATCTCGGCGCCACGCAGCCGTCCGGGTCAGTGAGCGACAGGCTTCATGTTGAAGACTGAATCGGTGTGGCGGAAGTGGTGATCTCCGCAGCGCTTGTGGGAGATCGCTCAAATCGGATAGCTTTGACGCAGGACGGATTGGGAGTGGCGTGGGCTTGAGATGAAAAGCGGTTTCGATATGAAAAGCGTAGGCCAGTGCGGCTTCTTGGCCCGGACGGTTGGGGCCGTTTGGGTCATGGCGGCGGTGTTCGCCTGTGCGCCGGTGGAGCAGGGCGACGCCCCTTCACCGTCGGCATCCTCGGCTGATACCCCCTTCGCCGTGGGCAACGCCACCTTGTTCATCCATGATCCCAACCGCGGGTTTGACGAGGCGGCCGGCATCGCCGCGGGTCTGCGCATCCTCATCACCGAAATTTGGTACCCCGTGCGCCACGGCGCTGTTGCCCCGTCGTTGCGCCGCGCCGTCCACGGCGACTACGTTTTTGGCGACCGCGCCGTGCATGAGTTGATGATGACTCAGACCACGTTCTTTCACCTGACCCCGGACACGGTGGCGCAAGGGGTTGACCAAGCGGCCATCGACGCCGCGATCGATGAACTCTTCAGCCGTCCGCGCAACAGCTACGTCAACGCCCCCATCGCCGTGCAGGCGGCTCCCTTTCCCGTGGTCGTCATGAGCCACGGCGACGCCGGCAGCCGCTACAACATGGAAACCGTCTGCGAGCATCTTGCAGCCAACGGCTATGTGGTCATTGCCCCGGAGCACACGGGCAACTCGCCCTACTCGATGACCGGGCGTGACCCGGCATTGGCGGCTGCTGACGGCAGCGGCGAGGATTCCCGGCGCTGGGCCGAAGTGGTCGATTTGCTGGATGAACGCGGCGTCTATGGCTCCCCGGACAATTTCGGCCAAAGCTACACGCCCTTGGGCGCTGACCGGTCCAGCCCGGCGGCTCTTCGGCAGCTCGATGCGGCCCTGCTGCAAAGGGTGGAGGACTTGCGGGCAACCCTTGATGAACTTGGGCGCCTGAACCAGGCAGGCTTTTTTGCCGGTGCGCTCGATCTTGAACGCATTGGCCTGATGGGCCGCTCCTTCGGCGGCGCCACGACCTTGGCCGCGCTGGCCCTTGAAGGCCGCTTCGCCGCCGGCATGGTGGTGGCCGCGCCTTCAAGCCCGGACCTGCGCCCCATGCTGCCCGCAGAGGCGTTGGCGCCCCCCGACGTGGAATCCGTCGTTCTGAGCCGAGACGGCCCCTACGGGTTGGGTGAAATCCACAAGCCGACGCTGTTGCTTAGCGGCGCCCAGGACAGCCTCATCATCGGCATGGCAGCAAGCATGGCTGAGGCTGCGGGCAGCGCGGCACCGAACCCGGACAACCCCTTCCCGGTGCTGCGGCAAGCCTTTGAGAAAGCGGATGCCCCGGCCATCTGGGCCCTGCTCGACAACGCCAACCATGCCACCTTCGGCGTCTCCGGCGCTTATTGGTGGCCTCACTTGAAGCCCACGCGCTTTCCCCGCCACTTTCAACCTGCAATGGGAGAAGGCTTCGGAAGCGACGACTCATTGACTGAGCGTCAGCAGCCTACCGTACGCGAGCCAGCCCAAGGCTTCGATCCCGACACCCACTACGAGTTGGTCGATGCCGGCCTTGCCCATCGAATCCAGCAGGACAAGGCGCTGGCGTTCTTCGACCTTGCGATACGCCAGGATCCGACCGCCCGGGATCGGCTGATCGACGACCGCTTTGAGGCCGCCGGCCTGCAGCTGGAGTGGCGCAATTTCTAAAGTCGGTCACCGATCGGCGCGGAGCGGGCGTCAGCCGCCAATGCATCGACATTGCTGCCCGTGAGGCTGCGCATAAAGGCGATCAAGTCCTCCTTCTGGGATTGCTTGAGCCCCAACGGCTGAACGCGTTCGTCGGCGCCGGGGCGGTCGCCGCCGCGGTCGAAGAAATCCACGACTGCGCGCAAGGTGGGCAGCGAGCCGTCGTGCATGTAGGGCGCGGTGAGGGCGACGTTGCGCAGGCTGGGGGTGCGGAACTTCCAGCGGTCCTCGATTTGGCCGGTGGCGTCGAAGCGGCCAAGGTCGATCGGCTTTGCCGGGACCATTCCAGCGTTGGTATTCTCGTCCACGTCGATGGTGCGGCCCGGGGCCACCCTTAGCTGGGCGATGGGCTGAATCCCTCCTCGGGGCATTCCGACATCGTGAAACTGGTCGTCAGTGAAGTGGGCGTGGTCCTTGGCGATGAGATGGCAGGCGGCGCAGCCGCTGTCGTTGAACAGGACGAAGCCCCGCTTGGCGGCTGCGGTCACGGCATCCGCATCGCCGCCGAAGTGCCAGCGGTCGAAGGGCGAGTCCGCGGAAACCAAGGTGCGCTGATAGTCGGCCAGCGCCCAACTCAGCGTGTTGATGTTGATGCCTTGGCCGTAGGCCGACTGGAAAGCGGCCACGTAGCCAGGGATGCGGCGCAGCCGCTGCAGCACTGAGCCGATGGAGGGATTGCCGAGTTCGTTGGCCGCCAGCAGGGGCGCGAAGATCTGCTGCTCCAAGTATTCCTCCCGCCCGTCGCGGAACAGGGCAGGGCGATGGGCGACGTTGTACAGGGATGGCGCATTGCGGCGACCGGGCCGGCCTTCCATGCCCACTGGAATGGCGAGCTCCTGCTGGGCGAAGCCCTGCTCCGGAATGTGGCACATGCCACAGGACAGGGTTTGGTTGAAGGACAGCCGCCGGTCGAAGAACAGGCGGCGTCCGAGGTCGATGCTGGCCTGCTTCAACGGACGAAGCGGTTTCGCTGGCGGCAATCCTAAGGGTGGGTCTTCCAGCAGTCGCGCTGAGCTGGGGTGCGTTGATGCCGAAATGACGCCTTCCTGAGGTTGCGATGCATCCAATTCGGCCAATGAGCCAGCGAGGCAGGCGGCGGTGAGCAGCCATAGGGCGACCACGCAGCCACTGCGTCCTATCCCTACACCTATCCCGACCCGCTTTGGACCCAGTGGGTAACTTAGTGCAATCTTGATCTGAAAATTCCGTTTTTCTCGTATATTGAGGTCAAGATTGTATTAAATTGAATGGTATGGCTTAGCTTTCGACTTGCGGAGGTCGCGATGCGCGTGAATTGGCTTGGTTTGCTGTCTAGCTTTGTTTTGCTGTGGGGAACGGCCTTCGCCGACGAAACCTGCATGTCGCCCTACATGGCCAAGATCGTCGGCCAGGAGGATTTTGTTTACGTCTGGACCCTGGGCATGCCCGGCGTCGGGGATGAGCAGGACAAGCTGGCGACGGTGGACGTCAATCCCCGCTCCGGCACCTACGGCCAGGTGGTGGACGCCCTTTCGGTGGGCGGGCGCAACGAGGCCCACCACTCCGGGTTCACCGACGACCGCCGCTATCTTTGGGCGAGCGGCTTGGACACCAGCCGCATCTTCATCTTCGACGTCCACAGCAATCCCGCCAAGCCGCGCCTGCACAAGACCATCGATGACTTCGTCCGCCAATCCGGCGGGGTGGTCGGCCCGCACACCAGCTATGCGCTGCCGGGACGGATGCTGATCACCGGGTTGTCCAACAACCGCGACCACGGCGGCCGCACCGGCATGGTGGAGTACACCAACGGCGGTGACTACATCGCCACCCATTGGATGCCCATCGATGGCGACCTGCGCGGCGCTGTCAAGGGTGGCCGCCATGCCGACGGCTACGGCTATGACGCTCGGGCGCTGCCCCGGCGCAACGTCCTGGTGACCTCCTCGTTCACTGGCTGGAACAACTACATGATGGACTTGGGCCAGATGATGGCCGACGCCGAGGCCATGAAGCGCTTCGGCAACACTGTGGTCGTCTGGGACCTGCACGCCCGCCAGCCGAAGAAGGTGCTCGACGTGCCGGGCGCGCCCTTGGAGATCCGCTGCGCTTGGGGCGCCAAGAACGACTACTGCTTCACATCCACGGCGTTGACCTCGGAAATCTGGCTGATCTACGAGGACGATGACGGCGAATGGCAGGCCAAGGCGGTGGCCGACATCGGCGACGCCAGCAAGATTCCGCTGCCGGTGGACATTTCCATCGGCGCCGACGACCAGGTGCTTTGGGTCAACACTTGGAACGACGGCAAGACCCGCCTGTTCGACATCTCCGACCCCCATGCGCCGACGCAGTTGCTTGAGCGGCGGATTGGCGAGCAGGTCAACATGGTTTCGCAAAGCTGGGACGGCAGGCGCCTGTACTTCACTTCGTCGCTGCTGTCGAACTGGGACAAGAAGACGGGTGATGCGGACCTGCAGTACTTCAAGCTCTACACTTGGGACGGCGAGGCGCTCCAACACCGCTTCACGTTGGATTTCATCGCCGAGGGCTTGGGTGCCCCCCACCAAATGCGCTTTGGCGCCTATGCGCTCTATGGCCTGTCGCCGCTCGTCAAGGTGGCTCAGCGTTGAACTGATAAGTCCATGGGTCGGATGGACGGAAGGCGGTGCTGCGCTGGCGTCGGCGCGAGCGAGGTCGCGTTTGGGTTGCTTCGCAACTCGGTGCTTGTTGGGCGCAAATGGGGGTGACTTAACCCCATGCCGCGCTCAGGAAAGCCGGTGCGAGGCAAAGCCGTTCTGCTGGCGGCGGCGTTGGCATTGGTTGCCGCAGCGCCGAGCTTGTCTGGCCAGGCAACCCACGCCCACCCGAAGCCCGAAGTGCTGGCTCCCGGTTATGGGCCGCTGGAATTTGAACCGCCCCTGCCGGGCAGCTATGCGCTGCCGCCGCTTGGCCGGGCGGCGGACGGCGACCTGCTGGACGGCCGAGGCCGCGCGACCCAGCTGCACCAGTTGCTCGGTGGCCGAATCGCCGTGTTGAGCTTCATCTACACCACCTGCAGCGACATCAACGGCTGCCCTCTGGCCACCCACGTGCTGCGCGGCGTTCAGGACCGCCTGCTTGATGCGCCGAGTCTCCACGGCCAAGTGCGCCTGATCAGCCTAAGCTTCGACCCCGAGCGTGACACGCCGTCAGTGCTGGCCCGCTACGGTGGCTACTTCAAGGCGCCGGGCTTCGACTGGCGTTTTCTCACCACCCGCTCCCAAGCCGAATTGGCGCCAGTGCTCGACGCCTACGGACAATGGGTGATTCGCGACCCGGACGAAGGCGCGTTGTCGCACCTGCTGCGGGTTTACCTGATCGACCGCGAAAAACGCATCCGCAACATCTACAGCGTCTCATTCCTGCATGCGGACACGCTGCTCAATGACATCCGCACCCTACTCATGGAGTAGGCCTGCTCATGGAGCCTCAGCCTTCCTGATACTGGCTCCAAATGGGGCGCCGGGTGCGAAACCAGTACTCGAGCGTGGTGCCCTTCCAGTTGTTCACCACCTTGCCGGCTTGGTTCTTGTACCAGCTCGCGCAGCCGGTCGCCCAGATGGACTTGTCATCCAGGGACTGCTGCAGGTCGGCGTTGAAGCCGGCTTGAACTTCGGGCCGCACGTTCAGGGTCTTGAGGCCGCGCCGGTTGAGCGCCTCGATGCACTGCAGGATGTAGCGCACTTGGGCTTCGATCATGAAGATGATGGAGTTGTGTCCCAAGTTGGTGTTCGGCCCGTAGGTCATGAAGAAGTTGGGAAAGCCGGATACGGCGATGCCCATGTAGGCCTCCGCGCCGTCCCGCCAGGCATCGTTGAGCCGCTTGCCCTCAAGCCCGGTGATCTCCATCGGCGTCAGGAACTCGTTGGTGCGAAAGCCCGTGCCGTAGATGATGGCGTCGAAGGCGCGCTCGGTGCCGTCGGCGAGCGCGAGCCCGGACTCGGTGACCCGGCTGATCGGCGTGGTCACCAGCGAAACGTTGTCCCTCGCCAAGGCGGGATAGTAGGTGTCGTCGATGATGACCCGCTTGCAGCCGATGTCGTAGTCCGGCGTCAGGGCCTCGATCATCGCCGGATCAGTGATGGTCGCCTTCAGGTGCTCCAGGGCGGCCTGCTCCAGCTTGGCGCGCCGCTTGGAGGTGCGCCGCATGATGGGGAACAGGGTGAGCTCGTAGCGCAGCCAGATGAAGTAGCGGTACAGCTTGACCAGCACCGGAAAGCGCTGGAACGCCCTGAGGGTGGCGGGTGAGAAGGCATGGTCGTTGCGGGGGATGACCCAGTGGGCGCTGCGCTGAAAGACGCTGACCTCGGCCGCCGTCTTGGCCACTTCCGGCACGAATTGGGCGGCGCTGCAGCCGTTGCCGACGACCGCCACCCGCTTGCCCGACAGGTCGCTGCCGTGATCCCACTGGGCGGAATGGAAGTTGATGCCCTTGAAATGATCCATGTCCGCCAAGTCTGGCCAAGCCGGTTGATTGAGTTGGCCGACCGAGGAGACCAGCACGGTGGTTCGCAGCACTTCGCCGTCGGCCAGTTCGAGCCGCCAGCATGCCTCTGACTCCTGGAACTCCGCGCGCGCCACCTCGACGTTGCAGCGCAGATGGGGGCCTAGAGCGTGCTTGCGGGCGCAGTCCTCCAAGTAGCCGAGGATCTCCGCTTGACCGGGAAACAGCCGTGACCAATCCCGCTTGGTCTCGAAGGAGAACGAATAGAACATGGAGGGCACGTCGCAGGCGCAGCCCGGATAGGTGTTGTCGCGCCAAGTGCCGCCGGGCCCTTCGCGCTTCTCTAGGATCACGAAGTTGTGAAAGCCGGCCTTCTTGAGCTGCATGCCCATGCACAGGCCGCCGACGCCGGCGCCGATGATGGTGATGTAGGGTTGGTCTTGGTTGATCAATTCAGTGCTCCCGTTCCTTCGATTCCATGGCGGATTCCAACTTCGAGTTTAGTCCTTCGCCGTGAAGAAGTCCGCCCGCGGCGTCATGGTGTCATCGTACACCGGCTCGGTGAGGTCCACCCGGTACTTGGAGACGTCGGCGCCGATGATGCCGAAGGCGCCAATGTTGTCGCGCATCTTGAGGTACCAGTCGCACTCGAAGTGGGCGGCCAGTGCCGCCTCGCTCTCCCACCGCTCGAACACGCGGATGCGTCCGGGGTGCAGGGGGTCGGGGCACCAGTCGTAATCCAGGCAGCCCTCCTCGGTCAGGGCGCCTTCAATGAGGGGCCGGCCCGCCTCCAAGGCTGGGGCGACGTTTTCGGGCGGCAGCTCGATGGTGCCGGAGATGATGATCCTAGTCATGGGGCTTGCTCCCTCTCCCTTTGCGATGGTTCATGGGCCGGATGGGCGGGGACTCCGGGCAACGAATGCCCCCGCGGTCGGTGCGAATGCCCCGTCAACCCAAAAGAGTCAACTTGTCGAAGATGAATCCGCCTGCAACGCCCGCCATGCCGAGCGCCATGGCAAGCATCAGGTTAAACAACTTGGTTGATTCCGCCCGCTGCTGCTGTTGCACTTCGTTGAATCGCTCGTTTTGGTTTTTCACGATGTCGTCAAGTCGTTGATTGACGGCCTCGAACTGCTTGTTGACGGCCTCGAACTGCTTGTTGACTCCCTCGAACTGCATGTTGACTCCCTCGAACCGCTGGTTGACGCCTTCGAATCGCTGGTTGACGCCATCCATGACGCCATCGAACCGCAGGTCGAATTCCGCCTTGATGCGTTCGTAGAGGGTCTGCTGCGACTCCTCAAGGGCCTTCCGCAGCCTTTCCGGGGTGACCGCGAACCTCTCTATCGAGTTGGCGATGGCTTCAAGGATCGCGCCCGCTTGTCGCCGCTCGACCCCGGAAGCTTCAAGGCTGGTGGTCATCTCGGATGTTTCCCCAAGTGCGCGTTTCATCAGTATATGCCTCCTGCTCAGGTTTGAAAGAGGTCATTCAACACCCATTGACGCGCTCCAGTCGTTAGCCAATCTCCCAACGCGATGTGGGAAATCGTCCCTTTGGGCGCCGGGTGGGATTGGAGCACTTGCTGGCCAGCCAAGTTCGACGGCAAACTTGACGCCTTGAACGCGAGTGGGTATCAACGCTTGCCTGCGAACCATGAACATGCCCAAGGAGACCGTATGGATTTGGCCTACAGTGCGCAGGATGAAGCCTTTCGGGAGGAGGTGAGAGCCTTCCTTGACGCCAAGCTGAGCGATGACATGCGCCGAGCGGCTGCCCGAACCACCACGGTGTTCGCCGACAAGGACCTGGCCATGGCGTGGCAGGCCATTCTGGTGGAGCGCGGCTGGGCCGTGCCGTCGTGGCCGGTCGAGCACGGCGGCACCGGCTGGACGCCCACCGAGAAGTACATCTTCGGCGAGGAGCTGGCCAGGGCGGGCGCCCCCGGCTTGATTCCCTTGGGATTGCGCATGCTCGCCCCGGTGCTGTTCAAGTACGGCACCCCGGAGCAGAAGGCGCACTACCTGCCGAAAATGCTCTCGGGGGAGCACTATTGGTGCCAAGGCTACTCCGAACCGGGCTCCGGCTCCGACCTGTCCAGCTTGAAGACGGCTGCGGTGAAGGACGGCGACGACTACATCGTCAAAGGCTCCAAGATTTGGACCACCCATGCCCAGTTCGCCGATCACATCTTTTGCCTGGTGCGCACGGACGGCTCCGGCCGGCCGCAGCAGGGCATCACCTTCCTGCTCATTCCCATGGCCACGCCCGGGGTGAGCGTTGAGCCGATCATTACCCTGGCTGCCGATCATGAGGTCAACCAAGTGTTCTTTGACGATGTTCGGGTTCCCCAAGCCAATCGGGTCGGCCCGGAGCACGATGGCTGGAACGTCGCCAAGTATCTGCTGGAGTTTGAGCGGGGCGGCGGGGGCGCGGCGGTGCGTCTGCAGGTGTCCCTCGACCATCTGAAGGCCATCGCCGCCGCTGAACGGGAAGGCGGCGAAGCCTTGTGGTCGTCGCCGGGGTTCCGCGCCCGGAGCAATGCCTTGGACATTCGCATCATGGCGCTGCAGTTTTCCGAGCACGCCACCTTGTCGCGCCTGTCGCGGGGCGCATCGCCCGGCCCCGGCTCCTCGCTGGCGAAGAACAACTCGGTGGACATTGAGCAGCAGATCAACGAACTCAAGCTGGAGGCCGTTCACTACTACGGCATGCCGCATGCCAACCTGATTTCGATGAACGGCCACGATGATCCCCGAGTCGGGCCCGAGCATGCCGAGACGGTGACGCCCCGCTACCTCAACGCCCGCGCCGCATCGATCTTCGGCGGCGCCAAGGAAGTGCAGAAGAACATCGTCGCCAAGGTGGTGCTGGGTCTTTGAGCTCAACGAACCGATTGCGGCGCGCACCGAGGGTTCGATCTCCCCGCCCAAGGCACTCGGCGGCAAAATCCGCGTAAACTCCAACGCCATCACCTAAGTCCCGAGGAGGGCGAATTCATGGACATGGGCATCTGCGTCGCCTCCCACGTCGGCGACATCGGCTACGTCGTGCGGGCGGAGGAACTCGGCTACAGCCACGCCTGGCTGGCGGACAGCCAGATGCTGTGGTCGGACTGCTACGCCACCCTGGCCTTGGCCGCGGACCGCACTTCCCGCATCAATCTGGGCACCGGGGTCGCCGTGACCGGCACTCGGCCCGCCCCGGTAACCGCGGCGTCCATCGCCACCATCAACGCGCTCGCGCCGGGCCGCACCTTCTGCGGGGTCGGCGCCGGCAACACCGCGATGCGGGTCATGGGGCTGCCGCCCCAGCGCATCGCCGCCTACGACGCCTACCTCAGTGAGCTTAGGCCGCTGCTCAAGGGCGGGGAGGCGCTGCACGGCGACGCGGGAATGCCCATTCGCCACATCATGCCCGACAAGGGGTTCGTGAACTTTGCCGATGAGATACCCCTCTACGTCTCGGGGTTCGGCCCACGGTCGCTGGCCTTGGCGGGCAAGCACGGCGACGGCGCGGTGTTGGCGCCCCCGGAGATGGGCGCGGCGCTCGCCAGCATCTGGCACATGATCGAGGGCGGGGCGGAGGCTGCCGAACGGACCATCGACCGGGAACGGTTCCACATGACCGCCCTGACCACGATGGTGGTGCTTGAGGAAGGCGAGGCCCGGGACTCGGAACGGGTGAAAAGCCAATGCGGCGCGATGGCCATGGCGGCCGTACACTACGCCTACGACCAGTACCGCAACTTCGGCCGCCAGCCGCCGAACGCGCTGGCGGGCATCTGGGGTGACTACACTGCGCTTCTGGGATCCTTCCCGGCGGAGCGTCGCCACCAGCGCATCCATGCAGGCCACAACTGCTGGGTGTTACCCGAGGAGGAGCGCTTCCTGACACCGGAAGTCCTGGCCGCTTCAACCATGGTCGGCACTGCTGACGAGTTGATCGAGCGGTTGCGGGACTTGGCCGCAGGCGGTCTCGACCAAGTGATGATCCTGCCCAACTTCGACACCCGCTTTGAGGTGCTGGAGCAGGTTGGCGCACGGATACTGCCCAATCTGTGAGGCTGCGCGCCGAGCCTGTCCCAATTCAGCACAAGCAAGAAACGGCAGGAGGCTGAGATGATCGAAGCGCTGCGCAATGAACTGGGCAAGCGAAGCTGGTGGATGAACCTGATCTTCGCCTTCTGCCTCTACATGACCTTCATCTACATGCCCTTCGACATCTTCCTCAAGCCGATGGCGGAGGACGAGGAGGTCTGGTTCGGCTTCACCCTGCACGGCTTCTGGGCCAAGGCGACGGCGCCGCTGCATTGGCTGATCTATGCTGGCCTGGCTTGGGGCTTCTTCCGGATGTCGCGTTGGATGTGGCCTTGGGCCGCGGTTTACGCGGCCCAGGTTGCCATCGCCATGCTGGTTTGGAACCTGCTGGACCCACGCGGCCGCGGTTGGGGCTTTGGCCTCATCGCCGGCGCCGTCTTCCTGCTCCCCACCGTTGCGCTCTGGCGCGCGCGAAGGGCCTTCCAGTCCCCTGCCGACAACGCCTCTTAAGCCGCTTGACGGGTTTGGGCCAGCCCCGTGACCAAGCCTCTGGCCATTGTCACCCGCCGCTGGCCGACCGCGGTGGAGGCGCGTCTGGCCGATGCCTTTGACGTTCGCCTGAACGCCGACGACCGCCCCTTCTCCGCAGACGAGTTGCGCGCCGCCCTCAACGAGGCCGACGCGCTCTGCGCCACGGTCACCGATGAACTCTCCGCCCAAGTGCTGGAAGCGGGGGGGCGCACCCGCATCATCGCCAATTTCGGCGTCGGCGTTAACCACATCGACTTGGACGCAGCCCGCGCCCAAGGCATCGCCGTGACCAACACGCCGGACGTGCTGACCGAATGCACGGCGGACTTGGCGATGGCCCTGCTGCTGATGTCCGCCCGGCGAGCGGGGGAAGGGGAGCGGGAGCTGCGCGCCGGACGCTGGAGCGGCTGGCGACCGACCCATCTGACCGGCGCCCGAGTCTGGGGCAAGGTTTTGGGCATCGTCGGCATGGGCCGCATCGGCATCGCCATGGCCCGTCGCGCCCATCACGGCTTCGGCATGCGCATCCTTTGCTTCAATCGCAGCCGGGTGCCGGGCGCGATGCTTCGCGACTTGGCCGCCGAGCAGGTGGGCAGCTTGGACGAGCTGCTGCCGCGAGTGGACTTCCTCTCCCTGCACTGCCCCGCCAATCCAGAAAACCAGCACCTGATCGACGCCGAGAGCCTAGCCCGAATGCGCTCGGGCGCCCACTTGATCAACACCGCCCGAGGCAGCGTAGTGGATGAAGCGGCGCTGGCTGAAGCCGTTCGGCTGGGCGTCATCGCCGGCGCCGGGCTGGATGTTTACGAGTCTGAACCCAAGGTCCACCCTGGACTGCTGGCTTTGGACAACGTCGTGCTCCTGCCGCATCTCGGCAGCGGCACCGACGCAACGCGCGAAGCAATGGGCATGCGCGTCCTGGACAATCTCAAAGCGTTCTTCGCGGGCGAAAAGCCCCCGGATCTTTGCCTTTAGAGTGAGAGACTTGTTGGGGCAAGCGGATTGGCTCTTGGCCCTGCGACACCAAATCCAGCTCGCTCTGCGCAAGATGTTGGAGGGCGTCCAGCACCAAGTGCTGAGCCCTTAGTCAGACGTTGCGCTGGAGGCAAGATTCGGCCGCAGCCCCTCAAGCAGACCTTCAATTCGCGCCACTCGCTGCTGCAATTCCTTGAACGGCTCAACCGGCGTTCTTGCGTTCGAAGTGGGCGGTGATCACCTCGCTGCCGAGGGTGCTGCCGTCGTTGTTGCCGATGGTGATGGCGGGCCAGCGGCCGTCGGCGAACAGGAACAGCACGGTGGCGCCTTCCGGGCCCGCCACCAACGGACCGTAGCCCCGGTTGGCGAGGCCAATGCGAATGTCCCCGGCGTGGTGCCAGGTCGCGCCGACCCGTTGGGAGCCTTCCAGGATGATTTCCGTGTAGTCGCAGTCGTGGGTGTGGGCCTCGACGGTGCAGTGCGGCGGGTAGTAAGCCTTGAAAACCGTTGGCGAACCGGGTTCGTCCGGCATTCCCACCCGGTACATGCGGGTTTGGATGCCGCTTGGCAGGGTCACCTCGTCGAGGTCGTCCCAAGAGAACGCCATGTGCCCCTTGCGGCTGAGTTCGGCGCGGGTCTCGGCGTCGGTCTTCTGGCCGTTGCCTTGGGCGCTGTCGGTCATGCTGGCCTCCAGGTTCAAGTAGGGGTTTCAGCGGATATTGGGGTGGCGGGCGCTCCGTCGGAGTTCGGCGCCTTGCCCATCAGATCGCGCGCACTGGCACGAGGCGGCTTGCGTTTTGGCCCAAGCCGATGTTGTCGCGGTCGAGCAGCCGGTCGGCGCGGTAGCTGGAGCGCACCAGCGGCCCGGAAGCCACTTCGATGAAGCCCAGCGACAGGCCCATCTCCCGGTACTGGGCAAATTCGTACGGAGGCACCCAGCGCTCCACCGGTAGATGATGGGCCGTGGGCCGCAGGTATTGGCCGATGGTCAGCAGGTCCACGTCATGGTCGCGCAAGTCGGCCATGGCGCGGCGCAGCTCATCGGCGGTTTCGCCCAGGCCGACCATGAGGCTGGACTTGGTCAGCAGACGGGGATCGGCTTTCTTGGCAGCGGCCAGCACGTTGAGCGTTTGCTCGTAGCCCGCCCTGGGGTCCCGCACCCGGCGGGTCAGCCGCCGCACGGTCTCCAGGTTTTGGGCGAAGACTTGCAGACCTGAAGTGGCCACGATGGCCACCGCATCCGCATCGCCGCCGAAGTCCGGGGTGAGCGCCTCCACTGCAGTGGCCGGGTTGCGCTGCTTGATGGCGCGAACGCAAGCCGCATAGTGGCCGGCGCCGCCGTCGGGCAGGTCGTCGCGGTCCACCGAGGTGAGCACCACGTAGCGCAGGCCCATCAGGCGCACCGACTCCGCCGCCGCCGCGGGCTCGCCGGCATCCAGCCAACCGTTGGGGTTGCCGGTGTCCACGGAGCAGAAGCGGCAGGCGCGGGTGCAGACGCTGCCCATCAGCATGAGGGTGGCGGTGCCGTTGTCCCAGCACTCGCCGATGTTCGGGCAGCGGGACTCCTCGCAGACCGTCGCCAGGCGGTGGCCCCGAACGGTGCTGCGCACGGCTTCAAACCGGGGCCCGCCGCCCAGCCGCACCCGCAGCCAAGGGGGCTTGGCACCGGTCGGGCTCTGGGTGCCCAAGGCCGGCTTCACGCCGTCCTTGATGGCGCTGAAACCCAGCGCCGTTCGGTACTTTTCGCCGCTTCTCGCTACTTTTGCCTCAACCATGGCGGGATTGTACTCCGGTTGCGCGGGTCAGGCGACTGCTTGGAAAACAAGGTGTTGGAAACAAGCGCGCCGATCAACTACGACCTCACGGTACAGGCTCCCACAGCCCATTTCGAAATACCCCGGTTCGCGCATCGCGAGTTGCTGCCAGTAGCGTTTCGGCGAATTCCACGGCACCCGCCTTGTCCATGTCGTCGGCCGACCGGGGTGGTACGATGCAGTTTGGGCAACCGTCCGCGCACTCGCAGGCGTTGGCGATTTCCACACCCACGCGCAGGACAGATCCCCATCTTTCGAGGATCTTCTTTACGATTCCGATTCCGCCCGGGTGGCTCTCGACAATGTAGGCCTTCTGTTCATTCGCTACCGCATGGGGGAAAATGTCATGCGCGTCCACGGGAACCGAAAACAACGCACCCACGCGCAATAGCTGCTGGAACGCATTGACGGCTGGTGACGACACCGCCGATGGCCTCTGCTCCTGCACCCAGAACGCGTGTGCGTTTTTGAACTGGGCGGAGTTGTTCGCTGGTGCCCACTCTGCCAGCACATCTCCCGTCCGTTCGTCCAACTCCTGTACCGAGTTCAGTGACTCTGTAATCAGTACCTTGCCATGGAAGGCGCTCACCTCTGATCCGTTTTTGATCCAGCGATATCCAGCAAAGATATCCTGCTCTGTTACGAAGGTGAAAGTTGACGCATGGGTCCGTAGCCACGGGTCTACGGACTCAAGCACAATCTCCCCGCCACTGCTGCCCGTCTGAGCTACCTCTCGAACCCGGAACCTACGGCCCCCATGCATGTAGATGGCCCTCGGGTATGCTTCCCGAAACTGTTGTTGCCCAGATAGTGTGCCGATTTCCTTGCCACCTTCCTTCAGCACGAACATCCCGGCGCCACCGCCACGGATATTCACACTGGTGTGTGGGCGCCATTTCCCCGTCTTGACTGGTGTCGCACCCCGTTGCACCTTCTCTTGCGCCGCCTTATGCATCGCCGGTCCGAGCACTGTGGCATCATCTGTCAATATCGGCGTCTCGAACAATAGTGAGGGCAGATGCTTGTCCACGAGGTCTTCGTTCTCAGGGTTCACGACCAGATCGTCCAGGGGCTTGTCCAAGCAGGTGTCCAAGTTCGCGGCATAGAATCGATCTAGTGGGTTGTTGCGTGCGAAATACAGAACGAAAGCCTCGGAATCCCAACTACGCCCAGCCCGCCCAATGCGCTGCCATGCCGACATCATGCTGTCTGGGAAGCCAGCCAGTATGATGCCGTTCAAGCCGCCGATGTCGATGCCCATTTCCAAGGCGTTCGTCGTGAGTACCAACCGCACTGCGCGGCTCTTCAGTCCCGCCTGCACCTCGTGTCGCTCGCTCGTGGCCAAGCCCGACCGAAAGACTCTGACTGCGGATCGTTCGGGCAGCGGCTCGCCTGCCTCCTCGCGTTTGTCGAGTTCGCGCATCGCAATCGGATGGCACTCTTCTGCGAACTTGCGCGTCGGACAGAACGCTAGCACTGACTTGCCCTGTGCAACGCAGGCAAGCCCGGCCAGCACGGTCCGCAACTTCAGAATATCCCAGTACTGATAGTCCGGTATGTCGGGTCGCACGAACACGAACTCCCGTTGCGGGCGCATCCCGTTGCTGGCGTTAACCTCTACGAACTCGAGTCCCGTCAGGTTCTCCGCGTGTTCCTTTGCGTTCGCGCAGGTTGCCGAGCTCAGGAAAAACTGCGGACGTATGCCAAGCGAGGCAAGGTGGTACGACAGGCGCCGCAGGATCATCGCCACGTTCGAACCGAAGTAACCCCGATACTCGTGCATCTCGTCAACAATCACCCATTTAAGTCCGCGATAGAAGGTCTTCCATTGATCCGAGTGGCCGAGAAAACTGTTGTGCAGCATATCTGGATTCGTGATTAGAATCGGTGGCGGGTTTTTCCGCAACGCGGTGCGGTGCTCGTGGTCCGTATCCCCGTCATACCACCACGATTCAATCCGTCGTCCCGGCATGACATTCGTTAGCTTCATCAACTGATCCCGCTGGTCCAGCGCGAGCGCCTTGGTGGGATACAGCATCAGTGCGTGCTTGCCTGGCTCAAGCAACGACTCTAGTATCGGAATCTGGAACGCGAGTGTCTTGCCGCTGGCTGTAGGAGCCTGGAGGACGACGTTTCTCCCTGCGATCGCCTGTGATATCGCCTCCGCCTGATGCCGGTAGAGCCGTTTGATCCCCCGTTTGGCGAGTGCGTTGCTCAGTGTTTCACTCAGCTCCTCTGCGGGACTCCTGGGCGCGTACTCCGGTCGTATCGACTCAATAAGGCGTCGGTTGACCACATCTCCTCCGGCTTCCCCGTCCCGCAAGGCGTCAAACCTGCGCAGGGCTGTCAACAGATCATCCACGAATCGATTGCTCCTCATTGCTGCTTTCAATTTTCGATCCAGTATTCACCGCTAGCGAGGTCAACTGCCAATCCACCTGTTCCTCATGCGTTCTCACGATTGACTCTTTTGCCTTCGAGAATTCCGCTCTCTTTCGGCGAAGCCGAACTCCACCAGCACCTGCTCCTGCCATTGCCTCGTATAGTGGCGCTTCGGAGCAATCCTCGCCCGGTGACCGACCCCGTCGAGCAAAGTCTCCAACGATGCGATCCGGTCTTGCAAGCCAAGCCTGACCCCACACCGCAGACTTGCCCGATCCGGACCACACAGGAACCAACGGTCGTCCCTGCCCAGCGCGTGAGCCCAGAGCGATTCCTCGCCCCTGTCCAGTGCGATGCCCTCGATCTGAACCAACAGTTCCACCCGCTCATGATCGCTAACCGAGTACTCCATTGCCAGCGACTCCCGCAGCTCAGGGAGGGCGATCAATTGCTCCATCCGGCGTAATTGAAAGCCCGTCTGCGTTTCAGTCACGCAATCTTCAACAGTCTCAATGCGGTATCCACCTGTCAGTGCCCGCCACGCCCTGATCCGATACGACTCGATGATCACGTTGGCGTCCACGAGCACCGGCGCTCCGGGGCCCAGCGTTCCACTCACAGTGCAAGCGCATACTTGAGACCGTGGGCGGTGAACAGCTCATCCAGTCCCTCGATCGTCATCCCTACCAGTCTCGCTGCCCGCCGCACCGAAAGGTATCCCCGCTTGATCGCCGTTGCCACAACCTCTGCGTATGAGCGAGAGAACAATAGCGGTAGTGTTTCTTCCGATTGCTTTCGTCCGTTGTTCCGCAACAAGGCTTCCGGTAGCGCCCGTGCTATCGCATTGGTCAAGTGCCCCAAGGTGACCAGCCGCCACCTCAAAGCCGACGATGTTACGCTCAATTCATCCGCTGTGGCATTAAGGTGTGCGATTAGGTTGTCCCCCTCCAGCCGCCTCCAGTCGGCGAGAGACTCGACAACCTCTTTTGGCATGAGCAACGCCGAGGCGAAGCTGTTGGCAAGTTGTTCGATCCGGTTACCCCCGGAGTCGACGGGCTCTTCTACGTGCGCTGGCGGCATTGCCTCCCATGTCAGGATATGGAAGAACTCGTGCGCAAGGTCAAAGTTGCGCCGACCCGCTACTTCGCGCCGGGCGATTAACACTGCATCGAGTTCCGGCAGGCGGCACGCCGCACCGGAAATACCTTGGTAGGCGTCGACCATGAGCACGAGTATCCCGAGTTGCTCCTGCATCACCCCTGCCAGTCGATGTGCCGGAACCTTGCCGAGTTCGAATTCGGAGGTGAACCGCTCGCCGGCATCTACCGCGTCGTTCAGTTTCGCTGCCTTAGTCAGTCCGAGTGCCCTGCGCATCAGCGGCGAACGCTTGCCAATCTGCGCACTGAGCGTCCGATACGCCCCCACCCAACTACCTGCGGTCCTTTCGTAGGTGGCGAGTTCCGACGGTCCCACGCCACTTTGCCGCCAGGAAAAGCGAATCTCCCCGGCTACTCGGAAGGGATCCGTGAAGTAGTCCAGCGGCACTTGGAATTTCTCTGCCGCCTGCAGAAGTTCAGTGGCTGAAACGCGTCGAACGCCTGTTTCGATAGCTGACACCGTCTGGCGGTCTTTGAAACCGAACACATGTGCCATGCCATCCTGTGATAACCCACGTTCCTGCCGAAGCGCTTTCATCCGCGCCCCTATCATCTGCTCCGCCATCGAATCACCCAAAATCCTTGCATATGTAAAAGTGCAGGAAATATATGCGATAGATGATATGCAATCAACCCCTCCAACCGAGCTCTTCAACCGTTGACCTCCTGGAACTGCAGCGCGTGCAGGCGCTGGTAGAGGCCGCCGCGGGCCAGCAGCTCCTCGTGGGTGCCGAGTTCGGCGATGCGCCCGTGGTCGAGGACCAGCACCCGGTCGGCTTCCTGAATGGTCTGCAGCCGGTGGGCGATGAGGATGGCGGTGCGCCCGGCGGTCAGCCTGCCCATGGCGTCTTGGATGAGCTGCTCGGTCTCCGTGTCGATGGAGGCGGTGGCTTCGTCGAGCACTAGGATTTCCGGATCCGCCGCCAGCACTCGGGCGAAGGCCAGCAGTTGGCGTTGGCCTTGGGAGAGGTTCTGGCCCCGCTCCGAAAGCTCGGTGTCGAAGCCTTGGGGCAGAGCCTCGATGAAGTCGAGCGCGTTGGCGGTGCGGGCCGCGGCGATGGCCCGCTCCCGGCTGACCGCCGGATTGCCCAGGGAGATGTTGTCGAACACGGAGCCGGAGAAGATGTGGAAGTCCTGCAGCACCACGCCGATGCGGCGGCGCAGGTCGCGGCTGAGTATCCGGTTGACGTCGATGCCGTCGAGGAAGATGCGCCCGTCGTCGAAGTCGTAGAAGCGCGCCAGCAGACGGATCAGGGTGCTTTTGCCCGACCCGGTGGGGCCGACGATGGCCAGCTTCTCGCCCGCCGCGATCTCAAGGCTCAAGTCCCTGAGCACGGGCACGTCCGCATCGTAGGCGAAGGACAGGCGTGAAAGCTCGATTCGGCCTTGGAGACGCTCCGGCAGCGCGACGGGGCGCGCCGGTTCATGGATCCTCTCGTCCCAATCGAGCGCCTGAAAGATGCGCTCGCCGCTGGCCATGGCGCGGAACAGGATGTTGGTCTGCCCGCCGAGGACGACGATGGGGTGCAGCAGCATGTCCACGAAGCGGGTGAACAGCACCACCTCGCCCAAGGTGAGCCGCTCCTGGACCACGGCGCCGCCGCCGTAGTAGAGAATGACGCCGATGGCGATGTGGGCGATGGAGTCGTTCAGGGCGCCGTACAGGGTCTCCCAGCGGGCGGCGGTCATCTCGAACCCCAGGTTGCGCCGGTTGACTCGCTGATAGCCCGTCAGGTTTTGCCGCTCCCGACCGGACAGTTGCACCACCTGCAGGCCGGCCAGGTTCTCCTGCATGTTCTGGTTCAGCGCCGACACCGTTTGTCGGCTTAAACGAAACAGCTTGCTGGTGGCGCGGCGGAAAACGATGGTGGCTGCGGCCATGACCGGCAGGGCCAGCAGCAGCAGGCCGGTCAGCGCCGAATCGACGGAGAGCATGATGAGCAAGGCGACCAGGAAGGGCACGAACTCGCCGATCAGCGAGCCGATGCCGCGCAGCAGTTCGTAGAGAGCCTCCACGTCGTTGGTCACCCGCGTCATCACCCGGCCCACCGCCACCCGGTCGTAGAAGGCGGCGGGCCGGGTCTCCAAGTGCCGGAAGAGGTCCAGGCGCAGGTCGCGCAGGCCCTTGATGACCGATTGCGTGAGCGTCATGCGATGGGCGTGGCCGGTGACGGCCCAACCGATTTGCAGCGCCGCGTAGAGGATGCAGGCGGCCACCAGGGGAGGGGCGCCCAACGTGCCGGCCAGCCAATCGGTGATGTCCGCCATGCCGAAGTCCGGGGCCTGTTGCCCCGTGTTTTCCTGAATGATCCGGTCGATCACCACGATGGAAACCACCACCGGCAGCAGCACTTGGAGGGTCGATGAGATCAGCACCAGCACCCCGCTGAGCGCGAACGTGACGCGGTAGGGCTTAAGCCATCGCAGCAGCCTGCGCAGGAGGCTTAGGTTGAGCGCCTTGCCGGACAGGTCCGCATCGAACATCGAATAGTCGCGCTGGGCCGCTGCGCCCTTCATGGGGAGGCTCCCGCTCTCCAAGCAAAATGGGGCTTGCCGGTCGGCTGGCCACCCCGCTGCAGGCGTTCGAGTTCCGCGTAGAGTCCGCCCTTGTCGATCAGTTCGCGGTGGCTGCCGCCTTCGACGACTTGGCCCGCATCCAGAATCAGGATGCGGTTGGCGTGACGGGCGGTGGACACGCGATGCGAGACGATCAGCGTGGTGCGTCCGGAGCGGACGTGCTTGAGTTCGTTGAGAATACGCTCCTCGGTTTGCGTGTCCACGCTGGAGAAGCAGTCGTCCAGAATCAACACCGGCGCTTCCCGAATCAACCCTCGAGCCAACGTCGCCCGCTGCTTCTGCCCCCCGGACAGGGTGACGCCGCGCTCGCCCACGAGGGTGTCCATGCCATCCGGAAACCCCTCTATGGTGTCCCGCAGGTCGGCCGCCGCCGCGGCTGTCCAGACCTGATCGATGGGCCGCGACGGGTCATCGTAGGAGAGGTTGTCCCTTAGCGACAGGCCGAACAGGAAGGCCTGCTGCGGTACCAGCACGACCTGCGCCCGCAGTTGTTCCAAGGGGTAGTCGCGCACGTCAACGCCGTCGATGAAGACCGTGCCCGGCGGCGGGTCGAACAGCCGGACGAGGGTCTTCAGTAGCGTCGTCTTGCCGGTGCCCACGCGGCCCATGATGGCGACCGTCTCGCCGGGACGGATGGCGAGGCTCACCGCCTCCAGCGCCGCGCCCCGGCCCTCCTCGTGACGCAGCGTCAGGCCGCGCATGTCGATGGCGCCCTTGATGAGGGTCGGCGCCGCGCCGCTGGGCCGGTCGTGTACTTCCGCTTGGCGGTCGAACACCTCGAACAGGCGGTCGCTGGCCACGGCCCCGCGCTGCACCAGGTTGACGATGAATCCCGCCACCCGGAACGGCTGCACCGCCATGTTGACGTACATGAAGAAGGCCACCAGGGCGCCGGGCGTCATCTCGCCGCTCAGCACCAGATGTCCGCCATAGCCCAGAATGGTGACCGAGCAGGCCGCCGCCAGCGTTGGCATCCAGGCGGTCATCAGGGAGTTGATCCGGGCTTGGCTGTAGAACGCGCCGGCGTAGCCTTCGTTGGTGGCGGCGAAGCGGGCGATTTCGTTGTCCTCCTGGGCCATCGCCTGAATGGTGCGGATGCCGGCCAGGTTCTCCTGAGTCTGCGCCGCCAGCTCCGAGAGGCGGTTCTGCACGTCCATCGACGCCGAACCCATCTGCCGGGACAGGCGCTTGGCGTGGTAGTAGATGAACGGCATGGGCGGCAGCAGCAGCAGGGTGAGCGCCGGGGAGAAGTAGAGCATGAAGCTGAAGCCGACCAGCGTGGCGTAGGCGAGTATGATGACCAGAATGGTGCCCATGGCGATCAACCGCTGAATGAGGCTGATGTCGGCCACCGCCCGGGTCATCATGTCGCCGATGCTGTGCTGATTGAAGAAACGCGCCCCTTGGCGCTGCAAGTCGCCGTACAGCCGCTGGCGCAGGTCGAAGGCCACCCGCTGGCCGGCGGTGCGCACGGCGTAGCGGGCCGTGGTGACCGTCAGGTAGCGGACCGCCACCGCCGCCCCGATGCCCAGCACGGGCAGGGCCACGTCCCCGTTCCCGGCGGCGATCCGGTCGATGCCCATGGCCAGGAAGAAAGGCACCAATCCCTCGAACAGCCTTGCCAGCCCGAAGGCGCCCACGCCGAAGGACAGCCGCCAGCGGTAGGGGGCGATGAAGGGCCGCAGGCGCAGCAGTGACTTCAACATGGTTGCGATGACTCCTTGCGCGTATTGTCCGCCAGATGGACGCACTCTTTCGAGTGCGGTTCGAAAAGGAGGCGAGGAATAGGCGAAAAGATCTTGTCGTTGGCAAGATGTGCGGGCCGAGCAAGTAGGTTCAAGTTGGTGAAGCCAAGCTTGTGACCGCCTATACTTCGGTTGTCTGCTATTGGCCGGATGAGACGCGGGGTTCACTAGGCCCAAGCGCGTTCTCAGCGGGATGGATAGAGCAATGGATATCGACCTAGGGGAGGGTGCCCGCCATACCGCATGGGGTTGTGGCGAACTCGGCCTCGCCCTCAACAAGCACCTTGCCGGTTCCGCCATCGACATCAGCGAGCGGGAATTCTTCGAGTGGGCCAGGGCTGGCGACGTGCCGGATGATCAGCGACGGCAGGCGTTGCATGAGGCCTTGGTCATCATGGATGCCGAGGAAACTCGGCGAGCGTTGTTTGATGACCGGGCTTCTCGTCGGCAGGTTGCTGAACTCGTGCTGCGGTGCGGTGCGGACGAAAGCCGCGTCTGGAACAACCTGTTGCGGCTGGCCGCGCCTGACCTCGAGATCAAGAATCTCGGCGAGGACGAGGAATGGGACAAACTGCTTCTGTGGGAGTCCGGAGGGCGCCGGGTTGGCTTCTGACGGTCAGGCCCTCCATTTGGATGGGCCGCCCAAGGTATCGCTGCTGCGGTCCAAGCTCCTGCTCGATGTGCATATGACACCTGAAGAGTTGGGCAATGTCCGATTGGGTGGCGGAACCGCCTTGGCCATGCGGTGGCGGCACCGTTTGAGCACTGACATTGATTTCGCCATGCAGGGAAATTTGGCGCTCGCCTTCATCAATAGGGTGCGTGACGCCTTGAGTGGGGACTTGAGGGCGAGGAAGGCTAAAGGCGAGTTGAGGAAGTTCCGAGTTGGATGGCGAACGGCGATGTGGCTCTACACGGATTCAGGGCCCGTCAGCCTGTCGGCATCGGACTATGGGCAAGGTGACGGGATGGACTGGGAGAGCGATACCAAGATTGCGGTTGCTCCGACCCGTGACATTCTTCGAGGCAAGCTGTTTGGCCGTGTGTTGGATGGCAACCGGCTGTTGGCTCGTGATGGCTATGATCTGTGCGCTGCATTTCGACATGATATCGAGGCTGTTCGGGGGTTGATTGAGGAAGCGAAGCGGTATCGCGGAGAGGACTTGAGCAACATTTGCCAGCTGGTTGTTGACAGCGGACGACGGATCATTGAGGGGCGTCCACTATTGGGCGCGATCCATGACGATTTGGCCCATGACCCTTGGCGGGAGTTCGTTCGCTTGGTGGAGACTGTGCCCGTTCCAGACCCACCATCTCCATAGCCAGATTTCGATATATCGAGGTCTCGTCCATCGCGCCTACGGCCGTTTCGAGGATTTGCGCCGCTTGCATCGCCGCAACCGGCTTGAGCAGGTCGATAGTCCCCCTGCCCAGTTCCAGGCTGCCGAGGCTCACTTGGCTGCCGTGTTCTCTCACTGACTCATCATGCACAAGCGGCTCTTGAGCCGGGAGGCTCAGATGGGTGGACTGTAGCGGGCAGTTCACGATTTCCGATGGATTCGGCTTTCCGACCTGACCGGGTGGGCGTGTTCAGACCTTGACGCCCCGCCCCTTGCACCTGTTCCGTTTTAGCCTTGGCGCAGGCTCGCTCGGCCAGAGAATGTCCTCGTGGCGCAAGGGTTCGCCAGCGATGCCCTAGTGCATGGCTGGAGTCGTCACCAAAGTCACAACTTAAAGGGCGATTTGGCTTGTGGTTTGCCCCGTCCCACTACGGGGACGGGGATTCGCCCCTCCTCGGGAGGAATTAACTCTTGCTAGATGCAATAGGCACTAACGCTCGGTGCTTCATCACTATACACAACAGGGGTACTCGATCTCAGTCGAAGCACACTTCTTGACTTGCTGTTGGGCCATCTCAATATGGTCGGATGTCATAGAATTTGGTATTCGTCATCGTCATCGGCGTCGAGTTGGTCGTCGCCATCACGATGGTCTTCGGCAATCTGTTCCCTAGCTTTCGCTTTGAGCATTTTGATTTCACGAAGGATCTCCATCGCTTCTGGCCCATGGCCGCGGTCATCCGACATTCGTTTCTCCATTCGCAGGTTAAACTTACAGCCGTCAAGCCGGTTCCTTGCCGACCGAGCTCACACGCTCGACCGTCGCCGATGATTGGATCATAAATCCCGAATTTGAGGGCCTCTGGCCCAACCGGCAAGGCCGAGGCGTTAATGCCGTCAAATTCCGAAAGGCTATTGCGGAGGGTTTGGGGTGTGGCCTAGCAAGGCGCGGGCGGTGCGGGCAGAAGGGTGCTGGCAAGGGCTTGGGGTGGCCGCATCGCCTGCGGGCTTTGACCGTTCGGGGCTGGCTGGATCGAGTTCAGTCGTCCGAAGGCAGGCCCGCTGCGACTGTGACCGCCTCGGCGGCGGTCCGACTGGCGGCTGAGACTTCGGCATTGCTGAGTTCGCCACCCTGCCCGACCAAGGGCAGCTGGCCGCAGTCCGGGGCTTCGGCGAGGGGATGAGTCTGCCCCGCCGTTGGGTTGGAAATCCTGAGTCGTAGCCGCGCCCGGAGCCTCAGGACGACCACGATCTCCCGGGCTAAAAGAATGTGCCGCTTGGAAGCCGATGGCTAGGATGAACGGCCGCGGGCGTAGTAGTGACTTCAGCATGGAGGCTTGCTTCGCGGAGCGCCTGCTGCGCGCAGTCAGTCTCAACGTCCGGGCGAGGCGATCTTCAGGCCGTGCATCCCTTGGGGCGCCAACGGAATGCCGTCGGCCTGACGCTTCGCCGCCGCGGCCGGCGCGCAGTCCGGGCAGGGGCAGGCGCTCCGCTCACGATAGTGCAGCGCCGCGGCAAGGCGGGCCTCGTTCGGGTCGCCGAAGCCGTGGTCGAAGTCATCGGTGACGGCGCAGCCTGGCAGCGCGGCACCGTCGGAACCCGGATCGTTGCTGGGAAAAAAGCCATCGGCGTAGTCGCCAAAGCCCTTGTCGTTGACGCCTCTGAACTGGATCGTGAAGTAGGTGGTACCGCAGTTGTCGGTGGCATAGAAGCCGTAGGGCTTGCCGCAGGTGGCGTTGCCGATTTGCACCACTTCAACGTCGATGCCCCGCAGGCTGTTCATCACCGACTCGCTGGCCGAGCAGGTGCCGACTCCGGTCAGCATGAACACGCGCGGCAGGTTCAGGCTCGGCAGCGGCTCATTGGCCGGGCCGGAGAGGCCCAGGCTTGTGTCGTGGAAGAGCAGGGGTTCCAGCACGCGGCCGGTGACCGGATCGAACTGTTGGTGCTTGTCGTTGAATTCGATGGCCTCGAAGGTCCGGCCTTGGGCGGCTGAGGGGCCGGCGATCATGAAGCCGAGTTGGCTGGCGATGTCCAAGTAGCCGCCGCCGTTGTAGCGCAGGTCCAGAACCAGGTCCACGATCCCGGCCGCAGCCAGCTCCTCGACGGCGCCGATCAGCTCCCGTTCCGCGGTGGCGATGAAGTCGTTGAACAGCATGTAGCCCACCGGGCCTTGGTCGGTGCCGAGCACTTGGACGTGCTGCACCGGGTCGGCGGCGACCGCTGCGGCCTGCAGGGTCACCGTGCGCGGGGCGTCGGCCCCCAAGTCCTGAATCACGAACTCATGGCTCTCGCCCTCAGCGGCCGGAAACAGCCCGGCGTTCAGCGTGTCCACGTCCGCCTGGGTGCCGCCGTTGACCAGATCGGCGCCGTCGATTTCAAGGATCCGCGTCCCTCGGCCCATGCCCGCCCGGCTGGCGGGCGATGCCGGCTCCACGAAGGCGACCGCCGCTTCGCGCGGCGGGCGGCGGCTCAGCAGCACGATGCGCGCGCCGTAGCCCAGGGCAACCCCGGATTCGGAAAGCGCCTTCCACTGCGCTGTCGGGTAGGTGAAGTGGAAGCGGTCCTTGTCGTTGCCCGATGGCGTTTTTTCGAAGGTGCGGAGCAGGTCGAAGTAAGTGGGCGTTGCGTGCAGGGCCGGATCCCGGTCCGTGATTTCGTCGTACCACAGGTAGGTGTCGTTGCTCCAGGAGCGCAGCCAGTTGTTCTCGTCCACCGCCTCGCCCGGCAGGTCGGGAAACCCCTCGCCGCCGCTTGGCGCGCGCGGGTTGGCGCAGAGGTCCTTGAATTGCGAGGCGGGCTCGAAGCGGCCCGCGACCCAGCCGCCGGTGACGGTGACGTCGAAGCGCACCGGCAGGGATTCGGCGTTCGCCTCGCCGCTGGTGTCCCGAGCGGTCACGGTGATGGTGGCGGTGCCGGGCGCCACGCCGTTGACGGCCAGCACCGTGCCCTCAACCGTCACCGAGGCCACTGCGGAATCGCTGGAAGTGGCGGTGAGGCGGTGGCCGTCCTCGGGGTTGCCGTCCGTGACCTGCGCCTGAACGCTGAGCGTTTCGCCGGCGGCGAGCGTTTGGCTGCCGATGGCCCTGACCGAGGGCTGGAAGTTGACGTCGCCGCTCCCGCCGCCGCAGCCGACGATCAGCGCGGCGGCGGTCAACAGGCCCAATCTTGGGAGAAGCATGCAGAATCTCATGGCGTGCGATGGCCTCAAAAGCTCGCGTTCCTAGGTGTGCGCGGAAAGGGAACCACGTCGCGGATGTTGTCCATGCCGGTCATGGTCATGACCAGCCGCTCAAGCCCTAGGCCGAAGCCCGCGTGGGGCACAGTGCCGTAGCGGCGCAGGTCTCGGTACCACCAAAGGTCATCGCCCAATCCCAGCGCCTGGAGGCGGGCGTCCAGCTCGTCCAGCCGCTCCTCCCGCTGGCTGCCGCCGATGATCTCGCCGACGCCGGGGGCCAGCACGTCCATGGCGGCGACCGTTTCCCGGTCATCGTTCAGGCGCATGTAGAACGCCTTGATGGCGCGCGGGTAGTTGACCACCACCACCGGGCCGCCGACGATCTCCTCGGTCAGGAAGCGCTCGTGCTCGGACTGCAGGTCCGCACCCCAAGCGACGGGGAACTCGAAGCTGCGGCCCGACCTTTGCAGCAGGGCGATGGCCTCCCCGTAGTCCAGCCGGGCGAACTTGGCGGCGCGCAGGCTTGAAAGTCGGTCCAGAACGCCGTCGTCGATGCGGTCGTTGAAGAACTGCAGGTCTTCGGCATGCTCGTCCAGAACTTGGCCGGTCACGCTCTTCAGGAAATCCTCGGCCAGGTCCGCAAGGTCGTCCAGGTCGGCAAAGGCGACTTCCGGCTCGATCATCCAGAACTCGGCCAGATGCCGGCTGGTGTTGGAGTTCTCCGCCCGGAAGGTGGGGCCGAAGGTGTAAACGCGGCCGAGGGCGCAGGCGTAGCTCTCCACATTGAGCTGGCCGGACACGGTGAGGTAGGCGGGAACGCCGAAGAAGTCCTCCTCGGCGGGACGGTTGAGCCGGTCCAGGGTGGACACCCGGAACAGGGCGCCGGCGCCTTCGCAGTCGTTGGCCGTGATGATGGGCGTATGCACCCACAGAAAGCCGTGCCGACGGAAGTAGGCCTGCACGGCTTGGGCGATGCCGTCGCGTACCCGCGCCACGGCGGCGAACGTGTTGGTGCGGGGCCGCAGGTGCGCGACGCCGCGCAGGTACTCGAAGCTGTGCCTTTTCTTGGCGATGGGGTAGGCCTCGGGCTGTTCAACCCAACCCAGCACTTCAATGCCGTCGGCCTTCAGCTCGCGATCCTGGCCGCGCCCTTGGGAAGCCGCCAACCCCCCCTTGACGCGCACTGCGCAGCCTGCGCTGAGACGGGCGACTTGGTTGTCGTAGTTGGGCAGGGAGGCCTCGGCGACCACCTGCAGGGTCGCCAGCGCGCTGCCGTCGCTGAGGTGGATGAAGGCGAAGCCGCCCTTGGAGACGCGGCAGGTCCGCACCCAGCCCGCAACCTCGACTTGGCTGCCCAATTCGAAGTCTTGGCTGAGCACCGCTTTGATGGAGTGGGCGGTCATGGCATCGCTGCGAACGCTCGTCCGGATTGAATGACGGCCGCCCGCAACGCTTGGCGGGCTGCGGCCCAGGACGCAATGATACCGTCTTCGGGCGATGTGCTGCTGACCGGAATGCCGCAGTCTTGGCTCAGCTTGACTCAGGTCATCGTTGTGATTCGGTCAAGGGCGGGACGCCCTTATCTCGCTCCGGGGATTTCGCCTGAAGCGGGCGTATCGCCCTGGAGCGGAGGGCATCCTACACTCGCAGTGGCGCTCTTCAGCGAGCCGCCCGCTCAAGTCCGGCTAAAGTCAAACTGAGCCACAGCCAATGCCGTGCCTGATTTGCCTCCGCCGACAAATTTCAGTAGCTTGCGCAGCAGGGCAACCGGCTTCGACCATGAACAATCCCCGTGTTTTGGCGAGTCTCTGCATCGGCGCTGCGCTGGTGGCCGTGATTTTGCTGGCGATGGTCTTCTGGCCATCCGGCGAGCCGCCGGTGCTCGACCGCGAGCATGAGCCCTTGCAGCCCTTGCCCGTCCCCGATGAGCCGCGCCGACCGCCCGCGCCGATGCCCGACGTGGGCGAGGCGGCGTCGGCTGTGGAGGCTGCGCCGCCAGTCGATGATGGCGTTGACGAGCCCTTGCCAGCCCCGGCGGTCGAAACCCCGGCTTTGCCGCCGCTTGACGATAGCGATGCCTTCGTGCGGGCGCAGACCATCCCGGTTTGCCTGCCGTTGGCTTGGGCGGTGGCCGACAATTTGGTGCGCCGGGCGGCCGTCGTGATCGAGAACGCCAGCCACGGCGAGCTGCCGCCCAATCGGGGCGGACTGCTGCCGCCGTTGGGCCGGTTTCCGGTACGCCAGGAAGGCGAGCGCCTCGTCATGGATGAGTCCGGCTACCCGCGCTTCGACCCCTATCTGGATCAATTGGAGGCCATTGATCCGCTGCGTCTGGCCGGCTGCATTCGATGGCTGGATCCGCTGCTGGGCGAGGCTCTGGGCGAATTGGGCCATTCCGACGGTCCGCCAGCGGCCATCGCCGCTGCCATGGATCGAATTTTGACCGTGCCGGAGCTCCCGGAAGGCGCTGCCATCGAACTGGTGCAGCCGAAGGTTCTTTACCAATACGCGGATCCCAGCCTTGAGTCCTTGGGCGGCTTGCAAAAGCAGGTGCTGCGCATGGGCCCGGAGAACGCCCGCCGACTCAAGGCCTACGTGAACCGGCTGCGGCCCTTGCTGGCTAACCCGCGCCTCGACTAGATTGCCGGTCGGTTCAGCAACCCGACCCTTCGACACGTCTGCCCAAGCACGCAGTTTGGAAGGACTTGAACACATCGTCGGGAGGCCCAGCACCGAACCAACTCGGAACCCCCAGCGCCGATTAGCAGCTCGAACCTGAACCTGTTCGTGGAGTGTGTGAGGTCAGGGACATTTCGGAATCCGACCTACGCGACGAGCGCGGAGTTTCGCGCCGGCGAAACTCCATCCGCGACCGCTAGGCCGCCCCGCTGCGAATGGCGCTAAGGTCGATGCCCGCCCTGAAGGGGCTGCGCCGCTCGATCCAGTCGATGTCCTGGGAGACGTGGCTGCGCTCGGCGTCCAGGAAGCGGGCCACTGCGTCGCGAAAGGCCGGCTCCCGAATCCAGTGGGCGCTGTAGGTGGCTTGGGGCAGGTAGCCGCGGACCACCTTGTGCGGACCTTGGGCGCCCGCCTCGACCCGAGCCAGCCCGTTGGCGATGGCGAAGTCGATGGCTTGGTAGTAGCAGGTCTCAAAGTGCAGGAAGCGGTGGTCCTCGATGCACCCCCAGTTGCGCCCGTACAGCGTGTCGTCGCCGATGAAGTTCAGCGCGCCGGCGATGTAGCGGCCGTTGCGTTTGCACATCACCAGCAGGGTGCGCTCCGCGAGGGTTTCGTTGATCAGGCTGAAGAAGCGCCGGGTCAGGTAGGGCGAGCCCCACTTGCGGGCGCCGGTGTCCATGTAGAACCGGTGGAAGGCGTCCCAGTGCGCCTCCGTCAGGTCGGCGCCCGTCACCCACTCGATGCTGATGCCGTCTGCCAAGGCCTCGCGCCGCTCGCGCCTTAGGTTCTTGCGCTTCTTGGAGGACAGGTCGGCCAAAAAGCCTTCAAAGCTCGCGTAGTCGGCGTTGTGCCAGTGAAATTGCTGATCCATGCGCCGCAGGTAGCCGTGTTGGCCGGCCGAGCGCCATTGGCGTTCGGGCAGGAAGGTGATGTGCAGCGACGAGACCTCGACTTGCTCGGCGAGCGCGGCGCAGGCGTCGAGCAGTTGCCCCTCGGTCTCCCGGTCCCGGTCGGCGCAGAGCAGGCGGCGTCCGGTGGCGGGCGTGAAGGGAATGCTGGACAGCAGCTTGGGATAGTAGCTGCCGCCGGCGCGGTGCAGCGCCTCGGCCCAAGCGTGGTCGAAGACGTACTCGCCTTGGGAGTGTCCCTTGAGATACAGGGGGACGCAGCCAACCACCCGCTCGCCTTCGCTCAATGCTAGGTGGAAGGGCTGCCAGCCGGTGCGGCCGGTGGCGCTGCCGCTGGCTTCAAGGGCGTGCAGAAACTCATGGGAGAGAAACGGGTTGAAAACCGTCCCCGTCGGATTGGCGCAGCCGTTCCAGGCGTCGGCATCAATGGCGTCGATGCCCCTCAGAACGCGTGCCCTGCGTTTGCTGGCGGTCAATTCGCCTCCTCGTTTGGAAGTTGGGCCATGTCCCTGCATGGAAGCCATGATCGTGGATAATGACTGCATGGCTGGCGGTCTTCAACTCACTGCCCCGTATCCGGTCTCCGCCGCCGAGCGCGCGACGCTGCTCGCGTTTGCCCGCCGGGCGGCTGAGGATGCGGGCCAGCAGGCGTTGCGCTGGTTTCGAGGGCCAATGCAGGTGGACGACAAGGGCGGGGAGGGCGCCTTTGATCCGGTCACCGAGGCCGACCACGCCTGCGAGCGGGCGCTTCGGGCGGCCATCCGCGCGGCTTGGCCGGAGCACGGCCTGTACGGCGAGGAGTTCGGGCACCAGCCGGGCTGCGGCCTGACCTGGGTGATCGACCCAATCGACGGCACCCGGGGCTTCGCCGCCGGCCTGCTGCACTGGGGCCTGCTGCTGGCCTTGTTTGACGGCAGGCGGCCGATCATCGGGGTGCTGCGCCAACCGTTCGTGGACGAGACGTTCTGGGGCGACGGCGAACGGGCCGGATACGAGCGCACTGGGCGTCAAAGTCCGCTGGCGGTGCGGGTCTGCCCAAACCTTGGCTCGGCGACCTTGGCCACGACCAGCCCCGATCTCTTTTCCGCCAGGGCGGAAACCGCGGGGTTTGGCGCTTTGGCCGCCCAAGTCCGGATGACCCGCTACGGCGGCGACTGCTACCACTTCGCCATGCTGGCCATGGGGCATGTGGACCTCGCGGTGGAGACTGGCCTTAGTCCCTACGACATCCAAGCCCTGATTCCGCTCATCGAAGGCGCCGGAGGCCAAGTGACCGCTTGGGACGGCGGCGACGCCGCCATGGGCGGCCAAGTGCTCGCCAGCGGCGATGCCGCCTTGCACGACCAAGCGCTGGAGCTTCTGAATTCAACCGCCTAGTTCGGTCGCGACCGAATCACGACGACGACGTGAGTCAAACTGAGCCACTACTCGCGGACATCGTGGAGCGCCGGTTTGAATGGGCCGTGTTAAGGTGCGGCGTCATGCGGCTTTGGATGATGGCGATGAGGCGTCTGCTGGGCTTGTTCGTGGCGCAATTTCTGGTTGTGGGCGCTAGCGTGGCCCAGGCCGAAGCCGTCCCGTCCGCCGCCCCCGAGGCCGCGCCGGATCCCTATGCCCTGATCGCCGCCGCCATCGACCTCAACCGGGGCTTGACCTCCCACGTCGAGATGGCCATGCGGGTCCATCGTCCCGAATGGGAGCGTCGCTCGGCTTTGGTGAGCTGGACCCGGGGCCGCACCGACGCCTTGATCCGCTTCACCGCGCCGCCCCGGGATGCCGGCAATGCGACCCTGCGCAATGGCGCGAAGATGTGGACCTTCACGCCCAAGCTCAACCGCGTGGTGCGCCTGCCCTTCAGCCTGATGTCCCAGAGTTGGGCCGGTTCGGACTTCTCCTACAGCGACCTGTCGCGCACCGATGATGTGCTCAACTACTACGACTTGGCGATCGTGGAGGTCACCGAGGATCGGGACGGGCGCGCCGTTTACCGCATTGATGCCCGTCCCCACGACGATGCGCCGGTGGTTTGGGGCAAGGAGGAGTGGGTGCTGCGCGACGACTACATCGTTCTCTCCCAAACCTTCTACGACCAGGACATGATCGCTCTGAAGCAGCTCAAGACCTTGGAGATCAGGAACCTCGGCGGTCGCCAGCTGGCGGCGCGGATACGCATGTCGAGGCTCGATGAGGCGGAACACTACACCGAGATGGAGTACTTGAAGGCGGAGTTCGACCTGACCCTCCCGGACAGCGTCTTCACCACCTTCAACCTGCAAAGCGGCGCCCGCGGTGGCTGAAGCCGCTGTTGCCGGGCGCGAGCCGGCACCTTCCGCCCGCGGCTTGGTGGCCGCCATCGCGTGGCGCAATCTCTGGCGCAACCGCCGCCGCACTTGGCTGTCCGCCGGCGCGGTCGCCTTCGCGGTGGGCCTGACGGGCTTCGGCATGGCCATGCAGGCGGGCGTTTACAGTGCCCAGATCGAGTCCGCCACCGCCTTTTTCGCCGGCCATGTGCAGTTGCAGCGGCAGGACTACATTGACCGCTCCCGCTTTGAGCATGCGATCGACGGCGTCACACCCCTGCTGCGGGATTTGGAGTCGCGGCCCGGCGTCGTCTCCGCCGCCGCCCGAGTGGAGGCCTTCGCGCTCGCTTCCGTGGGCGATCGCAGCTTCGGCGCCCAAGTGCTTGGCGTTGATCTTGAGCGGGAGCGGCGCACCGTGCGCTTCCTTGACCGCGTTGCTGAAGGACGCATGATCCAGCGATCCGGCGAGGTTGCCGTCGGTTCGGCCTTGGCGCGCAATCTCGGCGTCGGCGTCGGTGGCGAGGTGGTGGTGCTCGGCGCCGGCAGGGAGGGCGGCGTGGCGGCCATGGCGGCTGTCGTGACCGGCATCTTCAATACCGGCATGGCTGACTTCGACCGCAGCCTGATGGTAGCGCCCATAGCCGCCGTTCAGGAGGCCTTCGGCCTGGGCGATGAGGCCCACGCCTTGGTGGCGCGCATTGCTGACGTGGAGGATGCCCAGGAGATCGCCGCGGCCCTGAACGCCGACCTGCCGCCGGGGGTGGTGGCCCGCAGCTGGCAGGCGGCACTGCCGGAAGTCAGCCAAGCCATCGAGGTCGATGCCCTCGGCGGCGTTCTGGTTTACGCCATCATCATGCTGGTGGTGGCCTTCAGCGTGGTCAACGCGTTCATCATGACCGTCTTCGAGCGCACCCGGGAATTCGGCATGCTGCGCGCCATTGGCATGCGTCCGGGCGCCATCATGGGCATGCTGCAAATTGAGGCGTTCCTCATCTGGCTGCTCGGCGTCGGCTTGGCCTTCGCCGTGGCCAGCCCGGCGATCTACTGGTTGTCGGCGCACGGCTTCCATCTTGGCGAAGCGATGTCGGAGTTCGCCGATGGAACGCTGTTTTTGCCTGACCGCCTGCGCGCCAAGGTCGATGCCAAGGTTTTGCTGACCTCTCCCTTGATCATGCTGGCGGGCGTGCAGATTGCGGCGCTCATCCCCTCGCTGCGCATTCGGCGCCTGCGCGCGATCCTCGCTTTGCGAGCGGAATAGGCCGCTGGCGTCCTGTCCGGCTAATTCGTGTGATTGTTCGTGGCCCCCTCGCTCCTTGGCCGCGTTGCTCCGTGGAGCCCTCAGCCGGGGAGCGCGAGGGGCCTGCCCCTCGCATGAAGGAGCCCTCAGCCGGGGAGCGCGAGGGGCCTGCCCCTCGCGTGAATTGCCGTGGGGCTTGCCACACGGCGGCGTCGCGCCTTGCCAAGGGGCGAGGTGGCCTAGCGCCTAAAGCCCACGAATTAACCGGACAGGACCAGTGAGACGATGCACCACGCCAACGAGTGAAAGCGCTGCCTTGGCGGCGCACGGGGTCGGGCGCACGGAGCCGGGCGTAAAGGCGGCTCATTTGGTAACCTTTTCCCGCGATTGGGAAACATGCCTGTAAACATGCTTCAGCCGATACTTAAGAGGGTGTGCAAACCCGCTGCGTTGTCCCTGCGGATTTCCAATCGAGGGCGGGACGCCCTCGCTCCGGGAATCCGCTGGGTTCGGGCAGCGGCCCACGGAGCGAGGGCATCCTGCCCTCGAAATGAACCGGGGACTGCGCCCAACTTCGTTGGCTGAAGCTGGTTTATGGGCATGCAGGGAAACCCAAGGCTGAGCGATGGCGGAGATCAGCGCTGAAGTGCCGGCCAGCCGCGGCTCCGCCGGCTTGCGGGCCAGCGTCCTGGCCATGGCCTGGCGCAACCTGTGGCGCAATCCCCGGCGTACTTGGCTGATGGCGGGAGGCATCGCCTTCGCCATCTGGATGCTGGCCTTCAGCTTCGCCTTGCAGAAGGGCGCTTTCGACGTGATGGCCGACAATGGCGCTCGGCTCTGGCTCGGCCACGCGCAAGTTCAGCACCCGGACTTTGAGGATGAGCCCCTGCTGGAGCATCTCATCGCCGATGTTCCGCGCCTGCGCCGGTCCGTGGAGGCGCTAGACGGCGTTGTCGCCGCGGCTCCGAGGGCCGAAGCGACGGCGTTGGTGTCGGCGGGCGAACGCAGCTTCGGGGCGCTGGTGGTGGGCGTGGAGGCGGCATCCGAGGCCCGCTGGTCGGGCTTGGCGGACGCGGTTGCGTCCGGAGGCTATCTGGATGGCTCGGGCCAAGCCTTCGTCGGCGCTGCCATGGCCCGCAACTTGGGCCTCTCGGTGGGTGATGAGATGGTGATGCTCGGCACCGCCAAGGCCGGCGGGGTGGCTGCGGCGGTGGCCGAGGTGGTGGGCGTGTTCAGCACCGGCTCGGCGGGGCTGGACCGCTCCCTGGCGCTGATTCCCATTGCCGACTTCCGCGCTGCGTGGAATCTGGCGCCGGAGGAGGCCCATCGTCTGGTTGTGGTGGTCGATGACCTGGGCGAGGCCTTGGACACCGCTCAGGCCGCTGCGGCCGCCGCCGCCGCGCCCTTGCGGGTGCTGGACTGGCACGCGCTCATGCCCGAGGTCAAGCAATTCATCGACCTCAAGGTCGCAGGCCTCTACTTCCTGTTCGCCATCATCGCCATCATCGTCACCTTCAGCGTCGTCAACGCCTTCCTGATGACGCTCTTCGAGCGCACCGCTGAATTCGGGATGTTGAAGGCGATCGGCATGCGTCCGGGCGGCATTCTCGGCCAACTGCAGTTCGAGGCGCTGCTGCTCTGGGCTCTTGGTGCCGTGGTCGGCGTCGGCGTCACCATGGGGCTGGTGCTCTGGCTGGGCGCGATGGGGATGCCCATGCCGATCGATCCCAACGAGGTGATGCCCGGCCTCAACATGCCCGACCGAATCCATCCTTCGATGGGCTGGGGCTTGGTTCTGGCCGCCTGCCTGACCTTGCTGGCGGGCACCCAGTTGGCGCTGCTCGCGCCCGCCGTGCGCCTGCGGCGGCTCAATTGCGTCCAAGCCCTGCGAACCCCGGAGTAGGGCGGCATGCCGATCAAGCTGCTGCTCCAGATGTCGTTGCGCAACATCCTGCGCCACCGGCGCCGCAACGGCATGATGTTGGCGGCGGTGGTGGTCGCGGTGGCTGCCGTGGTGCTGATGAACAGCATGATCCGCGGCATGCAGCAGGACATGGCCGACGCCGCGGTGGAGAACCTGGTCGGCCACGTCAAGGTGCTGGCGCCCGGCTACCGGGACGATCCCGGCATTGCGCGGAACTTTGCGTTGGCGGGCGACTGGCGGCCACCGGACGGCGCCCCCGAAGTGGCCGGCTGGGCGATGCGGGTGCGGGTGCCAGCGGTCATCATGAGCGAACGGGGCACTCGCGGCATCCAGTTCGTCGGCGTCAACCCGGCGCAGGAGGGCATCTCCTTCCTGAGCAGCGCCCGTATGGTGGGCGAATCGCTCAAGGATGCATCCGATGGCCGCATTATCATCGGCCAAGCGCTTGCCGAGCAGCTCGAAACCGGCCTCGGCCGACGCTTGGTGATCATCACCCAAGGCGCCGACGGGCTGAACCGGGAGGCGGGCTTTCGCATCGCCGGCCTCTACGACGCCGATGGCGAGGGCATGGAGGGCTTCTTCGTCTTCACTGGCGTGGGCGCCCTGCAAGAGATGGTCGGCGCCGAGGTTTTCACCGAACTCTCCATTCGGCTGCACGAGGAGCCTGCGCTGTTTGCGCTCAAGGACGCCTTGGTGGAGGTCTTCACCGGGCTCGAAGTGCTCGACTGGCGGGAGCTGGAGCCCCAAGCGGCGGCCATGTTCGTTTTTGCCGACGCGGCGGTGCTGATCTGGTTCTTCGTGATGATGGGCGCACTGGTGTTTGGCTTGGTCAACACCTTGGTCACCTCGGTGATGGAGCGGATTCGCGAACTCGGCATGCTGCGGGCGGTGGGCATGCGGCCGCGCAGCGTGGTGGCGCAGGTGGTGATCGAGTCGAGCGCGCTCATGCTGATCGGCGTTGCCGTCGGCATCGCCTTGGGTCTTGCGGCCGTGTTCGCGATGGGCGACGGGCTTGATCTGTCGCTGTGGTCGGAGGGCGTGGAGAGCTTTGGCATGCGCACGCTGCTGCGTCCCGTGCCCTTGGTTGATGACGTGCTGCTCATTGCCCTGCTGAGCTTGGGGCTCGGCGTCGTCGCCAGCCTCTATCCGGCATGGCGGGCGATCAAAGTGAAACCCTTGGAGGCGCTTCGAAGATGAGTGATGTTGCCAATCGCCGAACGGCGCACGTGGTCGATTGCGCGGGCGTCAGCCGCACCTATCAGGAGGATGCGGTGCCGGTGCAGGCGCTGCGGGACGTGGACTTTCAGTTCAGCCGAGGCGAATTCGCGAGCCTGTCGGGGCCTTCGGGGTCGGGCAAATCGACCTTGCTGAACCTGATTGGCGGCTTGGACCGCGCCGATGAGGGCGCCATTGCGGTGGATGGCGTGGCCCTGAACCGCTTAAGCGAATCCGAGTTGTCGGACCTGCGGCTGCGCAGGATCGGCTTCGTCTTCCAGTCCTACAACCTCATTCCCGTGCTTTCCGCGCAGGAGAACGTTGAGTTCATCATGCAGCTACAAGGGGTGGCGCGGGGCGAGCGGGCCGAGCAGGCGGTCGAATGCCTGGCGTCGCTGGGCATCGCCGAGTTGGCCCGCCGCCGTCCGGGCGAACTGTCCGGCGGCCAGCAGCAGCGGGTGGCCATCGCCCGGGCCATCGTCACCGATCCGGTGCTGCTGTTGGCCGACGAGCCGAGTGCCAACCTCGACTCCGGCACCACCGAGGAGCTCCTGAAGCTGCTGCGGCGACTGAACCATGAGCGCGGCATTTCGATCCTGACCGCCACCCACGATCCGATGGTGATGAGCTACGCCAAGCGCCGGGTGGTCCTGCGCGACGGCGCCATCGTCGAGGACTCCGCCCACTGACCGGCTTGCGCCAAGCGTCCGCCGTCGGCGCGCTGCTCGCCGCCTGCCTTCCGGGCTTGGCGGGTGCGGTGGACGTCCAGGCCCGCGCCAAGCTGTTCGGCACCGCTCGAGCCCTGCCCAGCCACGATCTGCAGCGGCGGCTCGACCGCACCCCGGCCTACGACGGCAGCGCTGACTTTCGGCTGATGCTGCGCCACACCGTCGGCTCGGTCACGATTTTGGCGGACCACGCCCTCACCCTGGTCAGCGGCGACTCCCACGGTTTGCTGCAAGCCTTGCAGCCGATCTTGGATCAGTCGCCGGCCGGGGACGGCCACCGGATGGTGAACCTGACTTGGGACATCGAATCCGGCGCTCGGCATCGCAGTTGGGGGCGCGTGGATCGTCTTGCGGTCCAGCATCGGCTCAAGGATTGGTCGCTGACCCTGGGCCGTCAGGCGGTGAGTTGGGGCAACGGCATGGTCTTTGCGCCGATGGACCTGTTCAACCCCTTCGCCCCGACCACGGTGGACCGGGACTACAAGGCGGGCGACGACCTGTTTCTGGCCGAGCGCCTGCTTGCCAACGGCGGCGACCTCCAGTTGCTGGCGGTGGCCCGTCGCGACGAGCGGGGGCGCCGCACGGGACAGGCGGCTAGCGCGGCGCTCAAGTGGCATGGCTTTGCCGGGCCGCTGGAGTTCGACCTGCTCGCCGCCAAGCACTACCGTGACCAAGTGTTCGGCGGCGGCTTTCGCTGGCCCTTAGGCGTTGCCCTGATGCGCTCGGATCTGGTCGCCACACGCCTGCGGGACGGCGGCTGGCGGCTTTCCGGATTGCTCAATGCGGATGTCAGCCTGATCGCGGCTGGCCGCAACGCCTATGTGTTCGCCGAGTACTTCCACAACGGATTCGGCGTCGCCAAGCTGCCCCCCATCGCGGACCGGCTGCCTTCCCCGCTGGCCCAGCGCTTGAGCCGGGGCGAGGTCTTCAATCCCATGCGGGACTACTTGGCCGTCGGCGGCAACCTCGAATGGCACCCGCTGGTCAATCAGGCGCTGACCCTGATCGGCAACCTCAATGACGGCAGCGTCCTGCTGCAGACCTCGGTCACCCACGAGCGCGGCGACCATCAGCGGCTGCAGCTGGGCGTCGTCACGCCCTTAGGCCAACGCGGCAAGGAGTTCGGCGGAATCCCGGTGTTCGGCGACCAGCTGACCAACGGCGGAGGCAAGACGCTGTTCATGCGCTGGTTGCATTACTTCTGACCTGCTTGGGACGACAGGATTGCGGAAACTCCGAGGTTGCAAGGCGTGTCAGTATGAAAACGAAAGGGAATTGTGCAGCAAAGTCCACAGTCTTCGCGTTAGAGCAGCTTCCCATCCATCCGCCACTTGGCTTCGATCTCAGCGATTGCCCAAGGGTGGTGATGGTTGAACGCGCTCCGGCAACCGGCTCAGCGTGGTACGATGGCGTGCAGCCCGGAGAGCGCAACGCCATGACCAGCCCCAGCGACTACCCGTGGGAAGACTGCTATGTCGATGACGGATCGCAACGGCCGCAGGATGACGTGACGCCGGAAGACTTCGCCCGGATGCAGGACCGCGCCCCGCTCACTGGCCGAGGCAGCCCCTTCTTCTCCGGGCGCGAAGCGCAAATCAACGAGTTCCGAGAGTGCGCCGGGCAACTCGCCAAGGGGGTGTTCCCCAACAACACCATCGTCGTCGATGGCCCTCCCGGCTGCGGCAAGACCGCCCTGCTGGACCAAGTCACAGCCGACATCAACAGTTACTCTGCGGACCGCAACGGGCGGGAATGGCTGCCGGTTTTCATCAATGGCAACCGGGCAACCGACCCAGCGGCCATCATGGCATCGGTGGACGAAACCATCGCCAAGCGTTTGTCCAAGAAGGCAGCGGAAAGACCGGACGGCAAGGCGCTGGCGAGGCTTCAGGAGTTTCTGGACATCTCCGACACATCGGCTGAAAAGGGCAAGCGCACCGCTGCAACCATACTGGACAGAGGATTCAGCGTCGGCGGATTTCGGGTTGGTGCCAAGAACGAGCGGCAGCCCCGTGACATTGAGGACGCCATCGCCATGCGCGGCCCCAAGTGGGGCGGGTGGAACATCGTTCTTCTGGTTGACGAAGCGCAACAAATCCACAACCCCAACAACACGAAAACGTCCACGCTGTCATCCATCCACCAAGGCGTGCTGAGCTTCCCGATCATGTTCGCCGCCTTCGGACTGGTTGGAACGCGGGAGGCGCTGGCCAGCGTGGGCGTCTCCCGCCCATTGCCAAGCAGGAAGTTCGCGCTCGGCGCCATGTCCAACGAAGACGCCCGCAAAGCCTGCGTCCGGGCCGTCCGACAACTCAAGCCCCCCAACCCCGATCAAGTGGTCAAGGCGGTCTTGGAACGCTCGTGGGGATGGCCGCAGCACATCGCTTCCTACCTAACCGCAGCGGCGGAGAGTCTGAAAGAACAAGACACGTCCGCGATGCTCGCAGCCGGAGACCTAATACGAGAGGACTACTACGAAGACCGCCTCTTGTCCCTGACCAGCCGCGACCCAGAATTCGTGGATTACGCCAAAGCCCTTGCGGGTTGGATTCTAGGGGCCAACCGACCCGTGGAGGGATCAAACATAATCAAGCAGGTGCAGCTCCATTTCGGCGCGGAACGCGACGCCGCCGTGGCATTCCTTCGGGCAGCGGAACATGCAGGCATTGTCCGAAAGGCGGATAGGGGAACGTACACCGCAGCCATCCCATCTTTCCTGACCTACCTGATCGGCGAGGAGCGCGCACAGGAGCGCACCGCGCCCGACTTAGGCCGACACCTCCCCAACGACCCGTGAAATCGGAGCTGCGGGTGCTGGACCACCTTATGCCCGCCTCAACGTTCGATGCATCGTTTGGCTGCTCCCTTTAGCGCGGTTCGCCGCCTTGCTTCGGCTCCAAGGTCAACTGCACTCGGCCGCCGCTGTTGCTGAAGGCTTCGGCGCGTTCGGCCTCAAGGTCGTAGATGATGATCTCGGCCGTCAGCCGATCCTCGCCTTGCACCAAGGCGCCGCCGCCGGAGACGCGCACCCGCTGCTCGTCGAAGTGGTAGTCCAAGGCGGCTCCGGTCACCGTGATGGCGGGTTCGGCGGCTTGGTCGGATAGGGTGGCCGGATCGCCCTCGGCGAGCATGGAGACCACGTCGTTGTCTTCGTTGAAGTACACGGTCAGATGGTCGGCGCGGATCTCGCGGTCGCCCTGAACGGCGACGACGCCACCGGTGGAGGTTGCCTTGTTTTCGGCGAGCAGCATCTCGAAGTGTCCGGCCTCGATGTTGATGGGCTGGGCGTAAGCCGCGGCGGCGAACGTCAGCGCAGCCGCCAGCAAGGGCAGTCGCGTCACTTTGCCGTTGAGTCCGCCCACCATGCGCTCCCCGTTGTCGTGCGATTGGAGGTCGGATACTAATACAATGCGGACGGGTGAGGCGATGTTGGCACGTTGCGGAGGTGAATGGACGTGAGCACATACGGCGATGCGGCCTTGGCCATGATCGGGGATGCCTTGGCCGCCGGGGTCGATCACGCCGCCGTGCTGCTGCGTCACTCCGCGCGCACCTTCGAACCCAGGTTGCACGATCTGGACAATCAGCTCACGGATGAGGGGCGGGCGCTGTGCCGCCGTTTTGGGCGCAGACTGCCCAGGAACCTAACGCTGCGGGCCTACTCCAGCCCGGTGCAACGCTGCCTCGACACGGCGCAGCTCATTCTTCAGGCCCATCAGGCCGCGGGCGGCTCAATCACCCGGCATCGGCCGGTGGAGGCGCTCGGCGCCTTCTATGTGCTCGACCAGATGAAGATGTGGAGGGGCATGGAGACGGCGGGCGGTGTGGTGAGCTACCTGCAAAGTTGGATGGCCGGTGCGGTGCCCGCCGACGCTATGATGCCGGCCCATTGGGCAGCCCGGCTGGTGCTGCGCGGCCTGTCCGAGAAGCTGACGAGGCCAGACCTCAGCACGGCACGAGGGCGGTCGCCGGGCACGCAAGCTGATTCCGGCGGCGGCCTTGACCCGCGATCAGGAAAAACAGCCGCCCCGGTGGCGCGCCCGCAGCTTGACCTGCACGTTTCGCACGACATGACGCTGTACCTGCTGCGCGCCGTGCTGCTTGGGGAGCCGGCGGACGGCCCGCCCGTGGCCTTTCTCGATGGCCTGCTGGCATGGCGGGCGCAAGGGACGTTGTGGCTGCAGAGCCATCACGGCCCGCCCCGGCGCGTCAGCGCTGCGTTGACCGACTGATCACGTCAACCCGATGGCGACTCGCTCAGACAAGCGGTCACTGCCGGCTTCAGGCCGGCGGGATGGCATTGACTTAGGGTGACCTCGGGACAGCCGTTGAAGGCTGCGAAGTCGGCGGTGGCGCTGGCGAAGGCGGCGAAGAAGCCCTCATCCACGGTCCGCTCGATGTGCAGCTGCTTGATGTTGAGTTCGCCGCTGGCTCGATGCGCCTTGCAGTCCATCCGCCCGACAATGCGATCGCGGTACAGCAGGGGCAGGCAGAAGTAGCCGAAGCGCCGCTGTTCCGCCTTGACGTAGCATTCGATCTGGTAGTCGAAGTCGAACAGGGCGTTGACCCGGTGGCGCAGAATGACGGCGTTGTCGAAGGGCGAGAGGATGCGCACGGCGGTGGGCGCTGGCGGCGCCCGGCGCTCCAGCAGCTCGGCATCCGCCCACCATAGGCTGCCGTCGCGAGTGCGCAGGCGCGCAAGCCGCCCTTGGTCCACCCCATCCGCCAGCGTTTGGGCGACCGCTTGGCGCAGCGGCGCGCCGGGCTGCAAGTGGGTGAACGACTTTTGGGTCGCGAACCCGTGGCTGCGCAGGGTGTTGCGCACGAGGTAGGCGGCGTACTCGCGCAGGTCCGGCAGTTCGGTGGCGACGTCGGACGGCAGCGCCCGTTCCGGCAGGTCGTAGGTCTTCTGGAAGCCATCCCGGCCGATGATCATCAGCTCGCCCTCGACGAAGAGCTGCTCCAAGGCCCGCTTGGCCGGCTTCCAATCCCACCAGCCGGTCCGGGAGGGGCGGGTGTCCTCGAAGTCCCTTGATTTCAAGGGGCCGTCCGTTCGCACCCGATCCAGTATCCGGGCCATGAGCCGGCGGTCGTCGCTGCGCTCCCAGCCGATTTCACGGTTCCTGAACGCCTGCATTCGGCGCCGGGCGAAGCGGTAGTCGCGCATCGGCAGGTAGGCGGCGGCGTGGTACCAGTGCTCGAACACCCTGCCTTCCCGCTGCAGTTGGTCGAGAAAGCCGGGCCGGTAGTTGGGCACGCGGCTGCGCAGCACATGGTGATGGGCCCGCTCGACCACCGATATGGTGTCGATCTGCACGTAGCCGAGCTGCTCGACCGCCTTCGCCACGGCGCCTTTGCCGCGCCCAAAGGCGGCCTGCTTCAGCAGGCCCTGCTGGCCCAGGGCAATGCGCCGCAGCTTGCCTTTGTCGCGAATCAAGTCAGAATCATCCATCTTTGTCCGGAGCACCCTGCAACACATGCAAACTTACCCCATGCGCTGTTGCGATTGGCCGCCCAAGCCACAGCGGTTGCCCTTCAATGTGGTGGCAATTCTCATTTTGGCTTTTTCGTTGCGTCAGGCGAAGCTCCCCGGAGCGAGGGCGTCCCGCCCTCGATGGAATTCCCGGTTCATTTTGAGGGCAGGACGCCCTCGCTCCGACAAAATGAGAATTGCTGTCAATGTGGTAGGCCCCTTGCTGGCCCTATTCGCATCCGCATTGGCTCAGGGCGCCAGCCCTGAGTCCGTGTTCGGCGCCAAGGGGGTGGTGGCCTCCCGTTCGCCGATCGCCTCCGAGGTGGGCGCCGCCGTGCTGCGCCGGGGCGGCAATGCGGTGGATGCGGCCGTGGCCACCGGCTTCGCCCTGGCCGTGACCCACCCCTCAGCAGGCAACCTCGGCGGCGGCGGCTTCATGCTGATCCGCATGGCGGACGGCGCCCTGGCCGCCAACGACCATCGGGAGAAGGCGCCGGGCGCCGCCTTCCGGGAAATGTTCCAGGACGAGCAGGGCAACGTGATCGAAGGGCTGTCCACGGCGTCGCACTTGGCGGTTGGCGTGCCCGGCTCGGTGGATGGCCTGCTCGGCGCCTTGGAGAAGTACGGCACCTTGGCGCGGCGCGAGGTGATTGAGCCGGCGGTGCGCTTGGCCAAGGAGGGCTTTGCGCTGCCGCGCGACACCGCCCGCTCCCTCGCCGCGCGCCAGGCCGCCTTCGCGCGCCATGCGTCCAGCACAGCGGTCTTTGCCAAGGACGACGGAACGCCTTATGGCGCGGGGGAGGTCTTTCGCCAACCGGATCTGGCGGCGAGCCTTGAGCGGGTTTTGGAGCACGGACGGGCGGGCTTCTATACCGGCGAGACGGCGGATTTGATCGTTGCCGAAATGCAGCGCGGCGGCGGCTTGATCAGCCATGCGGACCTAGCGGGCTATCGCAGCGTTTGGCGGGAGCCGATTCGCGGCACCTACCGCGGCCACGACATCATCTCCATGCCGCCCCCGTCCTCGGGCGGCCTGCTGCTGGTGCAGATGCTCAACATGCTGGAGCCCTACGACATCGGCGCGATGGGCTTCGGCAGCGCTGCCGCCATGCACCACGTCATCGAGGCGGAGCGGCGCGCCTACGCCGACCGGGCGGAGCATCTTGGCGATGCCGACTTCCATCCCGTTCCCGTCGCGCAGATGACTGACAAGGCTTATGCGCTGCGGCGCTTCAGCGACTTCAACCCGCAGCGGGCGAGCCGGTCCGACGCGGTTGGGGCGGGCGCGGTGCCGCCGCCGGAGAGCCCGGACACCACCCATGTTTCGGTACTCGACAAGGACGGCAACGCGGTCGCTTTCACAACCACCCTCAACCTCTCCTACGGCTCCAAGATCGTCGCCGCCGGCACCGGCATCCTCCTGAACAACGAGATGGACGACTTCTCCGCCAAGGACGACAACCCCAACGCCTTCGGCTTGTTGGGCGGCGACGCCAACGCCATCGAGCCTGGCAAGCGCATGCTGAGCTCGATGACGCCCACCTTGGTGGTCAAGGACGGCGACATCCTGCTGGTCACCGGCTCGCCGGGCGGCAGCACCATCATCACCACTGTCCTGCAGGTGGTGATGAACCTCATCGATCATCGCATGGATCTTTCCGACGCGGTGGGTAGGCCGCGCTTCCATCATCAGTGGCAGCCGGACCGAGTGATTGTCGAGCCGTTCGGCTTCTCCCCGGACACCTTGGCCATTCTCAAGGCCTGGGGCCATGAGCAGCTCGTGCCGATGTCGTTTGGCCGCGGCATCGGCGATGCCAACTCGGCGCTCCGGGTCGAGGGCGGCTTCCACGGCATGGCCGATCCGCGCAACGCCGGCGGGGCGGTGGGCGTCAATCGGCTCGATGCGCCGCCCGGCGGCTCCTGAGCGCGGCGGGAATGCGCTCGGAGTTTTGGCTGGAGCTCTGGCGCAGCGGCCAGTTGGGCTTTCATCAAGCCACCGTCAACCCGTGGCTGGCGAAGCATTGGCCGACGTTGTGCCTGACTAGCGATTGCCCCGTGTTCGTGCCCCTGTGCGGCAAGTCCCTTGACCTGGCGTGGCTGCGCGCCCTGGGGCACCGGGTCATCGGCGTGGAGCTTTCGGAAATTGCCGTGCGCAGCTTCTTTGAGGAGGCGGGGACGCCGTTCAAGATGTCCAACAGCGCCGGCGACCTGCCGCGCTTCAGCAGCGGCGGCATCCACATCTACTGCGGCGACTACCTGGAGCTGAGCACCCCGCACCTGGAGGCGGCGCCGGGCGCCTTCGACCGGGGCGCGCTGGTGGCCCTGCCGCCTGAGCAGCGGGCCGTTTACGCCGACCACCTCCAGCGCATTCTGCCGGTGGGCGCCCAAGTGCTGCTCATCACCTTGGACTACGACCAGGAACGCGTGCCGGGGCCGCCGTTCGCGGTGTCGCAGGCCCAGGTGCGCGCGCTCTATGGCGACAGATGCCGAATTCGCAAGCTCGATTCGGCCCCTACGGAGGAACTGCCGCCGCGTTTCCGTGAGGCTGGCATCAAGATGGCGGATGAGGACATCCACCTCCTCACCAAGGTCGATTGAGGCGCCCATTGCGCAAGGCGCGATTCGATCCCAATGGGGACAAAGAACTCGTTTTCAAGATCTTTGAATCGCGCTGGCGGCCCCCATCTTTGTCTTGTCGCGGCGTTAAGCCGAGCCAACACAAGGAGATGAAAGTGAACCTGGTCAATTGGAACCCCATTCGCGAGTTTGACGCACTCATCAACCCGTTCGGCGGCCGCGGGGCCTCCCGTGCCCAAGCCGTTGAGGCGACCGGCTGGCTGCCGCCAGTCGATATCGCCGAAGTGGCGGATGCCTACCACATCGAGGTGGAGCTGCCCGCGGTGGCGAGCGACGACATCGCCGTGACGGTCAAGGACTCCGTGCTCACCGTAAGCGGCGAGCGCCGCCGCGAGGACCTGGCCGACGGACGGCGCCATCGGGTGGAGCGGCGCTTCGGCAAGTTCTCGCGCAGCTTCCGGCTGCCGGAGGACGTGGACGAGGAGGCCATTGACGCCTCCGCCAAGGATGGCGTGCTGCGTCTGAAGGTGCGCAAGCGCGAGCAGGCAACGCCCCGCGCCATTCCCGTCCAGGTGCATTGACGGCATGGGGCCGCCGCCCGCTGGCGGCGGCCCCAACCCCGCTGTGCCGGGACGAGGTCGTCCCGCCCCCCTTCCGAAGCCATGCGGACTTCAGCCGGGGGTGGCTCGGCCTTCCAGCCATTGCCGGGCAGTTCGCTGCGGACTGTGCGCGTGTTTTAAGCAAGCGGCCCCCTAGGGTGTTTGCCGTCCGCATCGCGCCGCGGGCCTTCTCGTCCCGGGAGTCCTCTGAGTTCGGGCGTCGTCCCCCGGATAAGGGCGTCCCGCCCTCGACTGAATCGCGACAATGACCTGAGCCACTGCTTTCGCGTAGCGCCTCCGAAGCGCTGCGGTTTTAGGGCAAAATACGCGGCTTTCCATCCATCCGGCCCATGCGGGCAGAACAAGGACGCCGCCATGAGCAAAGACAGCTTCAACTGCAAACGGACGCTGACTGCGGCCGGGCGCGACTACGACTACTACAGCCTGCCGACGGTGACGGCGGCGGGCGTCGGCGCCATTGATCGGCTGCCGATGTCGCTCAAGATCCTGCTGGAGAACCTGCTTCGCCATGAAGACGGCGTCACCGTGACGCGGGACGACATCGAGGCGCTCGCCGGTTGGGCGGACCAGGCCCCGGACGCCAGGGAAATCGCCTACCGCCCAGCCCGAGTGCTCATGCAGGACTTCACCGGCGTGCCGGCGGTGGCCGACTTGGCGGCCATGCGCAGCGCCGTAGTGGATGCTGGCCTTGACCCCAACCTCATCAACCCCCTCTCGCCGGTGGATCTGGTCATCGACCACTCAGTGATGGTCGATCGCTTCGGCGATGCCGGGGCCTTCAACGACAACGTCGAAATGGAGATGGCCCGTAACGAGGAGCGCTACCGCTTCCTGCGCTGGGGCCAGACGGCGTTTGACAATTTCCGGGTGGTGCCGCCCGGCACCGGCATTTGCCACCAAGTCAACTTGGAGTACTTAGCCCAAGCCGTTTGGACCCGTGCCGAGAACGGCCGCAACCTGGCCTACCCCGACACCCTGGTCGGCACTGACAGCCACACCACCATGATCAATGGCTTGGGGGTGCTCGGCTGGGGCGTGGGCGGCATCGAAGCGGAGGCGGCCATGCTGGGCCAGCCGGTCTCCATGCTCATCCCGGATGTCGTGGGCTTTCGGCTGACTGGCGCCTTGGCGGAAGGCATCACCGCCACCGACCTCGTGCTGCGGGTCGTGGAGATGCTGCGCCGGCATGGCGTGGTCGGCAAGTTCGTCGAGTTCTTCGGCGACGGCTTGGACGCCCTGCCTTTGGCGGACCGGGCCACCATTGCCAACATGGCGCCGGAGTACGGCGCCACTTGCGGGTTCTTCCCCATCGACCGCGAGACCGTCAACTACCTCGAGTTGAGCGGCCGCGCACCCGAAACCGTGGCCTTGGTGGAGGCCTACGCCAAGGCCCAGGGGCTGTGGCGCGATGCCGCCTCCGAGGCAGCCGCCTACACCGACACGCTGTCGCTGGAACTGGGCACCGTGGTGCCGAGCCTTGCCGGGCCCAAGCGGCCCCAGGACCGGGTGCCCATGGCGGACCTAGCCGCAGCCTTCGATGCGGCCTTGGCGCTGCAGGGCCGCGCGCCGGACGCCGATGCCCAGGTTCGCCTGCCCGTTTCCGACCACGAGATCGGCCATGGCGCGGTGGTCATCGCCGCCATCACCTCCTGCACCAACACCTCCAATCCGGCGGTCATGCTGGGCGCGGGCTTAGTGGCGAAGAAGGCCTTGGCGCTTGGCTTGAAGGTCAAGCCCTGGGTGAAGACCTCGCTGGCGCCCGGCTCCAAGGTGGTGACCGAGTATCTGCGCAAGGCCGGCCTGCAGGCGCCGCTCGATGCCTTGGGCTTCAATTTGGTGGGCTACGGCTGCACCACCTGCATCGGCAACTCGGGGCCCTTGCCGGAATCCGTTTCGAGGGCCATTGCCGAAGGCGACCTCGTGGTGTCCTCGGTGCTCTCCGGCAACCGCAACTTTGAAGGGCGGGTGCATCAGGAGGTGCGGGCCAATTGGCTGGCCTCACCCCCATTGGTGGTCGCCTACGCCTTGGCGGGCACCACCCGAATTGACCTGTCCCGAGATCCCTTGGGCATTGGCGCCGATGGCGAAGCCGTGCATCTGCGCGACATTTGGCCAACCGCCCAGGAGGTCGCCGATGCCGTCGGCCAAGTCTCCGCGCAGATGTTTGAGCGCCACTACGCCGACGTCTTTGCCGGCCCGGAGGCTTGGCGGGCCATTGCAGTGGAGGACGCCGAGACCTACGGGTGGCTGAACTCGACCTACATCAAGCAGCCGCCCTTCTTTTCCGTGGACGGTGACCTCGATCAAGGCGTGGAGATCAGCGGCGCCCGCCTGCTGGCGCTGCTCGGCGATTCGGTGACCACCGACCACATTTCCCCGGCTGGCGCCATTCAACCCGACAGCCCCGCCGGACAGCACCTGCAGCAGCACGGAGTGGATGTGGCGCAGTTCAATTCATACGGCTCCCGGCGGGGCAACCACGAAGTGATGATGCGCGGCACCTTCGCCAACATCCGCATTCGCAATGAAATGACCCCTGGCCGGGAAGGCGGCTACAGCATTCACGCGCCATCCGGCGAGATCCTGAGCATTTTCGATGCGGCCATGCGCTACCAAGGGGAGGGCACGCCCTTGGTGGTGGTGGCGGGCAAGGAGTACGGCACCGGCTCCAGCCGCGACTGGGCGGCCAAGGGCACCCGCCTGCTGGGCGTGCGCGCCGTCATTGCCGAGAGCTTCGAGCGCATCCACCGCTCCAACCTGATCGGCATGGGCGTGTTGCCGCTGACGTTTGGGGCGGGGGACAGCCGCAAGACCCTGGCCTTGCGCGGCGATGAACTGATCGACGTGCGCCTGCCCAAGGGGGAGCGGCAAATCCGCCCCCGCCAGGAACTGGAATTGGTGGTGCGCCGGGCCGACGGCAGCGAAACCTCGGTGCGGGTGCTGAGCCGCTTGGACACCGACAATGAAATCGCCTACTTCCGCAGCGGCGGCATCCTCCAGTACGTGCTCAACAATCTGGTCAACGCCTCGCGGAGGGAAAAGGCCCGGGCTTAGCGCGTGTTCGGGTTGGGTCGCAACCATGCCCTATCGGCTGCTTGCCGATTTGCTGGTGGCGCTGCACTTCGGCTTCATCCTGTTCGCCGTCCTCGGCGGCCTGTTGGCGCTGCGCTGGCCGCGCCTCGCCTGGGTGCATGGCGCCGCCTTGGTTTGGGCGGCATCGGTTGAAGTCTTCGGTCTCACCTGTCCTTTGACGCCTTTGGAGGTGGCGCTCAGGCTCGAAGCTGGCCTTGAGGGCTATTCAGGCGGGTTCATCGAGCGCTATCTTGTGCCCGTGGTGTACCCGCCGGGCTTGTCGCGGTCCTCGCAATGGCTGCTGGCGGGCGGTTTGATCCTGGTCAACGCCTTGGTCTACGGATGGGTTTGGCGCCGACGGCGCAACGGCTTTCAGCGTTTTCCCGGTTGACCGTGCGGGCAGATGATTCGCGTCGGAGGTCCGCACGGGTCTTTGCCGCCACCAAATCCGCGATGGCGCATGGTGAGATTGCATCGCCCCTTCCCAGATGCAAAATAGAAATTGATTTCTATTTTGCAGGACCAACCCATGATTCCCCGCGAGATCACGTCCGTCCTCAGGCATCGCTTGGCTCAATTTCCCGCCGTGGCGCTGGTGGGCTCCCGCCAATGCGGCAAGACCACGTTGGCACGTTCGCTGGGCGGCGTTTACTACGACCTGGAGCAGCAGGAGGAGCGTCTGCGGCTTGACTTGGACTGGCCGCGCTTGATGGATTCGGCTGAGCTTCTGGTCTTGGATGAGGCCCAGGCTTGGCCGACGCTGTTTCCTCGTCTCAGAGGCGCCATCGATGCCGAGCGCGAACGCAACGGTCGTTTCCTGCTGCTCGGCTCGGTTTCGCCGACGCTGATGCGGGACGTGTCCGAATCCTTGGCCGGCCGGCTGGCGCTGCTGGAGCTGACGCCCCTGTCGTTGGCCGAACTGCCCGAATCGGCCCGTGGCCTGCGTTGGCTGCTGGGCGGCTACCCTGACGGCGGGGTGCTGGAATCCGGTCGGAGCTTCCCCGTCTGGCAGTCGAACTACCTCTCGCTGCTCGCCCAACGCGACCTCCCGGCTTGGGGACTGCCCGCGGCGCCGCAGACCACCGAGCGCCTGCTGGCCATGCTGGCCGCTGTGCAGGGCCAGGAGTGGAATGCGAGCGCTGTCGGCAAGGGCCTGGCGCTCTCCTACCACACCGTGAACGGCTACCTTGACCACTTGGAGGGCGCCTTCCTGATTCGCCGTCTGCCAGCCTACCACGGCAACATCCGCAAGCGCTTGGTAAAGCGCCCCAAGCTGCATTGGCGGGACAGCGGCTTGCTGCACGCCTCCCTGCAGATCGCCGATGGGGCGGCGCTGCTGCGCCATCCCATGGTCGGTGCGAGCTGGGAGGGGTTCGTGGTGGATCAGTTGCTCACTGCGCTTGAGCAAGCGGGCTGCGCCTTCCGCGCCCACCACTTGCGAACCGCCGACCGGCGCGAGATCGACCTCGTTTTGCAGTTCCCCGCCGCCCCGGCGACCAAGCGGCCGGAGACGTGGGCGATTGAGGCGAAGCTGACGGCCAGCCCGCACCCGGAGGACTTGGCGCGGTTGAACGCTGTCGCCGACCTCATCGGCGCGCATCGGCGCATTCTGGTGACGCACTCAGGCCAGTGGATGGAGGGGGAGCGCGCGGCGGTCGGCAGCTTGGGCGATTGGGTGGACTGGATCCTGGACAACGCCTGAATCCAAGCCAGCCTCATCTGGCCCGTTTCCATCGAGTGCCCGTCCTCGTGTCCTCCAGTTCGATTCCGGCTTCGGCCAGTTGATCGCGGATGGCGTCGGCACGATTAAAGTCCCGGTCCTTGCGGGCTTGGTTGCGCTCGGCGATGCGGGCTTCGATGTCTTGGGGCGAGTGAGGCTCGACCGCCAAGTGAGCGGAGCTTTCCGCTCCCGCTGCGGCGCCCTCCGCATCCAGCGCACCCACCAACTCCCCACGGAACGCCACGGCTGCATCAATGGGAGCAGGGACTGCCGCCCCGCCCTGAAAGTACACCTCAGCAGACTTGCCAAGCAGCCCGAGCAGCCAGCCGCCGGCCTTCAGCTTAAGTCGCAGGCGCTCGGCTTCGGCGGCATCCCCGGTTCGGTTCAGCGCCCCGGCGATGCCGTGCAGCGCGGCCAAGGCGCCGGGCGTGTTGAGGTCGTCGGCCAGCGCCGTCAGCACCTCTTCGGGAAACTCCTCCGCGCCCGGCCCGGTCGGCGCACCGAACTCTTCAGGCGACTCCCCGCCCCGCAGCGCCCCGTAGAGACGGTCCAAGCTGCGGCGGGATTGGTCCAGCAGTTCGTCCGACCAAACCAGGGGCGAGCGGTACTGGCCGGAGAGCAGCGCGTAGCGCAGGGTTTCCCCGTCGTGGCGCTGCCGCAGGTCGGCAATGGTGACGATGTTGCCGAGCGACTTGGACATCTTCTCCTGGCCCAAGGTCAGCATGCCGTTGTGCAGCCAGTAGCCCACGCAATCGTGCTGCCCGTGGGCGCAGCGCGATTGCGCCAGCTCGTTCTCGTGGTGGGGAAAGGCCAGGTCCGCGCCGCCGCCGTGTATGTCGATGCGGGTGCCCAAGTGGGTTTGGATCATCGCCGAGCACTCGATGTGCCAGCCGGGGCGCCCCCGCCCCCAAGGGCTCTCCCAGCCGGGCAGTTCCGAAGCGGAGGGCTTCCAGAGCACGAAGTCCTTGGGATCGCGCTTGTACGGCGCCACCTCCACCCGGGCGCCATCGAGCATGTCCTCAAGCGAACGATGGGAAAGGCAGCCGTAGTGGGGGTCGGCAGGCACATGGAACAGCACGTGGCCGGAGGCCTCGTAGGCAAAGCCTTGGCCGATCAGCGTCTCGATCATGGCGATGATTTCCGCGATGTGCCCCGTGGCCCGGGGCTGCACGTCAGCGGGAAGAACGCCCAGCGCCTTGATGTCATCGTTGTAGGCGGCGCTGAAGCGGTCCGCCAAGGCCTGTATGGGCTCGCCGTTGGCCAACGCCTGGGCATTGATCTTGTCATCCACGTCAGTGATGTTGGAGACGTAAACCACCTCGGGGTAAACGGTCTTCAGCAGGCGTCGCAGCACGTCGAACACCACCGCCGGGCGGCCGTTGCCGATGTGTACCGGGCCGTACACGGTGGGTCCGCAGACGTAGAGCGTCACCCGTTGGGGATCCTGCGGGCGAAAGACCTCCCTGCGCCCGGATTGGGTGTTGTGGAGCTTGATTTGCATGTGATCGGCCTTGGACTGCCCACCGTTGCGCCAAGCCGCACAGTATAGCCGTGACGGGTAAGGGCGTGCGGGCCTATCGCCAGTGGCCAGGCGCTTCCACGGCTTCCTCATCGCCCGGCCACGGCGGCATGGAGGCGATGATGAAGCGCAACTCGTCGGTGCCGGTGTTGCGAAACTGGAACGCCGTCCCCGGCGCAATGGTCAAAGCCGTGCCAGGGGAGACCTCGACCATGCGCTCCTGCGCGCCGCGCTTGCGCCAAACCTGTCCGTGCCCGGCGATGCAGTACCAAATCTCCTCAATGGTTGCGTGCTGCACGGCCTTGGACGTTGCGCCGATGGGCAGGGTGCATTGGACGAGGCTGGCACGGCTACCCCGGACGAGCTTGCGAACCTCGCTGCCGTCCGGCGCGATTTCCGTGGGTTGGCCAGACAACTGGGCTCGATCCATCGGCGGGTTGCCCGAGCGTCAGCCTTGCGGCGCGCTGGCCTCGGCAGCCGGCCGGGCGGCAGCAAAGGCTAACGGCGGGCAAATGGCGCTGTTGGCGATTTCCATGTGCCCATTCTAAGCCTTTCTCATGGCATGAACTTCGACTTCAAGGCCGTGCGAGCGCACGGTTCGCATGACCTCATTCTCCTTGCCCATCGTTCGCTTGCCGGGGAGAACCTGCATGATCGCATTGCTGAGCCGGCGGAACTCGAACTTCGCCAAACGCCGACGGAATTGAATCTAAGCGATTAGGTCAAGTTCGAACGCTCTTGACTGAGCGGTGGTGCGGCCGGAAACCCGCCATCCTGCCCTTGCAATGCCATTCGCCACAGCATTGACCCCAAAGCCTGAATCAAACGGAGCTGCCAGCAGTTCAGGCTGCGTTGCCAGCCAATGCCGCCAAGTTGGTGACGTCGATGTTGGGGGTGAGCGGGTAGGTCTCGTTGCCGGGATAGACGATGGTGATGCGATCCAGCGCCAGGTCCTTGAGCGCCGAATGCATGGATCGCGTGGGCTTGGGCGCCGATGTGTACTTGAACTCGAACGCCCGCAGACGGCTTCCCCGCACCACCAGCAGATCGAGTTCCGCTTCGGTGTGGGTGGCCCAGAAGTGGCATTCGGCGGACTCGGCCCCAAGCATCTGAATTGCCTGCTCCAGCGCAAATCCCTCCCAGGAGGCGCCGATGCCGGGATGGGCGCGCAGGGACTCCAGGTCCGGCAGGTTCAGCAACGCATGCAGCAGCCCGGCATCGCGGACGTACAGCTTGGGCGATTTCACCTGGCGTTTGTGGACGTTGGCGTGCCAAGGCTGCAGCAGGCGCACCATGAAGGTGCCGCTCAGGATGTCGAGATGGCGCTTGACGGTGGGTTGCGAGACATCCATGGAACGCGCCAGTTCGGAGGCGTTCAGCAGGCTGCCGTGGCGGTGCGCGAGCATCATCCAGAAGCGGCGCATGGTGGCGGCGGCAAAGTCGATGCCGAGGGCCGGCAGGTCGCGTTCCAGCAAGGCGGTGACGTAGGCCTTTCGCCAGACCATGCTGTCGGCGTTGGTTTTGGCCAAATAGGCGGGCGGGAAGCCGCCGCGCAGCCACAGGCGCTGCAGGTTCCCGGCTTCAAAGGCCGTGAACGGCGGCAGCTCTAGGAAGGCGATGCGCCCGGCCAGGGTTTCCGAAGATTGCCGGATCAGCGCCCGGGATGCGCTGCCGAGGATCAGATACCTTTGCCGACGTGGCCTGCGGTCCACCAGTACCCGAAGAAGGGGAAAGAGCTCGGGCGCGCGCTGCACTTCGTCGATGACGATGAGGCCTTCCAAAGGCTCCAGCGCGAGCTTGGGATCGGCGAGGCGGTTGAGGTGCTCAGGATCCTCAAGGTCGAAGTAGTGGATGGCTCGGCGGCGTTCTGGTGTGCTTGAGCGCAGCGAGGCGACGTACTCCCGCGCCAACGTGGTTTTGCCGCATTGGCGCGGGCCGAGGATGCCTACCATGGGATGGCTTCTGAAGTAGTCGCCCACTTTGCCGAGAAACGCTTTTCGTTCCACTCTAACCCTGAAAATTCAAAGGCTCACTTTGAATTTTCAGGGTTAGAGAGTGGTTCGTCAACCCGCCGCGCGCTCGTCGCTTAGGCCAGGTTCCGAAATGTTCGTGAGCCCGCACACCCAAAGCCCTGTCCGCGCAACTCTTGAAGTACAATGCCGCCCCGCCGATGCATTTCAGGAGGCAATCTCTGATGAAGACGCGCAAAGGGCTGTTGCTGGCTTGCACGCTGGCTTTGACGGGTTGCTCGGGGGGCGACGACGCCGGGAGTTCCGGTTCGGCCGCATCGGCAGTGCGCGGCGTCACTGATGCCGAGATCGTCCTGGGCAGCTACACGGACCTGTCCGGCCCCACGGCCGTCTGGGGCGTCGGCGCCACCAATGGCGCGCGCATGCGCTTTGATGAGGCCAACGCGGCAGGAGGCGTGCATGGGCGGTTGATCCGCTTTGTGGTGGAGGACAGCGCCTACCAGCTGCCAAAGGCCATTCAGGCTTCCAACAAGCTCATCAACAGGGACAACATCCTTGCCATGCTGCTGGCGGTGGGCACGCCGATGAACAACGCCATCATGCCGCAGCAGTTCCGTGCCGGGGTGCCGAACCTGTTCCCCATCAGCGGCGGGCGCCAGATGGTGGAGCCGTTCCACCGCATGAAGTTCACCCAGCGGGGCATCTACTACGATGAGGTCCGTGCTGCGGTGCGCCACTTCGTTGAAAACGAGGGCAAACAAAGAATCTGCATCATCCATCACGAGTCGGACTACGGCCAGGAAATCGTCGATGCCGTTGAAGGCCAGTTGGTGGCCATGGGCATGCAGGTGGTCGCCCGCACCGCCCACAAGCCGACCGAGAGCGAGTTCACGGCCGCGGTGCTGCGGTTGCGGAAGGCGGAATGCGACATGGTGGCCATGGCCACCGTGCATCGGGACACCATTCTGGTTCTCGACACCGCCCGCAAGATGGGCTGGGAGGACGTCGCCTGGGTGGGCAACAACGCGGCCTATGGCCAGGTCATCGCCGACCACGAAAGCAGTGAGGGCTACTACGCCTTCACCCACATGGCGAAGATTTACCCGGATGATGACAAGTCGCCTGCCGTGCAGGCATGGTGGGATCAGTACGTGGTGCTCCACGGCGACGATCCAGGCCTCGCGGCCATGGAGGGCTACCGCGCCGCCGACCTGACGTTGCTGGCCTTGGAGAACGCCGGACGTGACCTCACGGTCGATGGGCTGATCAAGGGCGTGGAGGCCATCACCGACTACACGGACATCTTCGGCTACCGAGTGTCCTTCTCACCCGAAAAGCACGGCGGGGTGCGGGAGAGCGTGCTTTCGCAGGTCCGCAACGGCCGCTTCGTGGTGCTGGCGGAAGCGGTGAGCTATTGAGTTACACTGGGCACGAAGCTGGCGGTTGCGGTGGGCGGTCGCCAAGCGGGCCAACGGTTGGTCGCGGGAGGTAGCGCCATGAAGCAGTCGAGCAAGAGCCGCCGGACTTTTCTCCAGCACTTGGCGATGGCGGGCATCGCCGGCCAGACGCTGTTGCGCACCGGCAGCGTGAAGGCCGCTGCTGCGGAAGCGCAGGGCCAAGTGGAAGGTGGCCTCGGTTGGCCGGACATGGCATACCGGACCTTGGGGCGAACCGGGTTTGCAGGCAGCCGGCTGGTGTTCGGCTGCGGCGCTTCGCTGGGCCGCAGGCCCAGGGACCGCTTGCTCGGCACGGCCTTGGAGGCGGGGGTCAACGTCTTTGACGTGGGCACCGGGCGCTACTACGGCGATGCGGAGCGCAACATGGCCAATTTCCTCGCCAAGGCGAGGGATGACGTTTTTCTGATCTCCAAGTCCATCGTTTACCTTGATGAGGAGGTCGGCCCCGGTGACTCGATCACGCCGGCCCAAGCCAGGCAGGGCGCCAAGGCGTGGCTGGCAGTGCTTGAGGAAAGCCTGCGCGACCTTAAGGTGGAGATGATCGACGCCTACTACCAGATGGCCGCCAACAACACCGATCTGATCGGCAGCGAGGAGATGCGCAGGGCCTTTGAGCAGGCTCGGGATGCGGGCAAGATTCGCTTTTGGGGCCTTTCGACCCACCAGAACGCCCAAGCGGTGCTGGAGAAGGCCATCGAGACCGGCTGGTACGACTTGGCCATGATCGCCGTAACGCCGGCGGACTGGTACGACTGGGACGGCAAAAGCATCCTGCCCGGTTCGCCGCCGATGACCGGGCTGGCGCCGCTCTTGGCGCGGGCGCGCGAGGCCGGCATCGGGCTGATCGGCATGAAGGCCGCCCGCCACCTCGCCGGGCGCAACTTCCTGGGCTGGGGGGATGAGGATGCCTTCGACGGCCACTACGACGAGCAGCTGCTGGCCGCCAAGCTGACCGCCTTCCAACGCAGCTACGCCTATGTGCTGGAGCACGGCCTTGATGCGGTGAACGCGGACATTCAGAACTTCCTGCATCTGCAGGAGAACTTCACCGCCGCCGCCACGTCGCGCCAACACTTCGCCAACGCCGCCTGACGCTTGCGCGCGCTCCACTACCAATGCAGCGCCGGCATTGCCGGCGACATGCACCTCGGCGCGATGGTCGATCTCGGCGTGCCGGAGGCGGTTTTGCGCGAGGGTCTGGGCCGCTTGCCGTGTGCGGCCGAGTTCGCCCTTGAATTTCGGCGCGCCAGCAAGTTCGGCATCTCCGGCACCCAAGCCCAAGTGAAGGACCTCGGCCACGCTGCGGACGGCCACCACCGGCACCGGCACTACGGCGACATCGTTGAGCTGGTCAAGGCCGCTCGGCTGGCCACCGGCGTCGAGGCCAGGGCGCTGGCCATCTTTGAGCGCATTGCGGTGGCGGAGGCCAAGATCCACGACATTCCCGTCGAGCGGGTCCACTTCCACGAAGTCGGCGCCGTGGATTCCATCGTGGACATCGTCGGCGCGGCAATATGCTTGGAAGCCTTGGCTGTCGAGCGGGTGTTTTGCGACACCGTGGAGGTGGGCAGCGGCTTCGTCGATTGCGCCCACGGCCGGCTGCCGGTGCCGGCGCCGGCCACCCAGGAAATCCTTGCCGGCGTGCCCTGTTCCTACGGCGGGGTGCGGGGGGAGGCCACCACGCCCACCGGCGCCGCCATATTGAAGGCGTCGGTGGATGAGTTTGCCCCGCCCGTCCGCTTCGCGCCGGCTTCGGTGGGCTACGGCGTGGGCCAGAGGGACTTCGACATTCCCAACGTGCTGCGGGTCGTGGTGGGCGAGTGCGGCGCGTCGGTTCAAGCCGCGCCGAAGGCTGCGCACTACAAGATTGAAGCCAACATCGATGACATGAGCCCGGAGGCCTATGAGCCCTTGATGGACCACCTGTTGGCGGCCGGGGCCAGTGACGTCTATGTCACGCCCATCGTCATGAAGAAGTCCCGACCAGCGATCAGCTTGGCGGTGCTGTGCGAGGCGGAGCGGGTGGATGCGCTGGCCGAGGCCGTGCTCAATCGCTCCACCACCATCGGGCTGCGCGTGCTGCCTTTTGAGAAGCGCGCGCTCCCCAGGCAGGTTCAGACCGTGGAAACCCGCTTGGGCGCGGTGCGCGTGAAGGTGGTCACCCAGCCCGACGGCCAGCGCCGCTGGAAGTCGGAGTTCGACGACGTGCGGCGCTTGGCCGATGCGGCCGGCCTCGATTACCTGCAGGCCAAGGCAACGGTTGACCTGGATGTCGCCCAAGCCCTGGATGAGGCCTGACTTGATCTACGCTCCGCTTTAGCGCACGGCGACGCCGTGGGTCATGAACGCCATGGGCTTGGGGCCGGGTAGGTAGCCGGTGCGCTTCTCCGCCAAGTCGAAGCCGGCGTCCTCAAGGAGCAGGGCCGGTTGCCGGGTGAGATGGCAGCCGCCGCCGATGACCTTCCACACCGGTTCCAGGGTTCGCTGCCAGCGCGCCACCTGCGGCTCGGGCGCCAGGCCGTGCTCGATGAAGTAGAAGCGTCCGCCGGGCTTGAGCACCCGCCGCATCTCCCCAAGCGCTTGGCTGACGTTGGGGATGCTGCATAGGGTCCAGGTGCAGACGATGCTGTCGAACTGGCCGTCGTCGGCGGGAATGTCCTCTCCCGAAGCCTGCAGGATGCTCACCTGGGCGTCGATGGCGGCAGCGCGGCGGCTTGCCATGGCGGTGAGTTCCTGGGCCGGGTCAAGGCCGGTGACGGTGCTGGCGTCCCGATAGTGGCTCAAGTTGTGGCCGCTGCCAATGCCGACTTCCAGCACGTTGCCTTGGGCCCTAGGCACGTACTCGGCCCGCAGGCCGGCCATGGGCGGCTGCCCGCAGGCGAGGTCAATGAGCTTGGGGAGAACGTGCTTGGCGTACAGGCCCATGGCGGGGAGGCTCGAGTGCAGTTAAGCGCTGGCCGGAGCGGACTGCGCGCCGCGAATCAGGCGGCCCGGCAGGGCGCCGGTGGCTTCGCCGTTCTCGAACGTCGGCTGCCCGGCCTTGATGGTCATGCGGTAGCCGTCGGCCTTCTGCACCAGCCGCTTGCCGTCCGCGGGCAGGTCGTAAACCATCTCCGGCGGCTGCAGTTGCAGGGCGTCGTAGTCGATCAAGTTGAAGTCGGCCTTGCAGCCGGGCGCGACTAGGCCGCGATCGTTCAATCCGTACACCTGGGCTGCGTCCTGGGTGAGCTTATGGACCACGAACGGCAGCGGCAGGCGCGGCCCGCGCCGTCGGTCTCGGCTGAAGTAGCTCAGCATGTAGGTGGGCACGCCGGCATCCACCAGCACGCCGCAATGGGCGCCGCCGTCGGAGAGGCCGAAAACGCTTTGCGGATGCTCGATGACGCGCCTTTGGCCCTCCAGGTCGCCTTCGTAAACGCCGAACAGAACCAGCAGCGGCACGCCGTCGGCCAAGCAGTCCATCATCACCTCAACCGGGTGGAGGCCCCGCGCCCGCGCCACGGCCGCCACGCTGTCCTCGGGGCCCGGTTCATAGGTGAGTGCGGCATCGAGGATGTAGATGCGTTCGTGGTCGTTCATGAAGCGCACGGCGTCGGGATTGCGCGGCAGGATGGGCGGTTCGCCCAACACCCGTTTACGGAAGTCCGCATCCCGCAGGCGGGCTTGGCGTTCAGCCAAGGGGTACTGTTGGATCTCCCGATAGGCCGGGAACTGGCGCATGGGGTTGATGGTGCCCTCCAAGGTCATCAGGATCGAGGCGGGTCGGGCGCCGACTTGGGGCCGCAGGTTGAACCCTTCGGCGTTCAGCCGTTCCGCCAGCTTCCAGACTGGGCCGAGCGTTGGTCCCCGGCCAGCGGTGACCAGGGGGGTGACGGTGCAGCCGGTGGTGCGGGTGATGTGCTCGATCCAAGCCAGCTCCTGCGGATCGCTCAAGCTGTCGGAAACGAACTCCATGGCGCCGAAGCCGAGGCCGGCGAAGGCGCTGCCGATGGTGCGCATCTCCTCTCCCGAAGCGCGGGTTCCGGGCACCAGGTTGCCGGCCTTGTCGAGGTGCCCGTAGAAGCGGGAGGTGGTGAAGCCGAGGGCGCCCGCCTCCAAGGCGCTGCGGGTGATGCGGCGCATTGCCGCCATGTCCTGCGGCGTCGCGTCCTCGTAGCAGCGCTCGCCCATGACGTAGTGGCGGATGGCCACATGCGGCGCTTGGGCGCCGACGTCCAACGCATAGGGGGTGTCGATGTGGTCAAGGTACTCGGAGAAGGACTCCCATCCCCACGGGATGCCGTCGTGCAGCGCCGTGCCGGGGATGTCCTCGACGCTCTCCATCAATTCGATCAGCTCGCCTTCGGTGCCCGGCCGCACCGGGGCGAAGCCGACGCCGCAATTGCCCATCACGATGGAGGTGACGCCATGCCAGCAGCTCGGCGTCACCTGCTTGTCCCAGCAGACCTGGCCGTCGTAGTGGGTGTGGATGTCCACGAAGCCGGGGGTCAGCAGGTCGCCTTGGGCATCGATGAGGCGCTTGGCCTTAGCGGGGCTGCCGCCGGCGCTCGTGACGTCGGTGATGGTGCCGCGGTCGGCGACCACGTCGGCGTTGACCGCATCGGCGCCGGAGCCGTCGATGAGGGTGGCGTTCTTGATGATGAGATCGTGCATGGGCTTTGCGGATCCTTAGTGGGTGGTGATTTGGAGCGGAATGTTAGCGGAACGTGAAATTCGGCGTTCGCTTTTCCACAAAGGCGCTGATGGCCTCCTGGGCGTCCTCGCTCTGCCCCGACAGAATCAGGTGCTGGGCCTCCATCGCCAGCGACTCGCGCAGCCCCTGCAGCGCGCCGCGATTGAGGTTGCGTTTCATCAGGCGCAAGGCGGTGGCGGGACCGTTGGCGAGGCGCTTGGCGTAGGCGTGGGCGTCCTCACGGAAGCTGGCAGCCGGAAGCACCTTGTTGACCAGCCCCAACCGCAGGCACTCCTCGGCGCCGATCCTGTCGGATAGGAACATCAGCTCCTTGGCCTTGGCTTGGCCGACGAGGCGGTTGAGGAACCAGCTTGAGCCGTAGTCCCCGGACAGCCCGATGTTGACGAAAGCGGTGGTGAGGAAAGCGGTGTCGGCGGCCAGGCGAAGGTCGCAGGCCAAGGCGATGGACAGCCCGGCCCCGGCTGCCGGGCCCGGCAGCGCCGCGACGGTGGGCTTCGCCAATTCATACAGGCGCAGGGTCAGGGCCTCCTGCTTGCGCGTCAGTTCCGCGACCCGCTCATCCTGGGTGCGTTTGACGGCTGCCGTTGCGGCGCCCATTTCGGTGACGTCGCCGCCCGCGCAGAAGGCTTTGCCCGCCCCGGTGATGAGGACGCAACCCGCCGCGGGGTCGGCTTCCAAGCGCAGCAGCACTTCGCGCAGCGCGGGCGTGAGAATGTCGCCGAGCGCATTGCGCTTCTCCGGTTTGTTCAGCGTCACCGTCGCCACCCGGTCGCGCAATTCGCAAAGCAGTTGGTCGGTGCCGGTGTCGATGCGCATGTCAAGCTGGCCTTTTGGTTGCGGATGCTAGGGTCACCAGCAATTGGCCGTTTTCCACTTGGTCGCCGGCCGTCACGTGCAGCGCCTCAACGGTGCCGTCGCTGGGCGCCGTGATGCGGTGCTCCATCTTCATCGCTTCGAGAATCAGCAGCAGCTGGCCTTGCCGGACCGCATCGCCGGCGGCGACGGCGGTGGAAAGCACCGCGCCCGGCATGGGCGCGGTCAAGCCGCCGCCTTGGTCGTCCCTGGCAGGGTCGGGGTAGCGCGGCAGTTGGGTTGCGGTCAGGCCTCCCGCGCGGCTTTGCACGAACCAATCGTTGCCTTGGGGCTGCACCGTGAAGGTCAGGCGCCTGCCGTCGATGCTGGCCTCCACGCGCCCGTTGCCGCAGGCATGGGCTTCGATGAGCATCTCCTCGCTGCCGTCGGCGGTCATGCGGAACTGGCCGTCGCGGCGGGATTGGTATTCGAGATGCAGCGTCTCGCCGCCGATGTCGAAGTCCAGCTTCTGCCAAGGCATGGTGGCGTTGCGCCAGCCGCTCGGCACCCCGCGGTTGGTTCGGGTGCGGGCGCGGCGGCGCGCTTGGCCCTCCAAGGCCACGGCCACCGCCGCCTCGATGCGTTCGGCGCCCGAGACCGCCCGGCGGCGCGCGGGGTTCACCCGTTCGATGAAGTCGGTGGTGGTGTCGCCAGCCAGGAACTCCGGGGTGCGCAGGGTGGCGACCAGAAAGTCGCGGTTGGTGGTCAGGCCGTGAATCTCCGTGGCCTCCAAGGCTCTGGCCAGCCGTCCGGCCGCTTCCCGACGGGTGGGGCCGTGGGCGGTGACCTTGGCGATCATGGGGTCGAATTCGATGCTGATCTCGCTGCCGGACTCCACCCCGGAGTCGTAGCGGGCCTGTCCTGCCGCGGCCGGCCGCCAGACGGCGACGGTGCCCGGCGCGGGCAGGAAGTTGCGCTCCGGGTTCTCCGCGTAGAGGCGGGCTTCGATGGCCCAGCCGTTGATGACGAGGTCGTCCTGGGCGAACGACAGCGGCTCCCCCTCGGCGATGCGGATCTGCTCGCGCACCAAGTCGTGGCCGATGATCTCCTCGGTGACCGGGTGCTCCACTTGCAGCCTGGCGTTGACCTCCAGGAAGAAGAACTCATCGTCCTGCACCAGAAACTCCACCGTGCCGGCCGACGAATAGCCGAGCTTGCGGGCCGCGGCGATGGCCGCTTCGCCGAGGCGCTGCCGCAGCCTTGGCGTGATGGCCGGGGAGGGCGCCTCCTCGATCACCTTCTGGTGGCGGCGCTGGATGGAGCATTCCCGCTCAAAGCAATGGACGAGATTGCCGTGCCGATCGCCGAGGATCTGCATCTCAACATGGCGGGCGTGGTCGAGCCACTTCTCCAGAAAGAGCGTGTCGTCGCCGAAGGCGGCGCCGGACTCGCGCCGTGCCCCGGCGATGGCGGCCTCGAGGCCGGACTCGTCGGCCACCACGCGCATCCCGCGTCCGCCGCCGCCGGCCGCCGCCTTGACCAGCACCGGATAGCCGATTTGCCGAGCGGCTTCCGCGGGTTCGGTGGCGTCGGCGATCTCGATGGCGTTCAGCGTCGGCACGCCGGCCTCCTGCATCAGCGCCTTGGCGGACAGCTTGTCGCCCATCAGTCCGATCACTTCCGGCGCGGGCCCCAGCCACTTCAGCCCGGCATCGACCACCGCTTGGGCGAAAGCCTGGTTCTCCGAGAGAAAGCCGTAGCCCGGATGCACGGCGTCGGCATCGGCGCGGCGGCAGGCGTCAATCATCTTGCCCACGTCCAGATAGGTTTGCCGGGCGGTGCGCCCGTTCAGGGCGATGGCGGTGCCGGCCTCCCGCACGAAGGGTGCGTCCGCATCCCCGTCGGCGTACACCGCCACGGTGTCAATGCCCATGTCGTGGGCGGTGCGCAGGATGCGGCGGGCGATCTCGCCGCGGTTGGCGATCAGCAGCCGGGTGATGGGCTCGATCCTCACATCCGCCATGTGCCGAACTCCTTGGTGCCTTCCACTTTGTTGTTGTAGGTGGCCGACAGCGACAGCGCGATGACGATGCGCGTGTCGCGCGGGTCGATCATGCCGTCGTCGGAGACCCGGGAGGTGGCGAACAGGCCCTTGGAGCGCTCCTCGGCCCAATGCTCGGCGATGGCCGCCCGCTTGGCGTCGGCCTCCTCGTCGAACTCAATGCCCCGGCGCTTGGCGGCGGCGCGTCCGACGATGCTCATGACGCCGGCCATCTGCTTGGGCCCCATGACCGCGATCTTGGCGAACGGCCAGATGTAGGTGAAGCGCGGCCCGAAGGCGCGCCCGCTCATGCCGTAGTTGCCGGCGCCGTAGGAGGAGGCGGTGATGATGCTGATGTGCGGCACCGTGGAGTTGGATACGGCGTTGATCATCTTTGAGCCGTTCTTGGTGATGCCGCCCTGCTCGAAGTCGGTGCCGACGATGTAGCCGGTGATGTTGTGCAGGAACAGCAGCGGCACGTCGATTTGGTTGCACAGTTGGATGAACTGCGCGGCCTTCTCCGCCGACTCCGAGAACAGGGCGCCGTTGTTGCCCAAAATGCCGACCGGATAGCCATGCACCCGCGCCCAGCCGCAGACCAGGGTTGGGCCGTAGAGCGGCTTGAACTCCTCGAAGTAGGACGCATCGACGATGCGGGCGATCACCTCGCGCATGTCGAACGGAGCGCGCAAGTCCTTGGCGACCAGGCCGAGCAGGTCCTCCGGGTCGTGCTTGGGCGCCTCGAAGTCGGCCTCGGGTTCCGGCCCCAGCTTGCGCCAGTTCAGGTGGGCCACGACCTCCCGGCACATGCGGATGCCGTCCAGTTCGTCGCGGGCCAGGTAGTCGCCCAAGCCGGAAGTGCGGGTGTGCATGTCGGCGCCGCCAAGGCTTTCCTCGTCGGCGTCCTCGCCGGTGGCCATCTTCACCAGGGGCGGGCCGCCGAGAAACACGCGGGACTGGTTCCTGATGAAGATGTTGTAGTCGCTCATGCCCGGTTGGTAGGCCCCGCCGGCGGTGGAGGCGCCGAACACCAGCGAGATGGTGGGGATGCGCAGCTTCGAAAGTTCGGTGATTTCGTAGAACAGCCGCCCGGACTCGGCGAAGTGCTCGATCTCCCGCTGGATGGCCGCCTCCGGGTCGCCGTCGCCCTGGCCGCGCAGGTCCGCGCCAGCGGACTCCACAAACTGCACGTAGGGCATGCGGTTCTCCCGGGCGATCTGCAGCCCCCGCATCAGTTTCTTGGCGTTGAAGGCGTTGAAGGCGCCGGCCCTCACAGAGGGGTCATGGCCGAGGATGACGCACTCCACGTCCTCGATGACGCCAATGCCGACCACGAATCCTGAGCCGATGGTGAACGGCGAGCGCCAAGCTGCCAGCGGACTGATCTCCAGAAACGGCGAGTCCCGGTCGAGCGCCGCGGCGATGCGTTCGCGGATGGGCATCTTGCCGCGCGCGGCGAGTCTGGCTGCGGCTTCCGGGCCGCCGCCTCGGGCGGCTTCGTCGAGCAGCGCCTGGAGTTCCTCCAACGCCTCGAGCATGTCCGCCTTGTTCCGCGCAAAGGCTGCATCGCGGGTGTCCAGCCGCGTGTTCAGCACTGGCATGCATGCCCTCCCCGTGAGTTGCGTGTGTGGCCTGTTTGAAAACGGCTGGGCGATGGCAGGCACTATACCAGAAGGGCCCCGTCGGCTTGGCGCTTACCGCCGCCAGCGCCGCCGCCGATGCCCTCGGCCGCCCTTGGCCTTGCGACGCTTCTTGAGCGGTGCCATCCGTCTGGCGTTGAAGCCCTTGGGTCGGCTGCGCGTGCCTTCCGGCGCCGGTGACGCATCGGCCTTCGGCACGGTTCGCCAAGCCGGGTTCCGCAGCAGCTCCGCCTTCGCCGCCTCGTCGATGGGCTGGACGAAGCCAAGCAACTCGCCCGTGTCCGGGTCGCGCACCGGTTCGCCCCTGCAAGCCCCGGAGGCCCGCATGGCGCGGCAAATCGGGCAGTCGTCGTCCTCTGGACCGAGGGTGATGAGGTGGCTGGGCGGCCGGGCCTTTGAATTGGTCATCGGGGATGCTCCTCCCGGGGTGGTCGGTGGCATCCATCCTTCCCAGCGGGCAAGTTGCGCGCTAGTGGATATCTCTGAAGTTGTTGTGGGAGATTGGCCCGGCGTGGCTTGAACGCGGCTGTTGGCGTCCTGTCCGATCAATTCGTGTGATTATTCGCGCCCAAAGCCCATGAATTAACCGGACAGGACACCCTAGGCTGAATTCAGTTGGCTGCCAAGCGCAGCAACTGAATCGGCAAGGGCATCACCGGCACGCCATTGATTGCACCGGGCTGGCGGCTTTTGCTCCAGATCTCGCCATTGCCGTAGCGGGCTATCTGCTTCAACGCCTTGGGATGCAGTGGATTGGTCCACTTGACTTCCACGGGCCAAAATCGACCGTCGCGCACATAGGCGACGTCCACCTCGGCTTGGGCCTTGATGTAGTAGGTCGGATGGAACCTGTGAAAGTGGCTCGCAACACAGGCCTCCACGATTTTCGACTCCCATGCGGGATCTCCCAACGCGGCTCGAATCTGTCGCTCGAAAGGGTTGGCCTCGGGCGTGAGCCAGGCGCGAACGGCGTGCAGGATGAAGGGGTCGCTGAACACGAGTTTTTTGGCCTTCTTGGGGGCGGCTGCCAGCTTGTCCTCGAGCAGGGCTGGCAGGACATGAACCGCGTCCATGCGCTCCAGCAGCGCCACGTAGTCCGCCACGGTCTTCGGGTGGTCGATGGAGAGGTCCTGCGCCAATGCGTTCCATGTGACTTGGGTGGCGTATCGCTTGACGATGGCGGCCAGCACTTCCCGGAGGTAGGGCTCCTGGCGGCCGCGCTTGATGAAGTCGCCGCGAATCCAGTCGGAGTAGGTTGCCAGCGTGCTTGTGCGTATCGTGCCGTGCGCCGCCAAGTCGTTAATCCCGGTCAAGTATCCGCCGTGGATGAGATACCGGGAAAACGCTGCGAAGACGGATTCCATCGAGTCGTCCGAAATGGACGGGGGATCGTCCAGATGGCCCTGCAGCCGCTCCATTCCGCCTTCCAGGGTGAGGTATTCCCTGAAGGACAGGGGATGGAGATGGAACTCGGCCACGTCCGCCGCGCCCCGCCTGCCGGGAAACCGCATTGCGGCATCCAGGACGAAGCCGAGGTCCGAAACCGTGACCATCAGCACTGTTCGTTCGAGCAATCCGGCGTCAGCGGCATACTTGACGGCTTTGTCCCAATCGCGAATGTAGTTGACCTCATCGACGATCAGGTAGTTCAGCCCGGTGTCGGGCGCTGTGGCCAGTTGTTGTTCGACATGCAGCAACAGGCTGTGGTGATCGTCGATCAACTCACCGGAAAAGTAGGCGATGGATTCAGGCGGTGCGCCGCCATCCAGAAGTTCCGCCATCCACTGCTTCAGCAGCGTGGACTTGCCCGTCTGACGACCGCCGCTGAGGCTGTAGATTCCGGGTGCGGAGTTCGGCAGGCAGTCCAGCAGGGATGAGCGGTGTTGATGGCGGCAATCCGCCAGATGCCTCAGTTGCGGATCGGTTTCGACAAAGCGCCGCGCATCATTCCGGTGGCTGTTGTGCGGGAGAAATCTTGGATCCATGGCGGTTGGCAAGGCGGTGTAAATTTAGTCACTAGACGATATTCAAATTTGAATAACTGTCAATGGCTAAATCTGCTGGCGCTAGGCATTCAGATCCAACCTACGCAACGAGCGCGGAGTTTCGCGCCAGCGAAACTCCATCCGCGAACGCCAGTTCGCGCATTTGCTTTGCATCGATCTCAGGTTCACTATCCTCGCTTTCGGCTTGCAGCCTTTCAAATCCCACCGCTCCCAACACCAACGGAGAAAACCAATGACCGACTATCCCCTGCCCAATGTGTCCAACGACTTGAGCGGCCGGGTAGCCCTCGTCACCGGCGCATCCTCCGGCCTTGGGCGTCGCTTCGCCCAAGTCATTGCCGCCAGCGGCGCCAAAGTGGCGGTGACCGCGCGCCGGGTGGATCGGCTGGAGGCCTTGGCGGAGGAGGTCCGCAGCGCGGGCGGGGTGGCGGAGCCGATCGCCTTGGACATGCAGGACAACGAATCGATCATGGACTGCGTGGCAAAGGCCGAGGCGAAGCTTGGCACCATCGACATCCTGATCAACAACGCCGGCATCCCGGATGCGCAGCGGGCGCACAAGATGTCCTTGGAGCTCATCGACGCCGTATTCGACACCAACCTGCGGGGGCCCTACATCCTGTCCTGCGAGGTGGCGCGCCGCCTCATTGCCGCCAAGCTGCCGGGACGGATGGTGAACATCTCCTCCGTCGGGGGATTCAATTACAGCAACAACGGCGCCGCCCTCTACTCAATCACCAAGTCGGCGATCGTGCGCATGACCGAGTGCCTGGCGGTCGAGTGGGCCCGCTTCAACATCAACGTCAACGCCATCGCGCCGGGCGCCTTCTCCTCGGAGATGATGGACGGCATGCTGGAGCGCATGGGCGACATCAGCCAGCATTTCCCCCGCAAGCGCATCTGCGACCCGGCGCAGATGGACAGCACGCTGCTCTACTTCCTGTCCCCGGCCTCGGAGGCGGTGACCGGCACCTACATCAAGATCGACGACGGGCAGGGTTCGCGGTAGGTCAGAGTCCAGCCGCCTCCATGACCGCCGGGATGCGGTGCTCCCAGCCGATGGCCATGATGTGGACGCCTTGGCACATGGGGGCCACGTCCCGCACGATGCGGCCCGCCATGGCCACGCTGGTCGCGACGCGGCTCTCCGCGCCCTCCAGCTCGTCAATGAGCGGATCGGGCACCACCACGCCGGGGATTTTCTCGGTCATGTAGCGGGCTTGCCTCGCGGACTTCAGCAGGATGATGCCGGCCAGAATGGGCACCTTGAGTCCCGCCACCTGCTTCATGAACGCCTCAAACCCGGCCGGGTCATAGACGGCGTTGGTTTGGAAGAACTCGGCGCCCGCTTCGATCTTGCCTTCCATGCGTCCGATTTCCTTGCCGAGGTCCGGCACCGCCACGTTGACCACGGCGCCGCGCAGGAAGCGCGGGCTGCCCTTGAGGGCGTTGCCTGCCAAGTCGTGGCCCGATTCCAACCCGACCGCCGCCTTCAGAATGTCCTCGGCACCCAAGTCGAACACTGGCTTGGCTTCGGGGTGGTCGCCGCCGGAGGGCGGGTCGCCGGTCATGCAGACGATGTTCTCCACGCCGAGCGCGTGGGCGGCGAGCATGTCCGCCTGAATGGCCAGGCGGTTGCGGTCCCGGCCAGCGATCTGCAACGTCGATTCGACGCCCTGCTCCTTAAGCAAGCGGGCCACGGCCAAGGGCGCCATCGCCATCCTTGAGGCCGCCGAGTCGGTCAGGTTGAAGGCGGCGACCGAATCCTTGAGCGCATCGGCGGCGGCGAACAGGTCATCGAGCGCCGTGCCCTTGGGCGGGTTCAACTCCGCAGTCAGCGTGAACGGGTTTTGGGCTAGCGAGTCGGAGAGGTGGCTCATGGGGTCGGTCCTTGGGTTGGGGCGCTTGGGGCAGCAGTTTGATGCGTCATTCGCGCTCGGTGGCGATGCGTCGCGGTTGGGCGCCTTTGGCGTGTCCGGCAGCGCCTGCTTGACTTTGCGGAACTATGGGCTTGGGTGCGTTTGCGGTCAACAGCCTGGGCATGAAGGGCCTTCAGGATGCGCAGTAGCGGCGCTCCGGTTATAGTCGCTCTTCGCAGGAGAAACTCGGCAAATGACCTATCGGGATGTTTGGCATCAAAGCGACGATGGCCTAAAGCTCTACGCTCGGGACTATGGGAGTGCGGCCGCGCCGCTCACGTTGCTGTGCATGCACGGCCTGAGCCGCAATTCGGCGGACTTTGGCGACCTTGCGACGGCGCTTCAAGGCGAGTACCGGATTGTCGCCGTTGACCAGCGCGGCCGGGGCCGATCGGCATGGGATGCGGATTCGGCCAACTACACGCCGGTCCGCTATGTCGCGGACATGTCCGCCTTGATCGAGCGGCTGGCCCTTGAGCGGCTCGTGTTGGTGGGCACCTCCATGGGCGGCATCATGGCCATGATGATGGCCGCCGCCCAGCCGGGCCTTTTTCGTGGCGTGGTTCTCAACGACATTGGCCCGGTGGTGAGCGGGCAGGGCTTGGCGCGCATCATGGGCACCGTCGGCAAGGCGCCGCCGGTGAGGACCTGGGACGAGGCCATCGACCAAGCCAAGGCGTTCAATGGCCTCGCTTTCCCCCACTACCGCCGCGAGGACTGGGCGCGCTGGGTGCGTCGAACCTATGCGGAAGACGCGGCGGGCGAACCCCGGCTGCTTTACGACCCGGCCATTGCCGAACCGATGCGGGCTTCGGGTTCCAATGCGGCGCCTCCGGACGCATGGCCCCTGTTCGAGGCCCTGCGCGATCTGCCGGTGCTCGCCCTGCGCGGTGCTCTGTCGGACATTCTCGACGAAGCCTGCTTCGCTGAGATGCAGCGGCGCCATCCCCAACTCACGCCCGTCACCGTTCCCGAGGTGGGCCATGCGCCGATGCTGGACGAACCGGGCGTCGTGGACCATATCCGGGCGTTTCTAGGACAGATCCACATCGCTTGACCGCAGGCTGACTCTGTCGGGGAACGCCGCGCACGAGAACGCCTCGCGTGTGCCGGCTCAGAAACATTTCGGGACCTGGCCTAAGCGGCTAGCGCGGAGTTTCGCGCAGCGAAACGCCATCCGCGACCGTCAGGTCGCGCAGCCTTGGCCCGGAAGGGCGTGTATGATGGGCGAAGGTCTTCCGTTCGCCATAACCCTGATGCCCTACGACATCTCCGACGAAAAGCGGGACTGGTACCGGGAAGTCTCCGCCCGGTCGCGGTCACGCAAGGCGGCGGCTCGGCGCGGCGAGCTCTGCCTAAGCAGGGCGGAAGTCAACCGCCCGGCGTTTCGGCCCGAGGCGCTGATGCCGGAGCGCAAGCGCCGGGGCCTGTGCTCCCTGTCGCTCTTCTCTGGTGGCGGAGGGCTTGACTTGGGCTTCGAGCGGGCTGGCCTGCAGCATGTCGCCAGCTTCGACCTGCTTGATGTGTGCGGGGAGACCCTCAAGGCAAACCGACCTGATTGGAAGGTCTTGTCGGGTTCGGACGGCGATGTGTCAACCGCTGACTTCGGCGAGTTTGCGGGAGCGGTGGACGTTGTCCACGGCGGTCCTCCGTGCCAGCCATTCTCCGTTGCCGGAAAGCAAATTGGCGGCGAAGACAGCCGGGACATGTGGCCGTCGTTCATTCGCGCCATTCAAGCTATTCGCCCGGCGGCCTTTGTCGCGGAAAACGTGCCGGGGTTGCTGGGCCGTCGATTCGACCGATACGTCAAGGAGACGATAATCAAGCCGCTTTCGCGTTCCTATGCCATCGACGCATTCCGCCTCTCCGCTACAGCCTTTGGCGTGCCCCAAGAGCGGCAGCGAGTCTTTTTCGTTGGCTTTCGGTCTTCTGCTGCGGCTGGACGCTACATTGCGCCAAGGGCGACTCATGGCCATCAGAATGAGCTCTTCTCGGTCAAGGGCCGAGCCTTGGGGGCTCGTGAGGCATTGGGCTTGGAAGACACTGGATTTGACTGCTTTGCGCCGACCTTGCGGTCCGGCTTCACCGGGCCGCGCAAGACCACCAGCATTCTGAACAGCAAGGCCAGCCAGGCGGTTTGGCGGCAGTTGCGCATCTGGCCCAACGGCGTTCAGGAGTCACGGGAGGCCGCCGTCCGATTTCCGCCGGAAAACGGTCATTTCCGGCTGTCGGTACAGGATTGCGGCCTCCTCCAAGGTTTTCCCGAAGACTGGCGGTTCAAGGGCGCCGTTTACCAAGTCATTGGACAGATCGGAAATTCCGTGAGTCCTCCGGTGGGTTATGCCATAGCCAACTCAATCGCTGATGCGCTGAGCGCCTGAATTGGCCATTCAAGACGACAGGCGAGAGCTTGAGATGTGCGCTCTTTTGGGGCTCAGGCTAGGCGAGGGTCGATCGGAGGTCGATGCCTTTCTCGATTTTGAAGAGGAAGGGCTGGAGCGGTTCTGTCGCATTGAACTGAAGTCCACAACCACTGATTCGGTTTCGACCGCCCGTGACGTTGGGCCAAATCACATCCAGCGGTGGCGGAACCGGGTCTGGGTCTTTGGTTTCTACGATCGATCCGGTACTGATCTGGCACGAGTGTTGGCGCTCGGCCCCGATGCCATGGAAGCTTGGATCGGCAAGGTCGAGTCTTACGTCAGCCCCGATTTCGCTTTGGGAGAACGAGTCGCGGAGAAACTGGATCGGGAAGATTTGGATATCATCTGCGGCCGTAAGGACACTTACGAGTTGGCGGATGCCCAAGCGTTGATGAAGCGGCAGTGGAGCAAGGCCAAGTATGCGTCTGAAATGGATGTCCGCCAAGGCTACACACCTGCCAAGATGCTTGAAATCCTCAGACAACGCGCCCTCTACGTGATTCAGCGCGGTTCAACGCTCAACAATCCCCACATTCCCAAGTCGTTCTTTTCGCGTTTCAACGACTTGATGCTTGATGTTCATGGCATGGACTTGCGCACGCTTAGGGAAACGATCCAACGTCGCATTCGCCTTTTGCATCCTCAAATCAAGGGCTGATGGAGGTTTTGCCGCTGATGAAAGACACTCGGGTTCTGGAGCGACTGCGCAGCGTGCTGGCCACCGGCGCCCTGATCACCGAGCCCGCCGCCATGCGCCCCTATGAGACGGACGGCCTGACCGCCATTCGGGAGATGCCTTGGGCGGTGGCGCTGCCGGGGAGCGAGGATGAGGTGTGCGAGGTCTTGGCGGTTTGCCGGGAACACAGCGTGCCGGTGGTGCCGCGCGGCGCGGGCACTGGGCTGTCCGGCGGCGCTCGGCCGGTTCGCGATGGCTTGGTGCTGGGGCTTTCCAAGCTCAACCGCATCCTGGAGGTCGATCTGGACAACTGCATCGCCCGGGTGCAGCCGGGGGTGCGCAATCTGGCCATCAGCGAAGCGGTTGCCGAGCACGGGCTGTACTACGCGCCGGACCCGTCATCGCAGCTGGCTTGCAGCATTGGCGGCAACGTGGCCGAAAACTCCGGCGGCGTCCACTGCCTCAAGTACGGGCTGACCGTACACAACGTCGTTGGGCTCAAGGTGCGGACCATCGACGGCGACACGCTGGAATTGGGCGGCAAGGGCTTCGACTATCCGGGCTATGACCTGCTGGCGCTGCTGTGCGGCAGCGAGGGGATGCTGGGGGTGGTCACCGAGGTGACCGTTCGGCTGCTCCCGGAGGCGCCGGCCAAAGTGGTGCTGCTGGCGGCGTTCCGCACCTTGGAGGCCGCTGCTGGCGCGGTGACGCGGATCATTAGCGAAGGCGTCATTCCGGCGGGCTTGGAATTGATGGACCAGCTCACCCTGCGGGCCGCGGAGGACTTCGCCAATGCCGGCTACCCGAGGGATGCCGCGGCCATCCTGCTCTGCGAACTTGATGGCGACGCTGCGGAGGCGCGGGCCTTGCAGGGCTACGCCGCCCGCTTGTTCGGGGAGGAGGGCGCCTACGACATCCGGCAAGCGGAAAGCGCGGAGCACCAAGCGCGTTTGTGGGCGGGGCGCAAGGCCGCCTTTCCGGCGGTGGGCCGAATCGCCCCGGACTACTACTGCATGGACGGCACCATCCCGCGGGCGGCCTTGGCGGAGGTGCTCAAGGGCATCGGCGAGCTGTCCGAACGCTACGGCTTGACGGTCGGCAACGTCTTCCATGCCGGCGACGGCAACCTGCATCCGCTGATTCTTTATGATGCCAACCAAGAGGGGCAGGTCGAGTTGGCCGAGTCCATCGGCCGCGAGATCCTTGAGCTGTGCGTCAGCGTCGGCGGCACGGTGACCGGCGAGCATGGGGTGGGGGTGGAGAAGCTGACCCCCATGTGCGCTCAGTTCGCAGCCGCTGAACTGGCCCAGTTCGAGCGGGTCAAGGAGGCCTTCGATCCAGCGCGGCTGCTCAACCCGGGCAAAGCCATCCCCACCTTGAGCCGCTGCGCGGAGTACGGCGGCATGCATGTCCATCGCGGCGAGCTCCCGTTCCCGGGGCTGGAGAGGTTCTAATCGGGTGTCCGAGGACCGGGCCGCTCAGCTCATTGATGCGGTGCGCAGCGCCGCCGCCGATGGACGGCAGCTGACCTTGTTGGGCGCCGGCAGCAAGGCGCCCGCCGCGAACCATGGCAACGCGCTGGCAGTGGCCGAACACGCAGGCGTCCTGGACTACCGGCCGGAGGAGTTGGTTTTGACCGCTCGCGGCGGCACCCCGTTGGCGGACGTGCAGGCGCTGCTTGGCCAACACCGCCAGCAGCTGCCCTTTGAACCGCCCATGATCGGCGGCAGGGGCACCCTCGGCGGTGCGGTGGCGACCGGCTGGTCGGGCCCGGGCCGGCCTTGGCGGGGCGCCGTGCGCGATGCGGTGTTGGGCGTCGAGATGATCAACGGCCTGGGTGAGCGCTTGGTCTTTGGCGGGCAGGTGATGAAGAACGTGGCCGGTTACGACCTCTCCCGTCTTCAGACCGGCGCGTGGGGCAGCTTGGGCATTCTGCTCTCGATCAGCGTGCGCGTGAGCCCGCAGCCGGAGCGTGAGTACACTTGCCGGCTGGCGTGCGGCGCTGCTGAGGCGCTGGCTTGGATGCGGCAGTGGGCGCGCCGGTTTTCGCCGATCTCCGCCACCTGCTTTGACGGCGGCGCGCTCAACGTGCGGTTGTCGGGAATGGCGGAGAGCGTCGAGGCGGCAGCTTCCCGCGTCGGCGGGGAGCAGTCGCCGGATCCAAGCCTTTGGCAGGCGTTGCGTGACCGCGAACTACCGATTTTCGAAACTGCGGCCCAAGGCGGCGCGGCGCTTTGGCAGATCCATTGCGCCCCTGCGGCAAAGCTGCCGACCGGCCCCTGCCTCGTGGAGTGGGGGGGCGCTCGGCGCTGGTGGCGAACCGATGAGCCGCCGTCGGCGGTGCGCGCCTATGCTGCCGAGGCGGACGGCGCGGCCTTGCCGGCCGGGGTCGCGCCGAGCTTCCAAACGCCGCTGATGAGGCGCCTCAAGCGGGCATTTGATCCCCAAGCCTTGTTCAATCCCCACTTGATCGATGCAGACGCACTTTAGCAAGGCCCAACTGGCCACCCGAGACGGCGAGCGCGCCAATGCGATCCTTCGCAGTTGCGTGCATTGCGGGTTTTGCAACGCCGTCTGCCCCACCTACCAAGTGCTTGGCGACGAGCTCGACGGCCCCAGAGGCCGCATCTACCTGATCAAGGGGCTGTTGGAGCAAGCTGATGGGGGCGCCACAGGCAAAGCGCCCAGCGTTGCGCAAACCCATTTGGATCGCTGCCTGACGTGCCGCGCCTGCGAGACGGCCTGTCCTTCCGGGGTGGCCTACGGGGAATTGCTGGAGATTGGGCGGGCCGCGGTTGAACGCCGCGTTAAGCGTCGGCCCTTGGATCGCTTGATGCGCTTTTGGCTGGGGCTGGTGGCGCCCAGCGTTCGCTGGTTCCCCCGGTGGGCAGCACTCGGCAGATGGTTTCGCTGGGCCTTGCCGAAATCGGTGGCGGCAGTTGTGCCGCAACGGGCCGAGGCGTCGAAAGCTCCCTTGTCGGCGCCGAAAGCCTTCCAAGGGCAGGTGCTCCTGCTGCGGGGCTGCGTGCAGCGCCAAGCCACGCCCGTCACTCAAGCGGCAGCGATTCGGTGCTTCAATGATCGAGGCCTGCAGGTCGTGCTGGCGGAGGGCGAGGGCTGCTGCGGCGGCCTCAACCTCCATTTGGGCCAGACGCGCCAGGCGTTCGATGCGATGCGCCGCAACTTGGATGCCTTGGAGCCGCACTTGGACGGCGCGCGGTGGATTGTGTCCGCGGCCAGCGGTTGCGGGGTCACCGTGAAGGATTACGGGCGCCTGCTGGCCGATGATGCGAAGTACGCTGCGCTGGCGGCGAGGGTGGCGTCGATGTCCCGCGACCTGGCGGAGGCGGTTGCGGCGTCGCCGCCCGCCGAGCTGGGCCTTCAGTCAGGGGTTCCGGGTCGCAGGGTGGCTTGGCATGCGCCCTGCACGCTGCAGCACGGCCAGCGCGTCACGGGCATCGTTGAACGGCTGCTGGCCGAAGCGGGCCATGAGTTGGTGCCGGTCGAGGACGCGCACCTTTGCTGCGGCTCGGCGGGCACCTATTCGGTGCTGCAGCCGGAACTCGCCGAGCGGCTCCGGCAGGACAAGCTGGCCAACTTGATGGCGGCCGACCCCGACGTCATCGCCACCGCCAACGTTGGCTGCCAGATGCACCTAGCCTCCGCCGCCTGCCGTCCGGTGGTGCATTGGATTGAGTTGCTGGGCAGCTAGCCGGTGCCGGGCTCCGGCGGGAACAGCGGCTCGCCGAATTGATCTGCGTAGGCCACCGTCTCCACGGGGCGGCGGGCGATGGGGCCGTGGCCGCCGCCGACCGGCCAGCCAATGGGCACGTGGGCATAGGTGGCCCAAGGTTCGGGAATGCCGAGCAGTTCCCGCACGGTCTCCTCCTCGGCGCACAGCAGGGTGGTGAGGACGCAGCCCAAGCCCTCCGTCCGGCAGGCGAGCAGCAGGTTCTGCACTGCTGGATAGAGGGAGCCGCCACCCACTACCGAAGGCCGGTCGAGTTCGGCATCGGTGATCGCCAAGCCCTCGGGATCGAAGCAGAACACGGCCACCACGGGCGTTTCGTGCAGGTGCTCAGCCAAGTGGTCGCCGGCGGCCACGGCCCCTTGGAAGGATGCCGCCAACGTCTCCAGCTCAGCCCGGTAGGGTTCGGTGTAGGCCGTCCAGCGCGGGCGGTAGAGTTCGGCGAAGCGCTGCTTGATGGCCGGGTCGCGAACCGCGATCACCCGCCAAGGCTGCCGGTTGCCGCCGGACGGCGCCCAAGTGGCCGCCTTCAGCACCCGGCGCAGCGTCGCTTCAGGAATTGGGTCGGGCCTGAGCTTGCGCACCGCCCGCAGGGTGCTTGCCGCATGATAGAAGTCGTATCCGGCATGCTCCTCGACGGGCGGGGGGCCTTCGATGTTCACGCCAGTGGGCGGCGGCGGTTGGAAGCTGTTCAGCGCCCCCGACACTAGCTGGTAAACGCCCACCGCCATCACCACTTCGACCAGGCCGCGCTCGCCGAGGGCGGCCTTGGCCTGCGCCAGCGTGGTGGTTTGCAGCGCCCGTTTGTACACCAGTTCAATGGCGATCTCATGGGCGGCGCGGACGGCGGGGTCGTCCGTAGGTGGGGGGCGGCGGCGGGCGATCGCCTCGATGTCGGCTTCGCTGAGGCCCGCGTCCTGTGCCGCCCGGCGGTGCGCCCACCACTCAAAGTCGGCGCTCCAGGCGCGCGCCACCACGAGGATGGCGGCTTCCCGCGCCGCCGCCGGAACCAAGGTGTCGGTGCGCAGGGCCATGCCGAGCCTTTCGAGCAGGCTGCCGAGGACTGGCGAGCGCAGCCAGGCGTCGAACGGGCCGACCAGGGAGCCGTCGGCCCGAGTCAGCACGCCATCCAACAGGCCTTGCGCCCTCGGGCCGGTCCGAATGGCGTCGTAGAGGGCGCGTTGCTCCTCATCGAGCGCATCGGGCGTGAGGGGGCGCAGGCCGCTCATGAGCCGGCTGAACCAGTGCCGCACCGCTGTTCGGCGGCCGGCAAGTCAAGCATCTGCATCAGGAATCTCCCTGTGGTGGTGGGCCAAGCCCCGGTCCGCTGCTACCGAAGGGACGGCGGCGGAAGATAGTTCGCCGCCGCGATTTCCCGATAGTCGATCCCGTACATGAAAGCGATCGCGTA
>JAPOTD010000025.1 GCA_026709365.1 Gammaproteobacteria bacterium
CGACCATGGCACGAAACAGCCATTAATTCAATCGAATTGTGGCGCAGCACACTAGGCGACGCCATTCTGGGACTAGATAATGGTTGCGCTCCTCGTCGGGAAAGTGCTGGTGTATGAAAGAAATGTAACGGTGAGCGACATCGCTGCGCTCGCGTTCTGTTCGTAGAGCCGTGCGCGCGTCGCTTGAATTCGTCTTCAGCATCCGCAGCATCCCGCCGAAGTTGGCGGCAAACGAAACACTAGGGCCTTTGCAAGTATCGGGCCCGGTGGCCCTTTCTCTCGTCCCTTTTTCGTTCAGCGGCTCCCCGTGGTGCTCACATAGATATGGCGGGCAGGCATCGGGGCACGAGTTTCGATCAACAAACGAACCGCCACGGGTTTTGTGGAGCTCATCACGCAGACGAGCGACTGGCGTTGCCGGTCCGAAGAATATATCTATGACGAATGGGCTGACGTGCCACCGGTCAACGCTCTTCCAGCGCCAAACGAGAAGAACAAGCGCGTCGAATGGATCGAGTTCGCCAGCAAGGACGTCAAAGTGTGCTTTTGACTCTTCGGCGTCCTCGTTCATAGACTTAACTTCAATACGAAACAGCTCTCCGCTTTGCGTAGCGGGGTGCCATTCAGCGTTGGGCTTCACACAGGCAAAGTCGTGATACTGATGCTCCGGAAACCAAGCGAGTTCGACTTCGGATTGGGACGCTCGGCGCAACCAGTTGTTGGTGTAGTAGCCCCATAGTGCCTCGAGGACGCCGCCCATACCGCTACCAATCCTACGCCCGCGAGTGCGAAACACTCGGGCACAGAATCGATTTATGGATCTGCGGGTATTGTTTGTTGTCGCTTCAGCTGCGGAGAAAGCAGAACTGCGGTCAATCGCGCTAGTCATGGGCTGCGCCGCTTTAGTTGGCTTAAACCCAGCCCATTCATCGCATAGTCCACCCGCTCCTCAAGGCTGGGCGCGAACAGCTCCAAGGCTTCGATGGCCTTCAGGCGCTGCCCAAGGCCGCTGCCGTTGGCGATTTGGATGCCGAGGCCGGGGCGGGCGTTCATTTCCAGCAGCAGCGGGCCTTTTTCGGCGTCTATGACGATGTCGCAGCCGAGGTAGCCGAGGCCTGTCACGTCGTGGCAGCGGGCGGCCAAGGTCAGCAGGTCGCGCCAGTTGGGGATGGCGATGCCTTGCAGCGGCTCGCCGGTGTCCGGGTGCTGGGTCAGCGGCCGGTTGCGCTGCACTGCGCCTGCGCCTTCGCCGGTTCGCAGGTCGAGGCCGACGCCAATGGCGCCTTGGTGCAGGTTGGCCTTGCCGTCGGAGGCATGGGTGCCCAAGCGCAGCATGGCCATCACCGGGAAGCCCTTGAAGACGATGACTCGGATGTCCGGCACCCCGTCAATGCTGAGCTTGCTGAACATCGGGTGGGCCCGCACCAGGGATTCGATGATCGCGTCGTCCGAACGTCCGCCGAGCGAATAGAGGCCGCTGATGATGTTGGTGAGCAGGTGCTTGATGTGGTTCAGGTCAACCCGCTCCCCGCTGCTCTTGACGAAGGCGCTGCGGTCGCGGCTGGCGATGACCAGGATGCCCTTGCCGCCGCTGCCGTGGGCCGGCTTGATGACGAATTCGTCAAGCTGGCTCAGATTCGGTTCGATGGCCTCGATCTGGTGCTGCCGGGACACTTCATGCAACAGGTCGGGCATGGGAATGCCGGCCCGCTTGGCCAGTCTTTTGGTGCGCAGCTTGTTGTCCACCAGGGGATAGGCTTGGCGCGGGTTGTGCCGGCCGACGAAGTGGAGGTTGCGTTGATTCATGCCCATGACCCCTTGGCGGCGCAGCGTGCCGGGGCTGACGAGCCAGCTCATGGCGAGCGTTGCAGAAAGGGCGTGAAGCGGTGCAGTTCCAACAGCCGGTAGCCCGTGTAGCGTCCGAGCAGCAGGATGGCGGCCAGCACGCACAGGTGCAGTTCGGGAAAGTTGAAGGCCAGGTGGCGCACCGTGGCCACGCTCATCACCAGATAGGCGAGCACGGCAACCAGCAGGCTTCCTGCGCCCTGAATCAGCGCCTCAAGCGGGCCCTCCTCCTCCCATAGGATGGACATGCGCTCCACCGTCCAGGCCAGGATGACCATCGGGAAGAAGGTGATGGCCAGCCCGCTGATCAGCCCCAAGCGGTAGCTGACCACCGCCAGCAGGGTGACCAGGCCAATCACCAGCACGACGATGGTGGCGATGCGCGCCACCAGCAGCAGGTTCAGGGCGGAGAGGTAGAAGCGCAGCAGCAGTCCGGCGCCGACCACGAGCACCAGGCCGATCAAGCCAGCCAGCAGCTCGGTCTGCAGAAAAGCCAAGGCGATCAGCACCGGCATGAAGGTGCCGGAGGTGCGCACGCCCACCAACAGGCGCATGAACACCACCACCAAGGCACCGACTGGCAGGGTCATGATCAGCTTGAACATGCCCTGCTCAGCGATGGGGAGGTTCTCCAGCGACAGGTCGAAGGGGTTGTAGCGCTCCCGCGCCAGCCCCAAGGCGGGCTGGTCCTGGCTGACCATGGAGAAGGTGACTCGGCTGCGGGTGCCGCCAATCACTTCAAGGACGGCCGGGTTGCCGGTCTGCCAGACGAGGATGTGGGCGGTGTCCTCGATCAGCCCGCGCCGGGGATCGAGGAGCAGCCAGCCGTCGTCGTGCCAGACCTGCAGGTAGTCGCGCAGGCGCTGGCGGCGGCGACCGTCGCGCAGGCGCAGCGCCTTCACCTCCCGGGCGGTGACATCGGCTTGGCTCAACAGCGCGCCGATCAGGCGAACGGGGGAGTAGCGCTGCAGCAACAGGCTCATGTTCTGGTCCAGGGGGTCGGTGTTGATCTCCTGGACCAACTGCTCGGCCAGCGACTTGGCGTTGGCCGACTTGGGCGTTAGCGCATTGAGAACTTCGTTGGCGGCGGTGGCGTAGGCCCCGTCAAACGAAGCGGCCCGGCGACGCTTGGGCCGCTCCTCAACGACCCGCCGCCCGGCGTCCTGCACCAAGTCCAACTTGTAGAACAGGGTTTGGCTGCCCTCAACGGCGCTTTTGGTCCAGTGGGCGCGGCGTTGCGGGCCGGATCGGTTGATGGCGAAGCCGAAGCCCGGGGAGGCGCCGGTTTCGCTGATGAACTCGAAGCCGTTCTGGTCCGGGGGCAGGGTGAGCAGCGCTTCGGCGGTGCCGCCATCGGCGGAGAAGGCGATGCGCGCCTCCACTTGCCAGACCGTGCGCTCCTGGCCGGGCAGCAGCGGCAGGCCGGTGTCCAGATGTCGGTAGGCGGCGATGCCCAGGCCGGCAAGGAACAGCAACGCCACAGCCAGGATGAACGGCCAACGCTGCATTCGCGCGGCCTTAGGAGCCGGGGTCGGGCAGGGGCTGCAGGAACTCCTGCCCGACGTCAACCAGCATCAAGTCGGCGAGGAACTCTCGGCCCAGGATGACGGGGTGCCTCAGGTGCGACCGGTCGGTCAGGTTGAACTCGAAATTGCCCAACACGTTGCCGAGGCGCACACGCAGGAAGACCATGGGCCGTCGGCTGCCTTGGGGGTCGGATTGCTGGATGACCCGAACGTGGCGCTGCACCTCGCGCTCCATCGTGGTGACCTGGCCATCGTCGGTGCGCACGTTGAAGCGCACCCAATCGTCGCCGTCGCGCTCGAAGTAAACCAAGTCTTCGGCGCTCAGCGAATTGGAGTTGGCGCCGGTGTCGATGCGCGCCGTCAGCACCGCGCCCTGCGGCTCGATGCGGATGCGCTCCAATTGGCCGACGGTTATCTTCTCCTCGCTTTCGACCACGGTCGTGGCGGAGGGCGCCTCGCAAGCTTGCGGCGCTTGCAAGACGACCGGCTCGGGCGCTTTGCAGATTGGGGTGGGCACTTGGATGGGCTTGGCCATCTCATGCTCGATGGCCTCCAGGCGGAGGCTGAAGCTGGCATCTCGATCCCTGACCAGACCGGAGAGCGCGGCAACGGCATCCGAAGCGGTGGCGACGTCGTTGCGTACGCCTTGCACCTCCCGGTGCAACTCCTCGTAGCGCGCCGGTTGCTCGTCCACGGCAACGCAGCCGCCAAGCAGCAACGCAATGGTTGCGGCAAAATGCCCTCTCATCCTTGCCCAGGCTTCCTCAGATCGGCGTTCGCCCGCCACCCGTTAGTTTACTTGCCAATGAAATCGCCTTGATACTGATTATGTTATCAGTTCAGCCGAGTGCGAGTCACCAACCAGCCAGGCCAAGCGGCGAGAACAACACATAGATGCCCGCCACGGCCAAGCAAAGACCCAAGGCGACCCAAGGCGTCCAGCGCCAGGGGGTCATGTCCACCGGCGCGGCTCCGTCGTCAAGCGGGTCGGGCGTCGGCGCGGGGCGAAGGCGTCCCCCCGCCCACATGATCGCCACCTCAATGGCGAAGAGAATGGCGTACAGGTGAACGAAGTGGATGCCCGTGTCCCAGACGAACGTCGCCAACGGATAGACGAGCAGGTGGAAGGCCATCGCGACAATGGCGGCTGAGGCCGGCGCCTTGGGCAGGCACAGGGCAGCGGTCATGATGGCGATGATGGGAATGTTGTAGAAGCCGGTGAACTTGCGCACCACCTGCCAAAGCCCCTCATCGGCGAAGTGCAGCAGCGGCGCGATCGACAGGGCCGCCACCGCTGCGGCGAGGCCGGTCCAGCGGGCCAACCGGATCATCTGCGCGTCGCCCAGCGGCTTTTTCCTGGCCTCCCAAAGTGGGGCGATCACATCCACGCACAGCAGGGTGGCGGCGCTGTTGAGCAGCGAGTTGAACGAGCTGAACACCGCGCCGAGCAGGACGGCGAGGAAGAAGCCGCCCAAGGCGGCCGGCAGCACGTCGGCCGCGAGGTGCGGATAGGCTTGGTCCATGCTGTCCAGGCTGTCGCCGTAGAGATGGAAGGCGATGACGCCGGGAATCATCATGAACAGCGGGATCAGCAGCTTGAACAGGCCGCTCAGCAGCACCCCCTTCTGCCCTTCGGCCAGGCTGCTGGCGCCGAGGGTGCGCTGGATGACGTATTGGTTGGTTCCCCAGTAGAAGAGGTTGGCCAGAATCATGCCGGTGAACAGGGTGGAGAAGGGGGTCGGGTCGGTGGCCGCGCCGATGGCGTTCAGCTTGTGGGTGTGCTGCGTCAGCAACTGCGCAAGCCCTGCGCCGAAGCTGCCGTCGCCGAGCTTGATGAGGCCGAGCACCGGCACCAGGGCCCCGATGATGAGCAGCCCGATGCCGTTCAAGGTATCGGATACGGCCACCGCCCTGAGGCCTCCGGCGATGGCATACAGCCCGCCCACCAGCGCAATGAGTCCGACGGTGAGGATCAGCGCGGTGTCGGCGCTTATGGCCAGCAGCGCCGACAGGTCGAAGAGCTGCAGCACGGCGACCGCTCCGGAATAGAGCACGGCCGGCATGGTGACCAGGCCGTAGCCCAGAATGAACAGCGCCACCGTGAAGCGCCGCACGCGCTCGTCAAAGCGTCGGCCCAGAAACTCCGGCAGCGTGGTGAAGCCGCCGGTCAGGTAGCGGGGCAGCAGCACCATGGCCATGAGGATCATCGCGAAGACGGCCGTCACCTCCCACCCCATGCTCGACAGGTTGAAGGCGAAGGCGGAGCCGTTCAGCCCGATGAGCTGCTCGGCGGACAGGTTGGTCAGCAGCAGCGAGCCGGCGATGAAGGTGCCGGTCAGTCCGCGCCCCGCCAGGAAGTAGCCCGTCGCGGTCGCGGCCCCGCCCCTCGACTTGAGGTAGGAAACCCAAGCGATGAGCGCCATCACTGCGGCGCAGGAGCCTAGTGTGGACAGCATGGCGTCCGGGCGGCGCTCAAGCCAGCCAGCGGCTGGTTGGTTGGACTGGAATCACGGTTTCCTTATGCGTTACACTAGCCCTCCAACGAGTGGCACGGCGTGTTTCATCCCGCTTGGCCGCTCCAGGGCTCGCATCGGCAAGCGTAAGGGAGGCCTCCCCCAAGGGCGGTTGCGGATGCGGGAGAGTGTTGTTGAATGGGCGATCGTTGGCGTGGCCGGGTCGCTCGTGGAATGCAATGCGACTTAAGCAGATCAAGCTAGCTGGCTTCAAGTCCTTTGTCGATTCGACAACGGTTCGCTTCCCCGGCAATCGCTGCGCCGTGGTCGGCCCCAATGGCTGCGGTAAATCCAACATCATTGACGCCGTGCGTTGGGTCATGGGCGAGTCCTCCGCCCGCCAACTGCGTGGCGAGGAGCAGGGCGACCTCATCTTCAACGGCACGGCGAACCGCAAGGCTGCGGGAATCGCCGTCGTCGAACTGGTGTTCGACAACGCTGATGGGCGCGTCGGCGGCGAGTTCGCCTCCTATGCGGAAATTTCAATTCGCCGGGAGGTCACCCGAGAGGCCGGCTCCCAGTACTTCATGAACGGCGCCCGCTGCCGGCGGCGCGACATCCAGGACATCTTCCATGGCACCGGCTTCGGGCCGCGCAGCTACTCGATCATCGGGCAGGGCATGATCAGCGACTTGGTGAAGGCTCGACCGGAGGAGTTGCGCGTCTATCTCGAGGAGGCCGCCGGCATCTCCAAGTACAAGGAACGGCGCCGGGAAACCGAGAACCGCATCAAGCACACCCAGGAGAACCTTGATCGGGTCCAGGACATCCGCGAGGAGTTGGCCGGGCAGCTGGCGCGGCTGCAGCGCCAAGCCAAGGCGGCGGAACGCTATCGAACGCTCAAGGCCGAGGAGCGCCAGCTGGGCGCCGAGCTGCGCGCCATCCGGAGCCGCGGCCTTGCCAACCGGTTGGATGCCATGGATGGCGACATCAGCCGCCGGGATGCGGCGCTTGAGGGCAAGCGGGCCGAACAGCGGCGCATTGAGGCGGAGTTGGAGCAGCTGCGCGCCGATCAGGCCAAGGCGGGCGATGCGCTCGCCGAGACCCAAGGGCGCTACTACAAGCTCGGCGCCGACATCGAGCGCGATGAGGGGAGCATCCGCTTCCATCGGGAGCGCCTTGAGCAACTGCGCGCCGAGCTCGCCAAGGTGCGGCAGCTTGCGGAGGAGGCGGCCCACCAATTGCGCCTCGACCATTCGGAGATCAAAGCGGTCGATGAGGCCATCGCCCAGTTGGGGCCGGCCGTTCAGGCGGCCGAGGCGGCTGACCGCGAGGCGCTGACCGCCCTGCGGGACTTGGAGGAGGGCTACCGGCGGTGGGAGGCGGATTGGGATGCCTTCAACCAGCAGGCCGCCCGCCATGAGCGCGATGCCGGCATTCAGGCGGCGCGCATTGATCAGTTCAGCCAGGGCATCGAGCGCCTTGAGGCCCGCATGGCTCAGGTTGAGGATGAGGGTTTGGCGCCGCCGGCGGAGGGCGGCGAGGTCGATGGCCTGGCGCAGCGGATCGATGGCTTGGAGCGGCAGCGCAGCCAGCTCGACGACGCCACCCAAAGCTGTCTCGCCGAGCACGTTGCCGCCCGCGAGGCGCTGGCGGAACGCCAGGAGGATCTGGAGCGCGCCCGCACCGGCGCACAGCGTCTGCGCCATGACCTGGCCGGTTTGCGGGCTGTTCAGGAAGCCGCCTTGGGGCGTTCCGATGCGGATGTTCAGGCCTGGCTTCAGGACCAGGGGCTCGACCACTCCGAGCGGCTTGGCGAGACGCTTAGCGTTGTGCCCGGATGGGAGCACGCCGTGGAAGTGGTTCTGGGCGACTTCGTGCAAGCCTTGCGGGTCAGCGAATTGGACTCCTACGCCACCGGGCTGGACGCGCTTGGGACGGGTCGGCTGGCCTTGGTCGAGGGTCGGCTGGAGGCGGAGGTGGAGCGTGAGCTGCCTAGCCTGGTCTCCTTGGTGCGGCGCTCCGAGTTCAAGCTCGACTCCCTGCTGTACGGCGTTTTTGCGGCCGAATCCGATGCGGTCGCCCTTAAGCACCGAGTTCGCCTGGGGCCCGGAGAGAGCATCGTCACCCGCAATGGCCTGTGGGTGGGCCGTGACTGGCTGCGCCACATGCCCAGCGTCGAGCAGGATGCGGGCATCATCGAACGGGCGCAGGACATTGAAGCCTTGGAACTGCAGTTGGCCGAAGCCGAGCAGGCGCTTGAGGTCTGCAAACGGCTGGCGGACGAGGCTTCCGAGCGCATTCGGGCGTTGGAGGCGGAGCGTGAGCGCTTGCGCCGCCAGACCGATGAGGTGAAGGGCCAGCTCGGCGAACTGAAGGCCGACCACGGCGTTCGGCAGGTGCGGCTGGAGGAGGCGTTGGCCCGCCGCGACCGATTGCGGCAGGAACGGCAGGAGGCTGCGGGTCAGCTCGACCAGGAGCGTGAACGGCTTGGGCACGCCCAAGCCGCGCTGCGGGCCATTGAGCAGGCGCGTGCCGACGAGGACGAGCAAAGGCGCGTCCTGGCTGCCGAGAAGTCCCGGCTTGCCGCTGGCCTGGAGCAGGCGCGAGGCGCGGCCCGAGCCGCCCATGACCGCTTCCATGCCCATCAAGCGGAGCATCAGGGGCTGTTGTCGCGCCGGGAGGCCAGCCGAACCGCCAGCCAGCGCCTTGAGGCCCAAGCCGAGGAGTTGGCGGAGCGCCGCCGCCGAATCGAAGAGGGCCAAGTGGCCAGCGAGGCCCCGCTGCCCGAATTGGAGCGCAACCTGCAGGAGAATCTCCGTAGCCGTGTGGCCGTGGAGGCGGAGCTGGGTGAGTTGCGGCAGCGCAGCGGCGCCGTCGATGCCCGCTTGCGCGAGCTCCAGGCGGAGCGGAACCGTGCTGAGCAGGCGGTCAACGACGTTCGCGAAGGCCTTGAGGCAGTTCGCGTGGAGCGTGAGGGATTGCGGGTGCAGGCCGCCCACTTGGCGGAGCAGATCGCTGCCGCCGGCTTCGAGCTGCAGCCCCTGTTGGCGGAACTGCCCCAGGAGGCGGACGAATCGACTTGGGCGGAGCGGCTTGAGGGATTGGACCGGCGCATTCGCAGGCTCGGTCCCATCAACTTGGCGGCCATCGACGAGTACGAGGCGCAGTCGGAGCGCAAGGCCCATCTCGATGCCCAGCACGAGGACTTGAGCAAGGCGCTGGAGACGCTGTTCCAGGCCATCCACAAGATTGACCGGGTGACTCGGGAGCGATTCAAGGACACCTTCGAGCGGGTCAACGCCCACTTCGGCGAGCTGTTCCCGAAAGTGTTTGGCGGCGGGCGCGCCCATCTTGAGCTGACGGGCAATGATCTCCTGGACACTGGGGTTTCGGTCATGGCGCAGCCGCTTGGCAAGCGCAATGCGAGCGTCAACCTGCTGTCGGGCGGCGAGAAGGCCTTGACCGCAGTGGCGCTGATCTTCTCGATCTTCCAACTCAACCCCAGCCCGGTGTGCCTGCTCGACGAGGTGGATGCCGAGTTGGACGACTCCAACGTCGGCCGCTTTGCCGAGCTCATCGGCGAGATGTCCCGTGACGTGCAGTTTGTGGTGGTGACCCACAACAAGATCACCATGGAGATGGCCGACTACCTCATGGGCGTCACCATGGGCGAGCCGGGCGTGTCGAGAATCGTATCCGTGGACGTGGTTGAGGCGGCGGCAATGGCGGCGGCTTAGTGTTGGGAAGTCTTACCTGAGGATGCTCACATGGACATGAAAGAGTGGATCATCATCGGCGGCAGCGCGTTGATTGGGCTGATCGTCCTGAATGGCCTCATCATGGCGTGGTGGCGCAGCCGCGACCCGCTGCGCATGAAGATACAGCCGGACTTACTGCCGGACGACTTGGACGAGGACGCTTGGCTGGCTGCCGAACTCCCCAACGGCGGCGCCCGGATAGTTGCCGTTGAAGCATCCGATGGGGAGGCGGCAGATGCCGACGAGGGCATCCCGGTGCTGCTCGAGACCGAAGATCCCGGCAGCGTCGATGGGGCTGGCCAGGCTGCGGATGCGGACTTGGCCACCCACGCGGAGGATTCGGCGGCGCTGGCGGGGAATCCGCTGCCGGACTTGCCGCCCATCGTGCCTGAACGCGGGTTGCGTCCCGTGCGTGAGGAGTCGCCAACGCCCTCTGTTCGAGTCGAAGTGGAGCCGGATGCGGACGAACCCCACCTGGATGCGGCCGGCCCTGATGCGGATGACCAGCCCTTGGGGCAGGCGTTGCCGGTGGATTTGGAGCCTGAGACGGAGACGGCGCTTGAAGCCGCGGCATCGCGTGACGACGCGAACCCGGTCGCCGAACCCGATGCGGGTCCGCTCAGGCAGGACGCCGTCGATGATCTGCTGGTCATTCACCTCGTTGCGCCCCAGGACGAGATCTTCAGCGGCGATGCGCTGGTCTCCGCGCTCCGCGCCCAGGAACTGCGGTTTGGCGACATGGACATCTTCCATCGCCTTGATGCGGACACGGGGGAGGCCGTCTTCAGCGTGGTCCGAGCGGTCGAGCCGGGGAGCTTCGACTTGACCCGCATCCAGGACTGCGCCTCGCCCGGCCTGATGGTGTTCCTCCGCTTGCCCAGCCATGGCGATGCCCAGGAGGCTGTTGCGCAAATGATGCGCGCCGCCGAGGCAATGGCGGATGACTTGGGCGGGGAGCTGCTTGACGAAAACCGCAAACCCTTCACCGCGCTGTCCGCCGAAGGCTACCGCAGACGGGCCATGGGCTTGGCCGGCAGGCAGGTGGCTTTTGGTCCTCGCTGAATCGGCGTGAGCGACGCGGTTCAGGCCCGCTTGGATGCGTTGCGCACCCGGCTCGACCACCACAATCACCGCTACCATGTGCTGGATGCGCCGGAAGTCGCCGACGCCGAGTACGATGCCCTCTTCGATGAACTGCTCGCCCTTGAGAAAGAGCACCCGGAGCTCATCGTCCCGGATTCGCCCTCGCAACGGGTCGGCGCCCGGCCTTTGGCCGAGTTTGCCGCCGTCACCCATGAAGTGGCGATGCTCTCCCTCGAAAAGACCGCCGCCCCCGCTGAATTGAGGGATTGGGCCAATCGCTGCCGTACCCGCCTCAATGACGAGTCCCTGGCGTTCTGCTGCGAACCCAAGATCGATGGCGTGGCGGTGGCCTTGGTCTATGAGGATGGTCGGCTCGCCCTGGCGGCGACGCGGGGCGATGGCCGGACCGGCGAGGACATCACCGCCAACGTGCGAACCATCCCAGCCGTGCCCTTGCGACTGCGCGGCGATGGCATACCTGCTCGATTCGAGGTGCGCGGCGAGATCTACATCGCCAAGCGGGATTTCGCCGCCTTCAACGAGCGGGCCCGGGAGCGTGGCGAACGCACCTTGGTCAACCCCCGCAACGGCGCGGCGGGCAGCTTGCGGCAGCTGGACCCAAAGATCACCGCCAGCCGCCCCCTGACGATTTACTGCTACAGCTTGGGCTGGGTTGAGGGCGGCTGGCGTCCGCAAACGCAGACCGAAGCCCTCGAACGCATGGCGGCTTGGGGCCTGCGCACCAACCCGGAGGCTGGGCTGGCCGCGGACCTCGACGCCTGCCAAGCCTACATCGACGACATCGCCTGCCGCCGGGAGGCGCTCGCCTACGACATCGACGGCGTGGTGGTGAAGGTGAACGCCCTCGACCAGCAGCAGCGGCTCGGCGCGATGACCCGCAAGCCGCGTTGGGCGGTCGCCTACAAGTACCCGGCCCAGGAGGCCGCCACCCGAGTGCTGGGCGTTGAATTCCAAGTGGGCCGCACCGGCGCGATTACCCCCGTGGCCAAGCTTGAGCCGGTCTTTGTCGGCGGCGTCACGGTCAGCAACGCCACGCTGCATAACATGGATGAGGTCGCCCGCCTGGGCCTGCGCATCGGCGACCGGGTGATGGTGCGCCGCGCCGGTGACGTGATTCCCCAAGTCGTGTCGGTGATTTTGGAGCAGTCGGCCATTGAGTTGCCTGAGTCCTGTCCGGCCTGCGGCAGCCCGGTGGTGCGTCCTGAGGGAGAGGCCGTGGCCCGTTGCAGCGCGGCGCCGACCCGGTGTCCGGCGCAGCGCAAGGAGGGGCTGCGCCACTTCGCCTCCCGCCTGGCCATGGACATCGAGGGCTTGGGTGAAAAGCTGATCGACCAGCTGGTGGAGAACGACTTGGCGCTCGCGCCGGCGGACCTGTATCGGCTTGAGGCCGAGCGCCTAAGCGAATTGCCGCGCATGGGCGGGAAGTCCGCTCAGAACCTGCTTGACGCCATGCAGGCGAGCAAGACCACCACCTTGGCCCGATTCATTTACGCCCTGGGCATTCGCGAGGTGGGCGAGGCCACCGCCCAGAGCTTGGCCAACCATTTCGGCGATTTGGAGCACTTGCGCACCGCGACGCCGGAAGTCTTGGAGGCGGTTCCCGACGTCGGCCCCATCGTGGCCGAGAGGATCGCCGCCTACTTTGGCCATCCGGATAACGCCAAGGTCGTGGATGAGCTGCTTGCCGTGGGAATCACTTGGCCTGCCATTGAGGCGGTGGCCGACAGCCTGCCGCTGGCTGGCCAGACTTGGGTGCTGACCGGCTCTCTGGAGCAAATGCCCCGCAGCGAAGCCAAGCGCAGGCTCACCGACCTAGGCGCCAAGGTGGCCGGTTCCGTATCGGGCAAGACCGCCCAAGTGGTGGCGGGGCCTGGCGCCGGCAGCAAGCTCGCCAAGGCCGAACAGCTTGAGGTGCCGGTCATGGATGAAGCGGAGTTCATGGACTTTTTGGAGACCCAAAATGCGCGTTAGCTCTTTAAGATGGGTCTGCGTGGCCTTTGCCCTTACAGTGCTCACGGTCGGCTGCGCGACGGCGCCGCCAAAGCGGCCGGACAACCTGTGCGCGATCTTTCAGGAGAAGGGCTCCTGGTACAAGGCGGCCAGAAAGGCGCGCGGGAAGTGGGGCCTGCCGGTGCCGTTGGGGATGGCCTTCATCCACCGCGAATCCAGCTTCCGTTCCGACGCCCGGCCCAAGCGCCAGCGGCTGTTGGGCATTGTGCCTTGGCGGCGGCCCTCGGATGCCTTCGGCTACGCCCAGGCCACCGATGCGGCTTGGTCGGACTACAGGAAGGCCACCGGCGCCCGCTTCGCGGAGCGCGACGAAATCGACGATGCCCTGGACTTCATCGGCTGGTACAACGACCGCTCCCACCGGCAGCTCGGCATCGCCAAGTCAGATGCCTACCGGCTCTACCTCGCCTACTACTCCGGTCCCACTGGCTACGCCAAGGGCACCTGGCGCAACAACGGCGCCGTGCAGTCCTATGCCCGAAAGGCCGCCGACCGCACCGCCCGCTACGCTGAGCAGCTCAAACGCTGCGAAAAGCGCCTCAACAAGAAGTGGTGGTGGTTTTAGGAGCCTCTACCTCTGGAACTCACGGCTGCAAATCCGCTCCCGCTCGTCCCTTTGAACGTTCGACTTCGTCAAATATGCCCCGACATTCTGCTCAATCGCCCGTCCCCAGGGACGGCGGCATCGAACTTTCGCTTTCGCGACTTCCGAAAGCAGAGGCTCCTAGCCCTGCCAGGTCACCTGATAGATCGCCCCCTGCTGGTCGTCTGACACCAGCAAGCTGCCGTCCGGGGCGGCCTGCACGTCCACTGGCCGTCCCCAGTTGCGCTCGCCCTCCAGCCAGCCGGTGATGAAGGGTGCGTAGCGCGGTTCGCCATCCTCAAAGGTCACCACGCTGACTCGGTAGCCCACCTTGGCGGAACGGTTCCAGGAGCCGTGCTCCGCGATGAACAGCGCGCCGCGGTAGCGGGCCGGGAACTGGGGGTGGACGTGGAAGTCGAGGCCGAGCGCGGCGGAGTGGGCTTGGATTTCCAGGCGCGGGGGCGTGAACGCAAGGTTCGGCGCATCGTCGCCGAACTCTGGATCCCGGACATCGCTGCCGTGCAGGAACGGGTAGCCGAAATGCTGGCCCGGCCCGGTGGCTACGTTGACTTCCTCCGGCGGCACGTCATCGCCCATGAGGTCCCTGCCGTTGTCGCTGAACCACAGTTCGCCGCTGGCGGGGTGCCAGGCGAAGCCGACCGTGTTGCGGATGCCGCTGGCGTGGATCGCGGCCTCCCCGGTTTTCGGATCCATGCGCAGCAGGGCGGCGAATCGGGGGTCTTCGGAGAGGCAGATGTTGCACGGCGCGCCCACTGGAACGTAGAGCTGGCCGTCGGGCCCGAACTTGATGTACTTCCACCCGTGGTGGGTCTTGTCCGGCAGCCGGTCCGTCACCACCTCATGGGGCGGCGCGGATTCCCCGCCGGCCTCCACCCAAGCCTGGATGTCCGGAAAACGGAGCACTCGGCTCACTTCGGCGACGTACAGGTCAACGCCGTCATGCGCCACGCCGTTCGGCAGCTTCAATCCGCTCGCCAAGGTCGCCACCTTGGGGGATTCGGCGGTCAGGGCATTGGCAATGGCGTACACGTCGCCCAAGCGCCGGGTGCCGACGAAGAGGGTGCCGTCGGCGGCAAGCGCCATCTGCCGGGCGTCGGGGACTTCCGCGGTAAGGATGCGAATCGAAAACCCCTCCGGCAGCCGCAGCCGTGACAGATCGGCGAAGGCCATTGGCGTCAACGCCGCGAGCAGCAGGCCCAGCGGCGCTAAACTCTTTAAGCTCAAAAGCATGTCGGTATCCCCTTCGTCGGACTGTTCCGTGGTCTCAGAGACATCTCGGAACCTGAGCCACGCAACGTGCGCGGAGTTTCGCGCAGCAAAACTACAACGCGCCCGCTTCGCGGGCGCGCATGTTCTTGGGTCCGCAGGCCAGCGCGCATAACATCTGTCGCATGAGCGTCTTGAACGATGACCTGAAATCGCGGATCCAAAACGCCTACAGCGCTTGGCTGGAGGCGCGGGGCTTCCGTGCCCGTCGCGGACAGCGGGAGATGATAGCCCACATCGCCCGCACCTGCGCCGGCGAGCCGCCGCGCTTGGCCGCCATTGAAGCGGGCACGGGCACCGGCAAGACGGTTGCTTACTGCTTGGCCGCCATTCCGATTGCCCAAGCGATGGAGAAGACCTTGGTGATCGCCAGCGCCACGGTGGCGCTGCAGGAGCAGATTGTGGGGCGGGACCTGCCGGATCTGGCCCAGGGTTCCGGCCTCGACTTCAGCTTCGTCCTGGCCAAGGGCCGCGGCCGCTACCTGTGCGTGAAGCGCTTGGACCAGATTCTGAACGGTGGCCAGCAGCAGGCGCTGGCGCTTTCCGAAGCCTCGTCGGTCGATCACAGCTTGGTGTGGCGGCAAATGATGCGCGACTTTGGCACCGGCCGCTGGAACGGCGAACTCGACGCTTGGGAGGCCGGGGTGGAGGAGGCCGCTTGGCGCAGCGTGACCACGGACCACCGGGGCTGCGCCAACCGCAAGTGCGCCTTCTACGCGCAGTGCCCCTTCTTCAAGGCCCGTCATGCCTTGGGTGACGCCGACGTGATCGTTGCCAACCACGATCTGCTGTTGACCGACTACGCCTTCGGCGGGGGCGTGGTGCTGCCCGATCCGGAGTCGTCAATCCTCATCATCGATGAGGCCCATCACTTGCCGGACAAGACCCAGCGCCACTTCGCCCTCAGCGCCCGCCTCGGCGCCACTGCCGCTTGGGCGGATCAAGTCAATGCCTTGGGCGGCACTTTGACGCAGCGAATGGGGCGCCCGGCGGTGCTGGAGCGCATCGCCAAGGGCTTGGTTGCGGATTGCGACGCGCTCAGGTCGGGGATGGAGACGTTGGCTGCGGCGGCGGCGCAACTGCCCTTTGCTGAGCGGTCCCGGGGCGGGGATCCGCCGACGGAAGTCTGCCGCTTTTCCCATGGCAAGGTTGATCCCGTCTTGGTCGAGGCCGCGGGGCTGGCGGCGCCTGGGTTGGCACGGATCAACGCCGCCTTGGCCGAGATGCACGAACTGCTGCGCAAGGCGATGGACGGAGGCCTGGATTGGCCAAACCCCGACGAGGCCGAGGATTGGCTGGCGCCGGTCGGTCAAGCCGAGGCCCGGGCGGCGGCGGTGCGGGCCTTGCTTGAGGACTATGCCGCGCAGGCGTCGGATGGGGCGGCTGCCCAAGGCTGCATGGCGCGCTGGGCGAGCCGCTCGGAACAGGATCTGGAGTTGGTGAGCGCTCCGATCGAGCCGGGCCAACTGCTTGGCGAACACCTTTGGTCGCGCTGCCACGCCGCCGTGGCCACTTCCGCCACCCTGACGGCCCTCGGCCGCTTCGACCGATTCCTTGAACGGGCCGGCTTGGGCGCGGCGCGGGAGGTCAGCATTTCCAGCCCCTTCGACTACCCCAACATCGCCGTGCTGTCGGTGCCGCAGATGAACGCCGACCCCAAGGATGTGGCTGCGCACACCGCCGAGGTCGCCGACTTGCTGCCGGAACTGCTGGCCTTGGAGCCGAGCGCCTTGGTGCTGTTCACCTCCTGGCGGCAAATGAACCAGGTGCGCGACGCCTTAGCCGGCCACGCGGTCCTGGACGCCGCGCAGTTTCAGGGCGAGCGCTCCAAGCAGGCCATGCTCAAGCGCCACCTGCGGCGCATTGATGCCGGGGAGCCGAGCTACCTGATGGGCCTTGCCAGCTTTGCGGAAGGGATTGATCTGCCGGGCGAACGCTGCCGTCACGTCATCGTCGTCAAGCTGCCCTTCTCGGTGCCGGACGATCCCTTGGACCAGGCCATCGCCGAACTGGCCGAATCCCAGGGCCGCAACCCCTTCATGGAGATCACCGTGCCCGATGCCGCCCTGAAGCTCGTCCAAGCCTGCGGCCGCCTGATCCGCGACGACAACGACCATGGGCGCATCACCCTGCTCGACAAGCGGGTGCTCACCAAGCGGTACGGCCGAGCGCTGCTGGACTCCCTGCCGCCGTTTCGGCGGGAATTCGGAAGCGGAACTGGCCAGCTGGACCGGTCTTCGAGCAGCTCCGCTGGGTAGTCCTCGGTGCCGCGATCCTAGATGTTGGATGCGGACTTTTCGACTGGAACGAAAATCGGAAGGTTCCAAGCTTGATCGATCACCTGCCAGTGGCCATGGACGGAGCCCGGCTTCCGGCGCTGCGGCTCAGCGCCTAAGGTCCAGCTGCCGTTCGAGTTCCGCAATCCGGGCTTCGGCGGTCTGCCGGGCGGCAGCCTCCGCATCGCGCTCCATCCTCATCGCCTTGATGGCACTGGCCTGATCTCCGATGACCTGGGCCTGATCCCCAATGATCCGGGCCTGCTCCCGATGGCTGGGCAGGAACCCGCCCAGCGCCGGGTCGAACAGGCGCAGCGCATGGCCCTGCGGGCGAAGCTCCAAGCCAAGCGCCGCTGACCAGCCTGCCAGTCCCCCGTCCCGTT
>JAPOTD010000069.1 GCA_026709365.1 Gammaproteobacteria bacterium
CGCTCCTTCTCCTCGCGTCAATCCCGCGCCTTCCAGCACGACAAGGAGCGCTTTCGCATGCTCGCGTCCTTCCAATTGCCGGCTGGGAGCCCGGCCTATTGCGGCGCTGTGATGCCAAGTGTTCCGCCGCCGGAAGAGCTTTCCACCACCTACGACGACTTCACGCTGGCCCAGACCGGCGATTCGGGCTGGCACGGCTCCGACCGGCCGATGGACATCCGCTACGTCAATCCGCCCACGGCGCCCCGCGGCGAGCCGGTGACCGAGCCGCAGCTGATGTGGATGCGCATTCGGGACAAGCTGCCCCCAGCGGCGGACGGCCCCTATCTTGCCGGCCTGCACCGAGCGGGCCTCGTCTATCTTTCCGACGCCACCTTGGTGGATCACGTCATGCTGCCCCACGGCCTGCGCTGGCAGGACGAGGACTTCCTCGGCACCAGCCTCGACCACGGCATGTGGCTGCATCGCCCAGCCGCTGCGGACCATTGGCTGCTCTTTGAGCAGAGCGTGGCCGCAACCGGCAACGGCCGGGGCTTGGTCCACGGCCGGTTCTTCGAGCGCGGTGGCGAACTGGTCGCCACCTGCGTTCAGGAGGGATTGATGCGCTGGGCCTAGGTATCGAGGATCAGCAAATCAGACGGCCTTTCGCGCACCCCAAAGGTCTGCATCATCGCTGACCGCGGGAACCCTCAAACACTGGGTCGAGCCGACACTGCAGAGAGGCTTCGAGGAGGGTAAGAAGACGATCTGGATGGTTGCTGTCGAGAAGGAAGTTGTACCGGTTGGTGTTGTTCTTGATCCAGTCTCCAACAGTCGCTTTGGTGATTCCTTGGATGCCGATGCTGTCTCCTCCACGAAGTAATGACGCGGCTAGAGTGCTTCCGGCGCTATCGGGATTGTAGTGCTGGCTTGTGTAACGCGCTCCACTGTTTGGACCCGCCTTTCCGACCTTCAACGTGTGTGCTTGGTGGCAGAAGACATAAACGGCCATTTTCCCTCGAGGCAATCGGGTGGGCGGACAGTGTGGAGCCGGAAGCGATTCGACATCAACCTCGCCGGAAGATAGGTTGATCCCGCAGAGTTCGGCTACTTTTCGGAAGTTCTCGGCGAGCGTATTGGGATCTATGGTCATGAGTCTTTCCCTGGAGAGGTCGCGGTATCGGGGTTGCCGTAAGCGCAAGCGGTTAGTTCTCGCTACTGTGGGCAGCTTGCAGCGCGGCAAGAAAACGAGCTGCCCAAGGTAGTGTTGGAGTGAGTGGCATAATCGTATCATTGCGCAAGCGGACTTCGCTAACAGCAGGAGCATCGTCTCTCCCACACCCCATGCCGGAAGTTGCTGACCAGGAACGCTTGGAGCCGAAGCTCGCCGATCTGCTTGACGATGATCTTGAGGGTGAACTTGAGGACGAAGGAGCGCGCAGGAAGGACTACATCTACTGCGCGGTCTGCTCCACGGTCATCGGGCGTCGCGGCGACCGGGCGGAAGTCAACGGCAGCCATGACCACCGCTTCACCAATCCCTACGGCCTGTTGTTTCATGTCGGCTGCTTCAGCCAAGCGCTCGGCTGCGAGATCGCCGGCCCGCCGCAACGGGCGGACACTTGGTTCATGGGGTTTCAGTGGCGCATCGCCAATTGCTCGGACTGCCGCCGCCATCTCGGCTGGTACTTTGACCGAATCGCCGCACCCGGCAGGGAGTTCTTCTACGGATTGATTTTGGACCGCATACAGTATGACAGCGATTGATCCCGGCAAGTACGCGACCCTCACCTTCGACTGCTACGGCACGCTGATCGATTGGGAGAGCGGCATCACCGGCTACCTGCAGCCGCTGCTTGAGCGCTACGACGTCCATGTCATTGATGAGTTCGTGCTGGAGGCGTTCAGCCGGCTGGAGCCCGAGCTGCAGGCCCAAGGCGGCGCCTACACCGACGTGCTGGCACGGCTGCTTGAGCGGTTGGGGGAGCGCTTGGCGTTTGCGCCGAAGCCTGACGAGCTGACCGGCTTCGGCGCGAGCATTGAGTGCTGGCCGGCTTTTGCGGACACCGTCGCGGCTCTTGAGACGCTCGCGGACCACTTCGAGCTGGCCATCGTCTCCAACATCGACGACCGGCTGTTCGAACTGTCGGCGAAGCACTTGCAGGTTCCCTTCGACCACGTCATCACTGCCGAGCAGGTGGGTGCCTACAAGCCGGACCCGAAGGTATTTGAAGCCGCCTTGGGCCGGGTCAAGGGACCGGTGCTGCATGTGGCCCAGAGCCGCTTTCACGACATCGCGCCGGCCGCGGCGGCGGGCCTGGACACGGCATGGATCAATCGCCCGTCCAAGGGAGCGGCCAAGCCGGTCGCGGCTACCCCCACTTGGACCTTCACCAGCATGGGCGAGTTCGCCGCCGCAGTGCGCGAAGGCGCCGCTTAGGAACCGGTCGGCCATTCGCCGTGGCGCGCACCGTCATTGAAATCACCAAGGAAGCGCTGCACTTCGCCGCCGCGCACTTCACGCTGTTCTCCGCCACCGAACGCGAGAACCTGCACGGCCACAACTTCTTCGTGGCGCTCGAAATCGAAGCTGAGGTGGGCGAGGACGGCCTGGCCTTCGACTACAATATCGTCAAGACGGCGCTCAAGGCCCTGTGCGACGGCCTGGACGAGCGCACCTTGCTGCCGGAACGCTCGCCGCATCTGGGCATTGAGCGTGACGGTGGCTACGTCGTCGCGCTGTTCAACGGGGAGCGCATCCCCTTCCTGCCCCGGGACGTACGCACCCTGCCGGTTGCCAACATCACCGTCGAGGCGCTGGCCGCCTGGTTTGTCGAGCAGCTCAGGGCGGACCCGGCCATCCGGCCGCTCGCCATCCACCGGCTGGTGGCCAAGGTCTCCTCGGGGCCGGGGCAGTGGGCGGCAGCCGTTGGCTCAGGGGGGGTCCGGCTGGGCGTTCGAGAAGGCCGCGCCTAAGAGCCTCTGCCTCCGGAATTCACGGCTGTGAATCCGCTCCCGCTCGCCCCTTTGAACGTTCGATTTCGTCAAGTACGGCTCGATATTCTCCTCAATCGCCCGCCCAAAGGGACGGCGGCATCGAATTTTCGCTTTCGCGAATTCCTGCGGCGCAGGCTCCTAGCTTGGCCGACGAGCGCGGAGTTTCGCGCCAGCGAAACTCCATCCGCACCCGCCAAACAGGTGCTCGTTGCCCCACCGAAAGCCCAGCGAGTAGAATTTTGCCGTCGCATTGAGGAGAGCCCGCTTTGAAAGCCGTGTTGTGCAAAGCCCATGGAGCGCCGGAGGATCTGGTGCTGGAGGAGGTCGCCGAGCCCGTGCCGGGCGGGGGCGAGGTGTTGGTGGAGGTGCGGGCCGCGGCCCTCAACTTCCCCGACGTGCTCATGATCGCCGGCAAGTACCAGAGCCAGCCGCCGTTTCCGTTCTCGCCGGGCGGCGAAGTCGCCGGAACGGTGCTCGAAGCTGGCCCGGGGGTGACCGAGTTCGGGCCGGGCGACCGCGTGTTCGGCGGCGTCGGCTATGGCGGCTTTGCCGAGCGGGTGGCGGTGGCGTCGCGCAACCTGCAGCCCATGCCGGAATCCATGAGCTTTGCCGAGGCTTCCGGCATCAGCACCACCTACGGCACCTCCTACTACGCCTTGAAGCAGCGGGCCGCCCTGCAGCCGGGCGAAACCCTGCTGGTGCTCGGCGCTGCCGGCGGCGTCGGCATCGCCGCCGTGCAGCTCGGCAAGGCCATGGGCGCTCGGGTCATCGCCGCCGCCAGCAGCGAGCGGAAGCTGGCAGTAGCCAAGGACAGCGGTGCTGATGAGCTGATCGACTACAGCGACGGCCAGCTGAAGGACAAGGTGAAGGCGTTGACCGGCGGCCGAGGCGCCGACGTCATCTACGACCCCGTCGGCGGCGCACTGTTCGACCAATGCCTTCGATCCATCAACTGGTACGGCCGCATCCTGGTGATCGGCTTCGCCGCCGGCGACATTCCCAAGGCGCCCATCAACCTGATTCTGCTCAAGAGCTGCCAGTTGGTGGGCGTGTTCTACGGCGCTTGGTCGGCCCGTGACCGTGCGGGCAATGCGGCCAACTTCCGCGACATCCTGGCGTTCCATGCAGCCGGCAAAATCAAGCCGGTGGTGGGCCGCGTCCACCCCTTGGAGAACTATGCCCAGGCCCTGAACGATCTGGCCCAGCGGCGCGCCATCGGCAAGATCGTGGTCACCCCCGGCGCCGACGACGCCGGCCGATGACGCTGCGTCTGAGCAGCGCGGACTGCGCCTTGGCCACCATCGCCCTGTGCGGCGCGCTGCTGTTCGGGGCCCAGATCATGGAGCATCGCTTCGCGATGGAACCCTGCCCGATGTGCTTGATGCAGCGCCTGTGGATCTTCGCCGCGGCGCTGGTCGCCTACGTCGGCTTGGCCCACAACCCCCGCTGGGGCATTTATCCGCTGCTGACCATCATCGCCGCCCTGATCGGCGGCTGGGTCTCGGCGCGCCACCTCTGGCTGCAGAGCCTGCCCGCCGACCAAGTGCCGAGCTGCGGCCCGCCCGTGGACTACATGATCGAGAACTTCTCCCTGCTCGACACCTTGGGCAGCATGTTCCTGGGCACCGGCGACTGTGCTCAGGTCGATGACTTCCTTGGCCTCAGCCTGCCGCTGTGGGCGCTGCTCGGCTTCGCCGCCCTGATTGCGCTGGCCGCGCTGCAATGGCGCTTGCAGTTGGCGGCGCACCAGCCTGATTCACGGCCTCAGCCTTGAAGCTTGCGCGCTTGGGCGACCGCCCTTGGGCTTTTGTCCGCGTCAGGCTTGGCGGCTCTGGCCAAAGCCCGTTCGCTAGGCGCTCAGCCGTTGATGAACGCTTCATACTCGGCGGCAAAGTCGGGGTGCCAGCGCGACAGCGCTGGCCGATTCTTGATGATGTCGTCGGCGTTCCACTGGATGCGCCGATGGTCCAGCTCGGGCGGCGTGTCGCCGTCCGGGCATAGGATGTGGAAGTCGCCCCGTTCCAGCGATTCAACCATGTGGTCCACCACCTGCCCCGGCGTCCAGGCGCCGGGCGGCTTTTCGGGGATGAACCGCGCGATCATGTTCGAATACGTGAAGCCCGGCACCAGCAGATGCACGGAAACGAGGCAATCGCTTCGCTGCCGGAGCGCATGGGCCAGGCTTTGGGTGTATGCCAGCACGCCCGCCTTGGAAAGATTGTAGGCGTAGCCGCCAGGCGGGTTGGTGATGCCTTGCTTGGAGCCCGTATTGATGATCGCGACGCGCTCATCCGCCTCAAGCAGGCTCGGCACGAAGGCATGGCATCCGTGGATGATGCCCCACAGGTTGACGTCGATCTGCCGTCGCCAGACTGACAAGTCCTCCCAAGGCTCCGGTCGTCCCAACGCGGCGCCGGCATTGTTCATCAGGCAGTGTACGGCGCCGAAGCGATCGTAGGCGGTGGTGCGCAGCTCCTCGACCTGCTCAGGGTCGGAGACGTCGCAGCGCAGGGTGGCGAACGCGCCCGTCCCGTCAGGCAGCGCCGCAGCGGCCGATTGCAGGGCAGCCTCGTCCCGGTCGGCGATCAGGACGTTCATGCCGGCTTGCCGAAAACGTCGGGCCGTGGCCAGCCCGATGCCGTTGGCGCCGCCGGTGACGACGGCGGTTTTGCCCGCCGCAAGCCATGGAATCATGATGTGCTCCCTTTTTCGTGGTTTTATGTTTTTTCGTACGACTTTTTTCAGTGCGGTTTTGACCGGGTTTGCGGGTTGCCTGAACCCCAGTTCACGATCATAGCAGTTCGGTGCGTCGGCTAGGGGGGAGACTCCTGTGACGGGCGCTTCGTAGAACCCGGGACTGGAGCCCGCCTGCTCGAACGCTGCCGCATCGCCGTGACCAGAGGCCATGATCCCAATTCGCGGAATACGATACTGGCCAGACTTTGATAACATTCCTCGCTTTCCTGCACCAAAAGGGCAACAAGCTGATGCGAACTCGATCTTTCAAGGCGGTTCGGGGCGCCGTTCGGGGCGCCGCATGGGCGCTGGCTGTTTTGGGTACGCTTGCCCAGCCCGTCCTGGCGCGCGAGCACATGCTGCCGCTGTTCCTGTCCACGATCAACGCCGGTCAGCCGTCCGCTTCCGGGATCACTCAACAGGGCTTCATGCGCGTCATCAACCACTCCGACGAGGCAGCTGAGGTATCCCTTGTCGGCTACGATGACGCGGGGCAGCGCCGAGGCCCGGTGACGCTGACCTTGGCGTCCAGGTCAACCGTTCACCTCAACTCCGGGGACGTGGAAGGCGGCAATGCCGACAAGGGCCTGCCGGATGGATTGGGCGCGCCCACCCGGGGCGATTGGCGCCTGGTCCTGGAGAGCCGGCAGGACATCGAGCCGCTGGCCTACATTCGCACCCTACCGGACGGCTTCCTGACCAGCATGTCCGCCATGGCCCCATCCGGCGCCATGCGCCATCGGGTGTCCATCTTCAATCCCGCCAAGAACGACAGGCAGCGCAGTTGGCTGCGCGTGGTGAACCTGGGCGATGCCGCCGCCAACGTCACCATCAGCGGCGTCGATGATGCGGGCAGCCCCGCGCCCGGCGGGGCGGTCGGGCTAACGCTGGCCAGGGGCGAGGCCAAGGCGGTGACCGCCCAGGGCCTGGAATCCGGCGCCAGCGACTTGACCGGCAGCTTTGGCGACAAGCAAGCTCCCGGCAAGTGGCAGTTGACGGTCAGTTCCGATCAGCCCTTGGTGGTGATGAGCTTGCTGAACACGCCGACCGGGCACTTGTCGAACCTCTCCGCCCCCAGGGCCGACTACTTGGGCGCTGCCGGGGTCTGGCAGTTGGCGCACGGGGACGGCCTTGACAATGATGACGGCGATCGCGGCTACCTTATCCTCACCACGGACAGCCGCCTTTACGGCTGGCTGCCGACGGCCGACGGCGGCATCGAATGGGTGGCTGACGCCGCCTATGCGTCCCGAGCGGGCACGGTGGAGGCTTCCGGCAAGGTTTACGAGTCCGGCGAAGTCGAAATTCGAGGCTTGGGCATTGCCGGAGGCAGCGAGCCCTTCCGTTTGCAGGCGGACTACCGCCAAGGCGACTGGATCAAGGGCACCTACTCCATTGATGGCCAGCCCCGCGAGTTCCAAGGGCGGGCCTTCGCCGGATTCGACCGCGGCACGGACGCCTCAGCCTTGGCCGGCGCTTGGACCACCTCCGAAACCGAGCTGTCCTTCTCGCTGAACGCCGATGCGGCATTCCAAGGGAAGCTTGAGGTTGAATCCTTTGAATGCGATCTTTCCGGTGCCGTGGACGGAATCAATCCAGCGTTCAACCTGTATGAAAGCACGCTGGCGGTCGATTGCGGTCTGCTGCGGCTGGACGTGGAGATGATCATTGCCATTAGCGACCGGCTCAACGCCCCCGGCGGCAATGATCTCGCGTTGGCCTTGGTGATCGCCCGGGATCAGGAGGTCGCCGTGGGGACCACCGCAACGCGGTAGCTGGGCTCACTACTCCTCGACGACCACCGTCTCGCCGATCTGCGCGGCGCTGATGTCGGCTTCGCAATAGGGAAAGCGCACCCACGCCTTGCGGCTGTACAACTCGGTTTGGTCGGCGAAGTGGGGCGAGTCGGGGTCGCTCGACTGGGACGGCACCAGCAGGGTTTCGGCGATGGGGCACTCGCCATCGTCCCAGGTCACCGCCTGCAGGTGGGAGTTGCCGCCGCTCGCCAAGTAGCCGCCGTCCTCAAGCCTGGACGAGATGGCGCCATACACGCCGAGGTCGCCGTCCGCCCCATGCAGGGGAATGCGCAGGTTGTTGCGGGCGGCGAACTGCACGTCGCCCCAAGGTGCGTCAAGGGCGATTCCGGCCTCCTCAAGGGTCAGCACCGCTTCGCTTAGGGCGTCGATGACCAGCGTTCGGTTGGAGGATTGGCTGCGGTCGATGCCGCGCGGTGTGCCGAGCGGTTCCGCCGGGTCGAAGTCCACTGCCCAGAAACGGTCGCTTTTCACGATGTTGGTGAAATCGTCCGCCAACGCACCGCGAATCCCGCGCCAGAACTCGTGGAACACCTGGGTGCCGCGGCTGTCCACGTCCGCCGTGCGGTCCCACCCGGCCAGCGCCTCGCAGGCGGCGAGCGAGCGCCGCTCGGCCTCATCGGCGGTGTCGGGGGGCAGCGCCGCGCACAGCGCAAGGACGTCGTCCACGGTGATTTCGGCGGCGAACACCCGATTGCGGAACATCAGGCCCTTGAGCGATTCCAGCGTGAAGCCGGGCGCGCTGTCCAGGCCGTCGGTGGCGTTGCGCCGCTGCTCCGCCATCAGGTGGCCGATTCTCGTGCGCAGCATTTGCTGCTGGCCCTCGCCGCCCAGCCAGCCGAACACCAGCGGGTAGCCGGTGAGCGGGTTGCCGGGGTTGCTCAGCCAGTAGCTGTCGTTGCTGTTGCCGACGTAGTCCCGGGTGCGAATCAGGGGTCGGGCCTCGAAGCCGTATAGGTTGGTGCCCCCCGGGCTGTCCGCATCCTCGCCCCATTCACAGTCGGGGTCGCTGCCGTCCAGCACCAGCGCCGCATTGTTGGCCAGCCCCGCCAGCAGCCGCCCGATGCGCGTGAGGCAGCCGTCGAGTTGCGCTTGGGTGACGTGGGGAATGGGCGCCACCTCCCCGTAGAACGCCTCGCCCCTGCGATCCGCCGCCAAGGTGTGGAACACCGGCGTGGCGATGGACTTCAGGGCATCGGTGAAGTCGTCCATGTCCGCTGCCCGCCCCATGCGCCGGTACTGGTCGAAGATGGCCTCGGCCCTTAGGGCGTTGGCGTCGCGGAACGCCAGCACGGTGCCGTTGGCCAAGGGCCAAGTGCCGAACAGCGGGCTTAACTCCTTGAGATTGACGATGGGGCCGAAGTGGGAGCGGTAGAAGGTGTGGGTGCGCTCCTCCAGCGAGCCGTCCGCCAGCCGCACTTGAATGGCCACTGCCTCGGTGGTGATGTCGCGCCACTCGCCGTCGTATCGGTACTGCATCAGGTCCGACGGGTTGAGTTCGAGTTCGTAGAGGGTGAAGCGGGTGGCGAAGGACGTGGTGTGGGTCCAGGCCAGATCGCCGTTGAAGCCGATCCCCACCCAAGGCAGCCCCTGCAGGGCGGCGCCCGCCACGTCGTACTCGCCGGGCAGGGTCAGGTGTACCTGATAGAAGCTGCCTTCGCCGGTCCAGGAGCGATGCGGGTTGCCGAGCAGCAGGCCCTTGCCGGTTTGGCTCAAGTCCCCGCCCACCGCCAGCGCGTTGCTGCCCTGACCGGGCTGGCGGAGCGCTTTGGCGAACTGGCCCAAGCCTTGGATGAGCGCGTCCTGATCCGCCTCAGCCAGTCCCGCGGCGGCGTCGGAGCTTGGCCCCTTGGTGTTGTAGATCGCCCGACGCACAAGGCCCAAGTCGGAGCCGCCCTGCAGGGGCAGCCGGCCAATCAGCATCCATAGATCGACGGCGTCGATTTCCTGCACCCAATCCGCATCCCGGCAGCCGGAGTCGCCGCCGGGCAGGCCTTCCGCCCCCTTCTCCCGGAGATGGCGGTTCATGCCGAGGGCGAAGCCCTCCACCAAGCGGTGGGCGTCGCTGTCCGCATCGGGCAGGAAGTTGGCGGAGAAGTCATCCTTCTCGCCAAACAGAAAGCGCAGCACGAAGTCGGTGACCGGATCGCCGTCCGCCTCGCCGAGCAGTTCCGCGGAGCGGCTGGTGGCGGCGACGATGCCGCGCATGGCCGTGCAGAACTGGTCCTGCGCGTAGGCGTACCCGTAGCCGTAGCCAAGGCTGCCCCAATCCTCGGCCCGGATGTGGGGTATGCCGTACTCGGTGCGCCGAATGGTGGCGCTGAACCGCGGCTCCGGCGCGGCGGGCGGCTCGGAAGCGGTCGTTGACGATGACGAGCCGCCGCCCCCGCAGCCCACGGCGACCAGCAGCAGGGTGAGGCCGAAGGTCAGCAGCCGCCGACTTGCGCAACAGGCACGGACTGGGAATGACGGCAATGGATGGCTTGGGGGATAATGCACTTGAATCGGCAATCTTTTAGGCCAGCAAAAGTTCCATCGCGGTCATGGACCATCATAGCAAAGCAGGTGCTGACACAGTGGCCCGGGCTGCCAGTTTTGCGCAGGAGATTCGCCAGCGGGCCACGGACATTGAGGCCGCCCGTCGGCTGCCGCAGGATCTGGCGGCTCGAATGGCGGCTGCGGGTCTCTTTCGAGCGCTGGTGCCGACTCGGTACGGCGGCGGGCAGGTCCATCCGAGTGAGTTCTTCGATGCGGTTATGGCCACGGCAGAGGCGGACGGCTCGGTGGGTTGGTGCCTGATGATTGGCGCCAGCACGGGATTGCTGGCGGCAACGCTGGCGGATGATGCGGCTCGAGCGACGTTTGCCGCCAACCCGGATGCCATCGTCACCGGCGTCACCGCGCCCATGGGCCGGGCTGAAGCGGTACCGGGCGGCATGCGGGTCAGCGGGCGCTGGCCATTCGGCAGCGCTTCGCAAGTCTCGAATTGGATCTGCGGCGGCTCGGTGGTGCTGGAGAACGGCGAGCCGCGTCGGAGCGCCCAAGGCGGGCTGGAAGTGATCCTGCCGTTGTTCGAGGCATCGGCGGTGAGGATTCACGACAGCTGGCACACGTCCGGGTTGTGCGGAACCGGCAGCAACGACATCGAGGTGCATGACGCCTTCGTCCCGGAAGGCCGGTGGGTGGCCTTGGGCGCGCCGCCTCGGATTGATGAGCCCCTTTACCGCTTTCCGTTTTTTGGCCTGCTGGCGTTGGGCGTCTCCGCGGTCAGCCTTGGCATCGCGCGGCATGCCATCGGCGCGTTCACGGAATTGGCCGGCGGCAAGCGGCCGAGCGGCAGCCAGCGCACCCTGGCCCAGCGGGGCAGCGTTCAGCAGGATCTGGCCCGGGCCGAGGCGTTGGTGGCTTCGGGTCAGGCGTTGACCCACCAGGCCATTGACCAAGCTTGGCGGCAGGCGGAGCGGGCGGGTCGGCTGGATAGGGCGGTCAAGGCCCAGCTGCGGTTGGCGGCCACCAACAACGCCTGGTCGGCGGCCCAGGCGGTGGACCGGCTCTACCACGCTGCCGGCGGCTCATCGATCTATCGCAGCAGCGTTTTGCAGCGCTGCTTTCGGGACGTGCACGTCACCACCCAGCACATCATGGTGGCGCAGCCGACCTATGAGGTGGTTGGCCGGGTGCTGCTGGGCATGGATCCCAAGACGCCGCTGTGACGCCGATGCGCTGGCCTGTGGGTCGTGGCTCAGTTTGACTCGCGTCATCGTCGTGATTCAGTCGAGGGCGGGACGCCCTCGCTCCGAGGCGCCGCGCTCGGTTCGACCTGTCAGCACCCTTCTTCGGCCACCAGACGTGTTAAATTGCGCGGCCACGTAAACCAACATTAGGAAGCAGGGATGACTGATTTGGTGACTGTCGAGGTCGATCTCGGGGTGGCTGACGTGCGCCTCAACCGGCCCGACAAGTACAACGCGCTGAGTCCGGAGATGTTCAAGGCGATCATCGAAGCCGGGGAGCGGCTGGCCGAGGCGCGGGAGGTTCGCGCGGTGGTGCTGTCCGGCAACGGGCGCGGCTTCTGCGCGGGCTTGGACATGATGAGCATGCAGGGCCTCGGCAGCCCGAGCCGCAGTTCCGGGGAAGGCTTGCTCAGCCGCGGCGAGCGACCGGAGAACTTCGCACAACGTCCGGCCTACGTTTGGAAGAGGCTGCCGGTGCCGACCATCGCCGCGCTGCACGGCGTCGCCTACGGCGGCGGCTGCCAGATCGCCTTGGGGGCGGACATTCGCTTCGCCGCGCCGGATGCCAAGATCTCCGTCATGGAGATCAAGTGGGGCCTGATCCCGGACATGAGCATCACCCAGACGCTGCGCGACCTAGTGCCGTTGGATGTGGCTAAGGAGCTTACCTTCACCGGCCGGATTTTGAATGGCGAGCAGGCGCTCCAGGCAGGCCTCGTCACCCATGTGGCCGATGATCCGCGTGCTGCCGCCATGGAACTCGCGCGGGAAATCGCTGGCAAATCGCCGGATGCGGTGCGGGCGGGCAAGGAGTTGTTTGAGACCTCATGGCATGCTGATGAGCGCACGGGCCTGGCGCTGGAGTCCTCCCTGCAGACGGCCTTGATCGGCTCGCCCAACCAAGTCGAGGCGGTGCAGGCGAACTTTGAGAAGCGTACGCCCAAGTTCAGCGATTAGCGCGCCAAGTTGCGGGCGGCGCCGTCCATGAGTTGGGAAAGCGAGGTCAGGGAACTGGCCCGGCGGCGTCACTTGGCGCGTCAGCAGGGGGGCAAGGAAGGCATCGCCCGCCAGCACGCCAAGGGTCGGCTCACCGTCCGTGAACGCATTGATCAACTGCTTGACCGCGGCACCTTTCAGGAGCACGGCCAGGCCACCGCGCTGCCCGACTACGACGAAAAGGACCGGCTGACCGGCTGCGTGCCCGCCAACTACGTGGTCGGTTTTGGCAAGATCGACGACCGCCGGGTGGTGGTGGGCGGCGAGGACTTCACGCTGAAGGGCGGCTCGCCGAACGCCGCCGGGCTGCGCAAGAGCATTTACGCGGAGCATCTCGCCTGCCAGTATCGGGTGCCCCTCGTGCGCCTGCTTGAGGGCGGCGGCGGTAGTGTCAAGGGGTCCAGCCGCAAGGGCGCCACCACGGGCGAGCCGGTGTTCTCCGAACCTCGCTTTCGCATCATTGCCGACGCCATGGGCCAGGTGCCCATCGCCTCCGCGGCCTTGGGGCCGGTGGCAGGGTTCCCGGCGGGGCGCTTGGTGGCCTCCCACTTTGCGGTGATGGCCCGGCGCACGGCTCAAGTGATGACTGGCGGCCCGGCGCTGGTGCGGCGGGCGTTGGGCGTCAACCTGAGCAAGGAGCAGCTCGGCGGCGCGCAGGTTCACGCAGCCAGCGGCGTGGTGGACAACGTCGCCGCCGATGAGCGCGATGCGTTTCGCCAGATTCGGCGCTACTTAAGCTATCTGCCCGCATCGGTTTGGGAGCGCGCCCCGTGCGTCGCTTGTGATGACGACCCGGAGCGCATGGCCCCGGAACTGCTCGATGCGGTGCCCCGCGACGCCAATGCCCCGTTCGACATGCGCGCCATTTTGAAGCTGATCGTCGATCGGGATTCGCTCTTCGAGGTGGGCGCCGCCTATGGTCCCAGCCAGATTTGCGCCTTCGCCCGCTTGGCGGGCCAGCCGGTCGGCGTGCTGGCCAACGACAATTGCCATTACGCCGGTGCCATGACCGCCGAAGCCGCCCAAAAACACCGCCGCTTCGTGGAGACCTGCGACACTTTCCACGTGCCGGTGGTCAACTTCGTCGATCAGCCGGGGTTCATGATCGGTCCCGAGGCGGAGGCGGCGGGCACCATCCGCTACGGCATGGCAGCCGTTGCGGCTGCCGCCCAAGCCAGCATCCCTTGGGCGGTGGTCCAAGTTCACAAGGGCTTTGGCGTTGCCACCGCCGCCCATTACGCACCGGGCGCCTATGTGCTGGCTTGGCCCTCGGTGGAGTCCGGCGCCCTGCCCTTGGAAGGCGGCGTCGCGGTGGCCTTTCATCGGGAGATCGCCGCCGCCGAGGATCCGAACGCCAAGCGCCTTGAGCTTGAGGAGCAGCTGCGCAGCGCCCGCTCCCCCTTTCCGCGGGCCGAATCCTTCGCGGTGCACGAGCTGATCGACCCGCGCGAGACCCGTCCCTTCCTGTGCCGCTGGATCGACTGGATCCAACCCCAACTCGACCGCCTAACCGGCTCCGTTCACTTCCCTATGCGGCCCTAACCTCGGGCGCCTTTCGACGGCCGGGTGTCACTAGCGAGCTGGGAGGCGCCTTGAAGCGTGGAATACGCGTAAGATCTCGACGCGATTCAGTCGGGGCCTGACACGGTAGGGAATGATGTAAGGCGTACCGGGCACCACCAATTCCCGAGTTCCATGGATGCGACCGGGCCGGCCCATGGCAGGATTGGCTTGCAGCCTGCTTACCGCCTCCTGAATCCGCTGAATGAGGGTCTCGGTGGCCGCAGGGTTTTCGCGGGAGATGTGCTCGGCTTCGTCGTCGAGGTTTCGCAGTGCCTTCGCAAGCCACCTAACCTCCACGGACTCCCCACTTATCGAAGACTGCCGCGACATCCTGGTCACTGGCGAATTCACCCCGGTTGGCTTCCACGATGGCTTGTTCGATTTCCTGAACCTGCCATTCGTTCAGATCCACGAAGTCGCGAATGGCTTGCGCAGCCACAAAGGACCTCGATCGCTGCATCGACTCAGCGAGTTGCTCAAGGCGTTGTTTGAGTTCCGATTCCAAGCGGATGGTTACGGTAGCGGACATGGATTGCTGCAACTGTATTGGGATGTACACACTTTAGCACAGGCGAATACTTGGAACACAACTCTGGCCCTTGCAACGGTAGCGGAGTTTCGCGCGGCGAAACTCCAACGCGCCCGCCTCGCGGGCGCGCAGGTTGCCAACCCTCTCGGCCACATTCGATTAAAATACCGGGTTTTGCGCAGGAGGATTGCTCGACATGACCTATTCGTTTGACGGAAGAGTGGCCATCATCACCGGCGCCGGCGGGGGCCTTGGCCGCTGCCACGCGCTGGAGCTGGCCAAGCGGGGCTGCAAGGTGGTGGTCAATGACCTCGGCGGGGCCATGGACGGCACCGGCGGCGGTTCCGAGGCCGCCGAAGGCGTCGTTGCCGAAATCAAGGCGGCTGGCGGCGAGGCCATCGCCAATGGCGGGTCAGTGAGCGACCGGGTCGGCGCCCGGAGCATGGTGGACGACGCCATGTCGGCTTGGGGACGGGTGGACATTGTGATCAACAACGCCGGCATTCTGCGCGACAAGTCCTTCGCCAAGATGGAGCTGGACGATTTCCAGACGGTGCTCGACGTGCATCTGATGGGCTCGGTCAACGTCACCCGGGCGGCCTGGCCGATCATGCGCGAGCAGAACTACGGCCGGGTTGTGGTCACCACCTCGCCCACCGGGCTGTACGGCAACTTCGGCCAAGCCAACTACGGCGCCGCCAAGCTCGGCTTGGTGGGACTGATGAACACCCTGAAGATCGAGGGCGCGCGCAACAACATCCACACCAACACCATCGCGCCGGTGGCGGCCACGCGCATGACCGAGAACCTGATGACGGGCGATGCCCTCAAGGCGCTGGCCCCGGAACTGGTCACGCCGGCGGTGATCCACCTCTGTTCCGAGCAGGCCCCCAACGGCGTGGTGCTGCAGGCTCAGGGCGGGCAGTTCTCCGTCGCCTGCATCGTCGAGAACGCAGGGGTGAACCTCGGCTTGGAGGCCACCGCGGAGGACATCGGCGAGCATTTCGAGCGCATCGCCGACCTCGCCGGCGCCAAGCCCCGGGGCAGCCTCGACCTCGGCGCCATGTGACCGACAAGGCGATGTCCCGGAGCGACGAGCGGGCGGTGGTCGGGCGCGCAAAGACATCCTTGCGTGACCGCCTCGACCCGCGCGATCAGGAGCCCTGATCGGTGGCCGCTGCCGCTCTAACCCTCATCCTGACCTTTATCGCCTCGGGCTGCGTCTGGCTGGGGTTGGGTCCGAAGTTCACCCTCAGCGAGGATCAGCAGGCCAATGGCCTGCTCAATCTGGGGCTGTACTACCTGATCGGCCTGCCCCTGGTCTTTGCCGTCGTGTTCATGGTGGTGGGCTAAGCGTTCCAAGCCATGCCCCGCATCGAACTTCGCCACCTCCGCACCCTGGCCGCGCTGCGTGATGCGGGCAGCTTGGTGGAGGCGGCCGAGCGGGTGCATTTGACCCAGTCGGCGCTGTCCCATCAGATCAAGGAACTGGAAGGTCGGGTGGGCTGCGTGCTGTTCATGCGCAAGACTCGGCCCGTGCGCTTCACGAGCGCCGGCCTGCGCTTGCTGGAACTCGCCGATGAGGCGCTGCCCTTGGTGGGCCGTGCGGAGGCGGACCTTGCGCGGTTGGCGGGCGGGGAGTCCGGGCGCATTCTCATTGCCATTGAATGCCATAGCTGCATCGAGTGGCTGCTGCCCGCGATAGATGCCTATCGCGAAGCCTGGCCGCAGGTGGAAATCGACGTCTCCTCCGGCTTTCATTTCGCGCCCTTGCCGGCTTTGGGCCGCGGTGACCTCGATCTGGTCGTCACGTCCGACCCGGTGCCGGACTTGGGTCTGCGCTACCTGCCCCTGTTCAGCTACGAGGCGATGCTGGCGGTGGCCAAGGATCATCCCTTGGCGGGCCGAGCTTGGATTGATCCCCAGGATTTGGCCTACGAGACCCTCATCGCCTACCCGGTGGACCGCGACCGCTTGGATGTATTCACCAGCTTCCTTGACCCGGCGGGGGTTGCCCCGGAGGCCGTGCGGCAAACGGAACTGACCGCCATGATCGCGCAGCTGGTCGCCAGCGGCCGGGGCGTCGCCTGCCTGCCCAACTGGGCGCTGCACGACTATCTCGAGCGGAACCTGCTGGTTTCCACGTCGCTGGGCGAGGAGGGGATCTGGCCGACCTTGCACGCCGCCGTGCGGGAGGACCAAGCGGATGCGCCGTTCATGAAGGCATTCATCGCCGCCGCCATCGACACCTGCTTCGCCAATCTCGTCGGCATCGTGACGGCCCAGACGGGCTAGGAGCCTCTGCCTTTTCGACTGCGGCGTCCTTTGCATCCTCAAACAGTGAAGCGCTGAGCGAACGGGACTTGATCAGAGGCTCCCTAGGGCTAGGCGAGCGGAGCTTTGGCTAACCGGGGGTGAATGCAGGCCTCAGAACCAAACCACCCTGACGAAAACCCCGACGACGGCGCTGGCCAAGGCCAGCGAGAGCGCGAACAGGCGGCCGAGCCCGGCTTTGATCGAAGCTTCAATCGCATCGAGGCGCTTGTCTTGATGCTTGAACCGCTCTCCAACCCCTCGGTCATCGATTCAATTTCCCTGACGGCTTGCTTCACGATTACAGGCGTCCTGTTCCGTAAATTAGAAGGTCAGTAGGCCATCTTGGGAACAGCGGCGGAAGTCGATGCGCGACCTGACGGTCGCGGATGGAGTTTCGCTAGCGCGAAACTCCGCTACCGTTGCGGGGCCAGATTCCGAAGTTTTCTAAGCCCGCACAGTCGATATCTCGGCAGCGTCTGTAGGACATCGGTGCTTTGCAGCTTGAAAAGGCCAAAAGATCACCCTTTGGCCTCGTC
>JAPOTD010000115.1 GCA_026709365.1 Gammaproteobacteria bacterium
GCCACACCCAGTGATCGCCGGAGAGTGATTTGAACCATGCCAGCCTGCTTCAATTGCGCCAGCAAGTCCTGCGAGGGCGCCATTTGCGCCTTCCGGCGAGGCGGCATCGGCAAGTTGGCGCAACAGTCATGACCTTAGGCGGCATCGGGTGACTGGCTTCAGGCACCGGCTAGCGGCGGCAACCATTCGCCGCCGCTGGCTCGCCTTTGCGTTGGTGGGCGCGGTCACGGCGTTCTTCGCCGCCGGCTTGCCCAAGGTCGAACTGCGCACCATCTTCTCGGACCTGTTCCCCAAGAACCATCCGTTCGTCCAGACCTTTCAGGACCACCCCAACTTCGGCAGCCCCCTGACCGTGACCCTGATGCTCAAGGTCAAGGACGGCGACATCTACAACGCCGACACCTTGGCCAAGGTCTGGCGCTTGAGCCGGGACATCGACCTGGCGCCGGCGGTGGACCACGACCAGATCCTGTCCATCGCCACGGAGCGGGCGCGGTTCTCCGAAGCCACCCCCTTCGGCATCGACTCCAAGCCGCTGATGGGCGATGCGGCGCCAAGCACGGCAGCCGAGATCGCCGAGTTTCGGTCCCGAGTGGACAAGGCGCCCAACGTGCAGGCGTTCCTCATCTCCGAGGATGAGACCGCCACCCTGATCACCGCCACCTTCATCGAGCGGCTGCTGGACTTCGGCGAGACCTTCGAGTTCATCCAGGAGATGGTGGAGCGGGAAACCGACGCCAAGCACGAAATCCACATTGCCGGCGCGCCCGTCCTCACCGGCTGGGTCTATACCTACCAAGCGCAGATGCTGGGCATCTTCGGCATAACCGCCGCCGCCCTCTTCCTGTCCCTGCTCTTCTACATGCGCAACGTGCCCGGCGTCCTGACGCCGATCATCGTCAGCGCCGTGGCCGCCGTCTGGGGATTTGGCTTCGTCGGCTGGATCGGCGACCCCATCGAGCCCCTGATCATGGTGGTGCCGCTGTTGCTGATCGCCCGCTCGTTCAGCCACTGCGTGCAGTTCATCGAGCGCTACTACGAGCTGTACCACGTTCTCGGCGACCGCCGCCAAGCCGCCGAACAGGCGCTGGGGGTGATGATGGCGCCGGGCGCCCTGGGCATCGTCACGGACGCCACCGGCCTGTTCCTGATCGCCTTGGCGCCGATTCCGGTGATGGAGCGCTTCGCGCTGTTCTGCGGCTTCTGGGCCATGATCCTGCTGCCCGCCAACCTCTGGCTGAGCCCCATACTGCTGTCCCTGTTCCCCAAGCCCAAGAACGTCAAGGCCCTCTTGGGCGGCGATGCCAAAGCGGGCATGCACAACCGCATCTTCAAGATTCTCCACGTCATCGGACAGGTCAGCCACGGCGCCAAGGCCCGCGCCACCGCCGCCATCGTGCTGGTGCTCGCCATTGCGTCCCTCGGCATGATGACCCAAATCCGAGTGGGCAACCCGGTGGAGGGCAGCAACCTGCTTTGGGAGGACTCGGAATACAACGAAGCCGTGCGGCAAATCAACGCCTACTTCCCAGGCCTGATGACCTTGGAGATCGTCTTCGAGGGCAAGGACGAGAATCGGCGCGTGGTCAGGATGGCGGACACCGTGAAGGCGATGAACGCCCTGCAGCGCAACCTCGAGTCCCAGCCCGATCCCCCGGAGGCGACCTTGTCGTTTGCCGACTACCTGCCGGAGGCCAATCGGCTGTTCAGCGGCGGCAACCCCAAGTGGGCGCCCTTGGACTATGACGACGTCTCGGTGAACGCCGCCGCCGGCGCCCTGCTGCTCGGGGCGAGCACCAAGGCATACAGCAACGTGACGGACTTCGAACTGAAGAACGGCACCGTGTCGCTGTGGTACAAGGACAACAAGCAGGACACCGTGGACACGGCGCTGGCCCAGACCCGAGCGGCCATCGAGGAGGTGGGCGCGGAGCACGACGCCTTCCGCATCCGCCTGGGCACCGGCGCCATTGCGCTGCAGCAGTCCGTCAACGATACCGTGGACTTCTACCAGTGGATCATCCTCGCGGCGCTGAACCTGGTGATCCTGGTGACCTGCAGCTTTGCCTACCGGTCGATCCAAGCCGGATTTATCCTGCTCATTCCGGTGAACCTGTCGAACGTGTTCCTCGCCGCGGTGATGGTGATGATGGGCATCGGGCTGGACGTGAACACCCTGCCGATCGCCGCCATCGGCATCGGCGTGGGCATCGACTACGGCATCTACCTGCTAAGCCGCATCTGCGAGGAGTACCGCGACAGCCAGCACTACGGCGACGCCATCAGCAAGGCGGTCGCCACCACCGGCAAGGCGATCTTCTTCACCGCCACCATCGTGCTGCTCAGCATCCTGCCCTGGTACTTCCTGTCCGGCCTCAAGTTCCTGGCGGACATGGGCCTGCTGCTGGTCATCATCATGCTCATCAACATGGTGGTGGCGCTCGTGGTGCTGCCGCTGCTGGTCTATCTGTTCAAGCCGGGATTCGTCGATCGGGAGCACTTGCTGATGGTGGAATCGACCGGTGCCGACCTAGCAGGCGCGGAGTTTCGCGCCGGCGAAACGCCATCCGCACCCGCATAGCGCGCGTGCGCGATGTGCCGGCTCAGAAACACTTTGGAATCTGGCCCACGCAACGGGCGCGGGCTCAGAAACCTCTCGGAATCTGACCTGCGCGACGAGCGCGGAGTTTCGCGCAGCGAAACTCCATCCGTGCCCGCTTTGCGGGCACGCGATTGCAGGCGGCGGGCCAAAGGATTAGGGTAGCCCTCGGAGGATCGACCCAAGCCGATCAATGGGAGTCAACGGACCGTCAGCCAACGGACGGGGCATCGGACGCATCAACGAACCAGCAATGAACCAGCAAGATAGAGGAATCAACATGCACATTCGCAAATACGGCAAGGACTTTTCGCGCCGCTTCTTCCTGGAGCAGATGTCCAAGGGGGTGATTGCCACCGGGGTGCTGGCGCCGCTGTGGCCCACCATCGCCCGGGGCAACACCATTGAGAACGTGTATCCGGATGAAATCTCCACCCTTGAGGGACTGACCGGCGGGCGCGTCAACACCGGCGACGTCATCAACGCCGGCAACGTGGAGCTGCTCAAGGACTTCATGGACCCGGTCTCCTATCTGCAGGTGTCGCAAATGGGCCGCGAAATCGACACCCACGCCACTACCACGAACCCCGATTGGCTGATGCCTTCCGACTACCTGCGGGCCACCGTCACCAACAGCGGCCGGGCGCGCTTCGACGACACCGGCAACGTGCGCACCGACGACGGCTCCGCCTGGATCGGCGGCAATCCCTTCCCGGAGGCGAGGACCGCGGCGGAGGCCTTTGCCAACATCACCCTCTCCTGGGGCCGCTTCGACCAGACCTTCTATGCCATTCGGGAGGAGGACCTGAATCCGGACGGCAGCACGGCCTACAAGTACGATTTCGTCTGGTGCGAGATGAACGCCACCGGTCGGGTGACCTTGGATGACAACCCCTTCCGCGGCCGGGACGACACCCTGCGCTACCAGTCGGTGTTCTTCAACACGCCCCAAGACGTGCGGGGCACGGCGTTCCTGTCCATCTGGCCCTACGACCAAACCCAGTTTCCCGAACTGCAGGGCTACCTGCCAGCGTTCAAGCGGGTGCGCCGCTATCCCACCAACCAGCGCTTCGAGCCGCTGCTGCCGGGACCGACCTGGTACGTCTCCGACGCTTGGGCCGCCGGCGACCCCTTCCTCACTTGGGGCAACTTCAAGCTGATCCATCGCGGGCCTTGGCTGGGGCCGGCGGGACTGGGCAACTTCAACGTCAACCACGAGAACTGGGAGCGCGAGCGGGTGGGCGGACCCAAGGGCCAGAGCTTCATCCGCAGCCACTGGGAGGTGATACCCGATGTCATCGTGCTGGAGGCCGAGCCGGTGAAGTACCCCCGGGCGCCCATCAGCAAGCGGCGGGTGTACATCGACGCCCGAGCGATGGTCGCATTCAACGGCGTCAGCTACGACCGGCGCGGCGAGGTGTTCAAGAACTTCGAGCATGGCAACGGCATGAGCGTCGGCGCGGACGGCACGCCAGCCAACGTCCTGGACGGCAAGCCGCTTTGGAGTTGGAACTTCGTCATCGTCCACGACGTGCAGACCAACCGCATCTCCCTGCCGGAACTGGTGCGCTCGTCGGGGGGCTACGACACCCACTACAACGATCCCGACGACTACAACCGCTACCTGACCGTATCGGCGATGCGCCGCTTGGGAACCTAGGCCGGAGCTCGCCCCATGCGTTGGCTTGTGACCTGCGCCTTGGCGGCGCTCGCGGCGGGCGCCGTTGCCAACCGCAGCGGCGAGGCGCTCAGCCTCGTCCGCTCCGGCCTGCCGCACGATGCCTTGTACGACCTCACCTTCGTCGGCGCCACGGGCACTGCGGTGGGCCATCACGGCCAACTGCTGCTCAGCGAGGACGGCGGGGAAGCCTGGGCCGCCATTGCGCCGATCGACGATGCCGCCCTATTGGCGGTGGATGCGCACGACGGGCGCATGGTCGTGGTCGGCCAGCAGGGGCGCATCTTCAGCGGCGCCGACGCCCGCAGCCTGTCGGCTGCGGAAAGCCCGACTGCCGAGCGCCTGCTGTCGGTGGCCCTGCATGAATCGGGGCTGGCCGTGGCGGTGGGCGGCTTCGGCGCGGTGGTGGTTTCCGAGGATGGCGGCGCAACCTGGGAGGCTCGCCAACTCGACTGGGCCGAGCTGCAGCCGGAGGGGCTGGAGGCGCACCTGTATGGCGCATCCATCAGCGACGATGGGGAGATCCTGATCTGCGGCGAATTCGCCATGATCCTCGCCAGCGACGACCGCGGCCAAACTTGGCAGGTCCGCCACCAAGGCGACGCCTCGCTGTTCGCCATGCGCATTGATGGCCAAGGGCGGGGCTTCGCGGTCGGTCAGGAGGGCACGGTGCTGCGCACCCGCGACGCCGGCGCCACTTGGCAACCGTTGGCGACGGGAAGCCGAGCCAATCTGCTCGACGTATGGCATTCCAAGGAGGACGAAGTGGTGGCCATCGGCATCCGCGCCCTGCTGCGCAGTCCAGACCAAGGGCAGACTTGGGCTTCGGTGGGCGGCCGCGCCGTGGAGCGGTCGTGGTACGCCGCCCTGGCGCCCGGAATCGTGACAAGCAACCTTGAGGACGGAACCTTGCGGGAGCAGCGCGTCTATGCCGTCGGCGAGCGCGGCAGCATCGTGACCGTGAACCCATGACCGCGCAAGAAATGACCACGCAAACCAGCAACGACATGAACAAGGGGAAATCATGAAACAAGCCAAGCTGTTCAGGCACGCCCTGATGACGGTGCTCTGCGCTTTGCCGATGGCCGCAGTCGCGGACGTCAGCGTCAGCATCACCGGGTTCGTCCGCCAGGAGACCGCCAACGCCTTCAGCGATGCGAACCCGTACAACCAAGGCTACGGCAACCTGTTCAGCGGCAGGACCGTGGTCAACTCCTTCGGCAACGAGATTGTCCGGGCACAGCCCACCAGCGAGCCGAACTGGAGCCTGTTCGCCACCCGCGGCGAGTTGGACTTCAAGTTTCGCTTCTCCGACAGCTGGGAGGGTTTCGCGAAGATCAGGGGCTTTCGCGACTGGCGCCTGGAGGATGAGTTCGACGGCGTGGACCACTTCGGTTCCGGCTTTGACGGCGGCGACGGCAGCACGCTGGAGTTCAACGGCAAGGACTACATGGTCGATCTGCCCGCGCTCTACCTGGACTACAACAACGGGCCCCTGTGGCTGCGCATCGGCAACCAGCAGATCGCATGGGGGGAGGCCATCTTCTTCCGCGTCTTTGACGTCGTGAACGGGCTGGACCTGCGCCGGCACAGCTTCCTGGACGTGGCGGCGGAGGAGTACTCCGACAAGCGCGTGCCCTCGCTGGGGGTGCGCGGCAGCTACCGCTTCCAGAACGACTGGGAGATCGAGGGCTTCGTGCAGCGCTTCCGCCCGTCGGTGCTCTCGCCCTTGGACACCCCGTACAACTTCATCGCCTCCCAGTTCGTGGTGCGGCAGAAGCAGGGCTGGGACGACAACGATGACGAGTTCAACTTCGGCGCCCGGTTGAGCGGGCGGGCCGGGGACTTCGACTTGAGCTTCATGGCCGTCTCGCGGACCAACCCGGACGGCGTGTTCCGCTGGACCGAGTCCGACGTCAATCCGTTCGTCGGCATACCCGGCTTGGAACCCGTTGGCCAACTGCTCTCCCAAACCGCCTTTGAGATCAATCCGGCCGGGGTCTGGTCGGCGGATGAGTGGTTCCACTACGCCGGGCTGTCCCGACTCGACGGCATTGGCGGCTTGAACGCATCGGTGCTGGAGTTTCCGGCGGCCCAGGCCTTGGGCGCGTTTCCGATCAGCCCCGAAACCTGCGCCGCTTTTGGCCTGGCGGGCGACCTGCGGACCTGCGCGGCCTTGGAACTGGATCTCTTCTTCGACCCCAACAACCCTGTCGCACCCGGCTTGGGGCCGCTGAAGGGCCACATCGCCCGCGAGTACTTCCGCGAGGAGATCTTCGGCGCCGGCATGACCTACGTCTTCCAAGGCGCGCCCAACAGCCTGTTCGACCAGTTGGTGATGCGCATCGAGGCCACCTTGGCGCTCGACCGCAAATTCACCAACCTCACCCTGAGCCGCGACTACATCGAGAAGGACGAGTTCGTCAGCAACGTCTCCTTCGAGAAGTACCACCGCTTCTCCCGCGAATTCCCGGCCACCTACTTCGTCCTGCAATGGATGCACAAATCGGAGAGCGACATGCTCGGCCGCCACGTGAGCGGCTTCGACAACGACGGCGTGCCCAAGGGCGAGGGCAGCTTCAACGCGGTGGCCTTCGCGCTGCAGCAGCCCTTCCCCGGCCTGATCTGGCGGGCCGACCTGGCGGTGCTCTACGACACCAACGGCGGCTTCCTGGTGCAGCCCGGCGCGCGCTGGCGCCCCCGGGACGACGTGCAGCTTGACATCTACGCCAACCTGATTGGCTCCAACGGCGGCAACGACGACGTGATGCAGACCTTCGAGCGCATGGACGAGGTGTTCGCGCGATTCACCTACTATTTCTAGCATCCTTCAGTGTCCTCCAATGTCGTGTCATGCGTCGCCTGACGTGTGACACGACGCTTTAGAACGCCAAGCAACCCGTGCCGGAGGCGTTGACGCGGCTCGTCGATCTGGGCGGCCCGGTGGTGGTCGCCCTGCTGCTGCTCTCAGTGGTCGGCGCCGCCGCCATCATCTACAAGCTGCTGCAGCTGCGGCCTTACGGCGCCCGGTATTTCGAGCGGCTCGCCTCGCAGGTGGCCAGCTCGCCTGCCGAAGTGGCGGCCAACGACGCGATCGGCGAGCTGGTGGCGTTCGCTCTGGCCGAACGGGCAGCCGACCGGCCCCGCGATGCGCTGGAGACCGAGCTCGCCCGACGCGGCAATCTCCTGCTCAGCGGCCTGTCCCGCTACCTGCGCTTGGTGGAGCTGATCGCCTACATCTCCCCGTTGCTCGGCCTGCTAGGCACCGTGCTCGGCATGATCGATGCGTTCCGGGGCTTGGCGGTGGATGTGAACCAGGCCGATGCCGGGGTGCTGGCCGGCGGCATCTGGGAGGCCCTGCTGACCACCGCCGTGGGCTTGGGCGTCGCCATCCCCATGACCGCCGCCCACAGCCTGCTGGAGGGGCGGACGCAGCGCATCGGCGAGCGGCTCCAGGATCTGCTCGAACGGGCGCTCTCCCCTTGAGAGGCCGTCAGCTTGCCTCAGTGCGGCGCACCGCTGACCCAGCGGCAAACAGCAGTTCGTAACCGGGGAGTCTTCAGTTGTTCCATAAGCGGCTCGCGGCCACCAAGCCAGCCCGGCGCATCAGCCTGACGCCGCTGATCGATGTGGTGTTCATCCTGCTGGTGTTCTTCATGCTGGAGACCACCTTCCGGCAGGAGGGCGGCGTCGAGCTGCTCAGCAGCCAGCCCGGCAGCGCGTCCGGCGGCGCGGCGGCAAGCGTCTTCGAACTCTTTGACGAGCAGACCATCTGGGTTGACGGCGCACGCCGGCCCTACGCGGAGTGGCTAGAGGCGCCCGGCACCGCGGACCCCGACGCGGAACTGCGCAGCGCCCCCGACATCTCCGTGCAGCATGTCCTGCGCACCTTGGATGCGCTGCGCAGCCAAGGCGCGGCACGGGTGCGATTCGGCAAGGTGCAGGGGTTCAGCTCTTGATGCGGCTGACGCTTAAGCCCCAGGCGAGACGCACGGTGGACATCGCCGTGGTGCCCATGATCAACATCGTTTTCCTGCTGCTGCTCTACTTCCTCGTGGCTGGCCGCCTGACCGAGAACGCCGGTCCCGCCGTGCAGTTGCCCCTCGGCGGCACCGACAGGAGCTCAGCACCCATCACCCTGACCGTAAGCGTCACCGCCAGCGACGGCATTTCCATCAACGGCAATTCCATCAACGACACGGCGACGGACGAGGCCACCCTGCGCCGCGCCTTCGCTGCGGTGGCCAATCACCCCAGCCACCATGTGCTCATCCGGGCGGACGCCCGAGCCTCCGCGCAGGCGCTGCACCAGATCATGGCGGCCGGTGATGCGCAAGGGCTTAAGTCATTCGAGCTGGCCACATTGGAAGCACCGGACCCCCGCGCATCGGGACGTTGACGCGCAGCGAGCTGGCGATCTCCCAACGGGGCACATACCGGAACTTGACCCATGCACACGGGGCGGGCTCAGAAACATTTCCGAATCTCACCCCCAAAAGGGGCGCGGAGTTTCGCTGGGCGAGAGGCGCATTGACAGCCTCCGTGGTGAAGGCCCCTAATAGGACATCGAAAACACCATTATGGTCCGAAAATGGACTTTGTAAGTCGATTTTTCCGCATTCCGGAGCAAAGCTGTTTCGTGTTCGGGCCAAGAGGCACTGGCAAAGTCGAACGCAAGGTCGCCGCCAGCTACGTGGGAATCCTAGAGGATCTGCTGCTCGCGTTCCGCCTTCCCGTGTTCCGAAAAAGAGCCAAACGGGCAACCGTCGCCCAGGAGAAGTTCTACTTTTTCGACGCGGGCGTCTTTCGTTCGCTGCGGCCACGGGGGCCGCTTGATCGACCCGAGGAGATCGACGGCCAAGCGCTTGAAGGCTTGGTGGCCCAGCACCTGCGCGCTTGGGCCGCCTATGCGAACACGCCGGCGCAAATCTTCTTCTGGCGCACGCAAGGGGGTTCCGAGATCGACTTCATCGTGTACGGCGAGACCGGCATCCAGGCGCTGGAGGTCAGGAACGCCCGCCGAGTGAGCCGCCGCGACTTGCGGCCGCTGCGGGCCTTCCGCGAGGACTACCCCGAAGCTGAAGCAGCCATTCTCTACCGAGGCGACGAGCGTCTGCGGATCGATGGCGTGCGCTGCATTCCCGTGGAGGACTTCCTCCGCTCGGTAGTGCCCGGCCGAGCCCTGTTCGAGGCGTTCTGAGGGACCGAGACAAGACATGTTTCCGTTGCATGGCAATACTTGGAAGCTCATTCGGAAGCCTTGGATTCCCGCTCGAGTTGGATCTCAGGAAACCGACCGCGCTTTTCCATCCTTGGCATTGGCGAGCGCAGCTTGTCATTCAACGGCGGATTGTGGCGGGTGCCGAAGCTGATGCGCTGGTGGCTGGTCGCCTTCGGCCTTTCGCTGTCCGCACATGCTCTGGTGACCTGGCATGTGGGCGGCGAGCTGGATCAGGCGCCTGCGCCTACGGCGGTCCAAGCCAAGCTGGCGCTAGCGCCGCCGTTGCCCGAGGAGCCACCGCAGCGGTTGAAGTTCGAGCGCCCGCCCGAAGTCGATCCTCCCGCCACCCTGATCGCCAACCGCTCGACCTTGGCGGTGCCCACCGTGCCCCGCCCGAGCCTGCGCGCCGTGCGCGGCGGACAGCTTCCGGGGCTTGGGCCGGGTCTTGCCGTGCCCGGTCCTCCCGCGCAGCGCGTCGGCACCGGGTTGGGGGACGGGGCGGATCAATTCGCGGCCTATGTGGAGGAGCTGCGCGAGGCGGGGCTGGACGTGGTGTTCCTGATCGACGCCACCGGCTCCATGGGCTGGGCGCTCGATGAGGTGAAGCGACGGGTGCGGGACATGATCGAGTGGGTCCGGGAGCTGGTGCCCATCGCCCGCTTCGGGATTGTTGCCTACCGCGATGCGGAGGACCCGGAATTCGCGGTGCGCGCCCAACCCCTGACCTACAGCACCGCCAAGCTCACGCGCTTTCTCGGCAGCTTCACAGCAGCTGGGGGCGGCAGCTTGGGGGAGGGCATTCTGGCCGGCATGCGCGTCGCCGCCACTGAGGCCGGCTGGCGGGCCTCCGGCAAGCGCCTCGTCATTCTCATCGGCGACGCCCCGCCCCATCGCCACGAGGCTGAAGAGTTGCTTCGCCTAGTGGCTGGCTTTCGCAACCAAGGCGGGCAAGTGACCGCGTTGGATGTGAGCGACGAAGCCAACCCGGCGTTGCTGGAAGCGCGGCTGCAAAGAAAGGTGAACCGGGCGATGTACCGAGGCAGCCCGAGCTACGACTTCACGCGCATCGCCGAAGCCGGAGGCGGCGATGCGGCGACCTTGGATGGCGACCTTCGCTTGGTGCGGCGCGTGGTCACCCTGATCTTCGGCAACGCGTTCAGCGACGACCTGCGCATGGCCCTGGACGCCATGGAAGTGCCGGCCCCGGCGCATCGGGGCGTTGACGCACCGGGGAGGGGCGATCTCCCAACGGGACACCAAGCAGGTGAACCAACCGCGCTTCGTGCCAGCCGAGGGCGGGACGCCCCCGCTGCGTGGATCGTCGCCCCACCCCAGCGGATTCCCGGAGCGAGTTTCCGTCTTGTCAATGGTTTGATTACGTCATTGTGCGTGTGGTCCAGGAAGGGGCCTCCTTGGGTGCTTGCCGCCCGCATTGCGCCGCCGGTCCTTCTCGCTCCTGGAATCGGCTGGGCTCAGGCGACGAGCCCCGGAGCGAGGGCGTCCCGCCCTCGATTGGGCTCATGGATTGCTCTATCCACCGGGAGAGTTGGGACTTGTTCCATGCGAGCCGCCTGATGCGCTTCCCCGCCCTGTTCGTGTTGGCCTTGCCGATGCTCTGTGCGGCGGCGGACCATCGTCAGCAGGCCGTCGATCTGGGCCAGCGGATCGACGCGGCGCGGCAGCAGCCCTTGGATGCCAATGCCCTTGATGACTGGCTGGCGCGCGTTGATGAACTGGCCGTCAGCGCTCGCACGGTGCGCCTGCGGCGAGAGGCCGCCGCCCAGGAGGATGAGCTGCAGCTTGAGCGGCTCTTCCGCTCGCCCGTTTGGAGCGACATCGGCTTCGCCCAAGCGGCAGCGCGCTACTGGCGCAGCTGGCTGCTGCTGGATCGTCATGCAACCTCCCAAAACCCAGCGGACCTGGAAGGCGCCCGTAACGGCTTTCAGACCACGCTGCCGCTGATTGTCTATCCCGGCCTGGTGCGCGGCAGCTGGTTCGGCTTGGGCCAAGTGGCGCTGGCGGCGGGGGAGCGCGAGCGGGCCAGAACCTGGTTTGAGCGAGTGGCGGCGGTGTGCGCGAGCACGCATTCGAGTTGCTGCGCAACTCGGCGGTCGCCAAGCGCAGCAGATGAACCCTGTGACAGCCTTGCTCCGCAATCCGGAAAACCGGACGATCCGCTGTCCGCTGAAGCCCGCCGGGAGATTGCGCTGCTCGATGCGTTGGCCGCACCCCTGCCGAGCCCGCCCCAGGGAACGCTCACCCCGGCGGAGGCCGACCGGCTTGAGGCTGAGGCCATCGCCCTGCTCGAACGGCATGGCCGCACCTTGGACGGTGCCCGCAGGGCTGCGGAGAGACTGCGCCAACTGGAGGAAGCGGGGGCCATGAACGCGGCCCGGATGGAGCGCCTGTTGTCCTATGGCGAGGCCATCATCGGCCAGGATGTTGGCCCCTTGGGCTTGCTGGTCAGCGCCGAGGATGCGCTGAACCACCAGCAGTTCATCACCGCAGTGGCGAAGTACCGCGCTTTTTTCGCGGCGCTCGACGCTGGCCGTCAATCCAAGCTTGCCGCCTACCGGATGCGGTTCGTCGATGCGCTGATGGGCAGCGGGCTGGTGGCGGAGGCCATCGCGCAGCTTGAAGCAGCGCGCTATCCCGCCGATGCGGACCACGAACTGCGCCGCAGCCTGCTCCACCTGGCCCACGCCATTCAGTACGCAGCGACCGGCGAACGGACGCAGCGCAAGCGCCTGCAAGCCGCCAACCAAGCGGCGGCCGACCCGGGAGCCCGCTTCACCCAGGCTTTGTTGGGGCGGGAGACCGCTCGCGTTCGGAGTCTGTGGCGATCCCATGCCGATGACCCTTGGATGGCTCGCCTCCCCGTTTTTGAGCTGACTTACCGCGAATTCAAAACGGCGGAGGGGAATGGGGACCCGCAAGGCTTGGCTCAGGCCGGCCTCGAATTGCGCGCCGCACTCGCGCCGCCGGATGCCAAGTCGCCCTGGGCGCTGCTGGCTTTGGCCGACATGGCGGGCTTCGCCGAGCCGGACGTGGACGCCCATCTCGCCCGTCTCGACCGATTGGCCCGCACGCTTGCGGACGGGACGGACGACTATCGCGATGGATTGTTCGCCCTGCGCATGGCGTTTCTACGCCGCGAGGCGCCCGACCGCCTGCTTGGCGAGCTCAGCGCATTGGCGCCGCCGCTGACCGACCGCCAGCGGGACACGCTGGTGCGCGAGATATACGGTTGCGGCCCCACCCCAGGGCGCGGGCCGGCGTCCTGGTGCGGCCCGGCCACCGAGCGGCTCGCGGCGCTGCTGCCGCCCGAGAGCCAAGCCCTGCTCCTGATTCGCGTTCAGCAAGTTCAGCTGGCGTTGATGGCGGAGGATGCCTATCCCGCATACCAGCTCGCCAGCGCGCTGCTCAAGGCGCATCCGGACTCCGGCGACTTGGTACGGGCATACGCCGAGGCGGCAGCGCGGGTGGGCCGCACCGGCGATGCGGAGACGGCCTACGGACGGGTGGCAGACAGCCTGCCGGTGGGCTCCGACGCCTGGCGTGAAGCGCGTGTTGCGCAACTTGCCCTGCGCTTGGGGGCCAGTGCCAATGAAGCCGCCTGCCGCCTGAAGCCGTTGGCCTACGGCGACACCCAACTGTTGGGCGAAATCGACCGCCGCCTGGCGTCCAAGGGCGTCGTCTGCAATGATCGGGCGATGGCCGAAAGCCATGCCGCCCCGGAGAGCCTCTAATGCACATAAGACGCTTCGGCAAAGACTACTCCCGTCGCCACTTCGTCAAGGCCATGGCCCAAGGCGTTCTGGCCACCGGGGTTCTCAAGCCGCTGTGGCCGACCTTGGCCGCCACCGGCGAGCACACCGCCGCCTACCCTGATGAACTGCTGTCCTTGGATGCCTACACCGGCGGTCGGATCAGCGAGGGGCACAAGGTGACGGCGGACAACGTGGCCTTGGTCCGGGATCTGCTCGATCCCATACAGGCCATGCAGATCGCCCAGCTCGGCCGGGAACTGAGCATCGTGCCGCAAACACACAACCTGTATAGGCTCAATCCCCACGACTACATTGAGGCGACGCTGCGCAACGCCGGCCGAGCCCGCTTCGACGCCACCGGCAACGTGGTCACGGAGGCCGGCAAGCCCTGGATTGGCGGCAACCCGTTTCCCGATCCCAAGTCCGGGGTGGAGGTGTTCGCCGCCGCCACCCTGAGCTGGGGGCGCCATGACGTGTCCCTGTACGCGGTGGAGGAAAAGGACCTTGATCCCAAGGGACGGCTGGCCTACGAGTACGAGGCGGTGTGGGTGGAGCATCAGCCCGTGGCCCGCATCACCCTAGACCCGAAGCCCTACCAGCCGGGCCACAAGGACAAGCTGCGCTACCAGACCATTCTGTTCGTCACCCCCAAGGACGTTCGCGGCACCTCCTTCCTGAACATCTGGCCCTACGACCAGAACCAGTTTCCTGACCTGTACGGCTACCTGCCCGCCTTCAAGCGGGTGCGGCGCTTCCCCACCAACCAGCGCTTCGAGCCGCTGATCACCGGCAACACCCTCTACCTGTCCGATGCCTGGGCGGCCGGCGACCCCTTTCTCACCTGGGGCAACTACCGCATCGTCCACAGAGGCCCCTACCTCGCCCCCGTGGCCGACTCCTGGAACCCCGCCCACCCCAACTGGCGCCACGGCACCCACGGCGGCGCCAAAGGCCTGACCTTCTGGAACACCGAGGCGCAACTGGTGCCGGAAGCCATCGTGGTGGAGGCGGAGCCCATCCGCTACCCCCGAGCGCCGGTGAGCAGGAAGCGCGTCTGGTTCGATGCCCGCACGTTGACGCCGCTCACCATGGTGTCATTTGACCGGCGGGGCGAGATCTTCAAGTCGTTTGACGGTGCCTTCTCGCTTTACGACATCGGCGGCCGGCAGGTGCTTGACGGCGCCCGCCCCTACTGGTCCTGGACCCGCGTGCATGCCTTCAACGTGCAGACCAACCGCATGACCCGCCTGGAGCAGGTCCGGGAAATCTCCGGCGGCTACCGCATGCGGGTCAATGACCCAAGCCTGTACAACAAGTTCCTGACCGTGTCGGCGCTGCGGCGGTTGGGGGACTGAAGCGGGGCTGCGTCGGATCAGAAGGGAGCGCGAGGCGGAGTCGATGAAGATCACTCCGGGGATCCTTGATTGCCACACGGAAGCCAAAGCCGGGTTTCGGTTCTATTATTCCGAATTAGACGGTGGTAAATTCCGAATTGGCCGAATAACTATTCCGTATTGGACGAAATTCTATGCCGAATTGGACGACGCCGTCCAGAGAACATGTGCCGAGACATGCCGAAACCGGGATCCGCACAGCTCTAGGGGACACTCGCATCGTCGCACTCATGGGCCCGCGGCAATCCGGGAAGACCACGCTTGCCCGCCGGTTCGCCGACAACAGTGAACGCCCCTTCATCACTTTGGACGATGAGCAGGTCAGGCTATTCGCCCAGAACGACCCCATCGGCTTCATGCGCGGTCGGCGTGGCGCGGTCATTGATGAAATTCAACGCGCACCCGGACTCATCCTCGAGCTCAAGAGGCAAGTTGATGAGGATCCCACGCCAGGACGCTACCTAATCACCAGCTCCGTGGAACTGTTCCGAAGCGCAATTTCGCCCGATTCGCTTGCAGGGCGCGTGGAGACGATTGAGCTCCTGCCGTTTTCCCAAGCCGAAGTGGCCGTCGCCGGTGTTCCGAACTTCCTGGAACGGGCCTTTGCGGCCGACTTTCCTCACTTCGCCGCCGTCGGCCCGACGGACGATATCGTTGAACGGGTGGTTTCGGGCGGATTCCCGGATGCCCTTGCGCGACCGGACCCCGTGCGGCGCCGTAGCTGGCTGCGAGCCTACGCCCGCTCGCTCGCGGAAAGGGACATTTCCGACATCGCGGCCATCAGCAAGCTCGACCGGATGACGGCACTGATCGACCATGCGGCCGTTTCCGCCAGCCAACTGGTCAACCTGTCGGACTTGGGTTCCAAGCTGCGTGTCGATGGCAAAACGGTGGATCGGTGGCTGACCCTGCTTGAACGGATGTACTTGGTCCGCCGAATCGGGGCTTGGCATCGCAATGAGCGCAAACGGCTGGTCAAGACACCGAAGCTGCAGTTTCTGGATTCAGGCCTGCTCGCCGCCCTGCGGCGGATCGACCGAACGGCAATGGAACGGAATCGGGGAAGTCTCGGCCCCCTGCTCGAATGCTTCGTTTACACCGAGATCGCCAAGGCCGTCGCCCTGCACGGCGACTCGATCGCCATCAGCCACTATCGGGACAAGGACGGCGCTGAGGTGGATCTGGTTCTGGAGCGATCACCGGACCGGGTTGTGGGCATCGAAATCAAGGCGGGAGCGACCGTGCGCCCGGACGACTTCAAGGCGCTGGCGCGTCTTCAAGCCGCGGCTGGCGATCAATTCGTCTGCGGAATCCTCCTTCACGACGGCGAGCGGATTCAGCAAACGGCTTCCAGAATGTTCGCCATGCCGATCAAAGTGCTGTGGGAGAGCGGGTAGCCAGTATCCACCAGCTGCTCGGGGTGCGCTCCAGAAGTCCTCTCATCCCCACCCAGTCTCAAACGACACGATGTTCCGGGATGCGCTGCTGAACTCGACGCCCACAAGCCGAACTGGACCGCTCGCCCGGTACTTTTCAGCATAGCGTCGCGCCCTCAACTGGGCCATGGCTGACCCCCCTCCGGCTTGCTCCGCCACCTTGAACTCGAACAGGTACGCCCGGCCCTCGAAGCGCAGGGCCATGTCCAGCCGGCCCAAGCTGGTGCTGTCCTCCACGGTGACATCCAGCCCCAGGCCCGCGAAGTAGGAATAGAACACGCTGGCGTAGTAGCCCTCGTAGTTGGCGATGTCGTTGCTGGTGTGCCACTGGTGGGGAATGCTGGCGTAGAAGGCGTGGAAGAGTTCCCGCAACCCTTCGAGGTCGTCGGCCTCCAGCAGCCGGTAGAGGCGCACGCTGTTCGCCATCTGGCGGGTTCCGTCCCGCACGAGGTGGCGCAGCAGGCTGCCGTTCAGGCCCTCGCGGACCTCGCGGTTGGGATAGCCGAGCGTGTAGAGGGTTCTCCCGGCCATCGTCTCCTGTTCCCTGATCGTCAGGTATCCGGTCTGGAACAGCAGCGCCTCCGGGGCGATGTCGTCCACGTCGAAAGCCGAGAGCAGCTCATCGCTGGCGAGCATGCCGTCCAGATCGACCGAGCGCACCCGTCGCCGGAACAGCGTCTCGACCAGGAATACGGGCGTGCCCGTCTCGAACCAATGGGGCTTGAACGCGCGGCTGTCGAACAGCAGCAGGATGTCGAAGGGGTTGTAAACCCGCTCCGCGCCC
>JAPOTD010000108.1 GCA_026709365.1 Gammaproteobacteria bacterium
CCGTGGCGTGCCAGTGGATGGGCGTCTCGGCCATGGGCTTGCCGTCCGACTCAGGATAGTGGACGGGCGCGCGAGGCCGCCGCCCCGGCGGCTTGGCGGGCGGTACCCGAAGTTTGGGCTGACGGTCCGGCACGGGTTGGGCTGTGGGCATGGGGCGCTCCTTGGCGGGCCGTTGCCTTGCCGGACGCACCATAGCACAGGTCTGCTTCCCTTGGGGGTTGCTGGAGTTGGCCCCGGGCGGGTCGGGCATTGGACGGCACAGGGTTGGTGCTCTGGCTGAGGTGGTGCCACCGTGCCACGAAGAACCTGAAAAATCGTTAGGACAATGACACTGGAATTTGTGCGAGATTGCGCACCCGCGAAGCGGGTGCGGTTGGAGTTTCGCTGGCGCGAAACTCCGCGCCCTTCCCTAAGTTGAAGCCTGTGAAGCGCTAGGGCCGCGCCGCCTTGAGCCAAGTCAGGTCTTCGATCAACTCCCCCTGAGCGGGCGGCTCCTCGAACTTGCCCATGCTGTAGATGATGAGCCTTTGGCTGCGGGCCCTTTGCCGCAGTCCGTCCATGAAATCCGCCATCGCGGCTTGGCTCAATTCCGCGAACGCATCGGCGAGCTGTTGGTTGGCGTCGAAGTTGACGTAGCCGAGATCGAGGTCGCGCCACAGGCGTCGGCTGCGCTGGTTGAGGTTCTTTTCCCGCTCGGTCAGGTCGCTGATGAGACCCGCCTTGAATTGGCTGAAGGCCTCCTCGGACAGGTTTCGCACAGCGTTCGGACGCGCGTCCAGGAAGGTCAGGATGGCCTCTTCCAAGGCAGCGGGGGAGGCTACGGGGCTTTGCACGATGAAGGTCAGCCCACCCTGGTTGCGGAAGGGCGTGGCTCGCGCAAAAACCGCGTAGCCGAGTTGCTGCTCGGTGCGCAGCTCGGTGAAGAACGCCTGCTTCACCAATTGAGCGGCCAGCGCGCTTTGCGCCCGCGCGTTGACGCCGGGCTGCTCATCCTGAACGTAGAGCGCAACGGCCGCATCCGCATGGTCGATGGCCAGAGGCACGCGGTAGCTGTCCGCCACCTGGGCGATCTCGACCCTGAAGGGAGGCACCGCCTCCACAGGCAACCTTTTCCGCACCGATTCAACGATGGCGATGGCGCGCTCCTCATCCAAGTTGCCGTGCAGCAGGGCCACTAGGCCGAACCGGGTCAGCCGCTCGCTGCGCCAGGCCCGCAGCGCTTCGACGGTCAGGCGCTCGGCCGCGCTGGCCAGCATTTCGGCCGGCCAAGCGCTGTTCTGGAGCGCCTTCCCGATTGCGCCGTAGGCTTGGGAGTAGGGGCGCTCCAAGGCCTCGTTGCGCCAACCGCGCACCCGCTCATCAAGCAAGCGCGCAAAGGTCGCCGGTTCAATTTCGGCGTCGTTCAGAGCTTCAAGAACCTGCGGCAGCAAGACGTCCTGCTTGTCGGTGTAGCCGCCGATCTCGACCAGGAAACCCCTTGCCGACAAGCCTATGCCGAAGGAGAGCCCAGCCAGGCCAGCTGGATAGGCGTAGGCGTTAAGCTGGTCCGCCACCAAGTCCCGGTAGATGCTGGCGGCCACTTGGTCCTCGACGGACGCCAGGCCGCCGTCAGGCACCGTCAGCAGCAGCCGCAGATTGGCTCGGGGGGCGCCGAACGCCAGGTCGCGGTCCAGCCAGGCCTCGATCCCCTCGGCGGCCTTGATGCGCCTAGGCGGGCCGGGGTCATCCGGCAAGGTCGTCAAGTCCTCTGGAATGAAGGGGTTTTTGGCGGGCAGATGGAACTCGAACCGGGTTTTGCCGACCGCCGGCTCCATGGCGATGGGACGCTGCTCCAAGGCGTAGGGAACCTTGAACCAAGGCTCAATCCGGTCGGTGGCCGCGTCGGGCTCGATGACGGTCAGGCGGACGTTGCGCGGCGTCAGGCGCGCAAGGTAGCGCTCAATGAGTGCCGGATCGAATTCGTCCATCAGGTAGGGCGCCCGCAGCAGGTCCACAGGCGGCAGATGGGCCAGCGTTGGCCCGACTCGGTAAACAAACCCCAAGGCGCTCGAGGGCTCCTGAAACCGGAAGTGCGTCTCCGCAATCCGCGCCTGCTCCCGATAGCGCCATCTGGAGGGCGCCTCGCTGCGCAGCAGGTCAAGGTAGGCGAACAGCGCCGCGCTGATGGCTTCGATCCGCCCGCTGCCGGCAGGGGTCAGGCCGATGGTCACGTCGATGGCGCTGGTGGCGTCGTCGATGTGGGCGCTTGAGGCGTTCAGGGATTCGATCCAGCCCCTGGCCTTCAGCGCTGCGTGCAGGCTGCCCACCCCTTCGTGGCCGAGCAGGTTGGTGAGGTAGCGCTCGGGCTTGGTCCGGTAGTGGGGGCGCGTTGACGGCACCGGAAACTCGTAGGATGCCGAGCGGATCTCCTTTTGCGGTTGAATGCGCAGCGTGGCCGGCAGGCCGTCCGCCGGGTAGGGCGGCGTCGTGACCGGCGCGGCGCCCAGCTGCCGGTTGGCGATGCCCTCGAACAGCGGCGCGACCCAAGCCTGCAAGTCGTCCAGGCTTTCGTTGCTGAGCGCCACTAGGGCCATCTGGTCTGCGGAGTAGTGGGCCTTGAAGAAGGCCTCGAGTGCCGCAAGGGCGTCATCGCCCAGCGTCTCCAGGCTGCCGATGTTGAAGCGGGCCAGGGGGTGCGCCGGGTTCAGCGCCATCTTGCTCGCGGCGAAGGCGCGCCAGCCGTCGTCCTTGAGCTGCAGTTGGTACTCCGAATGCACGGCGTTTCGCTCCCGCTCCACGTAGGCGGGGTCGAGCAGCGGGGCGATGAAGAACTGCGCGAAGCGGTCCATGCCCGCCTGGAAGTGAGCGGGGTCGATGTCGAAGAAGTAGTTGGTGTGGTCGCTGGCCGTGTAGGCGTTGGAACTGCCGCCGTGGGCGGAGACGAAGGCTTGGTAGCCATCCACTTCCGGGTACTTTTCGGTGCCGATGAACAGCATGTGCTCCAGGAAGTGGGCCAGGCCGGGACGCTCCGCCGGTTCGTGGAAGGAACCCCTGAAAACCGTCAGCGAAGCCGCCGCCTTGTCCGCCTTGGGGTCCGACGCAAGCAGCGCCCTGAGACCGTTGGCCAACTCGAGGTAGCGGTACGCTCGCTCGTCGTTGGGGCTCTTGACCACCACAGGCTGCGCGGCCGGAGCGGCCACGGGCGGGGCGGCGCAGCCCCACAGGCCGATCCAGGCCAAGGCGGCGGCGAGCAGCAGGCGCGGCGCTGCCGCCGAATTGGGATGGGGCATGGGGAACGACTCCTTGCGCTTCATCGTCGCTGGACGGACGGCCTCAGGGCCCCTGTCGGCGCAGCGCGAATTTCAGGTAGTAATCGAGGCTGAAGTAGCGCCCGCCGCCGATGATGACCAAGGCGATCAGCATGGCCATGTAGATGGCGGCGAACTCGATGCCGTTGTTCAGCTTGACCAGCGAGCCGCTGCCGTTGAGGTAGCGGTAGTCGCCGTGCTCGCGCAGTACGGCCTTGGCCTCGGCCAAGCGCTTGGAGGCATCGATGGTCCGGTCGTTGACCTTCTGGCACTTGATCGCGCGCTCGAGGAAACCGGCGTCGGCGCCCTCAAGACAGGCCGCCGCCGGCCTTGACGGCGCGATTGCTGCCCAGCCGTTGTCCAGATGCACGGCGTAGGCGGCGACGAACATGGTCACCGCCAGCGGAACGGCCACGATGCGCGTGCCCAGGCCCAGCAGCAGCGCGATGCCGCCGCCGAACTCGGTGACCGCCGCCAGCCACCAGGACAGGTCGGCCGGCAGCACGTTGAAGGGAAAGGGGAAGTCGTCCAGTCGGGAAGCGAACCAATTGGCGCCGTTGATCTTCGTCCAACCCGCTCCGATCAGCACCGGAGCCAGAATCAGGCGCAGCAGCAGCGATGCGGCGCCGTCGAGATGCTCGATGCGGGAAAACACCTGATGGTAAAGCCATTGGGCGGTTTGCAGGATTTGGACCATCTTCTTCCAGGCTCCTTGATCGGTCGGCTCATGCACAGGGTGGGGAAGATTGCCGACACTCAAGCCATTGTGCAAATGCCCGCTCAGCACCGCACCCGCCAAGCGGGTACCGGGTTTGTGGCTGATCTGCGAAACCCGATATCATTGAGGAAGTAAAGTGATATCGAAAGCACCATGGGCAGGCGGTTAGTCCGAACCGTGATCAGCCTTGATGATGAGCAGAAGGCATGGCTGGATCGACAGGCTGCGTCCCGCCATGCGTCGATGGCCTCGCTGATTCGCCAAGCTGTGGAAGAGTTTCGAGAGCGGGAAAAGCTAGGTTCGGCTGGTTCTTTTCGAGATGCGCTCAATAGGACATCGGGGATCTGGCAGGCGGGGGACGGCCTTGAGTACCAAGAGCGCATCCGCGGGGAGTGGCCCTGAGGGATGGCTCGGTACCTACTGGACTCGGTCATCATCATTGACCACTTCAATGCCCAGAGCCCGGTAAGCGTGGAAACGCCTTACCTCGTGAGCAGTTCGTCGAAAGGGCAAGGCTCATAGCACTTGGAACTCCGACACTCCGCGCCATTGCGGACCAACTGGCCCCGGAACTCGACCAGCGCCGACTGGCGGAACTGCACGAGCGCCTGCCAGCCGATGCGCCGGCCGATTGGCGGGCCGTGGCCGCCGTCGCAGCCCTGGCGCTGCGGAACAAGCGCTGCATCGGCCTCAGCGGCGGGCAGGGCGCCGGCAAATCCACGTTGGCCGCCCTCATCGCCCGAGCCGCCGCTCTGGCGGGGCGCACCGCCGTCGTCTGCTCCTTGGACGACTTCTGCCTTGCCAAGGACGCGCGCCTGCAGCTCGCGCGGACGATCCATCCGCTGCTGGCCACCCGCGGCCCGCCCGGCACCCATGACCTGAGGTTGGCGCTGGCCGTGCTCGACGGCGTGCTGGCGGGCCGCAGCACCCGCTTGCCGCGATTTGACAAGGGCCGCGACGAGCCTGGCCCAACAGCGCAGTGGCCGGTGGCGGAATCGGTTGATGTGCTGATTTTCGAGGGTTGGTGCCTAGGCGTTGAGCCGCAGCCGGAGGCCATGCTGCGCTTGCCCGTGAATCGGCTGGAGGCGGAGGAGGATCGCGACGGACGCTGGCGCGCCTACGTGAATGCCGCCTGCGCCGACTACGCACGGCTCTGGCAGCGGGTGGATTGGTGGATCTACATCGAAGTGCCCGACATGAACGCAGTTCGGCGCTGGCGAGCCGCGCAGGAGCGCAGCCTTGCGCCGCACCGGCGCATGTCCCTAGCGCAGCTGCACCGCTTCATCGCCCACTACGAGCGCCTAACCCGATGGCAGCAGTCGAACTTCGCCCCCCGAGCCGATTGGCGGCTGCGCTTGGATGCTGACCACCGACTCATCGGGCCTTGATGCATTCATGCAGCGTTCAGGCAGGTGGGGATAGCCTTGCCCTCATCCACAGCTCAGGGGAGCGCAGACCATGATGGCAGGAACCTTCAACTGGCGCCGGCTCATGCGCCTCTCGCCCAGAGGGCGAGAGGCGGTTGGAGTTTCGCTGGCGCGAAACTCCGCGCCCGTCGTTTGGGCCAGATTCCGGTATGTATCTGAGCCCGCACAGCTCATCACCCTGTTGGCGCTTTTTCCCGCTTGGGCAGTGGCGGGGGCCGACTACCAATGGGCCGACGTGCTGGACGTGGAGCCGGTTTACGAGACGGTACGGCGCATCGAGCCGGTCCAGGCGTGCCGCGATGAACGGGTGCGGCACCGCTTGGGCGGCCATTCCGCGACCCCGCCGATCCTGGGCGCCATCATCGGCGCCGCGCTCGGCAATGCGGTGGGCCACAAGAAGGCCAATAAGCGCATCGGCGCGGTAGCCGGCGCCATCCTCGGCGGCAGCATCGGCGCCGACATCGGCCGCAGCAGCCGGCCGGGTGGCTACCGGACGGAAACGGTGTGCGAATGGCATGAGGAAGTCCGCGAGGAGGAGCGCCTCACTGGCTACCATGTGCGCTACCAGTACAACGGCACGGTTTACGCCACCCGGATGCGCAACCATCCCGGCGACCAAATTCGCGTGCGAGTGCGCGTCACCCCGGTTTCGTAGCATGGACCGAGCCCCCGAGTTGCGCCGCAACTCGATCCCACCACCGCAAGTGCGCCGGCTCACAGACCCATCGGCACCGGACCCAGGCGACGGACGCGGAGTTTCGCGCCAGCGAAACTCAACCGCCCCCGCGCGGCGGGTGCGCGACCGTCAGGTCGCGCAGGCGGCGCGTCCAGCCGATTACGGTTAGAATTGCTCACGGCGCGGCGACGCGGGGTTGGGGATGGCCATGAGCAGCATTGGGCGAGGTTTTTTTCGACGGGTTGACCGGCATCGCCTGCAAGCCCTGCGCACCGTCCTCACCCGACTGTTGGCGTGCCTGTTGATGTGCCTCCCCTTGGCCGCGGCGGCGGCGGAACGGGAGCCCGCCCGGCGCGCCCTTGCCCCTCAGTCCGGCGTCTCCCAGGATCGGGCGCTGAACTTGGTGCGTGAGGCGGTGGACGGGCGAGTGCTGTCGGTGGTTCCCATTGAAAGCGGCCGGCGGGGCTACCAAGTGCGGATTCTGCTCGACGGTGGCCGCATCCAGACGATTCGAGTGAGCCCGCGGGGCCGGCTTGAACGGCGCTGACCGGAGGTTCTTAAGGGCAAGCGATGCGCATACTGGTTGTGGAGGATGAGCCGGCCTTGAGGGGCCAACTCGCGGATCAGCTCAAGTTGGCCGGCCATGTGGTGGATGCCGCCGCTGATGGCAAGGAAGGGCTCTACTACGGCCAGGAATGCGACTATGACGCGGCCATAGTGGATCTTGGCCTGCCGCGCATGGACGGCCGCGCCCTGATCGCGGCGCTGCGCGCCAGCGAGCGCACCTTTCCCGTCCTGATCCTGACCGCGCGGGACCGCTGGCAGGACAAGGTCCTGGCCCTTGAAGCCGGAGCGGACGACTACCTCACCAAGCCCTTTCACATGGAGGAGCTCAAGGCTCGCCTCAACGCCTTGGTTCGGCGCGCCGCCGGCTATGCGTCGCCAGTGATCCGTTGCGGGCCGATCAGCTTGGACACGGCGCGCCGGGAGGTGCGCGTCGCTGGCGAGGCTGTGGCGCTGACGGCCTTTGAGTATCGCCTTCTGGAGCACCTCATGCTCAATCAGGGCCGCGTGGTGTCCAAAGCTGAATTGACGGAGCGCCTCTACGATCAGGACTTCGATCGGGACAGCAACGTCATCGAAGTCTTCGTCGGCCGGTTGCGCAAGAAGCTGGCGCCGCAGAGCGCCATCCTCACCTTGAGGGGGCAGGGCTACAAGTTTGCGCTTGAAGACGCCTAGCAGCCAAGAGGAGTCCGGGCAGGAGGAGTCCGGCAAGGCAGGGCCGTCCATGCGCGGCGGCATCCAGTTCCGCTTGGCGACGGTCACCACCTTGGTGCTGATCGGCATCCTCACCTTGGCGGGCTGGATCCTGGATCGGTCCTTTCGGGCCAGCGCGCTGGCCGGGGTGGAGGAGCAACTGCGTCTGGTGATCTACTCGCTCATGGGCGTCGCCCATGCGGACGCCCGCGGCATCCGGGTTGATGAACTGTCTGAACCGCGCCTGTCGCAGCCGGAATCCGGCCTCTACGCCGCGATTTGGGAACCGGGCACCGGGCGCGAATGGCGCTCGCCTTCGGCGCTGACCACCAACGTGGACCAAGGGCGCGGTGAGGCGGCGCTCGGCGAGTTCCGCTTCTTCGAAAGCGATTCTGACGGGGTGCCGCGCTTCGGGCTGTCCTATTTGGTGATTTGGGATGACGCGGACGAGTCGCAGCTCGTCTTCCAAGTGGCGGCCGACCAGGCGCCGACCCAGGCCGTCATCGGCGGCTTCCGCCGCAACTTGGCCTGGGGTCTGGCGCTGGTGACCTTTTTGGTCATCGGTGCGCAGTTCCTGGCCATCCGCTGGGGGTTGCGGCCGCTGCGGGTCATGGCCCAGGAGGTCAGGGCGCTGGAGGAGGGTCGGCGGGAGGAGCTGTCGGACAACTATCCCAAGGAGCTGAACGGGCTGCGCCGCAACCTGGCCCACTTCATTGCCCACGAGCATCGGCGGCGCACCCGCTATCGGCATGCCTTGGAGGACTTGGCCCACAGCCTGAAAACGCCCTTGGCGGTCATCCGCAACGCCTTGGGCGGTTCCGTGCCGACCGATGGCGAGACCTACCCGGAGCGGGGGCTGATCGCGGAGCAGCTCGACCGCATGCAGGGCGTGGTGACCCATCAGCTCTCCCGCGCCGCGGTGGCGGGGCCGGTCGTGGTCGGCCGGCCCGTGGATCTCTCCCGCCTTGCACAACGGCTGATTCGGGCGCTCAAGGCCGCCTATTCGGATCGGGGCCTCGCCGTCGAGGTGCGTCTGCCCCCTGCGTTGAGCGTGCGCGGCGACGAGCGTGACCTGATGGACCTGTTCGGCAATCTGCTGGAGAACGCCTTCAAGTACACGCGCTCCAAGGTGCGGATCAGCGGCCGATCCGGCGCCGTGGCGCTGGTGCGCATAGAGGATGACGGGCCTGGCGTTGACGCGGCGATTCGCGACGACATTCTGCGCCGGGGGGCGCGCGGCGACCAAGTGCAGCCGGGGCAGGGCATCGGCCTGTCCGTGGTGTCGGAGCTGGTCCAACTCTACGGCGGCGCCTTCACCATTGGCGCGAGCCCCTTGGGGGGCGCCAGCATCGAAGTCAAGCTGCCTCGTTGATGACGCGCAAGGCCGCGAAGAAACGCCTCCGAAGCGGATCGCAGGCTGGCGACTTGGGGCCGGTTGCGCACCATTCGGCGGCCAACTCCGGTGCCGCCTTGCGCCCCGTGCCGCGATTCATGCTCTCGTTGAGGGACTTTACCTGCACTTGCAGGCGCAGTTCGGCGTCCTCCGAAGGGGATTCGATGCCAGCTTGGAGCTCCGCAGCCACCGTCAGTTCCCGCAGAGCCTGCTCGCTGCAGCTTGAGCCTTGGCCGCGGCCCGCGAATTGGGGGGCGGGCGCGTCCACCACACGGCCCTGGGCCTCGGCTTGGCTGACCTCGACATCCCAAGCCTCAAGCTGCTCCAGATCGGCGAGCGCGGCCCTCTGCTTGGCGATGCGCAGCACTTGGCCGTAGTCCCGGGCCAGCTCCTCGAAGCGGCGCAATGCCGGACGGCGGTGCCGCTCGGGCAACCCCAAGTCATCGAGTTCGGCCCGCAGCCGATGCGCCAGCGCCGGGTCGGGCGGCTGGGAGGCCGATGCCTCCAGCGCTTCCTGCAAGGTGCGGCAGATGTCCTCAGCGGCGGCCACGGCTTCCTCAACCCGCCGTTCGGCCTGCTGGCGATGGGCGTCCCGAGTGCTGAAGATTCGGTCGCAGCACACCCGAAATTCCCGCCACAGCTTTTGGTCGGCGCTGCGCGGGGTGGCGCCCACGGCTCGCCAGCGCTGCTGCAGTCGCTTGACCTCGGCCACCTTGGCCGCCACCTCGGCGTCACCCGCCGCCAGCGCCTCGGCAGCCGCCACGAGGTCGCGCTTGCTGGCCAGGTTTTGCTCCCAAGCCTGCTTCACTGCGGCGTGAATCCGGGCTTGGGAGCGCTCAAAGCGGGCCTCGATGGCCTTGCTCCCCTTCCGGTCAACCGGGTGCAGGGAACGCCACTCCTCGCGCGCCGCGCGCATGATTTGCTCAGCAGCCTTCATGTCGGCCGTGGACCAATCGACCTTGGCCAGATAGGTTTCAAGCTGCGCGCAGATGCGCTCGCGCCCGGCGAGGTTGCGGCTGCGCAGTTCCGCCTGTTCCGCGTAGTGGGCGCGACAGGGCGCGAAGGCGCGTTCGGCGGCGCGGTCGAACTGGCCTTGTAGGCCGCGCTCACTGCTGCCGGAGGGATTGCCCAGCGCCCCCCACTCGCTGCGCAGCGCCTTGATCCGAGCGGCCTGCTCCCTTGGCGGCTCGGGACGTTCGGCCAAGGCGTTCATGGCCTCTACCAACCGTTCCCGCTTGGGCGCCGTGGCGAAGGTCTGCCAATCGCGCAGCTCATCCACTTGGGCGGCGCACCGGGAGATGGCTTTGCGGTGCGCGGCCGCCAAGCGCTCGGGCAGCGACCTCTCAAGGCGGCGGGCCCAGCCCAAGGCCGAGACGGCGCCTTGCAGGCGCCCGGCTTCGATGGCGGCGCCGATCTCTGGGACGGCAGCTTCCAGGTGCGCGGCGAGCTGCTCCTGGTGCGCCTGCGCCGCATCCTCAAAGCGCCGCAGGTCGGCGATTCGGGCCTTGGCCTGCTGCAGCGGTTGGAGGGGCTGCGCCCACTCCGGCCAACTGACGCGGGCCAGCTCCCGCGCAAGCGCCTTGCGCTGCCGCCCTGCCGCCCGCTGCCGCGTCCAGAGCGACCGCAGGGCCTCCGGCTCCTTTGGCCATTCGGTGATCGACGGGGGGGCGTCTGCGTCGGGCAGGGCGAGGCTGCGGCATCGTTCCACCGCCTCTGCGAGCGCTTGATACTGGTGGCTGACGGATTCAAAGAGACGATGCTGGGCGTCGTCGGGCTGCGCTTGGTCGGCCAAGGTCAGCCATTCGGCAGTGAGCGCCTCGCGCCGTTCCTTGACGGCCTCGAAGGCGGCGCCCGCGGCCATTTGCCCGGCCAATTCCTGGAAGGCTTGAACCAGCGATTGGAAGGATGCGTCGGCGGCTGCCGCTGGCGGCGCGGGGATGGCGTTCGGCGCTTCCTCGTAGTGAGCGGCGGCCAGCCAGGCGGACAAGTCCGGCATCCCCACGCCGTACTGCGCCAGTGAATCCGCCTTGGCTTGAATTGAATGGCAGCAGCCCCGCAATTCCTTCTTGAGATGGATGATGCGCCGCGTCAGATCTCCCGCCTCAGCCTTGTTCAGGACCGTGGCGAGCTCTTGCGCCCGCGTGCGGATGTCGCTGACCGACTTGATCAGGCTGCGCAGCCGCTCCAGCTCAGCGCGGGCGCAGCGGTTGGATGCCTTGTCGCGGCTGCGGGCGCGCTTCTCCAAGGCGTTGAGGCCAGCTTCCCCGGACTGCCGCAAGACGGGCATCAACGTCGGCCGCAATGCCTCCGGACAGCGCAGGTAGAGATCGGCCAGCTCCCCGGGACTGGCGGCTTGGCGAGCGATCCCCAGCACGGCCTCCGGGCTTGCCGCTTCCTGCATCCGAGCCGCGCGAACCGCGGGATGATCGACTTCGCTGTCCTTGCCGCACAGACGTCGCGCGGCAGCCTCGGCGATCGCTGGATCGTCCAGCAAAGCGGTCAGGGCGGGTTCATCCTCAAGGCGGTCGATGGCTGCGCGGCGCACGGCCTCGTCCGGGTCGTTGGCGGCGAGCTTGGCGATCCGCTCCTGTTCGGTTGCCGCCGCTGCCGCGGTCAGCGCTGCGAGGGCAGCCTGGCGCTCCTCGGCAACGACGGACCCCAAGGGATCCTTGCCTCTGAGCAGTCGCGACAGAAAACCCCGTGAGGACATGACGGTTGCCTGATCACTGCGTCGAGTGGTCAGGAAAAGCTGCGCTTCTCCCACCAGGGGAAGAACGCCGGCATGTCCTCGCTCACCCGGCCCTTGAACTGCGCCGGCCGCTTCTCAAGGAAGGCTTCGACCCCTTCCTTGGCGTCTGTCCCCCGGCCGAGATGGTAGATGGCCCTTGAATCGAGGTTGTGCGCTTCCACGGGATGGTCGGCGCCCAGCATGCGCCACATCATGTGCCGAGTCATGGTCACCGACAGCGGCGAGCTGTGCTCGCTGAATTCGCGGGCGATCGCCCGTGCGGCGGGCAGCAGGTCGGCCTTGTCGTGCAGGCTGCGCACCAAGCCGCCCCGAAGCGCCTCCTCGGCGGCGAACACGCGCCCGCTGTAGCACCATTCCAAGGCTTGGCTGATGCCCACCACTCGGGGCAGGAAGTAGCTTGAGCAGGCTTCGGGCACGATGCCGCGGCGGGCGAAAACGAAGCCGAGGCGGGCTTGGGTGGCGGCGATGCGAATGTCCATCGGCAGGGTCATGGTGACGCCGACGCCGACCGCGGGGCCGTTGATGGCGGCGATCACCGGCTTGCGGCACTCGTAGATGCGCAGCGTCAGCACCCCGCCGCCATCGGCCTTGAGGCCGCTTTCCCGGTCCGGTCGGGCGTCCGCATCGAAGGTGCTGCCGCCGGAGGAGAGATCGGCCCCGGCACAGAAGCCGCGGCCAGCGCCGGTGACGATCACGGCGCGCACCTGATCGTCCGCATCGGCGGCGTCGAAGGCGTCGATCATCTCCGTTTGCATTTCCCGGGTGAAGGCGTTGAGCTTCTCCGGACGATTGAGCGTCAGGGTGAGGACGCCGTCCTCCAAGTCGGTCAAAATGGCGTTGTATGGCATGGGGATGGACTTGCGTTGAGGGGATCGCGCTATGTTGCACCACCGGAATGGTTTCACCAAGGGCTGTTTGAGGACGCCATGATGCCGGCGGAGGATTCGGCGTTCGCCGTCGAGGTGCGCCGCTTTCTGCGGGATCAATGGCCGGTGCCGCCGTTCCTTCCACCTCGCCAAGCGGCCGTGGACCGCTGGTTTGCGGCATTGTGCCGCCGGGGCTGGTCGGTGCCGGCATGGCCGCAAGCCCACGGCGGAACGGGCTGGTCCCTTGAGCAGCGCTTCATTTGGGAGCGGGCGCTGGCCTTGGCCCAAGCGCCGGCGATGGACCCCGTCGGCGTCGGCTTGGTGGGGCCATTGGTTCAGGCGCATGGCAGTGCGGCGCTTGCCGCGCTTTACTTGGACGACATCCGCGCCGCCCGCAGCCGCTGGGCGGCCGGTTTGAGCGGGCTGTCGATGGACGAGGCGGGACTGCGCGCTCAGCCCAACGGCGCGCGCCATCGGCTGCACGGAACGCTGACCGGCATCGTCGGCCTTGGCCGGGCCACCCACGCGCTTTGCCTGGCTGCCATGGACGGCGGCTGCTCGGGCCTCTTCGCCGTTGCCCTGGAGGTCGCCGGCGTGGGCCGCGTCGATGCCCAAACCTTGGCCTTTGCCGGGGCCCCAGCCGATTTGCTGAGCCCGCCCGGCAGCGGCTTGGATGCGTTGGACGCCGCGCTTTGCGGGGAGCAGGCACCCTTGGCCGTCACTGCGGGCGCCGAGGCGCAGCTAGCCCGGCTGAAGGCGGACCTGCCGGCGATTGCCGACGGCGGCGGGGGCTCGCTGGACGGCGATGCGGGCTTCAGGCGTCGGCTGGCGCACCTCGAAGTGCGGCTTGCGTCCTTGCAGGCGCTTGAAGCGAGATGCCTCGCTGACCGCTCGGCGGGCCAAGGGCGTCCCGGCGCGCCCGGCGCCAAAGCCAGTCTGCTGGCTTTGGGCTCGGCGGACTTGGAGCTTACGCTGGGCAGACTGAGGATTGACGCGGCGGGCTACTACGCGCTGCCGCAGCCGGATGCGGTCCTGACGGACAACGAAGGCCCCATCGGTCCGGGCTACGCCTCGCCGCCCGTAGAAGGTATGCTAACGCCCCTTTGGGCGCTTGATGCCCATCGGCGGCGTTTGACCGCTCGCTTGATGGGTTGAGGGCGCCCTTGGGGCCGCTTGGAGAGGACCGCTTGGGGGAGGCTCCGCAGCGGATGGATTGTTCCGGGTTGCGTCACTAGTGCCGCAAGGGGACGGGACAAAGGCTTCCAGCAGCAACGCGCAAGAGGGTTTGATGGATTTTTCGTTTTCGGAGGAGCAGACGCTTCTCAAGGAGAGCATTGAGCGCTTCATTCAAAACGACTACGGCTTCAACGAACGGCAGCGAACCGTCAAGTCGGAGGCGGACTTCAATGCCGGCCACTGGCGGACTTTTGCCGAACTCGGCTGGCTGGCGGTGCCTTTTGCCGAGGAGGACGGCGGCTTCGGCGGTGGTCCCATCGAGAGCATCGCCATGTGGGAGCAGTTCGGCAAGGGTCTGCTCATCGAACCGCTGCTGGCCACCGTGGTGCTGGCGGGCGGTGCGCTGCGGCTGGCGGGAACCCCGGCGCAGCGGCAGGCTCGGCTTCCCGGCCTCATCAACGGGGAAAGCCAGGCGGCGCTCGCCTTTGCCGAGCCCCAGGGGCGCTACAACCTAGCCGACCTCACCACCAAGGCCGAGCGTCGGGAAGGCGGTTGGCGCCTGAACGGCTACAAGGCGGTGACGCTCAACGGCCCGTCGGCGGACTGGCTGGTGGTGTCGGCGCGAAGCCGAGGGGCGCAGCGCGATGCCGCGGGCGTCTCCCTGTTCCTGGTGCCCGTCGGCGCCGACGGCGTAAGCCGTCGCGACTACCCCACCGTGGACGGCTTCGCCGCCTCGGAAGTGACCTTGGAGGATGTGGACCTGGACGCCGACGCGCTGCTCGGCGAAGCAGGCGGCGGCCTGCCCGTTCTCGAGCAGGTGATTGATGAAGGCATTCTCGCCGTAGGCGCCGAGGCGGTGGGCTGCATGGAGGTGCTGTACAAGGACACGGTGGAGTACTGCAAGACCCGCAAGCAGTTCGGCCAGCCGATCGGCAAGTTCCAAGTGCTCCAGCATCGCATGGTCGATATGTTCATGGAACACGAGCAGGCGAAGTCCCTGATGTTCATGGCCGCCATGCGCATGGCCGAAGGCTACGGACCCGAGGCGCAAAAGGCGGTTTCAGCCTTCAAGGTGCAGGTGGGCAAGTCCGGCCGCTTCGTCGGCCAGAACGCCGTGCAGCTGCATGGCGGCATGGGCATGACCGACGAACTCAACATCGGCCACTACTTCAAGCGCCTGACCATGATCGACGCCCTGTTCGGCAATGTCGATCACCACTTGAAGCGCTTTGGGTCGCTCTGAGCGTGGCCCGCTGGGACCGCAGCCAACCGGCCGCCATCCCGGAGTGGTTTTTCGAGGCGGTGGAGACGCCGAGCGAGTCCGCCGTCGTTGAGGTTGAGGAGTGCGACGTGGTTTGGCGCGCTTGGGACGCGCCTGCGAACAAGCGCGGAGCCGGAAACACACCGGAATCCGACCTAAGCGACGAGCGCGGAGTTTCGCGCCAGCGAAACGCCAACGCGCCCGCTGCGCGGGCGCGCGGACTGCTGCTGATCCACGGCATGAACGCCCACTCCCGCTGGTGGGACTTCATCGCCCCGGCCCTGACCGACGACTATCGGGTGGTGGCCATGGACTTGACCGGCATGGGCGATTCCGACTACCGCTACGAATACGACTCGGCCACCTACGCCAAGGAGATCGTCGCCGTCTGCGATGCGGCGGGCTTGGGCACGGACGTCATCGTCGTGGGCCACAGCTTCGGCGGCAACATGGCCACCAAGGCGGCCAACCTGCATCCGGGCCGCTTCGGCGCGTTGATCCTGGCCGACTCGGGCCTGCGCCATCCCGATGAGCCGCGCCCGGAGATGCCTTCGATGGGCGGACGCGCCAAGGCCTACCCCGACAAGCGCACGGCCTTGGCCCGCTTTCGCCTGCAGCCCCCGCAGCCCTGCGCCAACGCCTACATCCTGGAACACATCGCCCGCCACTCGCTGATGCCGATCGATGGCGGCGGTTGGGCCTGGAAGTTCGATGCGGACCTGCCCAACGCCCTCAAGGACGCCGAACGCCAACCGGAGGACTACGCCAACCTGCGCCTCCCCGTGGGCCTGATCTACGGTGCCGAAAGCAAGCTGTTCAGCGAACGAACCCGCCGGCACATGCAGTCGCTGATCCCTGGCGACGTGCCTGCAGTCGCCATCCCGGACGCGCAGCACCATCTGTTCCTCGACCAGCCGCTGGCGTTCATCGAGGCCTTGAGGAAGATGTGCCGGGAGATGGGCTGACGTTTGCCCAGGCTCTCCCCGGACGAGCCAACCCCAATGCTGGTAAGCTATCCGCATCAAGCCTCTGCCGACGCCGACCATGCGGTTCAACACGGAACTTGCGCACCAAATCGCCCACGTCGATTCACCCCGAGACGAAGCTAGTGTCCTGTGCCAAAAATGGGTTGAATTAATGATTGGCTTCCTGGACCTCCG
>JAPOTD010000019.1 GCA_026709365.1 Gammaproteobacteria bacterium
GTCGTTCTCGGACACTTTCGGGCGGTCCAGGCTGGTTCTGCAGGTCTCCGGGAAGCTGGCGCAGGTGACCGAGCCAAGCGACAAGTCCTTCTCCCGGTTGTCCGTCGGCGGCGATTCCACGCCGGGCGCAAGGTTGTAGTTGGTCTGGTAGGCGTTCAGTTGGCTTGAGTCATTGAACCTTTCAGCGGTCAGGGTCGCCTCAAAACGGTCATTCGGCGTCCAAAGCAAGGTGGCTCCGAAGTTCTGGTAGTCCTTGACCGGCAGGTCGTCGCCGGTGGTGACATTCTTCTGGTAGCCATCCTCCTCGATATGGGTCACGAAGAACTTGGCGGCCAACACGTCCTGCACGAGCGACGTGTTCAGGACGCCGCGAAGCTCCAGCTGTCCGTTCTCGCCGCCAGTCGCCTTGAAGCGGGCGCCGAACTCGCCGGTTGGCCGGCTGCGGATCACGTTCACCACGCCGCCGACCGTGTTCTTGCCGAACAGCGTGCCTTGGGGCCCGCGCAGGACCTCGACCCGTTCAATATCGAAATTCTCCAGAATCTGACCGGCACTGGAGCCAAGGTGAACGCCATCGATCATCACGGCTATTGGCGCATCAAAGGAGTTGTCGTCCGAGCGCGTCGGGCTGATGCCGCGAATGTTGATGTTGGCGCCGTTGGAGCGGCCGCCGTCCCGGTTGATGACGACGTTTGGCGCATAGCCGTTCAGGTCCGTCAGGTTGCGAATGCTCGACTGCTCAAGCTCCGTGGTGATGGCCGTGATTGCGACCGGCACCTCCTGAGCCGATTCCTGAACCTTGCGCGCGGTGACGACGATTTCCTCAAGGACGGCCCTCCCCCCCTCTGCGCCTTCCTGGGCATGGACGGCAAACGGGATGCCGGCAGCGCCAAAGAGCAGCCAGCCCAACGCTTGTAAAGGCGCATGCGCTACAACACCAAGTGCTTTGGTTCTCATGGATTCCTCCCCTTGAATCTGATTGGACCGGCTTGACGACGGCTCCCTACCCGCCGTTTCCGGTGCAACCCACTATATCGGAGCTTTCGTGCCAGTCAACCAAGAGCCGCTGGCAGCCCGTGTTCCTGCCCCGGCCCTTGATCAAAGCGGTGGGCGAACCGGTGCGGGCACAGCCCAACTTCATCCACGGATAGGCATCAATGCCGATCAATCCGCACAAGGAGGTTCAGTCAGCAGCCTCCAATTTGCCAAGTTTCCAAACGCTTCGCGCCAGTTCTGGGCAACCCCCCGTCCCTCGCGCCTTCTCGCGCAACTTCCGCATCAAGGCTTCTGCGCCGTCGAACGCCATGATCGTGTCCTTTCCCAGCTTGAAGGTCTTTGCCGGAGGCTTGTCCTGCTTAGAGGCGAAGACTAGACAACCAGTGACCTGAACGCCCGGCGCCCACTTCCGCACCCCCTCGACGTTGGCTGCGATGCGCCGCAAGGTCTCCCGGAATTGCGGCTTGGGAACACGCCCGTGCTTGGTTTCGATCACCCAAAGACCGTCGGGTGTGGCCACCAAGTGGTCGATGTCGCCGACACGTGCGATATCCTTTTCCTCGACATGGTGCGCCACCGCGCAGGTGTCGCGAGTCAGTGCATATTCGATCGCCTGCCCTGTCTTCTCCTCAGCGCGCGCACCCTTCCTCATATCCCGCACCCGCCAGCCGCGCTTTGCCGAAAAAAACGCAAGTCCCAGAAACGCGGTGACCGGCAACAACACCGGGATTAGGACATCCCACATAACCAAGGGCTTCGAATCGGACCCTGCCCAGGCTACCCAGGCAACAACAAACGCACCCCCGAGCCACCCCGTTCCCGCGACCGTGTACAACGCAACGAGCAGATTTCGCTCCAGAATCCGAGTTCGAAGCCAATCACCGGGATTTCGTTTCATTGGCCTGCCCAATGCGCCTAAAATCGAGCCAACATCTTGCCAGCGCCCAATTCAGGAGTCACGCCATGCGGCAGTCATTCACGCTGACCCTTTTGGCCAGCCTTTGGGAAGCAGCGACGCTTTGCGCAGTCCGAGGGCGTGACCCCCTTGCTCCGGGGCGTGACGCTCGTTCCAAGCAAGCTCCCGGAGCGAGGGCGTGAGGCTTTCGATCCAGATTCGCTTCGGGGCCATCCTCCATCCCAACGGCGTCACGCCCTCCCCTTGAGTCGGGGTAGTTCAGTGCAAGCACGGCCACTCGTCATGACGCTGGCTCTCTTCGCAGCCGCTTGCTCGCCCGTCGAAGAGCAGGCGGAGGCGCGGAACGTTGCGCCAGCCGAAGGCCACAACCCCGCTGCCGCGCTCTACACGCCGGTGGAGGTGCGCGTCGCTACCGTGCGGAGCGCTCAACTGCGCCAGCAGGCGACCGTGCCGGGGGTCATCGAAGCCTTCCGCAAGGCGGTGGTGGCGGCCGAGGTGGACGCCCGCGTGGCCATCCGCTCCGTGGAGCCGGGCGATCCGGTCCAAGCGGGACAGCCCTTGGTGCTGCTTGACGATGAGCGCGCCCGCATCGCCCGCGACCAAGCTGCGGCCGAAGTGCGCCGCAGCGAGGCCAGCGCGGCCCAAGCGGACAGCGAATTGGTTCGCGGCCGTGACCTGTTCGCCCGCCAATTCATCAGCGAGGACCGCTTGGACGCCCTGCGCTTCGCCGTGCGGCGCAACCGGGCGCAGGCGGTGGCGGCCAAGGCGCAACTGGAGGCGGCGCAACGGGCCTTGGCCGACACCAAGGTTCGGGCGCCCTTCGCGGGCACCGCCGAGCAGCTTCACGTTCAGGCTGGCGACTACGTCAAGCGCGGCGAGGCGATCGCCACAGTGGCGGACTTTTCCCGCGCTCGGGTTCGGGCCGGCGTCACCGCCAGCGAGGCAAGCCGTCTGTCGGGGGCTCGAACCGCCGAACTGACCCTGGACGCTCTCGGCGGGCGCCGGCTGAGCGGCAGGGTCCAAAGCGTCGCCCGCCTCAGCGACCCGGCCTCAGGCACCTACCCGGTGGAGATTTGGGTGGAGGATCCGGAAGGCGCCCTGCGCGAAGGCATGGTGGCCACGGTGCATGTACGCTACGCAGCGGTGGACAGTCCGGCATCCGTTCCGGCTGAGGCGGTGTTCAGGCGCAGTGGGGCGATGCACGTTTTCGTGGTCGAGAGCCAGCGGGCGCAGCTGCGGCCGGTGCGGACCGGACGAACCGGCGACGGCCAAGTCGAGATCATCGACGGGCTGGCCGCCGGCGAGACGGTCGTGGTTGACGGCCAGTTCGCGCTGCGGGACGGCGCCCAGGTCAGCGTCGCGAGCGGGAGCTGACGGCGTTGGAGGCCCTGCTCCGCTTCTTCATCCAACGGCACCTGCTGGTCAACGTCATTGCCGCCGGCCTGGTCGTGATGGGCTATCTCTCGGCAACCAGCATACCCCGGGAGTTCATCCCCACGGTGCAGACGCCGATTTTCTGGCTCACCGCCATGCTGCCCGGCGCCGCCGCCCAGGACGTGGAGGCGAAGGTGACGATTCCGATTGAGGAGGCCCTTGAGGAGGTGGAGGGCATTGATGAGTTCACCTCCGTCATCGCCGACAACACCTCGTTCACCACCATTGAACTCCACGATGACTACAACGAGGCGCAGACCGAGGCCGCCGAGACCGACCTGCGCGCGGCCTTGGAGGCGATTACCGACTTCCCCGATGAGATGGAGGACGAGCCGGTCCTCAAGCAGTTCAACCCCGCCCGCTTGACCGTGGTGGAGATCGCCTTGGAAGGCCCGGAACAGGCCCTCGCGCAAACCGCCAGAACGGTCGAGGAGCGCTTGGAGCGCCTGCCGCTCATCGCCAGCGTCCACCCGGTGGGGCTGCCGGATCCGGAAGTGCGGGTGCTGGTCGATCCGGTGCGCGCCAGGGAGCACGGCATCACCCTCACCGACGTGATCGCCGCCGTCCGCGACCGCAACGTCTCCAGCACCGGCGGCATGCTGGAAAGCCCGGATGAGCGGCGGCAAGTGGTCATGTGGAGCCGCTTCGATGAGCCCGAGAAGGTGGGCGAGGCGATCCTGCGCTTTGACGCCGAAGGCGGCGCCCTGCGCATCGCCGACATCGCCCGCATCGAGTCGGGCCGAGAGGACACCGGCATGATCGCCCACACCAATGGCCAGCGGGGCGTCACCCTGCTGGTCCAAAAGCGCGAGACGGCCGACCTCGTGGATGCGGTTGAACAGGTGCGGGCCGAGCTGGCGTCGATGGACATTGCGGATGAGGTCCGTTTGTCGCTGACCAACGACGAGTCCGTGATCGTTGACAACCGCCTGGAGCTGATGGCCACCAACGGCCTGATCGGGCTGGTGCTGGTGACGGCGGTGCTGTTCACCTTCGTGCGGCCCGGCCCGGCGGTCTGGATCATCGTCGGCATCCCCATCGTGTTTCTCGCCGCCTTGATCCTGTTTCCGGCGTTCGGCATGACCATGAACATCATGGCCTTGACCGGCTTGGTGATCGTGCTGGGCATGGTGGTGGACGACGCCGTGGTGGTCTCCGAGCGCATCGTCGTCAAGCAGGCCCAAGGCTTGGAGTCCGGCGCCGCGGCCTTGGCCGGTGCCAAGGAGATGCTGGCGCCGGTCACCGCTGCGGCGCTGACCACCGTGCTCGCCTTTGCGCCCTTAACGGCCATCGGCGGGCTGCCGGGCAAGATCGTGTGGCAGATTCCCGTGGTGGTCATCATCGTGCTGGTGTTCTCCCTCATTGAGTCGTTCCTGATCCTGCCCGCCCACATGTCAACGCTCAGATCCGGCACCGGGCTGCAAAGCCGCCGCTTCGTGCGCACCCTCGAGGCCCACTACCGGACGGCGCTCGCTTGGGTGCTGAAGCACCGGGCGGTGACGCTGGTCGCCGCCTTTGCAGCGTTTGCCGCCATCATGGGGATCATCCGTCCGCTGGTGCCCTTCACGCTCTTCCCCCAGGACGACGCCGACCGGCTGTTCATCAAGGTCACCACGCCTCACGGCACGGCCTTGGAGCGCACGGAGGCGATCACCGCCGACTTGGAGCGGCAACTGATGAGCATCGCCGCCAGCGACTTGGAAGCCGTGACCGCCCGCATCGGCCACCAGAACACCAACTCGCTCGACAAGGCCTTCGGCGATGCGGACAACGAGGCGCTGATCATCACGCAGTTCAAACGCTTCGGACGCAGCCGCACCAACGCGGAGTGGATTGAGCTGATACCGGCCCGGATGCGGGCACCGGACGGCGTGGACCTGGTCTATCAGTCCGAGTACTTTGGGCCGCCCACGGACCAGCCGGTGACGGTGCATGTGCTGTCCAACGACGACGCCATCCGCCGCGGCGTCGCCTTCGAGATCGAAAGCCATCTGCGCGGCACGCCGGGGGTCATTGAGGTGGAGGTGGACGAGCGACCCGGCACGCCCCAACTGCAGCTGAACCTCAACTACGAAAAGCTGGCCCGGCTGGGCTTGAGCGCCCAGGACGTGGGCACCACGCTGGTGGCCGCCTTCTACGGCATTGAGGCCAGCGAGCACCGCGACCTCGACGACACCACCGAAATCCGGGTGCAGTTTGACCCCGGCGCGCGGCTCGACCTCGAAGCACTGCTGGAAACGCCGGTGCGGGCCGCTTCGGGCCAGCTCACGCGCCTGCGCGACGTGGTGGAGCCGATGCAGCTGCCGGCGGTGACGCGCATCCACCACCGGGACGGCTTCCGCTCCGCCACCATCCGCGCCAGTTTTTCCCAGGAGAGCGGGCTGACGGCGCTCAGCTTCGCCCAGAACCTGGAGGAGACGCTGTTTCCGCGCTTCGCGAACCTGCCCGACCTCTACGTCTTCAATGGCGGCGAGGCGGAGGCCACCCAGGAGACCACTGCCGGCATCGCCGTGGCGGCGGCATTGGCGGTGGTGGGCATCGGCATCGTCATCTGGCTGATGCTAGGGTCGCTGCTGGAGGCCCTGTTCGTGATGCTGGTGATCCCCTTCGCCGTCGCCGGGGTCTTCCTCACTTTCTTCGTCCACGGCAAGCCGATGAGCCTGTTCGCCATGATGGGCGCGGTGGGGCTGGCCGGCGTGGTGGTCAACGCCTCGATCGTGATGGTGGATTCCATTCATCGCCGCATCAAGGCGGGCAACGGCGACGGCGAGCGCAGCAGCCTAGTCATTGAAGCCGTCGCCGAGCGGCTGCGCCCCATCATGGTGACCACCCTGACCACCTTGGGCGGCGTGCTGCCCACCGCCTACGGCATCGGCGGCTACGACCCCATGATCAGCGTCATCTCGCTGGCGATCGGCTGGGGCCTGGCGATCTCCACCTTGGTGACGCTGTTCGTGGTGCCGGTGCTGTACACATTGGCCGGCGACCTGCGCCGCATCTTCACTGTGCGGGCTTAGGGACATTTCGGAATCTGATCCACGCAACAGTAGCGGCGTTTCGCGTAGCGAAACGCCAACGCGCCCGCTTGGCGGGCGCGCATCCACTTGAAGTCACAACGCCTCCTCAGTTCCAAACGGCAAGGATTGTGAGCGGCGCGTCTCGTTTTTGCGCGGGCAACGTGCTTAGATGCTCCCTTCCTAAGCCACGCCCCAAGGGAGGGTAGAACATGATCAGCAGTGGACCGGTCGAAGACCGACTCGCCATCCGCGAACTCGTGGAGTCCTACAACGACGCCGTCATGCGCTTCGACGGCGATGCTTGGCAAGCCAACTGGCGCGACGACGCCACCTGGTCCCTGCCGGGCGCCGGCGACATCACCGGCAAGGCCAATTTCCTCCCCGTTTGGCAAGGGGCGATGGCGGGCTTCTCCTTTGTCGGCTTCTTCGCCTCGGCGGGGCCGATCGTGGTTGACGGCGACACCGCCCACGGCACTTGGTACCAGCAGGAGGAGCTGCACGACAAGGAAGGCGGCAAGCGCTTGATCGTGGGCCGCTACGAGGACGACTACGTCAAGGTGGAGGGCCGCTGGTACTTCCAGAAGCGCGTGTACGACATCCTGAAATCGGAGGAAGGCTAGCGGACCTCCGTTCCGTTGGAGTTCCGAATTCGCGGAACCCGTGACAGTGCAACCCCCGGCCTACCAGCGCAGCACGCTTTGCGCGGCGGGGCGGGCGCGGTAGCGCTCATCCCAATCGCGCAGCCGTTGCCGTTCGCCGAACAGGTCGGCCTCCACGAAGCGCATGAACTGCAGCGACGCCTGCAGGGTGCAGTCGGCGATGGAGGCGCGCTCACCAAGCAGCAGGGGACGGCCATCCGAGAGCAGGCTCTCCAAGTAGTCCAACGGCAATTGCAGGCTCTGCTCCATGCGCGCGGCCAGCTCCGGATTGGGCGGGCGCCCCAAGGGGGAGTTCTTGGCATGGCCGTACTGCCCCATGGCACTGGCCACCTTGAGGTCGATGATGCGCTCCACGTCCCGGGCCCTGCCGCGCTCCTCGGGGCTGGCGCCCAATAGGCCGTGCTCCGGGAAGCGGTCCTCCAAGTACTCGACGATGGCCAGTGACTCCACGAGGTGGCTGCCATCATCCAATTCGAGCGTCGGCACGGTGCCAAAGGGGTTCCTGACCAAGTGGGCAGGCTCCTTGTGCCGCCCCTTGACCGTGTTCACGACAATCTGCTCAATGCCCATGTCCAAGCCGAGTTCGGCGCGCTCGGCAATGTAGAGCATGACCTTGGTCGGGTTGGGCGCCAGCGGCACCATGTAGAGTTTCATGCGATGTCCTCCATCAGGTCGGCAATTTGCTCCAGCAGTTCAAAGCGGGCGCTGCCGAGCGGCGCACCGTCCAGGCCGAGCTTCAAGGTGGTCACGCCCACCTCGCGGTAGCGGCGCAGGCGTTCGCGCACCATCTCGGCGGTGCCAAGCGCCTGGAACGCCGTCACCATGGCGTCCGGCACCCGCTCGGCCGCCTCCGCGCGCCGACCGGCCAGCCACAGGGACTGAACGGCCCGGGCATCCTCATCATAGCCTGCCCGCCGGTAGGCGTCGTTGTAGAAGTTGGTGGTGGCCGATCCCATGCCGCCCAAGTTGAAGGCGACCCCCCGCTTGCGGCGCTGAATCATGGCCTCGACGTCGTCGCCGATCTCCACCCGCGCCGAAACGCACAGATCAAGTTCGGAAATCCCCCTGCCGACCTGGTTGGCGCCTTCGCGGATGAAATCGAGATGGGCCTCGGGATGATCCGGCGAGAACGAGGTGCCAAGCCAGCCGTTCGCCGCCGCTCCCGTGTAGCGGAGCGCATTCGGACCCAAGGTGGCCAAGTAGATCGGCACCTCGGCCGGCTCGTGGGCGATGCGCAAAGCCTTGCCTTCGCCATCCGGCAAGGGCAGTTGAAAGACCTTGCCTTGGTAGCTCACCTTCTCGCCGGCGAAGATCAGGCGGCAAATCTCCACGGTCTCCCTGAGCCGCGTCAGGGGCGTGCGGTAGGCCACTCCGTGCAGCCCTTCCACCACCTGCGGCCCGCTTGCGCCCAAGCCGAGCGCGAACCGTCCGCCGGTCAGGTCATGCAAGGTCAGCGCGGTCATGGCGGTCATGGCCGGCGTGCGGGCGGTGACCTGCATGATGCCGGTGGCCAGCCGGATGCGCTGGGTCTTGTCCGCCAAGTAGGCCAACGGCGTGGCCGCATCGCTCCACCAGGCCTCCGCCGAAAACGCCAGCGCGACGCCCAGCCGCTCCGCGTGGCGCACCCAATCCGTCAGCAGCGCCAAGTTGTCGGGCCGGGCGGCGCCGATCTCGATGGCGAGCCGCATCAGGCCTTACCCCCGCGCCGATCGGCAAGATGGCCTTCCCGCTCCAGCCGGAGCATCGGATAGTGGGTCAGTCTGACTTTGGCTGGGCTTGAGCGGCTGGCGCTCTGACGAGCGTCACTGCGAGGGCAGGATGCCCTCGCTCCGAGGCGAAGCGCCCACCTCAGGTGAGATCCCCGGAGCGAGGGCGTCCCGCCCTCGACCGAATCACGACGACGACCTGAGTCAAACTGAGCCACTACTGAGCATCGGCGTCGGTTGACGGGACACTGGCCGCTATGTGGCGGGCGGGGCGACCGCCAAGGCGGGCTGAAGCCCCTCAAGCAGTCCCTCAACGCGCGCCGTTCGCCCCTCGATGCGCACTACCCGCTGCTGGAGTTCACTGATTTGCGCGGACTGAGCCTGCAGGGCCGTGCGCATCTCCGTGCGCAGTTCGCCGATTTCCTTGTGCATTTCCGTGCGCAAGCCACTGAGCTCGTCGCGCATCTCCGTACGCAAGCCATCGATCTCATCGCGCATCTCGGTGCGCAATCCACCGATCTCATCACGCATCTCGGTGCGCATTCCACCGATGTCGTTGCGCACCGCAGCGCGCAGTTCCGCTATGTTCCCGCTCTGGTGCAGCATCAGGCCAGCCAGCCCGAGGATGCCGGTCACGAGCATTCCGGCTATGGTGAGGGTGTCCTTCGACATGTCTCCATCCTATCACGTCCGAGTGGTGTGCCGCGGCCGCCGCCGCGTCCTTTGATGGGTTACCCTACCTAACGGCGAAACACGGCGAAATGGGCAATCTCTCAAGTGGCTGCGGGAGATTGACCCGCTAAAGCCGCGGACGAACGGCAAGGCCTCTGGATCAGCAATTGACCCAGCGGAAGGTCAATCAGCCTCGCAAAAGAGCCGCTCCATAAGGCGAGCCCAGCCACCGCGCAGCTGGATGACTTCAGTCGCCTCAGTAGGGCGCGGAGCCGCCATCAACGCTCAGGGTGGCGCCGGTGATGCCGCCGCCGGCATGGCTGGCCAGCAGCACGGCGGCGGCGGCCACCTCCTCGACGGTGTTGGGCCGCTTGATCGCCGACTCCCGGGCGAACAGTTCTACCATCTCGTCAAAGGTCAGGCCCATCGCCTTGGCGGTGGCGGGGCCGGTGTCCTTGACGATGTCGGTGATGATCAGGCCCGGGCAAATGGCATTGACGGTGACGCCTTGGGCGCCGACCTCCTGGGCCAGCGATTTGGTCAAGCCGTTGACCGCGTGCTTGGCTGCGGTGTAGGCCGTCAACACCGGCTTGCCGACCTTGCCCTCGACGGAGGAGATGTTGATGATGCGGCCGAAGCCGCGCTCCAGCATGCCCGGCAGCGCCCGGCGGCTGGCCCAGAAGGTGGAGTGGAGGTTCCACTTGATGGCGAGGTCGAAGGCCTCATCGGAAAGGTCCACCAGCGGCTGCAGGTCGCCGGCGCCGCCCGCGTTGTTGACCAGCACGTCCACTTGGCCGAGATGGCTCACGGCCTGGTCGATGAAGCCTTCCACATCGGCCTGGACGGTGGCGTCGCCGGGAATGAACACCGCCGCATCGCCGGCGTCCATTTCCTCAAGCGCCCGCCGGGCCTTGTCCCTGTTGCGGGCCATGAGCGCCACCTTCGCGCCCTGGGCCAGATAGGCTTCCGCGATGCCGCGGCCAATGCCCGCGGTGCCGCCGGTGACCGCCGCCGTCAATCCCGCGAGCTGGGTTCCCACTCCCCTAAACGGCCTTGGTGAACCTAAGCTTCAGTTCCAGCGTGCCCAGCATGATGCCCGGCTGGTGCAGGAAGGTGTTGCCCGGCGCGTATTCAAGATGGTCGATGCGGTCCAGCAGCCGATCCCAAGCGATCAGTTGCTCAAGCCGCGAGAGGTGGGCGCCAGGGCACACCCGCGGGCCTTGGGAGAACGTCAGGTGGCGGCTGACGGCCTTGCGGTCGAGCTTAAGCTCGTGCGGGCACTCGAACTCGGCCTCGTCGATGTTGCCCGCCGCCCAGCGCAGGTGCAGTTGCGAACCCGCCGGCACGGCCACGCCCTGAAACACCTCGTCCTGGGTGGTGATGCGGGTGGAGAGCCCCTGGGTGGGCGAACGCAGGCGCATGCCCTCCTCGGTGAAGTGCCGAAGCCTGCTGCGGTCCTGCTTGACGGCATCGAACACGCCGTCGCGCTCGCACAGCAACTGCGCCTGCTCCTCTATGGCGTACTGGGTGGTTTCCAGCCCGCCGATGACCATCGCGTAAACGATGCCGTTGATCTCCAAGTCAGTCAGCTTGCGGCCCAATGCCTGGTAGGTCACCTGGGTCAGGAAGGTGATCATGTCGTCCTTCGGGCGGCGGCGGCGGTCCTCGATGTGCGCCTGCACGTAGTCGGCGAACTCGTTGAGCGCCTCGAACTGCTCGCGGGTCTGCTCCTCATTGAGCTGGTTGCGGTGCCCTTCGCCATGGACGAAGGCCGCCACTTGGGCAGCGCCCCACTTCTCCACCAAGGCGATGTCCTCCTGGGGGAAGCCGAGGATGCTGTTCATCACCCGCTGCGGCAGCGGACGGGCGAACTCGGAGATGAACTCCACCTCGCCGGGGTCGTTGTCGATCCAGTTGCCGATCAGGTCGTTCACGTGGCCAGTGATCATTTCCGTGTTGCGGGAGGCACCCGGCCCCACCCAGGGATCGGTCAATTCCTGGCGATGCGATCGGTACAGCGCGTCGGTCGGGCGCAGCGTCATCATCGACGCCATCATGGTGTTGATGTTCGGAACCTCCTCCGGCGGAACGCCCGATTCGTTGAGTTGCCTGAGCCCCAGCGACATCAGCGGCGGAAAGCGCACCGGGTCGCGCACCACCAAGGCGATGTCGTCGTACTTGGTCAGGATGAAGGCGTCCTTGTCCGGGGTGGGGCCTTCGCCCGGCAAGCGGTGCACCGGGGCCTCGCGATGCAGGATTTCATAGGCTGCGTACCACTGCTCCGGCGCGCCCGGACCGAACAGGTCCACGTCGGCAAGGGTCACGGGGCGCCGCATCGGGCTGAGTTCTGGATTGGGGGTGTTCAATGTCTCGGTCCTTCCTTGGCAAGGGTCTAGAATGGCCGAGCCGCCGGTATCTGGCAAGTTGGCCCGGGCAACGTTAGTGGCTCAGTTTGAATCACGTCGTCGTGATTCGGTCGAGGGCGGGACGCCCTCGCTCCGGGGGACTCACCTGAAGCAGCCACCTCGCCCCGGCGCGAGGGCATCTTGCCCTCGCAGTGACGCTCGCCGGAGCGCCAGCCGCTCAGGCATGGACAACGTCAAACTGAACCACTACCCGGGCAACTGGTGTCCGAGCAATTGCCGCCCCATGCGGGTTCACAAATACATCGCAATCTGGCCTAAGCGACTAGCGCGGACCTTTGGTCCGCCGCGACCGTCAGGTCGCGCCCTTGCCAGCCGGGGACGGCGCAAGCCACAATGCCCGCACTCGGCATAGGACATGGAGAAGCGCAATGGTGGCGGAGCCCCCGAAGGATGTGCCTGATTACCTGCTGGCGGATCCGGTGGCTCCCGAACTTATGTGGGGGAAGGGTTCGTTGGGATCCACCGTCCTTGCGTTGCGCGGGGGGCACTTGGACGTTTTGGAGAAAATGGCCGATTGCTACGCTGAGCGTTTTCGGAAAAGCTGGCGGGACCTGCGGGAAGGGCTCGCCGTGTTCATGGCACCGTCCCGTGAGCACGAACGCCGGGCGCGTCATTCCAGCGGCTTGGTCGAGTCGTTGGGGGCGGCAATGGGGCTCGCCGTTGTCGCGCTAGCATCGACAACCCTGCGTGTCCGCGGCGAGGGTCGATCGGGTGACCCGGACGAGTCGTTTTACATCGGCCGGAAGGCCGAGGCGTACCTTGAAATGGAACGCAGCGGCGTCGCCGAAACCGAAATTCATGCATGGGCGGATGACCAACCCGCCGATCTGGTCGTTGAAGTGGAGCATACGCACTACGATGAGACCAAGCGCGGCACCTACCGCGATGCCGGCGCAGCTGAGCTATGGGAGCTGGCAACGCCGCAGGCTGGAAAGGACGCCCGCATCATTCAGCTGCAAGCGCCGGAGGGGCCATTGTTGGTTGGGGCATCGGAACTGATGCCGGGCGTTCGGGGCGACGGCATTGCGGACGCCTTGGCTGTGCTGCGGCGGGTCGGTGGGTTGATTGAGCTTGGCCGTGCGATGGAGCGCGGGGAACCGGTGGCGGATGAGCTTTTGCAGGCTGTCGGCGCACAGGGGCGAGACGGCTCGTAATCTCTTCAGGCTCCAACTTGTGTCCTTGTTCCCCGCACGTCAGCGCTCCGACGGAACGGGGCTGAAGCCCGCGCCGCGCGCTCGCGATCGGCAAATCGCGGCGATTGCTTAGGACGCTGCCGACTTGCGGCCACCAGCCAAAGCAGGGGCCGCACGCACCTCACCAAACCAAGGCATCATCCCCCCCACTCCGCCGGACTGGCGGCATCCTAGGCCCAACGAATGGCTGATCCCATGCCGTCAGCCGCACCAATCACCAAGCGGCGCGGAACTCAATGCCGACGCCATGGTCGGCCGGCGCTTGGCCGCTCTCACGCCGCGTGGCCAGCACACCCAGGCTGAGGTCCGGCGCGTCCGGATCAGCCTCCGGCGTCAGGCGCCAGCCGAGGCTGAAGTCGCGGCTCCCACCCGAACCGCCGTAGCCCAAGTGCGGGGTGCCGGTGAATCGACTGCCGAGGAAGGGCAGGCCGAAGCCCGCCTCCATTGCCCAGCGGCCCGCAACTTGGTCCGCAACGGCTCCGCCGCCGTGGCCGGAGTTCCCAATGGACAGCGGGCCGTCCGCGAGCAAGGCGCTCAAGCCGCCGCTCGACGCGCCGCCGAGTTCCTGGCGCAGCGCCAGCGAAAGGCCCAGCGTCGAATCCGGCGTCCGGTCGTAGGCCAGCGATGCGGAGAACCCGCGGTCGCGCATCGCCCCGTCCTCGTGGGTGATCAGCGCCCGGCCCTCAAGGTCGAGCGCGAGGCCGAGCCCGGGTGCGCTCCATGCGAGGCCGCCGCCGAGCTCAATCCCGAAGCCGGTCTCCGCATCGCCGCCGTCATGGCGCGCGCCAAGCGCCAGCTTCGGGGTGAGCGCGCCGCCGTTCTCCAGGGCAATGCGCCAGCTGCCCTCCAAGCCGAGGCGCAGTCGGGTCACATCGGAGCTCGACGCCGCGAAGTCGCGGGCTTTCAACGATGCGGCGAGCACCGAGATCTCGTCGGTTGGCCGCGACTGTATGGTAATCGTGTGGCGTGTTCTAATCGCCTCGCCCCGCATTCCCGTTGCGGCCATAGCCCAACTGGTGCCCGCGCTGTGGCTTTCGCCCATGGTCTTGAGCGTCACCTCGCCGGCGCCGTAGCCGGCTGCGCCCCAGAGATTGAGGCGCTCCGAGACCCGCAGGGCGGCGTAGGGAACCGCCGCCGGCAGCGTCGCCGCCACCTTGCCGTCGCCGACTGGCGCCGCGCCGACGCACGACGCTTCGCTCGCAGCCTCGGAACAGGGATCGACCCAGCCTATGGCGGCGTAGCTGCCCGTGGAGGAACTCCGCGTCAGCGCCAGCCCGACGAGCCAGTTGCCGCGCGCGTAGTCCGCGCCCAGCATGCCGGTGGTGACCGTGCCGTCGAGGCTGATGTCGGTTCCGTTGCCGCCTTCCGCGCCGTTGAAGCCGCCTTGCGCAGTGCGGCCCCAGAAGGCAAGGCTGCCGCCGGAGCCATCGGCCTGCCCAGTCAGCGAGAAGCTCGATCCCAGCAAAACCTCCCGCACGGTCATCGCGCGCGATTGGAGCGGGGAGGCGCCGAAGCGGCCGCCGAACGGGTCGGACGGGCCGGACGCGCCGCCCAGCCGCGTCGGCGCAGATGCCCTGGTACTGAGGCTGCTGGCCATGTCCGCCATAGCCAGCGCCGTGGCGTCGTCCGCAGCACCTGCGCTGCCTGTTGCCGGCTGGTCGGATCCCGCCGGGCCGGAGGCCCGGCCCGAGCCGGCCGATGCGCCAAGCGCCAGCCCAGCGACGCTGCCCCGCATCCCCGGCGCGCGCTGCGCCTGCAGCCGCCCGGCGATGCCGGCGAGCGCCTGCTCGGCCACCGTGCGCCCGAAGCGGGCCAGGTACGCCGCCGGCAGCGGGTCGGCGTTCGTGATGGTGCCCACGCCCACCGCGTCGGCGATGCTCGCGCCGACCGGGCGCGAGAGCGCCATCTCGAAGGTCTCCCCGCCGTCGTCATGGGCGTCGTCGAACGCATGGATCCAGTAGCTCTGCTCCGTCTGGCCAGGGCTGAACGTCAGCCACCAGCTGTTGTGCCGGTAGTCGCTGCTCTCCCGCGCCGACACCGGGCTCGACTCCCGGGTCTCAACCAACACGCGCACCCGCTCCGCTGAGCCCGGCGGCAGCGGCGGCGAGAGCGTGATGGTGAACTTCAAGGTCTCGCCCTCATTCCCGGCGGCATCCGAGATGGACAGTGTCCGGACGACCGCGGCAGCACCGTCAACGATGGTGTCTTTGCAGGCCTCCAAGCGCTCCAGCTCCTCCCGCACCGGGCGCCAGCCCGACCATCGCCGCTCGCCCATACGCGCCTCGGCTGCCGTGTAGGGCGCGAGCGTCGCATGGGTCTCCGCCCCGAAGGCAATCAGCACGCGCAGCCAGTTCTCGCCATAGCCGCGATCCGCGCGGTTGCGGTTCAACTCATAGTAGCCGCGCACCGTGGCGACCAAGCTGGCGGAAGTCGCCGCACAGGCCACTGCTGGCTCATCGTCATCCAGGATGTCCACCGTCTGCGCGGACGGCTGCCCCAGCGCATAGCCATCCCCCGCGTTCAGCGTCGCCGTCACGGAGCCATCCGTCTCGTCCGTGCCGTCGTCGTCCGTGGCGACCGCGAAGTCCGCCGTGCCGCTCGCGCCGACGGTCACCGTCCTGGCACCCACCTCGCCGGCGGCGGCGAAGCTGCCGGTCTCGGACACGGTCACCGTGATCGGCAGGTCGTTGGCCGGCGCGGGGACGGCCCTGAGGGTGAAGACCGCATCCCCGCCTTCGGTGACCGCTGCGCCGCCCGCAATGCTGATTGCCGGCAGGGCCGGCGGCGCTTCCGACCGCTGCGACGACCGCCCGCCGCCTTCGAGGGCCGTCAGCGCCGCCGCCACCGACACCCAGCGCATCCAGCCTTG
>JAPOTD010000094.1 GCA_026709365.1 Gammaproteobacteria bacterium
GGTCGCTCGCCGAGCCGCCCCGCCGCCGAATCCCGCAGATCGACAGGTTCTTCACGAGCGCTGACCAAACAAGTTAGCGCTTATGCCCCCCTTTCGTTCAGGCTCACTTCCCTGTTGGAAAACGCTGTGGGTGCGGGAAACTCCATCCGCGCCCGCTTTGCGGGCACAGCGCCTATACTGAGCGTGTCGAAGCTGAGAAAATCACCGCTGCAAACCGGAGCGCTTGATGGACCTCAAGAACCACTTTCTCATCGCCATGCCCAACCAGAGCGGCAGCTACTTCGGCAACACCATCACCTACTTGTGCGAGCACAGCGAAGAGGGTGCGATGGGGCTCATGATCAACCGCCCCATGACGCTTTCGGTGAGCGACCTGATGGAGCAAACCGGGTTCACCGGCTCATCCACCTTGGCGGAAGCGCCAGTGCTGGAGGGCGGGCCGGTGTCGCCTGAGCAGGGCTTCGTCATGCACTCCGACGACGGCGGCTTCAACGCATCCAAGGACATCGGCCACGGCTTGCGGCTGACCACCAGCCGGGAGGTGCTGGCCGCCATCGCCAATGATCGGGGGCCGTATCACTATCTCATCGCCTTGGGCTATGCGGGCTGGGGGCCGCAGCAACTGGAGCGGGAGTTGGCGGACAGCGCTTGGCTGACCTGCCCGGCCAACAACGAGATTCTCTTCGACGTGCCGTTTGAGGACCGCATTGACGCGACCGCCCGATTGCTCGGCTTCGATTTTCGCCTCATGTCGGGCCAAATGGGCGATGCCTGAAACGGTGCTGGCCGTCGATTTCGGCCTCAAGCACGTTGGCCTAGCCGTCGGCCAAACCGTCTCCCGCACCGCCACTCCCCTAGGCGCCATCGCTGCCCGGGATGGAGTTCCGGACTGGCGCCTGCTCGACGCCGCCATCGGCGAATGGCGGCCGCACCGCCTGCTGGTGGGCCTGCCGCTCAACATGGACGGCACGGTCAGCGAAATGGCCGAACGGGCGCGGCGTTTCGCCGCCGTCCTGCGCAACCGCCATGCGCAGCCGGTCGAGCTGATCGACGAGCGCTTGAGCACCCGCGAGGCGAAACGCCTGCAGCCGGACGGCGACAGCCACTCGGTCGCCGCCGCCCTGATCGCGGAAACTTGGTTGAACGGCTAAAGGCTATCGCCATCCCGGGCGCTGCGCGCCGCCGCTTCACGGCTGATCAGGCCGACGTCCACCAGTTGGCGCAGGTGCTGGTCCAGGGTCTGCATGCCGGCGGCGCGGCCGGACTGCATGGCCGAATAGAGTTGGGCGATCTTGTCCTCCCGCACTAGGTGGCGCACCGCGCTGGTGCCGACCATGATTTCGTGGGCGGCGATGCGGCCGCCGCCCCGGCGCTTGATGAGCGTTTGGGCGATGACGGCCTGCAGGGACTCGGCGAGTATCGAGCGCACCAAGCTCTTTTCGCCAGCGGGAAACACGTCCACCACGCGGTTGACGGTCCCGGCGGCCGAGGGGGTGTGCAGGGTGCCTAACACCAAGTGTCCGGTCTCCGCGGCGGTCAGCGCCAGGCTGATCGTCTCCCGGTCGCGCATCTCGCCCACCATGATGATGTCCGGATCCTCCCGCAGCGCCGCCCGCAACGCCTCGGCAAAGCCCGGCGTGTGGCGGTGCGCCTCGCGTTGGTGGACCAGGCAGTTCCTGGCCGGGTGAACGAACTCTATCGGATCCTCAATGGTCAGTATGTGGGAGCGGCGCTCGGTGTTGATGAAGTCGATCATCGCCGCCAGGGTGGTGCTTTTGCCGGATCCGGTGGCGCCGGTGACCAGCACCAGCCCCCGGGGCGCTCGGCAAAGCCGTTGGAAGACGTCGCCGAACCCCAGGCTGCCGAGGCTCGGCACTGCGTAAGGAACGGCGCGGAAGGCGGCCGCCGGCCCCCGGCGATGGTGGAAGGCGTTGACCCGGAAGCGCGAGACGCCGGGCAGCTCCATGGCGAAGTCCGCTTCCACGCTGGCGGCAAAGGCGCTTCGTTGGGCCTCGTTCATCAACGCCGTGATGGCTGCGCTTACCTCGCCGCCTTCAAGCGGCGCGCCGTCAAGGGCGTGCAGTTCGCCATCAAGGCGGGCCATGGGCGGCAGCCCGGCGCTGATGTGCAGGTCCGAAGCCGCGCGTTCGACGGCCAAGTTGAGCAACCTATCCAAATTCATGTTCGACGTCCTTTTCGTCCACTGTCGAATTCGAGCCGTTGGCCTGCTCCGGAGCAGGCCGGGGAATTCCCCGCCCGGCTCAGCGCGAACCGCCCGGCGCCGAAGGTGCGCATTCGCGCATAGGCCCATTGTTTTGTATTGGCAAGCCAAAGTCTGTACGTTGCCTCCCACACGTTCGTAAGACATTGGCGGTTCGTTTGGCCGACGGCATTTCCAACAATCTTGGCGCGGTGCGCGACCGCATTGCCCGCACCGCCCGTTTGCACGGGCGGGCCCCGGAGAGCGTCACCCTGATCGCCGTCTCCAAGGCCAAGCCCGCCACTGCCGTTGCCGAAGCGCACCGTGCCGGACAGCTCGACTTCGGCGAAAACTACGCCCAGGAAGCCGCCGCCAAGATCCAGGCCTTGGCTGGCCTGCCGCTGCGCTGGCACTTCATCGGTCGGGTTCAGTCCAACAAGACCGCCCTGATCGCCCGCCACTTTGACTGGGTGCATACGGTGGACCGCCTCAAGATCGCCCGCCGCCTGGCCGGGCACCGGGCCGACGGTTCGCCATTGAACGTGCTGGTGCAGGTCAACATTGACGACGACCCAGCCAAGGGCGGCGTGGCGCCGGATGCGGTCGGCGCGCTGGTTGATGCCATGCGCGGTCTGGATGGACTGCGGCTCAGGGGGTTGATGGCGGTGCTGGAAAGGGCTGGGGACGCGCAGTCGAGCTACCGGCGGGCGCGCACCCTGTTTGAGGGCTTGGCCGGCCGGGGCGGCGACGGTTGGGATGTGCTGTCCATGGGCATGAGCGGCGACTTGGAGGCCGCCATCGCCGCCGGGGCGACCCAAGTTCGGGTGGGCACGGCGATTTTCGGGCCGCGTTAGGTTGGTGGTTCAGTTGGATTCTTGCACAGCTGGATGGCTGGCCCATGCGAGTCAAGCTGAACCGCCGCCCACGTCGTCGGTCTTGACCTACGGCTTGCCGCGAATTCCCGCTTAACCTCCGGGCCGAACAAGGGCAGAATGTCCCCTTGGTCGCCATCAGGCATGGACCAGCGAAAGCCAAGCGGCGAACGGAAGCGGAATTTGGACCTTCCACAAATCAGTTTCATCGGCGGCGGCAACATGGCCCAGTGCCTGTTGCGCGGACTGATCGATGCCGGCCACGAAGCGGGCCGCCTCGTGGCGAGCGACCCGGACGCCGCTTGCCGCGAGGCCGTCGCCAGCTTGGGGGCGAGTGCCGTCGAGCGCAATCAGGATGCCGTTGACCGGGCCGACGTGGTGGTGCTGGCGGTGAAGCCGCAGGCGCTGCCAACGGTGTTGCAGGAGCTTCAGATGCCGACCGATCAGCTGCTGGTGTCCATTTGCGCCGGCGTGCCCATCGCCGGCATCGCCGCCGCCACCGCAGCGGCTCAGCCCATTGTGCGCACCATGCCCAACACCCCGGCACTGCTGCGCGCCGGGGTCACGGCGCTGTGCGCCAACGCCGCCGCCAGCGAGCGGCAGCGCGCGCTGGCCGAGCGCATCCTGGCGGCGGTCGGCAAGACGGTTTGGGTGGCCGACGAGGCGCTGCTCGACGCGGTCACCGCGGTTTCAGGCAGCGGCCCGGCCTACTTCTTTCATCTGATGGAGGCCATGATCGCGGCTGGCCGCGGGCTTGGGCTTCCCGACGGCCTAGCCGCAACCCTGACCATTGAGACGGCCTTGGGGGCGGCGCTCATGGCGCGGCAAGGGGCGCAGTCGCCCGCCGAACTGCGCCGCCGGGTGACCTCCCCGGGCGGCACCACGGAGGCTGCGCTCAACACCCTAAGCGATCACCGGACGGACCAAGCCCTGGTCGAAGCCATAGGCGCTGCCTGCGGGCGGTCCAAGGAACTTGCACAGGCGTTCCAAGCCCCATGAACAGCGTGCTCTACTTCGTCGTCCAGTTTCTGCTGGAGATAGTCTGCTTCGGCTTCATGGCGCGCTTCCTGCTGCAGGCCTGCCAAGTTGACTTCTACAACCCCATCTCCCAAGGCATCGTCAAGGCCACGGACCCGATCCTGCGCCCGCTGCGAGCCGTGCTGCCCGCGTACCGGAACCTGGACTTGGCCGCCTTCGTCGCCGCTTGGGTGACGGCAGGGTTGATGTTCTTCACGCTGGGCCTCATCGCCGGATCGATGGGCAGCGCCCCGCTGCAGCTCCTCACCGGCAGCCTGCTGCACGTTCTGCTGCGCTTCCTGGATCTCTTTTGGTGGAGCATCCTGATCGTCATCATCGCCAGCTTCCTCGTTCAGGGGCGCTACCATCCGGCGCTGCAGCTGCTGCACCAAATCACCGAACCGATCCTGGCGCCGGCGCGGCGCATCATCCCGCCGATGGGGGGGTTGGACTTCTCGCCCATCCTCGTCATTCTGCTGCTGGGGATCGTGCAGCGCATCCTGCCCCAACTGTTCGGCGCGGTGTTTTAGCCCGCTTTTCCCAAACCAAAACCAGCATGGCCAGAGATTTCGCACACGAAGGCAGCGTGGGCATCGTCACCCCGCAGCGCCTGCGCGTTCCCGGCGAGTTTGGGCTGCAGTGCGGCGAATCCCTGGACGGCTTTGAACTGGTCTTTGAGACCTACGGACAGCTCAACGCCGCGCGCAGCAACGCGGTGCTGGTTTGCCATGCGCTGTCCGGCAGCCACCATGCCGCCGGCTACCACGCCGAGGCGGACGCCAAGCCCGGCTGGTGGGATGCCTGCATCGGCCCCGGCAAGGCGCTGGACACCGACCGCCTGTTCGTCGTCTCGCCCAACAACCTCGGCGGCTGCCACGGCAGCACCGGGCCCGCCACCGTGGATCCGGCGACCGGCGAGGCCTTCGGCCCCGCCTTCCCTGCCGTGACCGTCAAGGACTGGGTGCGCAGCCAAGCCCTGCTGGCCGACCATCTGGGCATCGAGCGCTTCGCGGCAGTGGTGGGCGGCAGCCTCGGCGGCATGCAGGCCCTGCAGTGGGCCATTGATGAGCCGGCGCGGGTGGGCGCCGCGGTGCTGATTGCCAGCGCCGCCAAGCTCTCCGCGCAGAACATCGCCTTCAACGAAATCGCCCGTCAAGCCATCACGTCGGACCCGAACTACCTAGCCGGACGCTTCCGCTCAGCCGATGCCAACCCGGAGCAGGGCCTTGGCCTGGCGCGGATGATCGGCCACGTCACCTACCTGTCCGATTCCGGCATGGGGCAGAAGTTCGGCCGCGAGCTGAAGTCCGGCAATCTCAGCACGGCCCGCGGCGTGGAATTTCAGGTGGAGAGCTACCTGCGCCATCAGGGGCGCAGCTTTGCCCGGCGCTTTGACGCCAACACCTACTTGCTGATGACCCGGGCGCTGGACCTCTTTGATCCTGCGGGCGAGTGCGGCGGCGATCTGGTGGCCGCGCTCCGGCGGGCTCAGTCCGACTTTCTGGTGCTCTCGTTCTCCACCGACTGGCGCTTCTCGGCGGCGCGCTCCAAGGAGATTGTCGATGCGCTGATCGCGGCCGGCAAAAACGTGGTCAGCGCCGTCATCGACTCCGCGCACGGCCACGACTCCTTCCTGTTGCCGCTGCCGCGCTACGTCGGCGTCCTCAAGGCCTACATGGATCGTCTGGCCGCAGCCGCCGAGGCGGGGAGCGCTGATGCGTCCTGACCTGAAGATCATCGCCGATCTGGTCAACCCCGGCGCCCGAGTGCTTGACCTCGGCTGCGGCGAAGGCGAGTTGCTGGCCGGGCTGCGGGCCGAAAAGCAGGTCAACGGCTACGGCTTGGACGTTGATCCGGACAACATCGCCATCTGCGTGGGCAAGGGCGTGAACGTGATCGAGCAGAACCTCGACCAGGGCCTGGCCAACTTTCCGGACGACAGCTTCGACATGGTGGTGATGACCGAGACCCTGCAATCGGTGCGGATGCCCGTGCTGGTGCTCGACGAAATGCTGCGCATCGGCCAGGAGTGCATCGTCACCTTCCCGAACTTCGGCCACTGGCGCAGCCGCTGGCACCTGCTCCTCAAGGGCCGCATGCCGATGGCCCGGCACCTGCCCCACGACTGGCACGACACGCCCAACATTCACCTGTGTACCGTCAAGGACTTCGAGCGGCTGGTGCGGGACAAGGGATTGCGCATCATCCAGCGCTTCGTGGCCGGTGCCGACCATCGCAACCGCCCGTTGATGAACCTGATGCCCAATCTCTTCGGCGCCATCGCCTTCTACCGCTTGGGCAGGCCTCCATGCAGCCGCTGAAGGGCTTGGCTTGGGCGCTGCTCCTGCTGCCCGGCATCGGAGCCGGCGAGCAGATGCAGCGGTTTGGCGGCTTCGAGGTACACTACGTCGTCTTTCCGAGCACCTTCGTGCAAGCCAGCCTCGCCCAGCAATACGGCCTGCGCCGGGGGCCGGGGCTGGCCATCGTCAACATCTCGGTGCTCGATGAGTCGGGCAGGGGCGCTGCCTGCGCCATCGTCGGCCACGCCAAGAACCTGCTCGGCCAAGTCTCGCCCCTGACGTTCAAGGAAGTGCGCGAGGGTGATGCGGTGTACTATCTGGCCGAAGTCCGCCACGCGGACCAGGAGGTGCTGCGCTTCTCGCTGACCATCACGCCGTCGGAGGCCAGCCCCTTCAACCTGAACTTTCAGCAGCGCCTTTATGCCGAGGAGTAGGGCACCTTCCTTGAGGAAGGCGCCAGTCGCCTACCCGTCGCCGAGCAGGTATCGGGCGAACGAGGGGATGGGCATCAAGTAGGCATCTTCGTCGTCCGCATGCGCCAGGAATCCGCTGTGCTCGGCATCCTGCACGAACCGCGTGATGTCCGCGTCCGACCAATCCGGCGATACCGCCCTGACGGTTTTTGTTAGGGCGGCGGCGGGGAGCCGTGATTCGCGGTCCTCAAAAAGCGGAGCGAGACCCCTAGCCAGATTGCCGAATTCAATGTTGCGGCGCGTCAGCCGCGCCATACGCTGCCGGTAGTAGTTCGCTCGCGCCCTGTCGCCCTCGTGCATGGCGGCCTTGAGATCGGCATCCGCCGCGTCCATGCGCTCGGGGCTGGCCTCGCGAAGCTGGCGGACGGCGGCGTTGAGGTACACGGCCAGATGCTGCGGCCAGTTGGCGGCGCGGGCCAGAATCGCCTCGCGCCAAGCCGCGCCGCCGCGCACGCCGAAGGCGTTGAAGCACCGGTCAACCGTCTGCCTGGCGGCCCGGTCGTCGAGCCCCCGAAGGTGGATGCTCCGACCGTCCGCCAGACGGGAAACGCCCACATCGCCCACCGCCAGCAGCGTTCCGGGCAGGCCGAAGGCGCAGAACGAGACCGGCGCCCTGACGATGCCCTGGTGCAGGGCGCTCAAGGTCCCGCCGCCCGCGTTGGGCTCGCCGGGCCGGATGCCCTGCGCCTCGTCGATCATGAGCACGATCTGCCAGGACTGCCAGGCGGGACGCCGCGCAGCCGCCTGCGCGACGGACCTTGGCGGTCCCTCGCGCGAGGCGCCCAGCGAGAAGCCCAGCACGCTTCCGCCCCGGTCCAGGAACTCCCTGGCCCTAGCCCTCGCCCCCGCCGGCTCGAGCCTGCCCCAATAGTCGCTGAGCCTTTCCAGGAGGCTGGCCTCGGCGGATTCCGACGCCAGCAGGTCCGCCGCCAGCCTGGAGACGATGGCCGCGTCGATCGCGTCGGCGATGTCCGGCGGCGATTCCGCGTCGCCCGCGGACAGCGGCACGGGCAGCCACCGCCGCCCCCCGGCCGACGGCAGGGACCGCATCTCCTCCATGAACTGGCACATCAGGGCGCTCTTGCCCACGCCGGGCGGACCCTGCACGACGATCGAAGCGTTGGCGGCCAAGCCCTGCGACAGGCTGTTGGCCATCTCCCGGAAGGCGCCGATCTCCGCTTCGCGTCCTGAAAAGAAGGGCACGCCGCGCCCGTTTGCCGGCGCCCGGTCCCGCATCGACAGGTACCGCTCCGCATCGACGGCATCTTGGTCGCGCAGTTTGGAGTCGTCCCGGTAGTTTTCTTCGACCAGTGCCATGCTCGGCACTTTAGCAAGAAACCCCGATCGCTGCCCGGACCGGGAAGTTGCTGGAGCCCGGTCGCCGCGTGGCCGAACTGTGCGGGAGCCTGCTGCGCCAATACGACGTGGCCCCGGACCAATGCGGGCGCGACCTGCTCGCCTTCCTGAATCAGGTGCTGGAGCGACATTTGGTCGAGACCGCATCGCTAGGACGATCCGTGCGCCCCAAGACGATCCCCGATTGTGATGCTCCCGTTTTTTCCGGTACGCTTTCCGGAAACGGAGGATGCCATGACCAGCACCGAACCTTCTCCCGTCACCCGGCCGCGCAAGCGCCGCCAGCGGCAGGGATTCGTGCGTCTCGAAATCCAGGTACGGAAGGAGGATGCCGCGCTCGTGCGCAATGTCGCCACAGCACTGGTCGATCCCGAGCGTGAGACCGAGGCGCGCGCCGTTCTGCGCGAGAGGATGGCCCCGCCGCGTCCCAGAGGGCTCAAGGCATTGCTGGCCTCGGCGCCGCTTGAGGGAATCGATCTCGAACGCCCCCGCGACTTCTGGCGTGATGCCGCCCCATGACCTTCCTGATCGACGCAAACGCGGTAAAGCATACAGCCGCAGAGAAAGGGGAGATGTTTCAGCGCTTTGCGTTTGGAGGGCACTCCAACACACCCTCCTTCAATTGGCGGCAAACCAAAGACGAAACAATTAAGCATGATGTCTGTTTCGTCCAGAGTTTCCGAGCGGCTGCTTCAGGCCGCGCACAGCGCCGTTCCGCCACGAGATGGATGGATACCTAACAACGCAGGCGGTGCTGGCGACCGGCAATGCGGGCAAGCTCCGGGAGATGGCGGCGCTGCTGGCCCCCATCGGACTCCGGCTGATCGCCCAAGGCGAACTCGGCATCTCGGCGGCGCCTGAAACCGGGGTGACCTTCATCGAAAACGCCTTGCAAAAGGCCCGCCACGCCAGCCGCAGCGCCAAGCTGCCGGCCATCGCCGACGACTCGGGCTTGGTGGTTCCGGCGTTGGGCGGCGCACCCGGCGTGTACTCCGCGCGCTACGCGGGCGACGACGCCACCGACGCGGAGAACAACCGAAAACTGATCGGCTCGCTCGCCGCGACGGGCAACCGCGCCGCTTGGTTCCACTGCGCCTTGGTCTTCATCGAGCGGCCTGACGACCCTGCCCCCGTGCTGGCCACCGGAACCTGGCGGGGGCGGATCATCGACCAGTCGAGAGGCGAGGGCGGCTTCGGCTACGACCCCCATTTCCTGATTCCCCATCTGGACCGCACCTCGGCGGAGCTTGCCCCTGAGGAGAAGAACGCCCTGAGCCATCGCGGCCAAGCGGTCGCCGCCTTGCTCACGCAGCTGGGCGAGCGGGGCTGGCGATGAGCGCACGGGAGGGAACCCGGTCCCCGCAGGCCGCACACTGCCGCGTGAGCAAGCCTGCTCCCGCAGCTGGGCGAGCGGGGCTGGCGATGAGCGCACGGGAGGGAACCCGGTCCCCGCAGGCCGCACACTGCCGCGTGAGCAAGCCTGCTCCCGCAGCTGGGCGAGCGGGGCTGGCCATGAACCCCTTGCCGGGCCCCGGCCTTTACGTCCACTTTCCTTGGTGCGTCAAGAAGTGCCCCTACTGCGACTTCAACTCCCACCCCTTGGCTGGGGCCTTGGATGAGAACGGCTACCTTGAGGCGCTCGCCGAAGACTTTGCGGCCAATGCCGGGGATCTGCGCTTTGCGACGGCGTTCCTGGGCGGCGGCACGCCGAGCCTGTTTTCCGCCGCCGCGATCCGCGCCTTGCTCGACCGAGTGCGGCCCCGGCTGGCCGAGGGCGCCGAGATAACCATGGAAGCCAATCCGGGGGCGGTGGAGCGCGGCGCCTTCGGGGCCTATTGGCAGGCCGGGGTCAACCGCCTGTCCATCGGCGCCCAGTCATTCTCCGGCGCCATGCTTGCCCGCTTGGGCCGGATCCACGGGCCGGAGGAGATCGAGCGGGCGGTCGCCGAAGCTCGCGCCGGCGGCTTTGAAAACATCAACTTGGATGTGATGTACGGCTTGCCCGAACAAAGCCCCGATGAGGCCTTGGCCGACCTGGAACGGGCAGTTGCGCTGGACCCCGACCACCTAAGCTGGTATCAACTGACCATCGAGCCCAAGACCGCCTTCGCCGTTCGCCCGCCCCCCATACCGGATGAGGGCGCCATTGCCGCCATGGAGCAGGCGGGCCGCGCCCTGCTGGCCAACGCAGGCTACCGGCGCTACGAGGTCTCGGCCTATGCCCGGCCTGGTGCCGAGTGCCGCCACAATCTGGGGTACTGGACCTTCGGCGACTACTTGGGCATTGGCGCCGGGGCGGCGGGAAAACGCCGCCGCGATGGGGAGACGGTCCGCACCAGCAAGCCCCGGCAGCCGCGCTTGTATCTTGACAGCCCCGGCACGGCGATGGAGGCGCCGGTGCCGAGCCGGGAACTGCCGGGCGAATTCATGATGAACGCGCTGCGCTTGGTGGAGGGCGTCGAACGGCAGGCCTTCACCGACCGTTGCGGGTTGCCTTGGTCTTCGGTGGCGCCGATTTGGGTGCGCACCACAGCCTATGGCCTGACGGAGCCGAACCGAATTCGCGCCACCGCCTTCGGACTTCGGCACCTCGACCGACTCGTTCAGTTCTTCCTCTGATAGGCGAGGTCGTGGATGCGGTGGCCCAAGCGCCGTCCCCGGTCCTCAAAGCGGGTGGTGGGCCGTTCGCCGGCTGGCGCGGCCACCGCCAGCGCCGGCTCCGCCGCCAACACGTCCGCCATCCACTCGGCGTATTCCGCTGCATCCGTGGCCAGCAGCAGCCGCCCGCCGCGCCGCAACCGGGAAGCCAGCAGCCGGACAAAGCCGGGTTGGATCAGGCGGCGTTTGTGGTGGCGCTTCTTGGGCCACGGGTCCGGGAAGAGGATGCGCGCCTCATCAAGGCTGCCCGCCTCAAACTTGCTGTCGAGCAGCAGCGCCGCATCCCCCTCCAGCAGGCGCAGATTGGGCAGGCTCAATCGCTCAATGCCGGCCAGCAAGGCGCCGATGCCGGGCCGGTAGATGTCGATGCCCACGATGTTGAGTTGGGGTTGGCCAGCGGCCCATTCCAAGGTGGCCTGTCCCATGCCGAAGCCGATCTCGACGCCAAGCGGCGCGTTGCGTCCGAAGACGTCTGGCCATTGGTTTGGTTCAGGATCGACGAGGTAGCGCGGGGCCAGTTGCTCAAGCGCCCGCCGCTGGCCTTGGGTCATGCGGCCCCGGCGGCGCATCTTTGGTCCGTTGTGGTTTTGCGTGAGCGAAGCTTCGCTCTTTGCAGGTGGCAAGGCGTTCCCATCCATCGGGGCAGGAAGGGTTCGTTTGTGCAGTGAGGGCTGCGGAAAGGGGGGGATTGCGGCCTAAGCGGCCGCTCGGTCGCGCTGGTCCGGCGCCTCGTCAATGGCCACCGCGGCCTTCAGCTTCTTGAGGGCGTTCTTCTCCAGTTGGCGGATGCGCTCCGCGGAGACGCCGTAGCGCTCGGCCAAGTCCATTAAGGTGGTCTTGTCTTCATCCAGCCAGCGCGCTCGGATGATGTCCCGGCTGCGCTCGTCCAAGTTGGCAATGGCTTGGCCCAGCCGGGCACGGGAGACGTCAAGCCAGTCCTCGCTGGCCACCAGATCGGCCGGGTCGGCGCTGCTGGCTGGCAGATAGTGGGCCGGAGCGCTGGCATCATCGTCCGAATCCACGCCGTCGAAGGCAACGTCCACTCCGGCCAGCCGGCTTTCCATGCGCGAGACTTCCGCTTCGGGCACGCCCAACTCGTCGGCCACGGCCTTGGTTTCCGCTGCGTTGAGCCAAGCCAAGCGCTTCTTGGCGCTGCGCAGGTTGAAGAACAGCTTGCGCTGGGCTTTGGTGGTGGCCACCTTGACAATGCGCCAGTTGCGCAGGATGTACTCGTGCATTTCGGCCTTGATCCAATGCACGGCGAAGGACACCAACCGCACGCCCACCTGTGGGTTGAAACGCTTGACGGCCTTCATCAACCCCACGTTGCCTTCTTGGATCAGATCTGCTTGGGGCAGCCCGTACCCCTTGTAGGAGCGGGCCAAGTGAACCACGAAGCGCAGATGGCAGAGCACCAGCTGGCGGGCGGCTTCAAGGTCGTTGTCGTGGTAGAAGCGCTCGGCCAACGCCTTTTCCTCCTCCGGGGAGAGAATGGGGAAGGCGCTGATGGTCTGCACGTAGCTGTCCAAGTCCGCTCCCGGGGAGAGGGTTTGCAGCGAGAGTACGTTGGTTGACATGGTTTCGCGTTCCGACATCGCAGTGTTTGCCGAATTAACTTGGCAGCGGGCATTCTACACCCATTGCCGCCCTGTGGTCTGCCCGCGCGAACCCTTGGTTCGCGTTGGAGTTTCGCTGGCGCGAAACTCCGCGCTTTTCGCTCAGGTCAGGCTCGGTATGTTTCTTGGCCCCCAAAAGGCCTCCGGATTCACCGCCCGAGGCCTATTTCTTGGGGGCATCGGTGTGGAATTCAACCCCTCGGCCTAAATTTGTGGGCTTCATGCCTCGGCTTGTGCCAACCGGACGCTGTCATGGGGCTTTCCCGACCTTGGCAGGCCTGTCCGTGCCGGCCGCCTCGCGAACGTCCTGCGCTTGGTTCCAGAGCGGTCCAGTGGGCTGCTTGCCGCGGGCCAGGACTTTGGGCTCGCTGCCTTCGCCGCCCCATTCGACCAAGCGCGGCTGGCCGACCAGCAGGTGGCTGGCGTCCTCGGGGGCCAGGGTCCAAGGCTCCTCGCCGTGGTAGCTCAGGGTGGGCGCGAGCAGCGGTGGGTTGTCGGGGGCCCCGAAGGCGCGGCGGCGATCCAACTCCAAGTGGAGCAGCTCACGGTAGCGGCGCATGCGCGGAACCGCGTCCGGCACCACCGTGCTCTGGATTTTCAGTATCAGGATGAAGTGGGTGGCCCCCACCAGTTGGCGAGCCCCCATCTTGAGGGGCACCGCCCAAATGAGGTCGGCGAAACGCTTGCGTTTGTCGGCCACCCACTCCTGGGGCACCAGGATCATGTCGTCGAAGTCGAGCTGCCGATGCCAATGTTCGCCGTAGCGGCGAACCAGCTTGGCGATGGCGCACTTGACGTTGTCCGGATAGGCGTAGAAGGGGGTGTAGGTGTATTCCATTTCGGCATCCTCCCGTGCAGGGCGTTGATTGGGTTCTTGAACCCGCACACCGTAGCGAGGTCGCCGCCGCAGAAGCTATGGGCGATATCCCCAAGGGTTGTGCGAATTCGCTGAAATCGCAGCGGGGGAGGGGAAATTGGGGAAGACAGTTGACTGGTCCGTCAAAGCCAGTCCGATCAAGAGCCTGCGTCAGGTCAGTGTCCCGTCGGGCACCTTGGGCTTGAGTTCCGGCAGGAAGGTTGGCGAACCGCCGTCCGCCGAGCAGGCCGACAACGTGGTTTGGCGAAACGGATTGTCGATCTCGTCGTCGGCTGGGATGAGTTTGCCATGCTCCAAGCCGCCGAAGCAGATGTTGCCGCGGCTGGGGTCGGCGCGGGTAAGTGCGCTGCCGGCGGGTTCATCGGCGAACGCACCCACGCTGAGGGCTAGGGCTAAGGCGCTGGGGAGCGCGAGCCGTGAACTGATCGCTGATGGCGCCACCCGAATGTCCAAGGATTGAGGTGACGCGCACCTTATGGGGGGAAAGTTACAGTTTGATGACGGTCGATCAAGTGGATTCCCGCCGCCTGCCGCAAGGCCAGCGGCGAAGCATCCCGAGATGCGGGCGCGGGGGCCGACGCGAGGCGCCGTCGTGCCCCGGCGGCTCCCGACCCCCAAGGACGCCGGACGTTCAGCTCAGAGCACCTCCTCGGCCATGAAGCGCAGGGTTTCGGGATCGGAGGAGCCGACCGTCAACATGGTGACTGGGCTGTCCCGCCAAGCCGCAAGGCGTTCGCGGATGCGCGCCTTGGGGCCGATCAGCGCGATTTCGTCGCAGAGCTGGTCCGGCACCGCCGCGATGGCCTGGTCGCGCTTGCCGGACAGAAACAACTCCTGAACCCGCTCAGCCTCCGCCCCGAAGCCGAGCCGGGTGACGTGGTCCTTGTGGACGTTGAAGTTCTTGGCGCCCATGCCGCCGACGTAGAAGCCGACGTCCCGCTTCACCGCCGCCATCGCCCGGTCAAGGTCGTCATCGACGATGACCGGCACCACGGCGGCGATCTCGAAGCCCTTGGCACGGCGGTCCATGGCATCCTTATAGACCTCCATCATGCGGTAGGGCGACAGGAACATGGGTATCCAGCCGTCACAGTGCTCTACGCCGAGCCGCACGTTCTTCGGCCCTTCGGCACCGAGGTAGAGCGGGATGTGCTCGCGCGCCGGATGCAGGATCAGCTTCAACGGCTTGCCGAGCCCGGTGCCGCCGGGCAGCGGCAGTTGGTAGTGCTCGCCGTCGAAGGCGACCGGCTCCTTGCGGGAGACGATCTTGCGGAAAATCTCAATCCACTCCTTGGTGCGGGCCAAGGGCTTGGGATAAGGCTGGCCGTACCAGCCCTCCACCACTTGCGGGCCGGAGACGCCGATGCCGAGAATCAACCGGCCTTGGGATAAGTAGTCCAAGGCCACCGCATGCATGGCGGCGCTGGCGGGGGTGCGGGCGGAAATCTGCATGATCGAGGTGCCGAGATTGATTCGCTCGGTTTGGGCACCGATCCAAGCCAGGGGCGTGAAGCAGTCCGCGCCATAGATCTCCGGGCACCAGATGGTGTCGTAGCCGAGGGATTCGGCTTCCTTGGCCGCCGCCACGATGTTTGCACCGCCGGGTGGGCCTAAGGGGCCAATGCCAATGCCAAGCTTCATGAACGGTCCTTTGCCTGTTGAGTGAAGGGGCAGTGTAACCCGAACCTGCGCGAACCTGCGGCTCGCGTATGGAGTTTGGCTGGCGCCAAACTCCGCGATGGCCCGGCCTGTCAGCGCAGACGCTGCGAAGCTTGGCCATGACTCCTCACTGGCCTGCGCGAGTCGTAGCCGCTTCGCGGGCGCGAAACGCCTGTTGAAGTGGGCGGGAGCCCCCCGACCCCAAGGCGCTTGGCCTTTGAGACGGCGAGCTCAAGGCGCGCCGCTTGGCCTAGCCGATGGTTGGCGTATCCGTCTCAAGGACGCGGCAGCCGCTTGGGCGCTAGCCGTGAACAAGGAATTGGGCGTGATAGGATGAACTTATGTCCGGGGACATGTTGAAAGCCTGCTTGGGGGGTTGCGGCCCGCCTTGGCTTGTGTCGTCCCGCTTGAGTGGCCGCCAAGGCTTCGCGTCCGCCGCCTGGCATTGGATTTTCGCGTGGGCATGACGTTTGGCGACTTGATGGTGCTGGAGCCGTGCGGGAACGATCGCTTCTTGGCCCCGCCCGCCCCGGACAAGGGCGATGCGCTGTTTGGCGGGCAGCTCCTGGCCCAATGCCTGATGGCGGCCCAAGCGACCGCTGGCGATGATCGCGCCTGCCATGCCCTGCACGCGGCCTTTCTGCGCCCGGGCGACGTCGATGCGCCAGTGGAGATCGCCATCGAGCGGGTGCGCGACGGCCGCTCCTTCTCCTCGCGTCAAGCCCGCGCCTTCCAGCACGGCAAGGAGCGCTTTCGCATGCTCGCGTCCTTCCAAGTGCCGGCTGGGAGCCCGGCCTATTGCGGCGCTGTGATGCCAAGTGTTCCGCCGC
>JAPOTD010000058.1 GCA_026709365.1 Gammaproteobacteria bacterium
GCTTTGCGGGTGCGTTGGAGTTTCGCTGGCGCGAAACTCCGCGCCTATTGGCCGCTGGAGCTCGGCTGGCCGACCTGACGCCGGAAACGCTGCTGTTGGCAACAGCGCACCGAGCAGGGCAAACCCTTGACCAACTGAAAAATTTAGCTATGTTTCTAGCTAGATATGCGGAATAGGCGAACATCCATGTACATTGTCAATGTTCATCAGGCCAAATCCCAGCTGTCCCGCCTGCTGGTTCGCGCGGAAGCGGGCGACGACGTGGTGATCGCACGTCGTGGCGAGCCTGTTGTGCGCCTGGTTGTCTGCAAGCCTCGGGGAAAGCGCCAACCCGATGTCCTGAAAGGGAAGCTGGACGTCCCGGACAGTTTCTTCGACCCGCTTTCCAGGGACGAGCTTGCCGCCTGGGAAGGCCAGTAAGTTGTCCTTTCTGCTGGACACCCATGCGTTTCTCTGGTGGCTTTCCGACAGCGGCCGATTGTCCGCGCCGGCAAGCCGCGCCATTGCGGAACCCGAGAACGAGATTTTGGTCAGCGCGGCCACGGCTTGGGAAATCGCGACCAAGTTTCGAATCGGCAAACTCCCCGGCCGCGAGCCAGTGGCGCTTGATGTGGCGGGGCACATAGCCAGCCAAGGATTCAGCGAGCTGGCAATCAGCGTTGACGACGCGGAGCGGGCCGGACGATTGCAAGGCGCTCATCGCGATCCGTTCGACCGCCTGCTCGCCGCACAAGCCTTGGCGCGTGGCCTGGGCATTGTTTCAATCGACGCCGCATTCGATCAATTCAGCGTTCATCGCGTTTGGTGACGCGACACCTGAGCGAGCGCCGCCTCCCACCCATCTTGTTCGCGGGAAGGATCGGCCTTGGATCCGGCTCCTTTTTGCTCTGGAAGCTGCACTCCGTGCCATTGGTCAGGCCGGTCTGGTCTCCCTGCGGGTGGTCGTGGTGGCGCCGCTGCTGGTGATGGCACTAATTGGGGCTTTTGCTATGCTGGCGCCATGAGGGTACAGCGAGCTCCCAATCCCTTCGTGCCAGGACGCGGCGGCTTGCCGCCCTGCCTCGCGGGCCGGGAAAACGAGCAGCGCAGGTTGCTCAACCTGGTGGACTACCTTTGGGCCGGTCGCGGGGCGCCCCGCGAAGCGGTTCTCTCCGGGCCTCGAGGCAACGGCAAAACGGCGCTGCTGCGCTGGCTGCAACGCACCATTGAAGCGGGCGAGCCGGACTTTGACGTCGTCTGGCTGACACCCAACGACATTCCGGGGCTCGATCCCCTGGCCAATGCGCTGATGCCGCCTTCCCGATTCGCCTCGCTGCTGCCCGAATCCATGTCCTTCTCGGTCGGGGTCGGCAAAATGGGCTGGAAGCTCAACGGCCAAGGCCAGTCGTTCACCTCGCTTCTCACCCTGCGTTGCGCGCGGCGGCCGCTGGTGCTGCTGTTGGACGAAGCCCACGTGCTGGCTCAGGACGTGGGCCAAACGTTGTTGAACTCCGCCCAGGTCGTTGCTGCGCAGGCGCCTTTTCTGCTGGTCATGGCGGGCACCCCTGGCCTGCAGGCGCATCTCAACACCCTTTCCGCCACCTTTTGGAGCCGGGCGGAGAAGCTGGGGATCGGTCGCTTGGACGAGGCTGCGGCGGGCTTGGCGCTGTCCAGGCCAATGGCCGACGAGAAGCCCCCGATCGACTTTGACGCCGACGCCTTGAACCGGGTGGTTCGGGACTGCCAAGGCTACCCGTACTTCATCCAGCTGTGGGGCGCCGCCCTTTGGGCGGCAGCCCGGTCGGAAGGCACCGCCCGAGTGACGAATTCGGCCCTGGAGAACGCCGCAGCCGAGTTTGGACGGCAACGATTGGCTTACTACGAAGATCGACGCGAAGAGCTCGAACGACAGGAACTGCTGCCGGTTGCGGCTCACTTGGCCGCCGCCTTCAACAACTCGGCGCCCTTGCGGAGCCTGGAACTCAACGCGGCGATCGGCGAAGCCCTAACAGACCCATCGACCCGGCAAGTCCTGGACCGCCGCGACCGCTTGGCGGCGTTGGGTTACGTCTGGAAGCCCCCGGAGGCAGGAGACGCTTGGCTGCCGGGCATTCCAAGCCTGATGGACTACGTGGCCGCAAATGCGGGCCATCGTCCGCCCTGAAGCCAGACTCCTCAAACCCGCCGATGGCCTGGAACTTGCCTGTGGTGAACAGCTAAAGCAGATGGCGCAGTCCGCAGGCTGGTTAAGGGAGGTTCGTGGCATGCCAATCGGGGGACTTGTTGGGATCATTGGGCTGAGCGCGGCGCTGGCCTGGCTGCCGGTCGCACAGGCGGCGGACGCCAGGCCCGAGCTGCTGGTGAGGAACGCGCTGCTGATCACCATGGAACCCGGCCAGGAGGCGCCTTTCGAGGGCTACTTCACCGTTGACGGCACCGGGCGCATCACGGAGCTGCGCCAAGGCGACCCACCCGCCGCACTGACCGCAAACCGGGTCATTGACGCAGCTGGCCGCATTGTCGCGCCGGGGTTCATTTCCGCCCACAGCCACATCTACATGAGCCCCCTCCGGGGCCTTGGCCACGACCAGAACCTGTATGGCTGGTTCAAGGCTTGGGACCGCTACCTGCGGCACACTACCGCCGAGGACATCTACTGGTTCACGTTGCACGGCGCCTTGGACTTCCTGCGCAACGGCATCACCACCGCCTACGACTTCACCTACTCCGGCCTCAACGAGCAGCTCAGCGACGACCCCTCAATCGCCCAAGGGCCCGGCACCCTGAAGCCAGGGCCGTTTGAGGAGAACCAGATTCGGGCCAAGCTCGATTCCGGCCTGCGCTTCATCAACAGCGTCTGGCTCCCGGAACTCGGCACCGACGATGACATTCGGGCGCGATTTGAAGCCTTGCTGGCATGGGCAACGCCCATGATGGCGGATGATCAATTCTTCAAAATGGCGATATCCGGCCAGCAGCAGTTCGCCCCGACTCACCGCACGGCCCGGCTCGAGGCCGCGTTCATGCGGGACTACGGGCTGATGAACCAAAGCCATTTCCTGGAGAGCCCCAATGCGGTGGCCGTCCAACAGGAGAAGTTCAATTGGTACCTCGAAGCCGGCGCGCTCGGCCCGGACTTCATTTTCGGGCACTTCATCCATGTGAACGACGACATCCTTGCGGCCGTGCAGGAGACCGGTGCCCGCATGAGCTGGCAGCCGACGTCCAACGGCAGGCTCGCGGACGGCATCGCCGACGTGGTGCGCTACCGCGAACTGGGCATTCCGGTGGCGGTTGGGCTCGACGACCAATCCTGCACCGACGTGTCGGATCCCTACCAGAACCTGCGAATAGGCCTGTACACCATGCGCGCCCTGCATCAGCGAGCGGACGCGATGTCAGTTTACGACATGCTTTACCTGCACACCCTTGGCAGCGCCAAGGTGCTCAACATCGACACCGACGTGGGTAGCCTGGCGCCCGGCAAGTTCGCCGACTTCCTGTTGGTGGACATGCGCTCGCCCGACACGGGGCCGCTGTACGATCCCTTGGCGTCCTATGTGCTGGCCGCCAGCTTGCGCAACCTCAAGCAGGTGTACGTGGGCGGCGCACAGGTGACCGACGGCATCGGCCTGCTGACCTACGATGAGCGAAGGCTGCGTCGGGAAATTGACCGACGGACTGACCACATACGACGGATTGCCGACGGAGAAGCGGCTTCGGCCAGCTTGTGAATCGCCAAGCACCGTCATCCCAAAGGCTGCGGCCAAGCCCATGCGCGGCTTCGCTTGGTATGGAACTCGCCTTTTGTCATCAACTGACGGCTCAACGGCTTAAGGCAAACCGCCCCCACCAACGCACCAACTTGGCCCAGCAAGCACCAGCATCGTTCGCCGCTCGGCTTGACCAGTGGTTCAGCATCAGCGAACGCGGCACCAACCTCCGCATGGAGTCGCTCGCCGCCCTGACCACCTTTGCCAGCATGTCCCATGTGCTGGCAGTCCGCCCCACGATCATGGCGTAAGCGTTTCTTGAGCCCGCACAGACCCGAGGATGGAATGATGAGATGCCGCGAATCAAACCCAATCGCCGTGGCGCCGGCTCCACCCAGCGCCGGCGCCCTCGCCAAGCGTCGCCGGTTGACGCTGCTAGCCTGTTTGGCGGCCCTGCTGGCGCTGCCCTTGGCGGCGGCCGAGACCGCCATGGTCCTGCGGCCGGAGATCCACGTGCGCCAAGCCTTGATCCAGGTGGCGCTGGCCCGGGCGCCCGCCGATCTCATCATCAGCAACGCCACCGTCCTGAACGTGTTCACCGGCGAGTGGCAGCCGGCCCAGGACATCGTGGTGCTGGGCAAGCGCATCGCCTGGGTCGGCGCCACGGGCGCTTGGCCGGGCGAGGCGGGCAGCCGCTTTGACGCCAGCGGCCAATGGGCGGTGCCCGGCTTCGGCGAATCGCACAAGCACATCGAAAGCAGCTACCTGACGCCGGAATACGAGGCGGCGCTGGTGATTCCCCGCGGCAACACTTGGACCGTTGAGGGCTCCCACGAACTCTCCAACGTCGTCGGCAAGCACAACGTCGACTTTTGGCTGATGGCCGAGGATGCCGGCAGCCCGCTGAAGATCTTCCCCGCCGTGGGGTCGGCAACGCCGCCCACGGTCTATGAGCGCGGCGCCGGCTACTACGGCTATCAGGAGATGCACGACTTCCTTGCCGCCGACCTGCGCGTGGTGGGCCTGGGCGAAGTCATGGACTGGCCAGCCGTCAGCAACCCCGGCGCGCCCGGCAACCAACGCATCTGGGAGATGATTCAGGCCACCTGGGATCAGCGCGGCGTGGTCGAGGGGCATGGCAGCGGCCTGCACGGCATCGCCGAGATCAACGCCTTCGCCGCCGCCGGCCTGTCCTCAGACCACGAGGTGCGGCTCGCGGATGAGGGTCTGGAGAAACTGCGCCGCGGGGTCTTCCTGGAAGTGCGCACCACCGCGACGCGGCCGTTGTTCACGAAGCTCCTGGAACTGGGCATTGAGGATTGGAGCAACATATCGGTCACCACCGATGACCGCGACGTCGCAGCCACCGTGCAACTGGGCTCCATGGACTACAACATCCGCCTGGCCATCGAAGCCGGCGTGCCCGCCAAGACCGCCTACATGATGGGCAGCTTCAACACCGCTAGGCACTTCCACATCGACCATCTGGTCGGCGCCATCGCACCCGGGCGCTTCGCCGACATCGTCCTGCTGGACGATCCGGACACCGTCTCGATCACGCAGGTGTTCGCCAACGGGCGGCTCGCCAGCAAGGGGTCCGAGTACCTGCTGCCGATTCCCAGGATCGACTACCCGGCATGGGCGCGCCAAACCATGTCGCTGGGACGCCAGGTGACGGCGGCGGACTTCGCCATCCCCGCACCGGCCGGGCGCAGCGAGGTGAACGTCGCGCTCATGGAGCCGTTCCGCTTCGACCCGGACTTCATTCGCGACACCATGCCGGTCACCGACGGGCTGGTGCTGGCCGACCCGGGGCGCGGCATCGCCAAGGTGGCGGTGGTGGATCGCTACCACGGCCAAGCGGCGACTTCGCGCATGTTCTGGCGCAACGTCGGGCCGAGGACGCCAGGCTCGGCGTTGGCCAGTTCCCAGATGCACGACATCCACAACATTTGGGCGCTCGGCAACGACGATGCGGCAATGGCGCTGGCCGTCAACACGGTCGCGGAGCTGGACGGCGGCTGGGCGCTGGTCAGCGGCGGCAAGGTGGTCGCCACCGTCCGGCTGGACATCGGCGGCTTGATGACCGCGCGCCCGGTGGCGGAGGTGGCCGCCGAGGTGGAGGCCTTGTTTGCGGCCGCCGACGGCATGGAGTGGATCGGCCAACCGGGCCTGCCGGAGCGCATGCGCTTCGCCTTTCTGACGGCTTCGCCCTGGAAGTGGCAACTGGTTGCGCCCTATGCGGACAACCCCGGCGGCTTCGTGGACGTCACCAGCGGGCGAACCCATCCCGTTGTCTGGTAAATGCCTGCCGCTGCTGCTGGCCGCAAGCCTTTGGCCCGTCGAGGGGCTGGCGCACTTGATGAACATGAGCCAAGTGCGTGGCGGCTTGGACCCCTCAGGTGAGCTCAGGCTGGTGATGCGCATGGATCTGCAGCGTCAGCTAGGCGGTGCTGCGGCCTATCACCGGCTGTCAGCCTTAGGCGGCGCCGCACTCGCGCACCCCAGCTACCAAGCGCATTGGCAAGCGCTGCTGGACGCCGTTGAGGTGAGCCAACGCGGGCAGCGGCTGAGGTCGCGCCTGCGCCGGGTTGAGCCGCCCGAAGGCTATCGCCTGGAACAGTTCACCAGCGGCTTCAGTTGGCCGATGACCGAGCTGGAGCTGACGCTGAGCGTCGATCCGCAGCTTCCGATCAAGGTGCGCTTTCGGTCCAGCTTCGCCTTTGAGGAGCCGATTGCGCTGACCTTGGAGACCGCCTCCGGAGACAACCGCCGCACCCGCCTGCTGGTCGCCAATCAGCAAAGCGCGCCCTTTCTCGGCCACGCCAATCCAGCCTACGCAAACCAGCCGGCCACCGGCTCCCCGCAAATCGCGGCGCTTGGGGCCTTCGTGGTTCAAGGCTTGGTGCATGTCCTGCCGCTGGGGCCGGATCATCTGCTGTTCCTGCTGTGCCTGTACCTGGGCTGCCAAAACCCGCGGCAGCTCGTGGTGCTGGTCAGCTGGTTCACGCTCGCCCACAGCTTAAGTTTGGCGGCGGCGGCCTATCGGCTGGTGCCCGTGCCAACGGCCTGGGTGGAGGCGCTGATCGTCGCTTCCATACTGTGGCTGGCCATCGCCAACCTGCGCCATCCAAGCAGGCTGGCGGTCAGGGTTCCGGTGATTGCGCTGTTCGGGCTTCTGCACGGGCTGGGCTTCGCCACCGCGCTGCGGGCGTTGGACGTCGATCCCGGCAACTTCCTGTTGACCTTGCTGGCCTTCAACGTCGGCGTCGAGATCGGCCAACTGGGCTTCATCGGCGTTTTGGCGCTGCTGCTGCACTGGCCGCTGCGGCAGCGCTGGGGCCAAAGCCGGGTGCGAATGCCCCTGGCCGCGCTGGCGACCTTGGCATCCTCGGTCTGGCTGGCGCAGCGGATCGGCGCGCTGTGAGGCGGCTGCTTCGGCATTCCCAAGCCGCCCTGCCGCGGACGCCGGGGCAGCGGCTGCCCGTTGAGGCATGAGGCGATGCAGCCAGCCCCATTGCCGCTGACCCTGGCCTCGCTGCGCGCGGCCTATCGCGAGCGGCGGCTGACGCCCAGCCAGCTGGCCGGCGTCCTGCGGCGCCGCGACCGGGACTTGACGGCGCCCGGCGTCTGGACCCACCGCTTGGATGAGAATGAGCTGGCACCCTATCTGGAGCGGCTGGAAGCCGCCGAGCCGGAGGCCTTGCCGCTGTACGGGGTGCCCTTCGCCATCAAGGACAACATTGACCTTGCCCAAGTGCCCACCACGGCGGCTTGCCCAGCCGCGGCCTACACCCCCACGCGCAGCGCCTTCGTTGTCCAGCGGCTGATCGACGCCGGCGCGATGCCGGTGGGCAAGACCAATATGGACCAGTTCGCCACCGGCCTGGTCGGCACCCGATCGCCGCCGCCCTGGGGCCCCTGCGCCAATGCGTTCGACCGCAACTTCATTGCCGGAGGCTCCAGCGCCGGTTCGGCGGTGGCCGTGGCGCTGGGCCTGGCCAGCTTCTCCCTGGGCACCGACACCGCAGGCTCGGGCCGGGTGCCCGCCGCCTTCAACAACCTGGTGGGCCTAAAGCCCAGCCGCGGCCTGCTGAGCGGTGGCGGCGTGGTGCCCGCCTGCCGCAGCCTTGATGCGGTGAGCCTGTTTGCGCTGCTGCCCGAGGACGCGGCGGTCCTGTTCGAACTGGCCCGGGCGCCGGACCCGGCGGACCCCTACGCCCGCCAACTGTCGGACAGCGTTTGGCCCGAAGTGTCGTCGCGGCCCGGCTTCCGCATTGCCGTGCCCCAGGACTCGCAACTGCAATGGGACGACGCCGCAGCGCCGCAGCTGTTCGAGGCGGCCGTCAAGGCGCTGGAATCACTGGGCGCCCATGTGGCCCAAGCCGACTTCGGCCCCTTCCTCGCCGCCGGGAAGCTGCTCTATGAGGGGCCTTGGCTGGCCGAGCGCGCGCTGGCCGTGCAACGGATGCTGGGCGACCGAACGGAGGCCTTGCATCCGGTGGTCGCCGAGGTGATTCAAGGCGGCCGAGGGTTCAGCGCCATGGCGGCGTTCGACGCCCAGCACCGGCTGCAGGACTTCCGGCGGCAGGCGGCGGCGCTCTTCACTGACTTCGACTTCGCGCTGACGCCCACCACGCCGGGCATCCACTCCATTCAAGCGGTGTTGGATGAGCCTCTGACGCTGAACGCGCGGCTCGGCCACTACACCAATTTCATGAATCTGCTGGACTTGGCAGCGGTGGCGGTGCCGGGCGGCTTCCTGCCGTCAAGACTGCCTTGGGGGTTCACGCTGTTCGGCCCGACGGGCAGCGACCGCGCCCTGCTCAGCCTAGCCCAGCGCTACTGCGACCGCCAAGGGTTGCCGCTCGGCGCGACCGGCGCGTCCAAGCCCGCCCTGCCGCCGTTGGCGACGCCGGCCGGCGATTGGATTGAACTGGTGGTGTGCGGCGCGCATCTCTCTGGCTGCCCGCTCAACCACCAGCTCCGGGAAAGGCGGGGCCGTTTGGTGGCTGCGCAGCGGACCGCACCCCGCTACCGACTGTTCCGACTGCCCGGCGGAACGCCGGAACGTCCGGGGCTGGTGCGGGTGAACGAGGACGGCGCCGCCATTGACGTGGAGGCTTGGGCGCTGCCCGCCGCCGCCCTGGGTACCCTGATGGCGGGAGTCCCCCCGCCGCTGGCCATCGGCAAGGTGGAGCTGGCGGACGGCCGCTGGCGCGCGGGCTTCGTCTGCGAGGCGGGCGGCACGGCCGGCGCCGCCGACATCACGGCCTACGGAGGTTGGCGGCAATACCTCAAGGCCCGTCCTTGACGGGCGGTCCGCAGTTTGGCGGATGGCCGCTTGGCTGATCGGGCTTGCCGTTTTCACAGCGGTCCCAGCCACGCCACGGTTCACGAACTTAGGCCTGCGTTGCCCTGATCTTGGCCAGAATGTGCTCACCCGCCGTGGTCGGGCCGAACTGGGGCGGGTTGCGCCGGCCAACGCAGCTCGGCAGGCACTCGACCAGCGTTCGGGAGTCCGGGTCAACGAAGAAGGCAACGGCGTAGCGGTGCCCGCCGCCGGGGCGGGCGCGCACACGATGCAGCGATGAGCGATAGCGCTTGTTGGTCCAGCGCTCCAGCAAGTCGCCGGCGTTGATGACCACGTTGCCGGGCTTGGGCGTCACCGGCTGCCAGCCGCCGTCCCGGTCCTGCACTTCCAGGCCGCCCGCCATGTCCTGAAACAGCAGGGTCAGCAGGCCGTAGTCCGTGTGCGGGCCGGCGCCAAGCTGGTCCGACCCGTCCGGTGGCAACGGCGGGTAATGCAGCAGGCGCATGGTCACGTTCTCGCCCGTGTGCCGGCGCACGAAGTAGTCCCGATCAACCTCAAGGCCGATCGCGAACACCCGCATCACCCGAAAGGCGGCGGCCGTGCAGTCGGCGTTGAAGGCCGTCAGCAGGTCCCGAAACCCCGGCTGCGGCCAGTCGAGGCCGCGAAACCGGTTCAGGTCCCGCAGGGTGAGGGCTTCCTTCAGGTCCGGCGGGCTGCCGGGCTTGAGGCTCTCCTCGCGGATGCCTTGGTAGCCGAAGTTGTCTTCGGCATCGGAATAGCCGAGCTTGCGCTTCTCGGCTTCCGGCTGGGCAAAGAACGCCTTGCTGGCGGCAAACACGGCATCGCGCAGGGATTCGTCGATGCCGATGTTGCGCAGGGATAGAAAGCCCACGCCCGCCAAGGCCTCGTTGAGCGCATCGGCAAGGGCTGCAAGCGCCCTCCCGTCGTTCTCGTCGTAGCTTGAGAAGTCAATCTCTGGAATCTTCATCGGTGGCGTCTTTCCCGTGGATGGCTGTGGTGCCAACGCTCACAGCCGGCGTTCAATTGAGGCTGTGCAGCCAAACGAGCAGCTGCTGGCGTTGCTGTTCGCTCATGCCGGTCAGGTTGCCCAGCGGCATGTAGTGGCTGCGCACGGACACGATGGCCTTGTCCGCCAGCGCCGCCAAGTCATCGCGATGCGTGAACACGAAGCCGCCGGGCGGCGCGCTGTAGGCGCTGTGACGGGGCGCTGGGGCATGGCAGACGGTGCAGTGCTCAGCGACGATGGACATGGCGGCTGCGTCTTCGGGAACCGCACCGCCCGCCGATTCGGCTGGCGCTCGGCCGTCCAGCAGCAAGGCCGCGGCGAGCGCGGCGAAGGCCAGGGCGCAGCCCGCCAAAATGCCGGGCTTGACGATGCCGCGGTGCCGCAGGTTGAAGTAGTGCCGCGCCGTCCCGGCGATCAAGGCGATGGCCACGAGCAGCAGCCAGCCGTGGCGATGTCCGTAGAGCAGGGGGTAGTGGGCGCTGATCATGCAGAACAGCACCGGCAGCGTCATGTAGTTGTTGTGCGTGGAGCGCAGCTTGGCTCGGGCCAGCGGTGCAGCGTCCGGCTCCTCCCCCGCCTCAAGCTGCGCCACGAAGCGACGCTGGGCCGGGATGATCCCGAAGAACACGTTGCCCACCATGATGGTGCCCAGCGCCATGCCCAGGTGAACGTAGGCCGCGCGGCCTGAAAACAGCCAGCCGAGCCCGTAGCTGTAGGCGCAGAGCAGGGGCAGCGCAACGACCGCCAGCAACGCGCCGCGCGCCGCGACGCCGCTGCGCATCAGCGCTTCGTAGAGGGCCGCCGCCAGTGCGATCAGCGCCAAGCTGGCGGCGATGGCCGCAGCTGGGCCGCTCAGCGGGCCGGCGCCGTTGACCAGGAAGCTCTCCGCCTGCAGGTAGTACACCGCCACGGCCAGCAGCATGCCGGTGATCCAAGTTGAATAGGCCTCCCAGTAAAACCAATGCAGCGTCTTTGGCATCCGCGGCGGCGCGGCGGCGTACTTGGCGACTTCGTAGATGCCGCCGCCGTGAAACGCCCAAAGATCGCCCTTGACGCCCCGCTCCGCCTTCCAAGCCGGCGGCGCCCGCAAGCTGTTGTCCAGCCAGATGAAGTAAAACGAAGCGCCGATCCAAGCGATTCCGGCGATGACGTGCAGCCAGCGGATGACCAGGCTGAGCAGGTCCATCAGCACGGCGTCCATCAGCTGCCCCGGTAGGTGCTGTAGCCGTAGGGGCTCAACAGCAGGGGCACGTGGTAGTGGGCGCGCTGCCCGGCGACCCGGAAGGTGACGCTGACGGTCGGATAAAAGGCGTCGCGGCCCTGCTGGGCAAACCAGGGGCCGGTCGCAAAGCGCAGGCGATGCGAGCCGTCGCCGAGCTCGAAGCGATCGCTCCATTGGTCGATGCGCCCATCGCCGTCGGTGAGGGCGCTGACCTTCGCCGACGGAGCGGCGTCCGCGCCGGGGAGCAGCAACTCAACCGCAAGGCCAACGGCGGGCCGACCGGTTTGCAAATCGAGCACATGGGTGGTGATGGGCGCTTTCATGGACTCGCCTGCCATCCTGGCGGCCCGTCGCCGTCACCGGAGGCGTCGCCGGCCGCTTGGTCCGCAAACCTTGCCCGCAGCCGCAGGGCGGTGATCTTGGCTTGTTCCCGGGCGCCCGTCGCCAGTTCCGCCGCACGGCTGTTGGGCAGTCTTGCGAGGAGCAGTGAGAGCATCTCCTCGGCGGTTTTGCCGCTGGCGCAAACCACGAAAATGAAGCCGTGCCGCGCTTCATACTCCCGGTTGCGCAGCCAAAGCTCCTTGAGCACCGCCTCCGGAGCCTGGGCGACCTGGCCCTGCTCGCGGCCGGCTGCGCCGTACTTGCCGCGCAGGGCGTCCAAGTCGCCGATGCGGGGGTGCCCCGCAAAGGCCTCCAGAATGTCGGCCTCGCCCGCCTCTTGCCAAGCCGACTCACAGCATCGCGCCAGCTGCCCAACGCTGCTGAAGGGCCGGGCGCGGCTCACCGCCGCCGCCCAGTTGCGGCTGTGGCACAGCGCCATGAGCTCAGCCGTCGCGTCCGCATCGTTCATGGCATTGAAAGCGCCCAAGTCCATCATCCGCCGCCCGTCGCCTCGACCTCGCGGAGCGCGTCGCGCATGGTCGGCCAACTCATGCCGCGCTGCCGCGCGCCGCCGTCGTTCGGCAGCCGCGACAGCAGGCCGGCCGCAATCGACACGGCGACCTCCATGGGCAGCTTGCCCTTGACCGCAGGCAGGCCGACCGGACATTCGAGACGCTCAACCAGCGCCGGGCTGAGGCCGTCCGCCCGCAGCCGGCGACGGAAGCGCCGGGCCTTGGTTGCCGAGCCGATCAGCCCGACGAAGGCGAAGCGCATCGGCTCAAGCAAGCGCTTGACCAGACGATAGTCGAGCGCGTGGTCATGGGTCAGCACCAGCACCTGGCACCCGGACGGCAGGGCGTCGATGGCCGTCTCCGGCGCGGCCAGCACTTGGCAGTACACATTGGCGCGACTTGGCGCGCCGTCCAGGAATTCCGGGCGGCTGTCGAGCCACAGGATCGACAGCGCGGTTTCCGAGAGGATGCCGACCAGCGCCTGGGCCACGTGTCCGCCGCCGAAGATCGCAATCTGCGCATCAGCGGGCGCAAAGGCCTCCAGCAAAACCGCAACGCTGCCGCCGCAGCACTGGCCGGCCTCAGCGGCCAGCGGAAAGGGCTTGATCTCCTGCTGGGGCCACCCCGCGCGCAACATTTCCCGCGCCCGGTTGACCACCAGATACTCCAATTGCCCGCCGCCGATGCTGTCCCAGGTGTCGTCGGCGCTGACCACGATCTTGCTGCCGGCGTCACGCGGCGTGGAGCCCGCGGTGGCGATCACCGTGGCGATGGCGTATGGCGCACCCGTCCGCTGCAAGCGCGCGGCAGCGTCGGCCCAAGGTCCGGGATTCATGCCCATGCGGCGATCTCATCCGGCTGGCCGCGCCGCGCCTGCTGGGCGGCCCAATAGACGCGCTCCGCCGTGGCTGGCGGATCAAGCCGCGGATTGAATCGGTAGTCGCACAGGCTCGCGCAAGCGTCGCGCAGGGCGCACCAAACCGAGATTGCCAGCATCAGCGGCGGCTCGCCGACGGCCTTGGAGCGGTGGACGGTCGGCTGGTGGTTGGGCCGTTCAAACAGGTCCACATTGAAGATTCGGGGCAGGTCAAAGGCGGTGGGAATCTTGTAGTTGGCGGGGCTGTCGGACATCAGCACGCCTGCGGCATCCCACTTGAGCTCCTCCGTGGTCAGCCAGCCCATGCCCTGCACGAAGCCGCCCTCGATCTGGCCCCGGTCAATGGCCGGATTCAGCGAACGGCCAACATCGTGCAGGATGTCAACCCGAAGCACGCGGTACTCCCCGGTGCGCGGGTCGATCAGCACCTCCGAGCAGGCGGCGCCGTTGGCGAAGTACAGGAAGGGTCGGCCTTGGCCGGTCTCCTTGTCGAACCAGATAGCCGGCGTCTTGTAGAAGCCGGTGGCCGACAGCGGCACGCGATGCCGATGCGCCAGTTCGACGAAGTCCGCAAACCCCAAGGTGGCGTCGCCGCAACGCACCCGACCGTCCGCAAAGCGCACCGATTCAGCCGGGCAGGAGAAGCGCTGCGCGGCAAACCGGCGCAGCCGAGCCAGGATCTTCTCGCAGGCCCGAAGCGCCGCCATGCCGTTCAAGTCAGTTGCCGCCGAAGCGGCGGTCGGCGCGGCGTTGGGGACCTTGTCCGTCCGAGTGGCGCTGATCATCACCCGCTCAATGGGCAAGCCCAACGCGCGAGCCACGATTTGCGCCACCTTGATGTACAGCCCCTGCCCCATCTCGGTGCCGCCGTGGCTGAGATGCACGCTGCCATCGGTATAGACATGCACCAAGGCGCCAGCGTGATTCAGGTGAGTGGAGGTGAAGGAAATCCCGAACTTGACCGGCGTCAGCGCCATGCCGCGGCGCAAAGGGCCGCTGCCCTGATTCCGTTCCGCCAGTTGCCGCCGACGGTCGCGGTAGTCGCAACTCGCCTCCAGCGTCTCGACCAGCTCGCGCAGGCCGTCCTCCTCGATCACTTGCCCGTAGGGCGTCACCTCGCCCGGCCGGTAGAGATTGCGCTTGCGCGCGTCCAACGGGTCGATCCCGGCGGCGCGGGCGATGTCATCGAGCATCGCTTCCGCTCCCAACATGCCTTGCGGCCCGCCAAACCCCCGAAAGGCGGTGTGCGAGACGGCATTGGTCCGGCAGCTGTGGCCGGTCACGCTCGCCGCGGGCAGGTGATAGGCGTTGTCGGCGTGGTGCATGGCGCGATAGACCACGCCCTCGGAGAGGTCCGGCGTGCAGCCGCAGTCCCCGGCGAGCTCGACTTCGGCGCCTTGAATGCGGCCCTCGGCATCGGCGCCCACCCGGTAGCGGTGTCGAAACGGATGCCGCTTCCCGGTCATGGCCATGTCGTCCCGGCGAGCCATGCGGCAGCGCGCCGGGCGTCCGGTGCGAACGGCGAACAGCGCCGCTAGGCAGGCCAGGGGCGCCGCCTGCGACTCCTTGCCGCCGAAGCCGCCGCCCATGCGGCGCACCTGCACCTGCACCGAGTGGATCGGCAGCGCCAGGACGCTCGCCACCAGCTTCTGCACCTCGCTGGGGTGCTGGCTGGAGCTGTACACCTGCACGCCGCCATGCTCCTCCGGCTCGGCGGCGCTCACCTGGCCCTCCAAGTAGAAGTGCTCCTGGCCGGCCATGCGGGTCTCGCCGCGCAGCTGCAGGGCGGCGCCCGCAATGGCCGGGCCGGGGTCGCCCTTGACCGAGTGGCGGGTGGGCAGCACGAAGGCCTGCGCCTGCATGGCCGCGTCGATGCCGAGCACGGCGGGGAGCGGCTCGTAGCTGACAGTGGCCAACTGCACCGCCCGATGGGCCTGCTCGTAGGTTTCCGCAGCCACGGCGAAAAGCGGCTGCCCAACGAAGCTGACCTCGTCATCCGCCAACAGCAAGTCGCCTGCAAACACCGGCGATACGTCGGCGCTGCCGGGTATGTCGGCGTGACGGATCACGTCCACCACTCCGACGGCGGCGCGCACGGCGCTGAGATCAACCGCCTTGACTTTGGCGTGCGCGTGCTTCGAGCCGCCGATCGCCACATGCAGCTGGTTGGGGAAGGCCGGCATGTCGTCAACGTAAACGGCGCTGCCGCTGACGTGCCGCTCGGCGGAGTCCTGGGGCAGCGGCCGGCCCACCGGATCGGCGGCCGAGGGCGGCGTGCGGCCGATGTCCGCAGCGCGCTCAGCCATGATCCGCCAAGCCCTCGGCATCCTCGGCGGACCAAACGCAGGCGCTGCCCTCGCCGCGAATCTCGCGCAATGCGATGTCCAGCAGCGCTGCCGCCATGGCCCGCCGGTAGTCGGCGCTGGCGCGCACGTCCGACAGGGGCTGGAACTGCTCAGCCACCGCATCGCAGGCCGCTTGGATGCCCGCATCATTCAGCCCGCGTTCGCGCAGCGCCGCCTCGGCGGCGGGTGACCGGGCCGGCGTGTCCGCCATGCCGCCGTATGCGATGCGCGCGAACTTGACCGAATCGTCCTCGCGATCCAGTGCCACGGCCATCAT
>JAPOTD010000122.1 GCA_026709365.1 Gammaproteobacteria bacterium
GGGGGTAAAACGGGGTTGGATACATTGGTCGATTTGCTCCGGCGAACGTTCGCGCCACTTCTCGGTTAAGGTCATAAAACACGAATCCGGCAAAGATTCAACCCTTGGTTTGAAACGTGGTTTGAAACGACTCCCGCCAAGCTGTTGTGATCGAGCGACGGCGATTCGGCCATCTGCGGCTCACGTCTGGCGGATCTCCTACAGGCCATCGGGGCACTTTCCTCTTTAACTGCGGTGCCCAACCCCTCAAAGTGAGCTTCTCGATCACGGGAAGAGGTCACGATGTTCCGTTGCGCGATGCTCCTAGGCTGCTTCTTGGGCGGGCTGGCGCTCGCTGGCGATGCCCGCAACGCCATGCCCACGCCGTCGCTCGCCAAATCCTACCAAGGCGGCATTGACCTACGCGGATACTGGGTCAGCGAAAAGCTGGACGGGGTGCGCGCCCTGTGGGACGGCGAAGCGCTTCACTCCCGTCGCGGCAACCGCTTCAACGCGCCGGCTTGGTTCACCGAGGGCTTCCCGACGGAAGCGCTCGATGGCGAGCTGTGGATGGGACGCGGCACGTTCGAGAGCCTGTCCGGCGCGGTGCGTCGGCACAAACCGGACGATGCGGCCTGGCGGCGGATTCGCTTCATGGTCTTCGACCTCCCGGAGCCGGGGATGCCCTTCGACGACCGCTTGGAGCGGCTGCGGGAAACGCTGGCGCCAGCGCCGTCGCCGCACATCGCCTTGGTCGAGCAGTTTCGCGTTGCCAGCGAAGCCGAACTGATGGCGACGCTGGAGCGCGTCACTGCCGAAGGCGGCGAGGGCCTGATGCTCCGCAACGGCCAATCCCTGCACCGGCCCGGCCGCAGCGATGATCTCTTGAAGCTCAAGACCTACCAGGACGCCGAAGCCATCGTCGTCGCCCACCTGCCGGGCAAGGGCAAGCACCGGGGCCTGATGGGCTCGCTGCTGGTCGAAACGCCGGACGGGCGCCGGTTCAAGCTCGGCACCGGCTTCACGGATGCGGACCGGCGCAATCCGCCGGCGATCGGGGCGCAGGTGACCTACAAGCATTTCGGAACCACCGCCAAGGGGATTCCCCGCTTCGCGAGCTTCATGCGCGCGCGGCCTGACTGACCTGCTTGCCCTTACGTTCCTAAAGCCCCAAGTCCGCGTCCAGACGGCTTGCCGCCACCGCCCGAACCTTGGCAGCCAAGCGATAGGACTCCCTTCCCGCGTGAATGACCACCACTTCCCGCAGGTTCAGGTCGTCAATCGCCGTGCGCATTGATCGGGTGACTTTGGGTGCAGCGGTGCGCTTGATCTCAATGCCCACGCGGTGACGCCCCCGGGGCACGAGCAGGTCCAGCTCGGCGCCGGTGTGAACGGCCCAAAAGAACGCCTGCTCGTTGGACAGGCCCAGCTGCTCGATGACGCTTTCCAGCATCAGGCCTTCCCAGGATGCGCCGCACTTGGGGTGGGCGTTGAGCGCGCGCAGGTCGCCGATGCCCAACAGGGCGTGGAGCACGCCGGAGTCGCGCAGGTAGAGCTTCGGCGACTTCACTTGCCGCTTGGCGATGTTCTCGTGCCAAGGCTGGAGCTGCCGCACCACCAAGGCGCCGGTCAAAATGTCCAGGTAGCGCCGCACGGTGGTGTCGGCCACGCCAAAGGAGCGGGCAAACTCAGAGGCTTTCCAAACCTGCCCATGCCAGTGCGCGAGCATGGTCCAGAAGCGCCGCAGCGCAGCGCTCGGCACCCGCAGGCCGAGCTCCGGCAGGTCACGCTCCAGGAAGGTTCGCACGAAGCGCTCGATCCACAGCGATGCGGTCGCGTTGGAACGCGCCAGCCAAGCTTGGGGAAAGCCGCCTCGGAGCCACCGGCGATTGATGCGGTGGTGGCCCACCTCGCCAAGCCCCAAGCCACCCAACTCATGGTAGTTGATGCGGCCCGCCAAGGACTCGGAGGACTGGCGGATCATGTCCGGCGAAGCGCTGCCGAGAATCAGGAATCGCGCAGGCCGCGGACGGCGGTCGGCCAGCACGCGCAGGAGGGGAAACAGGTCGGGCCGACGCTGCACTTCGTCGATGACCACCAAGCCGCGCAACTCATCGAGCACCAGCAGCGGGTCGTCGAGCAGCCGATTGAGATCCGCCGGATTCTCAAGGTCAAGCCAATGCACCGGCCTTGCGGCCTGCCGAGCCACTTGCCGCGCCAGCGTGGTTTTGCCGATCTGGCGTGGCCCAAGAATGGCCACTGCCGGGAACGACTTCAGCCGTCCAAGCACGGCCTCGACGTGTTTGTTTCGAGGAATCACAAGTGGACAACTTACCATGAAATCTCGGTGTTTGACACCGAGATTTCATGGTTTAAGAGCGCACCCTCAACGCTTGCTTTTGGGTTGACGGCGAGCTGGGGTCAGTCGGTGGGCGTTCGGCCCCATTGGTCCCAAAAGGTCACTGCCCGGGCGTCCAACCGCTTCGCCCGCTTCAGGTTGGCTCCCTTGGTGTGGGCGACGGGCAGCATCACGGTCAGCAGGGCGTCCCTGGGCAAGCCCACCACCGCCGCCACCTCCGCCTGCCGGGCGGCCAGCAGGGAAGTCCAGGTGGCGCCGATGCCCCTGGCCCGCAGCGCCAGCATCAGCGACCAGGCGGCGGGCAGGATGGAGCCGAAGTAGCCCACTTGGCCGGCAATGTCGGCCTCCGGCGGCAAGCCCAGGTTGCAGACCAGGATCATCGCCGGAATCTCATGCAGGCGGGCGACCAACGCCCTTTGGGTGGGCTTGATCTCCACGCCGCGGGCAGCCACCAGCTCCTCAAGGGCCTCTTGGTAGAGCGCCGCCAAGCGCCGCTTGGGGGCCGGGTCCGTCACCACGACGAAGCGCCAGCTTTCGCCGCCCAGGCCGGTGGGCGCCTGGGTGGCGAGGTTGATGCAGTCGAGGATCTCCGCAGGCGCCACGGGACGGTCGAAGTCCAGCCGGCGGCGCACCGAGCGGGCCGTCGCCAGCACCTGATCGACGCTGGCCAAGTCGATGGGGCCGCCGGGCATCAAGCTGTTACCATCACCGGAAAATCCTTATTCTACCCGCCTATGGAAACCCCGGAAGTCACCGAAATCCGCCAAGCCGTGCGGGCGCTGTGCGCCAAGTACGGGGAGGACTACTGGCTGAAGCTCGATCGCGAGCGGGGCTACCCCACCGAGTTCGTCGCCGAGCTGACTGCATCGGGATTCCTCACCGTGCTCATTCCAGAAGCCTACGGCGGCGCCGGCTTGGGCGTCCATGAGGCGGCAGTGGTCATGGAGGAGGTCTGCCGCTCCGGCGCCCATGCCGGCGCCTGCCATGCGCAGATGTACGTCATGGGCTCGGTGCTGCGCCACGGCAACGAGGCGCAAAAGCGCGCCTACCTGCCGAAGATCGCGGCCGGCGAACTGCGCCTGCAGAGCTTCGGCGTCACCGAGCCCAGCACCGGCACCGACACCACCAACCTCAAGACCACCGCCCGCCGGGAGGGCGACGTTTACGTCGTCAACGGCCAGAAGGTGTGGATCAGCCGCATCGAGCACTCGGACTTGATGGTGCTGCTGGCCCGCACCACCCCCCGCGACCAAGTGCGGCGCAAGACCGAGGGCCTGTCAGCCTTCATCGTCGATGTCAACCAAGCCAAGGGAGCAGGGCTCACCATCCAACCCATCGAGTCGATGATCAACCACCACAGCTGCACGCTGTTCTTCGACGACCTCGAAATCCCGGCCGCCAACCTGCTCGGCGAGGCGGGCCAAGGCTTCAAGGTGATCCTCGACGGCATGAACGCCGAACGCATCCTGATCGCCGCCGAGTGCGTGGGCGATGGCCGCTACTTCATCGACAAGGCCAGCGCCTACGCCACCGAGCGCGAGGTGTTCAACCGTCCCATCGGCCAAAACCAAGGCGTTCAGTTCCCCATCGCCCGCAGCTATGCGGAGGTGGAGGCCGCCTGGCTGATGGTGGAGAAGGGCGCGCGGCTTTTCGATGCGGGGGAGCCTTGCGCGGCCGAGGCTAACATGGCCAAGATGCTGGCCTCGGAAGCCTCGTGGAAGGCGGGCGATGTCTGCCTGCAAACCCACGGCGGCTTCGCCTTCGCCAAGGCGTACCACATCGAGCGCAAGTTCCGCGAAACCCGCCTCTACCAGATCGCGCCCATCTCGACCAACCTGATCCTAAGCTACATCGGCGAGCACGTACTCGGAATGCCGCGATCATTTTAGCCGCCGTGACCAAACCGCCAGACCTAACGCGCATCCGCTTCACCGCAGGCGAAGCGGGCCTGCTGCGACCGTTCTAAGTTACCAATTCAAGGAGAAGCACATGGGACCACTCACCGGCCTTCGGGTCATCGAACTGCAGGGCATCGGCCCTGGCCCCTTCTGCGGCATGATGCTGGCCGACATGGGTGCCGAGGTCATTCGCATCGATCGGGCCTCGGCAGCCGGCCAACCGCCCCGGCCCGCCGACATTCTGGCGCGGGGGCGCCGCAGCATTGCGGTGGACTTGAAGAGCCCGGATGGGGTGGAGACGGCGCTCAAGCTGATTGAGCAGGCGGATGCGCTGATCGAGGGGTTCCGCCCCGGCGTCATGGAACGGCTCGGCTTGGGCCCCGACGTCTGCCTGGAACGGAACCCCGGCCTCATCTACGGGCGCATGACCGGCTGGGGGCAGACCGGCACCTTGGCCCACGCCGCCGGCCACGACATCAACTACATCTCGCTGACCGCCGCCCTGCACTCCATCGGCGAGCCGGACGGCGCCCCGGTGCCGCCGCTCAACTTGGTGGGCGACTTCGGCGGCGGCGGCATGCTGCTGGCCTTCGGGATGGTGGCGGCCCTCTTCGAGCGCGGCCGCTCCGGCAAGGGCCAGGTGGTGGACGCCGCCATGACCGATGGCTCGGCGCTGCTGATGAACGGCGTCTTCGGCATGATGAACCTCGGCCAATGGCTGCCCGAGCGGGGCCGCAACATGCTCGACGGCGGCGCCCACTTCTACGGCACCTTCGAGACCCGGGACGGCAAGCACGTCTCCATCGGCTCCATCGAACCCCAGTTCTACGCCCTGCTGCTGGAGAAGTCCGGCCTTGGCAAGGAGGACGGCCTAGCCGGGCAGATGGACCGCAGCAACTGGCCCGCCATGCGCGAGCGCCTGGAGCGCATCTTCAAGACCAAGACCCGCGAGGAGTGGGACGCCATCATGCTCGGCACCGACATCTGCTACGCCCCGGTGCTGGACTTCCAGGACGCCATCGACCACCCGCACAACCGCGCCCGCAGCACCTTCGTGGAGATTGACGGCCTGCACCAGGCGGCCGCCGCCCCCCGCTTCAGCCGAACGCCGCCGCGGACGCCGGGCGCGGCGGCGGCTCCCGGCGAGCACACCGATGAGCTCCTGCGGGAGTTCGGGTTTGATGAGGCGGCAGCGGCCCGCCTGCGCGCCTGCGGCGCAGTAGCCGGCTAGTCAGCAGCCTTGCCCGCGTCAGCCAATCTCATTGATGCCTCTAAATTTGCTTCAGCCCATGCTGAAAGCGCACCCTGTTGGCCCTTCCCCAATCGGGGGCGGGACGCACTCGCTCCAAAGCGTCACGCTCGGTTCCCGCGTCATCCCGCGGAGGGCGTCCCGCCCTCGAAACGAACCGGGGGGTTCCGGCCAACAAGGCTGGCCAAAGCAGGTTGGGAGGCGTGATCCCGCATTGAGTTCCGGGCTGTTTCAATACGCTCGGGAGGAACCTCCGCTTCTTAAGCCTCGCGCACCACGAAGTTGAAAATCCCATAGGCCACCAATTGGCTGCCAGCACGCACCTCCACGCTCAAGCTGGCGATCCGCGTCCCGGCCTTGACCACTTCGGCGACGGCTTCCAGCGTCATGCCCGCCTCGACGGCGTTGAGGTAGTTCATGTTGGCGTTCTGGGTGACGCCGCCGGGGCTGATGCTCCGCAGCGCGTAGGCACAGGCGGTGTCCGCCATAAGAAAAGCCAAGCCGCCGTGAACCCGCCCGCCAGCGTTGACCATCACCTGCTTGGCCTTGGCCTGGAGCACCGCCCTGCCCTCGCGGGCGCTCACGAACCGAATGCCGTGATGGGCAAGCAGCGGCCCGTCCGCCGCCACCGCGTTCAGCACCGCCTCCGGCGTCCCCTGGACGCTCATGGCAACGGGATGCAGCGCCTACGGGGCATCAGGCCCCTGCTTGCCCGCATCGAACACGGCTGCCACCGCCACGGAAAAGTCCGGCAGGCAACTTGAGCGGGCCTGCTGCCCGCGGCGGAACAGGCCACGCTCGGCGTATTGGCCATCAACCAGAACGAGCACGGTCAAGGTCTCATCCATCGGGTTGACGATCCAATACTCCGGGATGTTCGCCTCAGCATAGTCGGCGCGCTTCTCAACCAATTCACGGGCGGGGTTGTCGGGGCTGACCACCTCAAGCACCAGATCCGCACCCAGCCAGTACTCGTCCTGCCGACGCGGATCCGCAGCATCGAGCAACAGCAAAAGATCCGGCTCGCGGAACTTGCCCGCCCGAACGCGCAGCCGCAGGGCCGCAAAGTGGACAACGCCGCCAATACCCTCAACGAACAGCAGCGCCCGGAAAAGAAACTTCAGGATGGATTGGTGACGATCGGTGGGCATGGGCTGCAACTCCAGCTGTCCGTCAGTGAACTCAATCCGATGGTTGCAGCCGTCGGTCAACCGCAGGTACTGCGCTTCCGTCCAGAGGCCTTGCAGGGTGCGCGAATCGCCCAAGGCGACGCCATCGTCGGTGACGATTCGTGCGCCATTCCCATATTTCGCTTCCGCTGCGTTCATGGTTTCCGCAAGCCGCTGCCCATGGGCGCAAGCTAACACACTTTGCGGGAATCGTTTCAACAGGGCCGAGTGTGCGGGCGCAGAAACACATCGACCTTAAACCAGGCAACGAGTGCGGAGTTTCGCGTTAGCGAAACTCCAAAGCACCCGGAAAGCGGGTGCGCGGGCTCAAAAGATGTCGGAACCTGACCCAAGCGGCGAGCGCGGAGTTTCGCGCCAGCGAAACTCCAACGCGCCCGCTCCGCGGGCGCGCCTTCACAAACCGCCACTTCAGGCGTTAAATGGGCACACTTCACGACTTTGGAAACGCGCATGGCTTGGGACTTTGCAACCGACCCCGAATTTCAGCGGGAACTCGACTGGATGGATGACTTCGTGCGCGAGGAGATCGAACCCCTCGACTTCATCCTCGGCCATCCCAACGACTTCACCGATCCGAACCGCGAGAAGCTCATTGCACCCCTGCAGGCCGAGGTCAGGAAGCGAGGCCTGTGGGCCTGCCATCTCGGGCCGGACCTCGGCGGCCAAGGCTACGGCCAGCTCAAGCTGGGCCTGATGAACGAAATCCTCGGCCGGGCGAGGTGCGCGCCGGTGGCGTTCGGCTGCCAAGCGCCGGACTCGGGCAATGCCGAGATACTGGCCCATTACGGCACCCAGGCGCAGAAGGACCAGTATCTGCAGCCGCTGCTCGACAACGAGATCTGCTCCTGCTACTCCATGACCGAGCCCCAAGGCGGCGCCGACCCCAAAGTGTTCACCTGCGCCGCCGAACTGATCGGCGACGAGTGGGTGATCAACGGCGAGAAGTGGTTCTCGTCGAACGCCCGCCACGCCTCCTTCCTGATCGTCATGGCGGTGACCGACCCCGAAGCGCCGGCCTACCAGCGCATGTCCATGTTCATCGTGCCCGCCGACACGCCGGGGGTGGAGATCCTGCGCGACGTGGCGGTCGGCTACGAAAACCCAGGGTCGCACGCTTACATCCGCTACAACGACGTGCGGGTGCCCCGCGACCACCTGCTCGGCGAGATTGGCCAAGGCTTCATCGTCGCCCAGACCCGGCTCGGCGGCGGCCGCATCCATCACGCCATGCGCACCGTCGGCAAGATCCGGCGGGCCTTTGACATGACGTGCGAGCGCGCCCTCTCACGGGAGACCCAAGGCGAAGTGCTCGCGCAGAAGCAGCTGGTGCAGGCCATGATCGCCGACAGCTGGATCGACATCGAGCAGTTCCGCCTGTTCGTGCTGCGCACCGCCTGGAAGATCGACCGGCTTCGGAACTACAAGGAGGTCCGGGCCGACATCTCGGCGGTGAAGGCGCAGATGCCCAAGGTCTATCACGACGTGTACGCCCGCGCCCTGCAGGTGCACGGCTCCCTGGGCCTGTCCACCGAAATGCCGTTCGCCGCCGGGGTGCTCGACAGCTTCCACATGGGCTTGGCGGACGGCCCCACCGAGGTTCACAAGGTGACGGTGGCCCGCCAAGTGCTCGGCCGCTACCAAGGCACCGAGGCGCTGTTCCCCGACTACCACTTGATCAAGCGCCGGGAGCAGGCGTTGGCCAAGTACGCGGACTTGATCGAGCGGGAGGTGGCGGAAGGCTGAGGGCTCAGCCGCCCCCGTCACAAGCGCAGGGCAAGGGTCGAGCGCAGGGTGCGCGACTCCAGCGGATGCAAGTGAATGTCGGCGACGCCTTGGTTCGGCTCCCTAGCAAGCAGGAATTCCTAGAGTTCCGCCCCGCACGTAAGCGTGACTGTTCGCAGCTGCGTCAGGCGGTTTTCCGGTCAGCGAAGTTTACGGAGAGCCGCTTGCCGAGCACGGCAGCGGCTCGGTCCAAAGTGAGAAGGGTAACCGACGGGTTATCAGGGTCTAGCAGGCGGGTCAGCGAGGTGCGGCTCGTCCCCATGCGCCGGGCCATCTCGCTCTTGCTGATGCGCATGTCCGACATCGTCCGGCCCACCTGCCAAGCTAAAACGCGCTTGACCGCGATCGCATGGGTGTCAGCCAGTGATTCGTCCTCTTCGAGCAGCTCGTCAAACGAGCTGCCGAGGTGGGGGTTGCGTTCTTTGGTCACGTGGAAAACTCCCATTTGCGTTTCCTGTTCAGCGCCAGCGTCATATCCGCCCGAGGCGTTTTGCGGGTTTTCTTGACGAAGCCATGGACCAACACCATGTGGAAGTCGATGACGAAGAACAAAACCCGTGCGGTCCTGTTCGCGAGATCGGTGCGCACTTCGTGCAGTCCGCTGCCCAAGGGCCGACAGCGAGGCATCCCCAAGGGCCATCCGAACTCGACGGTCTTGATGTCAACGCCGATCCTGAAGCGATCCTCCTTGGCCATGGACTTCAGCCACGAACGTACGGGCTGCGCACCGTCCTCGGCGCGGTAGAACACCGCGGACACGCGCTTGGCCCCGACCATCGTCGCAATGTACCACAAAAGGTCCACTTGGGCGCTTGCTCACCATGCGATGCCGCATGTTCGGGTTGACTGGCCCATAAATTTGGCCAGTCCTCGAACTGCTGAAAACCAGCGCGGCAATTGTTAACCTGCTGTCAACCCGCCGCACTGAACTCAAGCCTTGCATTACTTGCAGCCCACTTCGCGAATCCGCGCCATCCAATTGCGCGCCATCCAATCCTGACCGGGAGACCAAAATGACCGAAGCAGCTTCCTACACGCCCCCTCGGGTCTGGCAATGGGACCAGGAGAGCGGCGGCCGATTCGCCAACATCAACCGCCCCATCGCCGGGGCGACCCACGAGGCGGACCTGCCGGTCGGCAAGCACGCCCTGCAGCTCTACTCCTTGGCCACGCCCAACGGGGTGAAGGTCACCGTCCTGCTTGAGGAGCTGCTGGAACTCGGCATCGCCGAGGCGGAATATGACGCCTACCTGATCAACATCGGCGAGGGCGAGCAGTTCGGCAGCGGCTTCGTGGCGATCAATCCCAATTCCAAGATCCCGGCGCTGGCCGACCACAGCACCTCCCCGCCCACCCGGGTCTTCGAATCCGCCGCCATCATGGTTTATCTGGCGGAGAAGTTCGGCGCCTTCCTGCCCACTGAGCCCAGCGCCCGCGCCGAGTGCTTCTCCTGGCTCTTCTGGCAGATGGGCAGCGCACCCTATCTCGGCGGCGGCTTCGGCCACTTCTACGCCTACGCCCCGGAGAAGATCGAGTACCCCATCAATCGCTACGCCATGGAAGTGAAGCGCCAGCTCGACGTTCTGGAGCGCAATCTGGCGCAGCGCCAATTCCTGTGCGGCGATGACTACACCATCGCCGACATGGCCAACTACGGCTGGTACGGCGCCTTGGTTCTGCACAACATCTACGAAGCCGCGGAGTTTCTGGACGTGGCCTCCTACGCGCAGGTGACCCGCTGGGCCAAGGCGATCGAGGCCCGGCCCGCCGTGCAGCGCGGCCGCCGGGTCAACCGGCCTTGGGGGCCCGAGGAAACCCGGGTGCGGGAGCGCCACGGCCCGGAGGACTTCAAGTGAGCCGCGTCAGCGTTCCGTCCCGCAAATAGGCGAGTTTGGGGTGCTCAGCGGCGAGGGTTCCCGGCGAGGCCGCTTTGCGGCGCCGAGCGGGGCTCGTTCGTGAAGGCATTGGCGATTTCGCCAACGTTGTGGCGGAACATGTCGAGATAGGTCGGGGCCGGGCCAGCGGGGCCCGACAGCGAGTCCGAGTAGAGCCTGCCGCCGATGACGACGCCGGCTTCCCGCGCCAACTGCTCGACGAGGCGCGGGTCCGCGGCGTTCTCGACGAACAGCGCGTGGATGCCCTCAGCCCGCATCCGACGAATCAGGGCGGCCACTTCGCCGGCCGAGGGCTCGCTTTCGGTGCTCAGGCCCACTGGGGCGAGAAAGTCGATGCCGTAGGCGCGCCCAAAGTACTGGAACGCATCGTGGGAGGTGACCACCTTGCGCTGCTGTCTGGGGAAGGCATCGAGCCGGCTGCGGATGTCCCGATCCAACGCCGCCAATTCGCGGCCATAGGCCTCGGCACGGCGGCGGTAGCGGTCCGCGTGAGCGGGGTCCGCCGCCGCCAATGCGCGGGCGATGTTGGCGACCGCGAGGCGTCCGTTGGCGAGATCCTGCCAGACGTGGGGATCCGGCTGATCTTCCTTTGCCTGCAACGCCGCGATGCCTTGGCTGGCCACAACAACCGGTCCCTGGTAACCCGACGCCTTGATGAGCCGGTCAATCCAGCCTTCGAAGCCAAGGCCGTTGACGACCACAAGGTCCGTCTGGGCCAGGGCGCCCGCATCGGCTGGCGTGGGTTCGTACACGTGGGCATCGGCATCCGGACCGACCAGCGTGGTGAGCGCAAAGCGCTCCCCGCCGACATTCCTAACCATGTCCGCAAGAATGGTGAAGGTGGCGACGACGCTGAGCTTGCCGGTCGCCCAGGACCGCGGCTGCGCGGCAACGGCAAGCGTGGCCAGCGCGGCAAGGCACGAACGGCGTGACAGCCGATGCATGGCCGGATCGGGCGCCGTTCAAGCTTCAAGATGGCGGCGCGGGATGAACCGCGCCCACAGGCCACCATGCGGACCCACGACCAAGGAGGCCATGTAAACGCCGCCGGCGACCAGGATGATGGCCGGCCCGGAAGGAAGGTCGGCGTGGTAGGAGAGCAGCAGCCCGGCATATCCGCAGGCAAACGCGACGGCGCTGCTCACGGCCACGAGCGTCGCGACCTCGCCCGCCCAGAATCTCGCCGCCGCCGCCGGGAGCATCATCAAGCCCACCGCCATCAGCGTGCCGAGCGCATGGAAGCCGGCGACCAGGTTCACGACCACCAAAGTCAGAAACACGAAGTGAACGACCGCGCCGGGCCCGCCCACGGCGCGCAGGAAGCCGGGATCGAAGCACTCGACGATCAGCCCGCGGCCAATGATGGCCAAAGTGAAAAGCGTCAGCGTCGCAACCGAGACGACGAGCAGCAGCGCGGCATCATCGACAGCGAGAGTGGTTCCGAAGAGGACATGCATGAGATCGACGTTGCTGCCGTGCGCGGAGACGATGAGCACCCCGGTCGCCAGCGAAACGAGATAGAAGGCGGCAAAGCTGGCGTCCTCGCGCTGCGGCGTCACGCGGGCGACGAAGCCGGACAGGACCGCCACGACGAGGCCAGCGATGAAGCCGCCAAGGCTCATCGCCGCCAGCGAAAGCCCGGCGACCATAAAGCCAATGGCCGCGCCTGGCAGAATGGCGTGGCTCAAGGCGTCGCCGACGAGGCTCATGCGGCGCAGGACCAGCAGCACGCCCACGGGGGCGCCGCCGAGGCTGAGCGCCAAGCAAGCCACCAGCGCCCGGCGCATGAACCCGAACTCGACAAAGGGCTGGATCAGGGCGGCATGGGCGTCCATCAGGCCACGCCGCGCCGGCAGACCTCGGCGCGGTCATCCCACTGCTCCGACATCTGCCGCACCTTGAGGAGATGGGCCGGCCGCAGAGCCTCGGCAGTCGCTCCCCAAGCAACGGGCTCCCGGGCGATCAGCAAGGTGTCGGGGAAGTTCTCCCGCACTTGATCGAGGTCATGCAGCACGGAGACGATCGTTCGCCCCTCGCCATGCCATCCCATCACCACCCTCAGCAGGTCGGCCGAGGTCTTGGCGTCAATTGCCGTGAAGGGCTCGTCGAGCAGGATGACAGGGCAGTCCTGCAGCAGCATGCGGGCAAACAAGACCCGTTGAAACTGCCCGGCTGACAAGGTGGCGATCGGGCGCTGGCCGAAGCCGTCGAGGCCGACCGCCATCAGCGCCTCCTCAGCTTGGCGCCGCTGGACGCGCCTGACCCGGCGGAACAGGCCAATGGTCCGCCAGCACCCCAACAGCACGGTGTCCATCACCGAAATCGGGAAGCTGCGGTCGATCCCCGCCTGCTGCGGCAGATAGGCGATATCGCTTTGGCGCAGCCCGTTGCGCTCCACGCGGCCATCAAGGGGCGCCAAGCGTCCGACCAATCCCTTGAGCAGGGTGCTTTTGCCTGATCCGTTGGGGCCCACCACCGCCGTCAGCGAACCGGTCGCGAAGCTGCCGGTCAGATGGTGTACGGCCGGATGACGGTCGTATCCCAAAGTGAGGTCGTGCAGGGCAAAGGCGACCGTCATGGCAGCCATCCCATCGCCCAGGCCGCGGTGACCCAAAGGAAGGCCACCAGCGGAACCGCCCAAGCAAATTGAGCGGCCATGCCGCCGTTCAGCGGCGAGACCAACAGCTGCCGCGACGGTCCATCGAGACCCTGGCTCCTCATGGAAGCGCCTATCGCCTCGCCCCTTCAGACCGCGCCATCGGGGGCGCAGCTCGCGCAGGCGCCCTGCACCTCAACCACGCGCCGCGTCACGCGAAAACCCAAGTCCGCAGCGTCCTGGGCGAGCAGCTGCACGACCCGCGGATCCTCCAGTTCAGACGACGCCCCACAGATGCTGCAGATGAAGAAGAGAGTGTCATGCTGCCGCTCCGGATGCACGCAGGGGACGTAGGCATTGCGGCTTTCGATCTTCGAGACAAGCCGCTGGGCCATCAGGAACTCAAGCGCCCGGTAAACGGTGGGCGGCCCGACCGGGCGGGCGTTGGTGAGCTTCAGCGCCTCGATCAGCTCGTAGGCGCCGGTCGGCCGACCGGCCTCCCAGAGCAATTCCAGCACCTGCCGACGGAGCGTCGTCAGCTTCTCGCCCCGTGCGGCGCACAGCGACATGGCCAGCGCAACCCGTTCAGCCGGCGCATGCTGCCCGCGACAGTCCGGATCGCGGCAGGGCTGGGGTTGGGTCAAGAGGAATTGCACGGGCATTGACCTGCGTTGACACTCAAAAATGTTATGTTATAACGTTTTGCAGCCTGCAACAAAAGCCCAATGGAGCGCTTCGCATGGTAGCTGAACCCGCCGACCCGACCGCTGCAACGCCCTTTGCGGCGCGCCAATCGGTTGAGCAAGTCGAAGAGGGCCTTGCCTTGGCGCCCAAGTTCGATGCCGACGGCCTGATCCCCTGCGTCACAACCGACGCCGGCACCGGCGAGGTGTTGATGCTGGCCTTCATGAACGGCGAGGCGCTGCGGCAAACGATCACCACCGGCGAGGCCCACTACTGGAGCCGAAGCCGCCAGTGCCTTTGGCGCAAGGGCGCGACCAGCGGCCTCATCCAGGAGGTCGTGGAGTTGCGCATCGACGACGATCAGGACGCCGCTTGGCTGCGCGTCAAGGTCGCGGGTTCAGGCGCCAGTTGCCATGTGGGTTACCGCTCCTGCTTCTACCGCTCAGTTGAACTCGGCGGGCCTGCGGGCGAATCCGCGCGACTCGCGTTCACGGAGTCAGGCAAGTCCTTCGACCCGCAGGACGTGTACGGTGACGCGCCCAACCCCACGCGGCTTTGAATTGGCGCGCAAGCACACCTACTTGATTGCGGATTGCGGTAAGAGCGCGGCAACCATCCCCCAACGCAAGGCTTGGCCGCCGCCTCGCAACCGAGAACCCGACCCCGTGAACCTCCCCCAATAAACCGGACGAGGACTTCAATGACCCTGAACCAGCAGACCCGTTCCAGCCCGTCCCGCCTTCCGATCACGGTCCTGTCGGGCTTCCTCGGCGCTGGCAAGACCACGCTCCTCAACCAAGTGCTCAACAACCGGGAGGGCCGGCGCGTCGCGGTGATCGTGAACGACATGAGCGAGGTCAACATCGACGCGGCGCTCATCGAGCGCGGCGGCGCGCAACTCTCGCGCACCGAGGAGAAGCTGGTCGAGATGTCGAACGGCTGCATCTGCTGCACGCTGCGGGATGACCTGCTCGCCGAGGTCTCGCGGCTCGCCCGGGAGGAGCGCTTCGACTACCTGCTCATCGAGTCCACAGGCATCTCGGAGCCCATTCCCGTGGCGCAGACCTTCACCTTCGAGGACGAGAGCGGCGTCAGCCTCAGCCAGGTTTCGCGTCTTGACACGATGGTCACGGTCGTGGATGCGGCCAGCTTCCTGCGCGACTACAACGCCGCCGAGGCGCTTCAGGAGCGCGGAGAGTCGCTGGGCGAGGAGGATCACCGAACGGTGACCGACCTGCTCATCGACCAGATCGAGTTCGCCGACGTCATCGTGCTGAACAAGCTCGACCTGGTCAGCAGCGACCAAGCGCTGGAGGTTGAGGCCATCGTGAAGGCGCTCAACCCCGGCGCGAGGATACGCAGGGCAACCTTTGGACAGGTTCCGCTCGACAGCGTGCTCGACACGGGCCTGTTCGACTACGAGGGGGTGTCGCGCTCCGCCGGCTGGATTCGCGAGCTTCAGGGCGAGCATACGCCGGAGACCGAGGAGTACGGGATCTCCAGCTTCACCTACCGGACAGCGCAGCCCTTCGACGCGGAGAAGCTGTGGGCGTTCCTGCATGACGACGGGAACTGGAGCGGCGTGCTGCGCTCGAAGGGCTTCTTCTGGGTCGCCGCCGACCATCGCACTGCCTACGAATGGGCGCAGGCCGGCGGCGTCAGCAACGTGGAGCCCTCAGGGATGTGGTGGGCGGCCGTGCCTCGCCAACACTGGGGGCACCCCGAAGGCCAGCGGCCCGACCAACGGCCCAACTGGCACCCGCGCTTCGCCGC
>JAPOTD010000137.1 GCA_026709365.1 Gammaproteobacteria bacterium
CTGCCACTCATCGCGGGCGAAGCCCACCAGCTTGGCGGTTGACCGCCCCTTGGCATCCGCCAAGTGCAGGGTGGGCACGATCTCCACGTCGTAGGCGAAGGAGACCTTGAGGGTCTCGTCATCAAGCAGCGGCACGGTCAGGCCATGCCGCTCGGTGAGCGCGCGATTGCCTTGCACGGTCTGGCCGATGATGAGGAAATCTGCAGCGGCACCCAACTCACGGTGCAGCGCCTCGATCAGCGGCATGACGTCATTGCAGGTGGGGCAGTCCTCCTTGACGAAGCAGATCAACGCCGGGCGGGCGCCGGGGAAGCTGTGCTCCCCGCCCCCTTCATCCTCAAGCAGGATTGCGGGCAACGCAGACATGATTTGACGTTACTGCAAAACGTTAGGGAAAAAAAGCCGCTGCCCGATGGCAGCATCCGCAGCCCGCTGCTGGGCTTGGACTTTCTGCACGAGGGCCTGATGCTGCACTGCCGAGATCCGGAGACCGGCGAGATCGTTCCCCGCTACGAGGAGATCACGCGGATGCGCCAAGCGGCGCAGGCGCGGGTGGCGGAGCTGGAAGCGTTGCTGCGGCAATCCGGCAGTTGCCAACCGGCACCGAACGGATAAGGGGTGGGGCGCCCTCACTCGTTCGAATGCGCCCAGCCGCCCCGCTATGCCGGGGAACGCTATCCCAAGGAGCGCAAGGGCTCGCTGCTGTCCCAGCCTTGGGACGCCGCCTCCACCATCGCGTAGAAGCGGCGCAGGCCAGGCTCCTCCTCGTAGATCTCAAAGTAGTGGCCGAGGCTCGCGTTGGCGTCGGCGAAGGCGAACTTCACCTGCCCCGCCCGCGCCCTCATGCGGGTGGGGAAGCCCTGGGCTTCGAGGCGGGCGAGTTCGGCGTCCAGTTGAGGGGCGAAGTAGGCGGCGTGGTGCAGGCCCCAGGACCGATCGGAGAACACCGATGGATCGTCCCCGTTTTGCTGCACCAACTCGACCATGATGCGCCCCCACCAGCCATAGGCGGAACTGTGGTCGAGAGCCGCAGGCGCGCCATCCAGCCGCACAGCATCAAGGGGAATGTGCTCCGCGACAAAGAACGGCCCCGCACCCAGGTGCTCTGCCCAACGCAGCGCGGCCTGCTTGATGTCCGGCACGAAGTAGGCAAGCTGCACGATCTCCGGCCCGTCCGCTGGCTGCACGGCGACTGCCCTAACTCGGAAACGAAGTGCCGCCAAGGAACCCCTTGGCGGCGTCACAATGAGGCGCATGTGGCGGACATGGCGGGAACCCCCCGGGCGGTGGGTCTGACAAACCCACAAAACGCCGTTCGGATCAGGATTTCCGTTGGAGGGAGATAAAGCCCTCCCGCCTCACTGCGCGTATCATAGGCGAATCCGGCAATTCAAGGAAACGCATTTGATGGCCGAACATCAGGACAGCCGCTGGCAAGCCTTGGCGGGAAAGGAGCTGCGCGGCAAGGCCGTCGAGGAGCTGACGTGGCGCAGCCCGGAAGGCATCGACATCAAGCCGCTCTACACCAGCGCCGACTTGGAGCGCCTGGAGCAGGTGGACACCCTGCCGGGCCTGGCCCCCTTCATGCGCGGCCCGCGGGCCACCATGTACGCCAACCGACCTTGGACCATTCGCCAGTACGCCGGCTTCTCCACCGCCGAGGAGTCCAACCGCTTCTATCGGGACAACTTGGCCGCCGGGCAGAAGGGACTGTCCGTGGCCTTCGACCTAGCGACCCACCGGGGCTACGACTCGGACCATCCACGAGTGGCCGGCGACGTCGGCAAGGCCGGCGTGGCCATCGATTCGGTCGAGGACATGAAGATTCTCTTCGACGGCATTCCGCTGGACCAGATGTCGGTGTCCATGACCATGAACGGCGCCGTGCTGCCGGTGATGGCCGGCTACATCGTCGCCGCCGAGGAGCAGGGGGTCGCGCCGGCGGCGCTGTCCGGCACCATTCAGAACGACATTCTGAAGGAATTCATGGTGCGCAACACCTACATCTATCCGCCTAGGGAAAGCATGCGCATCGTCGCCGACATCATCGGCCATGCAGCGGAGCACATGCCGCGATTCAACTCCATCTCCATATCCGGCTACCACATGCAGGAGGCGGGGGCCAACCTGGTCCAGGAAGTGGCCTTCACCTTGGCGGACGGCGTGGAGTACGTTCGGGCGGCGTTGGCCACCGGCATTGAGATCGACAAGTTCGCGCCGCGCCTGTCGTTCTTCTTCTGCATCGGCATGAACTTCTTCATGGAAGTGGCCAAGCTGCGGGCGGCGCGCATCCTCTGGGCCGAACTGATGGCGCAGTTCAAGCCCGCCAACCCGGCGTCCTCGATGCTGCGCACCCACTGCCAGACTTCCGGCGTCTCCCTGCAGGAGCAGGATCCCTACAACAACGTGGTGCGCACCACCATCGAGGCGCTCGCGGCAGTGCTCGGCGGCACCCAGAGCCTGCACACCAACGCCTTCGATGAAGCCATCGCCCTGCCGACCCCCTTCTCGGCGCGCATCGCCCGCAACACGCAAATCATCATCGCCGAGGAGTCCGGCGTGACGCGCACGGTGGACCCATTGGGCGGCAGCTACTATGTGGAGAGCCTCACCGACGCCATCGTCACCCAAGCGCGCCAACTCATCGCGGAAGTCGAGGCCATGGGCGGCATGACCAAGGCCGTCGCCGAGGGCATGCCCAAGCAGCGCATCGAGGAGACCGCAGCCCGCCGCCAAGCCCGCATCGAACGGGGCGAGGACGTCATCGTCGGCGTCAACAAGTACCAGCTGGAGACGGACGACTCAAAGGTTGACGTCCTGGAGATCGACAACGCCAAGGTGCGCGAGGCGCAGGTTCGGCGGCTGTCCGAAGTGCGGGCCAAACGCGACGAAGCCGCCACCCAGGCCGCCTTGGATGCCCTGACCCAAGCCGCTGGGGACGGCACGGGCAATCTGCTGAACCTGAGCATCGAGGCCACGCGGCGGCGGGCCACCGTCGGCGAGGTGTCCAGCGCCCTGGAGCGGAGCTGGGGCCGGCACCGCGCCTTGGTCCGCATCACCAAGGGCGTTTACGGCAGTGTGCATGCCAACGGCGGGGACTACCAGCGGGTGGTGGGGGAGGTCGAGGCGTTCACCGAGTTTGAAGGCCGCGCGCCGAGCATTCTGGTGGTCAAGCTTGGCCAGGACGGCCACGACCGGGGCGCCAAGGTCATTTGCAACGCCTTCAGCGACCTGGGCTTTGAGGTCCATGCCGGCGAGCTCTTTCAAACGCCCGATGAGGCCGCCGCCGACGCCGACGGCCTCGGCGTCCACGTGGTCGGCTTCTCCACCTTGGCGGGTGGCCACAAGACCTTGGCGCCGCAATTGATTGAGGCGCTTAAGGCGCTCGGCAACGAGAACGTCATCGTCGTCTGCGGCGGGGTCATTCCACAGCAGGATTACGCCTTCCTGCTTGATGCCGGAGTGGCTGCAATCTTCGGTCCCGGCACCCACATTCCCAAGACGGCCAGCGACATTCTCAAGCTCATTCCCGGACGGAACCGATAGCCGCCCAACCCCCAAACCGATCAAAAGGAGCCTATTGTGATTGGACGATTGAATCACGTTGCGATCGTGGTGCCGGATCTGGCGGCGGCCGCCGCCTTGTACAAGAAGCAACTGGGCGCCAAGGTCTCCGACCCGGTGCCGTTGCCGGACCATGGCGTGACCACGGTTTTCGTGGAACTGCCCAACAGCAAAATCGAGTTGCTGCACCCATTGGGGGAGGGCTCTCCGGTAGCGAACTTCCTATCGAACAATCCGGCTGGAGGCATGCACCACATCTGCTATGAAGTGGAGGACATCCACGGCGCCATAGACCATCTCGGCAATGAGGGCGCCCGCGTGCTCGGCGACGGCAAGCCAAGGCTCGGAGCGCACAATCTGCCCGTGGTGTTCCTGCATCCCAAGGACTTCTGCGGCACCTTGATTGAATTGGAGGAGGTGCGGCCCGGCGACCGCGCCCCGCAGGCGGCCTGATTCAACATCAACCCCGCAGCCAATCCGCCCAAGTTAATAAGCGCGCCGGAGTCCACCACAAGCAAGGGAGCGGCGTTCAGCGTCAGCGAGGCGCCATCAAACGTACCCGTAAAGCGGGCGCGGGAATATATTGGAACATGCCCATAAACCAGCTTCAGCCAACGAAGTTGGGCGCAGTCTCCGGTTCCAATCGAGGGCGGGACGCCCTCGCGCCGTGGGTCGTTGCCTGAACCCAGCGGATTCCCGGCGCAAGCGAAGTCCCGGCGCGAGGGCGTCCCGCCCTCGATTGGAAATCCGCAGGTACCAAGCAGTGGGTTTGCACACCCACTCAGTATCGGCTTAAGCATGTTTGCACATATGTATCGGAATTTTACCGACGCGACAAGCGCGGAGTTTCGCGCCAGCGAAACTCCAACGCGAACCAAAGGTTCGCGCAGGCACCCTTTGACACTCCCGCAATAAACGATAAGATGCCGCCTCGCGCCGGCAAAAACAACGCGGCGTTGCCTCTTTGCACCGTTTGCAACATTTGCAGAGTTTGCAAGGAAAACACCTTCCAACGAAAAACTTGACCAGGAGCTTCCACATGGCCATTTTCAACAAGGTTCTGCCATCACTCGCCAAGGCGGACGAGCGCTTGGCAGCGCTGATGACCGAGTCGGTGACCAAACGCGAATACTCGCATCTCAGCGAGTTGGCATCGGTATCGGAAAAGGTGCGCGCCGCAATTGCCGAAATCGAACGCATCGAACCACCGGCAGCGGCGCCGGAGCCTGCCGTGCGCAAGCGCGCCGCCGCGCCCAAGGCGGAAGCCGAAGCGCCCAAGAGGCGCCGCCGGTCGCCGCCCAAGCGAGGCTATCCAAAATACTCAAGACGCGGCGACAGCCTCGTCAGAACGGAGTGGTCGAACAGCAAGAACGTCGAACAGACCCATGCCGTGCCCTACCCAACAGTCGCGCAAATCGCCACCACCATCGTCGGCGACGGCGGCGCGATGTTTCGCAAGAACATTCTTACTGAGCTAAGCACCCCGGACGGCAAGCAACTGCCCATCCATCAGGTGTACCTCATTTTGGGCTGGCTGCTGGCCAGCAAGGCGATCCGCAAGAAGGGGCGCGGGGACTACATCCCCAACTACGCCAAGTTGACCGCCGAGGCATTGCGTGGCAGCTTCAATGAGTTGAGCGAGGCCGACGGCAAGTAGATCGGCGCGCCAACCCGCCCGCGCCGCAAGGCGCCGGGCGGGTTGGCGATTTGCGATGCGCCGGTCATTCGAACTCCAGGATCGGCTGGTCCACTTCCAAGCTGTCGCCCGCCGACGCAAGCACCGCCTTCACGACGCCATCGTTGGCGGCGCGCAGGCTGTTCTCCATTTTCATGGCCTCCACGACGGCCAGCTCCTCGCCAGCCCCGACTTTGTCCCCAGCCTGGACGCGCAGCCGCACCAGCAGCCCTGACATCGGCGAGAGCAGGAAGCGGCTGAGGTCCGGCGGCGCTTGTTCGATCATGTGCTCGACGAGTTCGGCTCCCCGCGCCGTCAAGACCAGGGCCGAGACCTCCGCCCCCCGGTGAAACAGCCTGTAGCCCGTGCCTTCAACGTCCACCTGCGCCAACACCGGCACGCCGTCAATCCGCGCCCGGAACAGGGGCTCGCCCGGCCGCCACGCCGTGGCCACTTGACGGTCGGCATCGCCCAAGCGAACGGTGAAGCCATTGTCGATGGCCGTCACGCGAACGGGATGCGGCGCCTTGTTGATGACCACCGTCCAATCGGTGTTGGCGGCCCGCGCGAAACGCCGCGTTTGACCGCTGATTTCGGCAGCGCGGGCGGTTCGCGTCTGATGAACCGCCGCCGCGGCAATCACCGGAACATCCGTTGATCCGGCGGGCAGCGCATCGGCTTGGAATCCGTCCGGAAACTCCTCGTCAATGAAGTGGGTGGTCAAGCGTCCGGCGCGGAATCGTTCATGGGCGATGACGGCGCCCAGAAAGCTGATGTTGTGATTGACGCCGCGGATGTAGTAGGCATCCAGCGCTTCGCCCATCGTCTCAATGGCCGCTTCCCGGCTCTCACCCCAAGTCGCCAGCTTGGCGATCATGGGGTCGTAGAACATGGAGACTTCGCTGCCCTCCTCAATGCCCGTGTCCACCCGCACCCGCGCGCTCTCGGCCGGCGGCTGGTAGCGAACCAGCCGTCCGATGGCGGGCAGGAAGTTGCGCGACGGATCCTCAGCATAAACCCGGGACTCCACCGCCCACCCGTTCTGCCGGACGTCGTCCTGGGTCAACGGCAGCGGTTCGCCGACGGCCACCCGGATCATCAACTCCACCAAGTCCTGCCCGGTGACCATCTCGGTGATCGGATGCTCCACCTGCAGACGGGTGTTCATTTCCAGGAAGTAGAAGTTCCTGTTGCCGTCAACGATGAACTCAACGGTGCCCGCCGAGGCGTAGTCGACGGCCCGGGCCAAGGCGATGGCCTGCTCACCCATGGCCTGGCGGGTGGCGGGGTCTATGAAGGGTGACGGCGACTCCTCAATGACCTTTTGGTGGCGGCGCTGGATGGAGCATTCCCGCTCGCCGAGGTGGACGACGTTGCCGTGGCGGTCGGCGATGATCTGAATCTCAATGTGGCGCGGCTGCTCGATGAACTTCTCGGCGAACACCCGGTCGTCGCCAAAGCTCGACCGGGCCTCGTTAGCCGCCCGTTCGAAGCCCGCCCGGCACTCCTCGTCGTCGCGCACCACGCGCATGCCCTTGCCGCCGCCCCCGGCACTGGCCTTAAGCATGACCGGATAGCCGACCTTGCGGGCGATCGCCACCGCGTGGTCCGGCCCCTCGATGACGTCCTCATAGCCGGGAATGGTGTTGACGCCCGCCGCCGCCGCGATGCGCTTGGAGGTGATCTTGTCGCCCATGCTGGTGATGGCGTGGGCGCCGGGGCCGATGAAGGCAATGCCGCGCTCGGCCAAGGCTTCGGCGAACTCGGTGTTTTCGGAGAGAAAGCCGTAACCCGGATGCACCGCTTCGGCACCGGTCGCCGCCACGGCCTCGAGCAGCCGATCGATGCGCAGGTAGCTGTCGCTTGAGGCCGCCCCGCCGATCCGCACGCATTCATCGGCCATGCGCGCGTGGAGGGCGCCGGCATCCGCATCCGAATGCACCGCAACCGTCGCGATGCCCATCCGGCGGGCCGTCCTGATGACCCGGCAGGCAATTTCCCCGCGGTTGGCGATGAGGATCTTCTTGAACATTGAATCGGACATGGCGAGCACCGAGTGGGGAAACCGGGGGTTGGCTGCAAACGTGGGCTACAAGGGAGGGGCTACAAGGGGATGTTGCCGTGCTTGCGCCAAGGGTTCTCAAGCTGCTTGTCGCGCAGCATGGCAAACGACTTGCAGACCCGCTCCCGGGTCTCCGGGGGCCGGATGACGTCATCCACAAAGCCGCGGCTGGCGGCGATGAAGGGATTGGCGAACTTGGCTTGGTATTCCTCGGTGCGCGCCTGAATCAGGGCCTCATCGCCCTTGTCCTGGCGGAAGATGATTTCAACCGCGCCCTTGGCGCCCATCACGGCGATCTCCGCGCTCGGCCAAGCGAAGTTCACGTCGCCGCGCAGATGCTTGGACGCCATCACGTCGTAGGCGCCGCCGTAGGCCTTGCGCGTGATCAACGTCACCTTGGGCACCGTGCATTCGGCATAGGCGTAGAGCAGCTTGGCGCCGTTCTTGATGATGCCGCCATACTCTTGGACGGTGCCGGGCATGAAGCCGGGCACGTCCACCAGCGTGAAAATGGGGATGTTGAAGGCGTCGCAGAAGCGCACGAAACGAGCGCCCTTCTTGGACGAGTCGATGTCCAGGCAGCCGGCCAGCACCATGGGCTGATTGGCGACCACGCCGACCGTCGCCCCCTGCAGGCGGATGAAGCCGATGACGATGTTCTGCGCGTAGCCCGGCTGCAGCTCGAAGAACTCCCCTTCGTCAGCTACCTTGATGATGGCCTCCTTGATGTCGTAGGGCTTGGCGGGATCCGCCGGCACGAGGCTCGCAAGCGACGGCGCGCGGCGGCTGGCTGGATCGCTGGTCGGCCAGCGGGGCGGCTGCTCGCGGTTGTTGGGCGGCAGGTAGTCGAAGAAGCGGCGCGTCAGCAGCAGCGCCTCCACGTCATTGGCGATGGCAAGATCGGCCACGCCGGACTTGCGGCTGTGGACGCTGGCGCCGCCGAGCTCCTCCGGCGTGACCACCTCGTGGGTGACCGTTTTCACCACGTCCGGCCCGGTGACGAACATGTAGGAGGAGTCCTCCACCATGAAGATGAAGTCGGTGATGGCGGGCGAGTAAACCGCGCCGCCCGCGCAGGGCCCCATGATGAGGGACAGCTGCGGCACCACCCCGGAGGCGAGGACGTTGCGCTGAAAGATCTCGGCGTAGCCGCCCAGCGAGGCAACGCCCTCCTGGATGCGGGCACCTCCGGAGTCGTTTAAGCCAATCAACGGCGCGCCCACCTTGATGGCTTGGTCCATCACCTTGCAGATCTTCTCCGCATGGGCCTCCGACAGGGCGCCCCCGAACACCGTGAAGTCCTGGCTGAACACGAACACCAAGCGGCCGTTGATGCTGCCGTAGCCGGTGACGACCCCATCGCCGGGGACTTTCCGATCGGCCATGCCGAAGTCGCTGCTGCGGTGCTCAACGAACTTGTCCCACTCCTCGAAGCTGCCTTCGTCAAGCAGCAGGCCCAGGCGCTCCCGAGCGGTCAGCTTGCCCTTGGCGTGCTGCTGCTCAATGCGGCGCTGGCCGCCGCCGAGCAGGGCCGCCGCCGCCTTGGCGGCCAACGGATCGGCCGCCGCATCCGGTTGACTGTGAGCGCAGTTTTCGCTCATCGGTTCACTTCCATCGTTTCAAGCCCTCCAAAGCGGCGCCTGCCACCCGTCGATTCGCTGTCATGCCGCCATCCCTCCAACGCGCCGAATTTGGCGCCAGCCAACGCCAACCCGACATGCACCATAACGCGCGGAGTTTGGCGTCAGCCAAACTCCAATGCGAACCGAAGCGCACCTTCGGTGCGCTTCGGTTCGCACATCAAGGCAGTTCCGTGGCGCCCATCAGGTGGCGGTCAATTTCCCGAGCGGCCTCCCGGCCCTCGTTGATCGCCCGCACCACCAGGGACTGGCCCCGGCGGCAGTCGCCGGCAGCGAACACGTTCGCCACGTTGGTCTGGTAAGCGCCGTATTCGGCCCGGTAGTTGCTGCGTTCGTCGTAGTCGATGGCGAGCGGGTCGGACGCCTCATGCTCAGGCCCCAGGAAGCCCATGGCCAGCAGCACCAAGTCGGCCGGCCATTCCCGCATCGAGCCCTCGACGTTCTTGAACTGGCCGTTCTCAAAGGCCACGTCCACCGTGCGAATGGCCTTGACTCGGCCACCGTCGCCCAAGAACTCCACCGAGGAGATCAGATACACCCGCGGATCCGAGCCAAAGCGGGCGGCCGACTCCTGATGGGCGTAGTCGGTGCGGAAAACCAAGGGCCAAGTGGGCCAGGGGTTGTCCGCGGCGCGTTGTGCGGGCGGCTGCGGAAACAGTTCGAAGTTGACCAGGCTGCGGCAGCCGTGGCGCAGGGTCGTGCCGATGCAGTCCGCGCCGGTGTCGCCGCCGCCGATGACGACGACGTGCTTGTCCTTGGCCGAGGTGAAGGCGCCGTCCTCGAAGCCGGAATCGAGCAGGCTCCTGGTGTTCTCGGTGAGGAAGGCCATGGCGAACTGAATGCCGTCCAGTTCCCGTCCGGGGATGGGCAAGTCCCTCGGCACGGTGGCGCCGGTGGCGAGCAGCACCGCATCGTTCCCCATGGCCAGGGCGCGGCTGTCGATGCTGCCGCCTTGGCCGTCGGCGACCGCGGCGTTGGTGCGGAACTCGATGCCCTCCTCGCGCATCAGGGCCAGCCGCCGCTCCACCACTTCCGCCTTGTCGAGCTTCATGTTGGGGATGCCGTACATCAGCAGGCCGCCGAGCCGATCGGCCCGCTCATAGACCGTCACCCGGTGTCCGGCGCGGTTCAACTGCTGGGCGGCGGCCAAGCCGGCGGGACCGGAACCTATGATGGCGACGCGCTTGCCGGTGCGCGAGGCCGGCGGCTCGGGCTGCACCCAGCCTTCGGCGAAGCCCCGGTCGATGATCGCCATCTCGATGTTCTTGATGGTGACCGCCGGATCGGTGATGCCAAGCACGCAGGCGCCCTCGCAGGGCGCCGGGCAGACCCGGCCGGTGAACTCGGGGAAGTTGTTGGTCTTGTGCAGCCGATCCAACGCCTCGCGCCAATGGTCCCGATAGACAAGATCGTTCCATTCCGGGATCAGGTTGTGGATCGGGCAGCCTTCATCGGATTGGCAGAACGGAACGCCGCAGTCCATGCAGCGGGCGCCCTGCTTCGCCAAGCGGCCCGCATCGTGGCCGGTGTAGATCTCCTGGAAGTCGAGCAGCCGCGCGGCTGCGTCCCGGTAGGGCGCCGCATGGCGCTCGAACTCCATGAATCCAGTTGGCTTGCCCACGGGCTCCTCAGCCCGCCGCGATCATCGATTTGCGCTGCATGAGCACCCGCTTGTAGTCCACGGGCATCACCTTCACGAACTCGCCCAAGGCCTGCTTCCAGCGGGCCAGCAGGCGCTGCGCCACGGCGGAGTCCGTATGGCGCCGGTGGGCCTCGACCATGCGCCGCAATTCGCTGACATCCTCCGGATCGGCAAGCGGCTCAAGCTCCACCATTTCCGGGTTGCACAAGGCGCTGAAGGCGCCCTCGGGGTTCCAAACGTAGGCGATGCCGCCGCTCATGCCGGCGGCGAAGTTGCGTCCGGTGGGGCCGAGCACGGCCACCCGCCCGCCGGTCATGTACTCGCAGCCGTGGTCGCCGACCCCCTCCACCACCGCTAGGGCGCCGCTGTTGCGCACACCGAACCGCTCCGCCGCCACGCCGCGGAAGTAGCACTCGCCGCTGGTGGCGCCGTACAGCGCCACGTTGCCGATCAGGATGTTGTCCTCGGCGGCGAACTTGGAGGCCTTGGGCGGGTAGATGATGATCCGTCCTCCGGACAGGCCCTTGCCCACGTAGTCGTTGGCGTCCCCCTCCACCTCCAAGGTCACGCCCTTGGCCAGCCAGCAGCCCAGGCTCTGGCCGGCGCTGCCCTTGAACTTGAAGTGGATGGCGCCGTCCTGGAGCATCTTCGGGCCGACGGTGCGGATGATGTGGTGGGAGAGCATCGCGCCCACCACCCGGTTGGTGTTGACGATGGGCAGCTCGCGGCGCACCCGCTTGCCGCTGCGGCCGCCATCGACCAAAGCCGGCCCGGCCAACTCGATCAGCCGATTGTCCAGCGCCCGGTCCAGCTCATGGTCCTGGCTGTGGCGGGCGTAGGCGCCGAGGAACCCGGCCGGCTCCTGGGCCGGCGTGAGCAGTTCGCTTAAGTCCACGCCCTTGCTCTTCCAGTGGCTGGCCGCGGCCTCGGCATCGAGCGCATCCACTCTGCCGACCATCTCGTTGACGGTGCGAAAGCCCAACTCCGCCATGATCCGGCGCAGTTCCTTGGCCACCATGAAGAAGTAGTTGATGGCGTGTTCGGGCTGGCCCTGGAACTTCCGCCGCAGCGCCGGATCCTGGGTGGCAATGCCCACCGGGCAGGTGTTCAGATGGCATTTGCGCATCATGATGCAGCCGAGCGTCACCAAGGGGGCGGTGGCAAAGCCGAACTCCTCCGCGCCCAGCAGGCAGGCGATGGCGACGTCCCGCCCGGTCTTAAGCTGGCCGTCGGTCTGCAGCACCACCCGGGAGCGCAGGTTGTTGACCACCAAGGTTTGGTGGGTCTCGGCGATGCCCAGCTCCCAGGGCAGCCCGGCATGCTTGATGGAGGTGAGGGGTGATGCGCCGGTGCCGCCGGAATCACCGGCGATGACCAGGTGGTCCGCCCGCGCCTTGGTGACCCCGGCAGCCACCGCGCCGACGCCGATTTCGGCCCCCAGCTTGACGCTGATGCGGGCATTGGGATTGCCGTTCTTGAGGTCGTGGATGAGTTGGGCGATGTCCTCGATGGAATAGATGTCATGGTGCGGCGGCGGACTGATCAGGCCCACTCCTGGGGTCGAGTGGCGGATGCCGGCAATCACCTCATCCACCTTGTGGCCAGGCAGTTCCCCGCCTTCGCCGGGCTTGGCGCCCTGCACGATCTTGATCTGCAGCTCGTCGGCGTTGGCCAAGTAGTTGATGGTGACGCCGAAGCGCCCGCTGGCCACCTGCTTGATGGCGCTGCGCTTGGAGTCGCCGCCGGGCAGGGGCTCAAAGCGGCGCGGGTCCTCGCCCCCCTCGCCGGTGTTGGACTTGCCGCCGATTCGGTTCATGGCGATGGCCAGCGCCTCGTGGGACTCGGCGCTGATGGAGCCGAAGCTCATGGCGCCCGTGGCGAAGCGCTTGACGATGTCGCGCTCCGGCTCCACCTCGTCAAGGTCGATGGCCGGGCCGACCGGCTTGAAGCGCAGCAGGCCGCGCAGGCAGGCTTGGGCGGTGCCTTGACTGTTGGCGCGCTCGGCAAAGCGCCAATACGCGGCTTCGTCGTTGGCCCGGGCCGCCACTTGCAGGTCGGCGATGGCTTGCGGGTCCCACATGTGGGTGTCGCCGTGGCGGCGCCAGTGAAAGTCGCCCGGATTGGGCAGCACCGCGACGTTGTCGCCGCGGCTCGGATAGCCGAGGCGGTGGCGGCGCTCCATCTCCTCGGCAAGCACGGCCATGCCCACGCCGCGCACCCGGCTGGCGGTGCCGCGGAAGGCGCGCCCGATCACGTCCTCGGCGAGCCCGACGGCCTCGAAGATCTGCGCGCCCTTGTAGGACTGCAGCGTGGAGATGCCCATCTTGGCCATCACCTTCAGCATGCCCTTGCCCACGCCCTTGCGGTAGGCGGCAACCACGTCTTCGTTGCTGTTGATGTGGGCGGCGTCCTTGAGGTAGCCCTGCTCGCGGGCATCCCGCAGGGCCTCAAAGGCGAGATAGGGGTTGATGGCGTCAGCCCCGTAGCCGACCAGCAGGCAGTGGTGGTGAACCTCCCGCGCCTCGCCAGTCTCGACGATGACGCCGATGCGGGTGCGCTCGTGCTCGGCCACCAAGTGGTGATGCACGGCGCCCACCGCCAGCAGGGCGCTGATGGCCACGCGCTCGGTGCCCATGGCCCGATCCGACAGCACCACGAGGCTGTCGCCGCGGGCGATGGCTTGGCTCGCCTCGGCGCAGATTCGATCCAGCGCCGCCTCCAGGCCCGCCTTGCCGCTGCCGGCCGGAAACGTGATGTCGATGGTGGCGCTGCGCCACCCGCGGTGGTTCAGGTGCTTGATGGCGGCCAGTTCCCCATCGGACAGGATGGGGTGCGCAATGCGCAGCCGGTGCGCATGGGCCTCGGTGGTCTCCAGCAGGTTCCGCTCCGGCCCGCAGTAGCACTCCAAGGCCATGATGACCTCCTCGCGGATGGAGTCGATGGCCGGGTTGGTCACTTGGGCGAAGCGCTGCTTGAAGTAATCGTAGAGCAGGCGCGGCTTGTCGGACATCACCGCCAAGGCGGCGTCGTTGCCCATGGAGCCGAGCGGGTCGCGCAGTTCCCGGACCAGCGGCAGCAGCATGATCTGCAGGGTCTCGACGGTGTAGCCCAAGGCGTTCATGCGGGCGGTCAAGGTCGCCGGATCCGCGGCGGGGACTTGGGCGGCGGGCAGCTCGTCCAAGTCGATGCGCTGTTTCCTCAGCCACTCGCCGTAGGGCCGCGCCTTGGCCCACTCCGACTTGATCTCCTCGTCGGGGATCATGCGGCCCTGCTCGAAGTCGATCAGGAAGATGCGGCCCGGCTGCAGGCGGCCCTTCTCCACCACCTTGGCGGGGTCCACCGGCACCACGCCGGTCTCCGAAGCCATGATGCACTTGCCGTCGTCGGTGATGAGGTAGCGGCTCGGCCGCAGGCCGTTGCGGTCGAGCACGGCGCCGATCGTCGTGCCGTCGGTGAAGGCGATGGAGGCGGGCCCGTCCCAAGGCTCCATCAGGCAGGACTGGTATTCGTAGAAGTCGCGCCGGGCCGGGTCCATGCCACCGTGCTGCTGCCAGGCTTCCGGAATCATCATCAGCACCGCTTCCTGCAGCGTGCGCCCGCTCATCAGCAGGAACTCCAGCACGTTGTCGAAGGTGCCCGAGTCCGAGCAGTCCGCCTCGACAATGGGGAACAGCTTGGACAGGTCATCCCCGAAGCGCTCCGAACGCACCACGCCTTCGCGTGAGTTCATGGCATTGGCGTTGCCGAGCAGGGTGTTGATCTCGCCGTTGTGGCTCATGAAGCGGTTCGGCTGCGCCCGATCCCAGGAGGGGAAGGTGTTGGTGCTGAACCGCGAGTGGACCATGGCCAGATGGGACTCGAACTCCTCGTCGGCCAAATCGTCGAAGAACGGCCCGAGCTGCTTGGGCGTGAGCATGCCTTTATAGACGATCACCTTCGAGGACAGCGAGCAGATGTAGAACATCTTGCGCTGGCTTAGGTTGGCGGCGCCGCGCAGCCGGTGGGTGGCGTGCTTGCGGATCAGGTAGAGCTTGCGCTCGAAGGCCTCCCGGTCCTCGGCCGCTGCGCCTTTGGCGGCGATGAACAGCTGCTCCATGTGCGGCATGGCGGCCCGAGCCGCCTTGCCGAGCACGGCGTCATCCGGACTCACCGGCAGCGGCCGCCAGCCGAGGCAGGCCTGGCCCGCATCCTCGATCACCCAACTCATCAGCGCCTTGCAGCGCTCGCGCTCGGCGGCATCCGTTGGCAGAAAGACGATGCCCGCCCCGTAGCCGCCCAAGGGCGGCAGTTCAGCGCCCAAGTCCTGGCCGGCGGCCCACTCCATGAAGCGATGCGGCATGCCCAACAGGATGCCGGCGCCATCGCCGGTGTTCTTTTCGTAGCCGAGGCCGCCCCGGTGCTCCATGCAGCAGTTCATCGACAGCGCGGATTCGATGATCTCCCGGCTTGGCCGGCCCTTGATGTCGCAAATGAACCCGACGCCGCAGCTGTCCTTTTCCCATGCCGGGTCGTACAGGCCCCGCTTGGGCGGCAGCCCGCCCAAGGGCGTTTTCCCGTTCTGGCCGTTGCGGAGTTCGGTCATTGATGCATCGGGTCCTTCGTTCGGTGCGTTGCCAAGGGAAGACTCGCCAGCGCCTTTCCAAGCCCAAGCAACCCGTTTGCTCCGCACTGTCGTCGAGCAGGGCGGGCATCGGTGGCCAGCGCCAAGGCGAGCGACGAACCTTCGCAAAAAAAGTTGGATGAATCAAGAACCCGCGCACCCGCTTTGCGGGTGCGTTGGAGTTTCGCT
>JAPOTD010000045.1 GCA_026709365.1 Gammaproteobacteria bacterium
AATGACCCAAGCACGACGTGGGAACAAAGCAGAAACAGGTGCATTCCGGCCAGCAGCTGACCGGACGCGCACCGACACACCGGGGCGGTCTTCGGACCGCCCTTAGCCGTGATGGGGGTCAAGCACATAGTTCCCATCAATCGCCGTGCCCAAGCCCTTTGCGGCCCTCCTGATGGGAGTGGTTTTCAGGTTCGTCATCTAGCGCCTGATTCCCCTCCCGCAACGCTTTTTGCTCCGCTTCGTAGATCGCCTTTCTCTCGCGCCACTCCCAGTACCGGTCAAAGAGCATCGGATTCGCGAAGAACGATCGGGAGAACCTGCGACCTGACGAGTTGACGGCGTTTCGGATGTTGGCGGACGAGTATCTTGGCCTCGACCGTGCAGGTCTTGCGGTGGCGCAATCGGCTGGAGCAATTGTAGAGGTGAAATGCGGTGGCGAAGCAATACAAGAGTCAGGCGTTGGCGGCTGCGCATGAGGCCGCGCTCGGACTTGCCGAGGCAGGACTTATGCCGAAGCGCACCATGCGAGCGTTCGAAGAGATATGCCTTACGCCAGTGGAGGAGATGGCGCCGGAGGACATTCGCGCGCTTCGGCTTCGGGAAAACGCGAGCCAAGCGGTGTTCGCGCGTTACCTCAACGTGACGACGGGCTTGGTGAGCCAGTGGGAGCGTGGAGAGAAGCATCCCAGGGGCGCGTCGTTGAAGCTGTTGGCACTGGTCGATAAAAACGGTTTGAGCGCGGTCGCGTGACGACCTGCAAAGGTTGAGGAACCGCGCTTTGCGCCCGTCCGAGGGCAAGATGCCCAAGCTCAACGTCGGCTGAGCTCTTTCGCCAGCGCGATCGCCGCCACCAGGCTGCCGGGGTCGGCTTTGCCGGTGCCGGCTAGGTCCAAGGCAGTGCCGTGATCTACTGAGGTGCGGATGAAGGGCAGGCCCAAGGTGACGTTCACCGCCTTGCCGAATCCGGCGTGCTTGAGCACTGGCAGGCCTTGGTCGTGGTACATGGCCAGCACCGCATCGGCGTCCGCCAAGCAGTTTGGCGTAAAGGCGGTGTCGGCCGGCAGCGGTCCGGTCACGGCCTCGCCTCGGGCGCGCCAGCGCGCGCAGACCGGTTCGATGATGTCGGCCTCCTCCCGGCCCAAGTGGCCTGCCTCGCCCGCGTGGGGGTTTAGGCCCGTGACCAGAATGCGTGGCCGGGCGCAGCCGAACTGAGCCCTCAAGCCGTCAAGCAGCAGCTTCAGCTTGGATTCCAGGAGAGCTTCGGTCACAGCGTTGGGCACTGCCGACAAGGGGATGTGCGTGGTGGCCAGCGCCACCCGCAGATCGCCTGCGGCCAGCAGCATCAGCACGTCGGCGGCGCCGCAACGGTCGCGCAGGCGCTCGGTGTGCCCGGAAAAGGGAATGCCCGCCTCGTTGATGACCGATTTCTGCACCGGGCCGGTGACCAGCGCCCCGAAACGGCCATCGAGGCAGCCATCCACGGCGGCGTCCAAGGCGGCGATCACGGCAGGTGAATTGGCTGGATTCAGCGCGCCCGGCTGGGCGGCTTCGGCGAGCGGCACCGGCTCAAGGCACAGCTGGCCAGCGCGCCGGGTTGGCCGGTCGGTCAACGTCAGCGGCAGGCCCAGCCGCTGGGCGCGGGCGTTGAGCGCCTCGGCATCGGCCAGCGCCACCCACTCCGAAGCCCGATCCCGCTGGGCCAACATGACGATCAGGTCAGGGCCAATGCCCGCGGGCTCCCCTGGGGTGATGGCGAGCACGACTGCGCGGTGGTTAAAGCCGCATTTCGACGAAGGCCTCGTCGCGGATTTCCTTCAGCCAGGCCTGCAGCTCCTCGTCGAAGCGCCGCTGGTGGAGAATCTGCAGCGCCATGTTGCGGCGGGCCTCCTCGCCCATGTCCTGGGTGCGCCGTTCCAGTACTTCGATCACGTGCCAGCCGTATCTTGACTCGAAGGGCGCCGACAGCGTGCCGGCATCGGTCGCGTTCATCGCCTCGACAAACGCTGGCACGAACTGCTCGCCCGTGGTCCAGCCGAGGTCGCCGCAGTTGAGGGCGCTGCCGGGGTCTTCCGAATGCTCGGCCGCCAAGGCGCAGAAGTCGCCGCCGCTGGCCAGTTGGCCATGGATCTCGCCGACCAGCGCTTGGGTCTCCTCGGCCGTGCGGATGGCCGACGGCTGCACCAGAATGTGGCGGGCCAGGGTTTGATCCTGGGTTTGCACGCCAGCGCCGCGTTGGTCAAGCAGCTGGACGATGTGAAAGCCGCTGGCGCTCTTGATCGGGTCCGCCGTCTCGCCAATTTCCAGCGTGAGCACTTCATCGGCAAAGAGGCTCGGCAACTCCCCGGCGCGCCGCCACCCCAGGTCACCGCCCTCCAAGGCGCGGGCGCCCGCCGACTTGGCGATGGCGGTCTCCTTGAAATCAGCGCCGGCGCGCAAGTCCTTGACGACTTGCTCGGCTTGCTCTGCGGCGGCCCGCACTGTCGCCTCCCCGGCCCCGGCCTCGACGGCGAGCAGGATGTGCCCCACCCGAAACTCATCCGATAGCAGCTGCTGGTAGTAGGGCGATTCCAGCAGGTCCTCCACGTCCTGCTCGCTGATGCTGATGCGCCGGTTCACCATGTTGCGCTGCAAGCGCTGAATGAGCATTTCGCGACGAATGTCCTCCCGGAATGAACGGTAGCTCATGCCATCTTCCGCCAATGCCTGCTGGAACTGCTCGATGGTCATCTCGTTCTGTTGGGCAAACGAAGCCACTGCCCGAGTCAGCGACTCGTCATCGATCTCCACGCCCCGGCGGCGCGCCTGCTGCAGTTGAATGTTCTCCAGCACCAGCCGCTCCATCAATTGGCTGACCAGCACGCTGTCCGGTGGCGGCTGGACGTTTTCCCGAGCGATCTGCTCGCGCACCACATCCAGGCGGCTCAGCAGCTCCGAGGCCAGCACCACGTCGTCATCGACGATGGCGACGATGCTGTCCAGCTCCTCGTACTGGGCTTGCGCCATGCTCGCGCCGATGAGGGCCGCCCCAAGGCTCAAGCCGCGCCGCAGTCCGCACTTAAATCCGTTTCCAAGGCCCATGTGCTTCTTCCTTCTCGGTTGACAGAGCAATGGCCGTCGCCGGCCTCACCGCCCCTCGGACAGCGAATAGGGGGTGGAGCGGTAGCCGCGAATGCTGCGCTCAAGTATTGAATCCACTCGGCCACCGAAGGCGCCGAGTCCCTTGAACAGCATCTGCAGATAAAAGCCGCTGTCCGGGTCCACGCTGTCAAGGCTGCGCGCCGCCGCATGGTCCAAATGGCGGCGCGCCACCAAGCGCAGCCGCCAGCAGCAGTCGTTGTACTCGATTCCGACCAATCCCTCAATGGTTCGGCCGAGCTTCAGGTCGTGGTTCCAGCGCCCGAACACGGCATACCGCCGCGTCACGGGCCAATGCAGGGACACATCCGTTTGATCGATGCCGCCGGCCAAGCGGCGGTAGCCCAGGTTGAGAATGCGCTGGTTGTCCCTTCGGTAGGACAGGGCGGCGGCGGCTTCGTCGAGTTGGCTGTCGCCGGTGTCCCAGGCCAAGGCGCCGGTGAGCCGCCAGCGGCGGGCGAACTCCCCGCCGATTTCACCGCTGATGGCCGATGCGCCGTGCCGCTCATCGTCGCCCGGCCGACCGCTGAGCGTGACCCGTCGGTCGCGGAAGTGGAAGGTCTGGCCGAGGCTCGCGTAAAGGTATTCCCGGCCATTGGTTCGATTGAGGAAGCGGCTGGTCACGCCCACCGTCAGCTCATTCGCGTCGCTGATGCGGTCTAGGCCGGCGAAGCGGTTGTCGCGAAACAGCTGGCGATAGCTGAACGTCAACGCCTTGGCGTCGAATCGGGGCAGCCGGTCCTGGTCCTCGTAGCCTTGCCGGAAGTAGCGCAGCCTCGGTTCCAGGGTCTGCACCAAGGGCGTTGCGAACGCATCGAGGTCGCGCTCGAAGATCAGACCGCCATCCAAGCTGCCGTAGAAGATGCTGCGTTCAGGCGAGTCATCCTCCAGCCGTTCAGCCTTGGAGTCCAGCGCGTAGGCGGTGTGGCGATAGCCGGCGCGGGCGTGGAGGAAACCGAACGGCCAGTGCAGGGGCAGGCTCAGCCGGGGTTCCAGGTGCAGGCGTTCGCCGGTCAGTGCGTCGATGCCGCGCAGGTTCTCCGTGTTGCGGTCGAAGGCAGCGCCCCGGGCGTCCAGGGAAAGCCGCAGCGGACCGAGCCCCAAGCCTTGGTAGCCGATGTTGATTTCCGGCAGCCGCCGGTACTCCGGGCGGCGTATCTCGTCAAGGCGCTGGAAGCCCTGGCCCCAAAGGCGGGCGCTGAAGGCCCCGTGTCGGTAGTTGATTTCCCCGTAGCGCTCCAGGTTGAAGCGCCCGCGGTCGCTGACCGCGCCGTCGAAAACCCGAAAGTAGTCGCGGTCGCTGACCGCAGCGTAGTTGATGAACGACGAGAAGCGTCCCGCCTGTCCGCGATGCTCGATGCCCGCAAACCAGCGCCCCGCTGGATCGAACTCCTCCCCCTGAAAGGCGCCGGCGGCTTGCAGCTCCCGCCAGTCGTCCCGCTCCAGCTCGCCATCGTAGCGCTGGTCGTTGGCCAGGTAGCCGCCGAACAGCCGGGTGCGGTCCCTGCGCGAGAGATGGCGAGCTTCGCCCCCGGCGCCGACGCCTCGCTTGCCGAGCAGCCGGGGGGTGACGGTGGCGTCGTAGTTGGGGGCCAGATTGAGGTAGTAGGGCAGCGCCAAGTCGATGCCGTCCTCGCCGGATGCGCCGATGTGCGGAAACAGGGACCCGGACTGGCGCTGCTCGGAGACCGGGAACTTCATGTAGGGCAGCCAAGCCAAGGGAACGCCCTTGACCCGCAGCACGGCGCCGCGGGCGGTGCCGAACACCTCGCCGTCGGGCAGGTGCAGGGAGCGGGCGTCGATTCGCCAACTGCCGTTGCCGGGCTCGCAGCGGGTGAACCGGGCCCGGGTCAGCCGAATGTCGCCGTCCCCTTGGCGCTCGACCGCATCGGCATGGCCGCGCAGTTGGGGGCCGGTGAGGACGATTTGGGCGTCGTTGAGGCGCGCCGCACGGCTGTCCAGGCGCACAACGGCTGCGGCCCCCTGCATCATGACGTCCGCGTCGCTGATCCGCACGACGCCGGGTGCGGTGGCGGTGTCCGCCTCCGAGTTGATCAGCGCCCGATCGGTGCGCACCAGGCGGGCGCCTTGGGCAATCACGACGCTGCCTCCGAGTTCAACGGTGCCATCGCTTAGATAAGCCGCGGAATCCGATTCGGCCCTGACCTTGGAATCGCTTGGTGCGGTTAGCGGCCCAGGAAACCGGTAGGCGCCGCTGCACCAAGCCGGGTGGCGGCTGCGCTCGGCCGAGGTTAGCTGCGCCCAATCAACCCAGAAGCGCTCGGCCAGCGGCCCCTCAGCGGAGGCCCCGTCCGTTTCTGGCTCGGCCGGCGCGGCGAAGGCGCAAGCGCTGATGGCCAGCGCCAGGGAGCCTCTGATTAAGTCCTGGAAGTTCAGGAGAGTCTGGCAGGCGTGATGGAGCAACGGCGCCTTCGGTTGGCCGAAGGTGAGGGCGAAGCGGAGTGGCAGGCCCCGCACAATGTCCAGCGAGGGGCAGCGCCTTCGCGCTTCTCAGCTGGGGGTTGATTCATGCGAGGGGCGAGCCCCTCGCGCTCCCCGGCTGCTCCCTGGGTCTTTTGCAACATCTCTTCCATCCTGCATCAGTGAGGCGCTGTGCGAGCCGGACTTGACTGGCGGATGATAGCATCGGGGCATGGATCCTGACTTGGCGGCTTGGGTGGCGGCGAGCGTCGGCACCCCAATCGAGGGGGTCGCGCCCTTGCGCGTGGAGGCCAGCCACCGGCGCTTCTATCGCATCTGGATGGCAGACCCTGCGCGGCCTGACGGCCGCGTTGGAGTTTCGCTGGCGCGAAACTCCTTTCCCCCCGAACCAAGCTCCCGGCTTGAGGATGGGCCTAGGACGGCGGAGCGTCCCTTGGCGTCTGCCGTGGTGATGGCCTCGCCGCCGGCGCTTGAGCGCAATGACGCCTTTATGGCCATGCAGCGCTTGTTCAGCGGCGCTGGGCTGCCGGTGCCCGAGATCATCGCCATGGACGCCGAATCGGGCTACTTTCTGCTGAGCGACCTTGGCGAGCGGCACTTGGAGGAGGCCTACGGCGGACCGGACGAGGGCCGCGCCCTTGAGCTGGCCGTCGCCAATCTGGTGCGCATCCAGGCTGTCGAGGCCCCGGCGGTTGCGCCCTATAACGAAACCCGGCTGCGCGATGAGCTCGGCATCTTCAGCGAGTGGTTCCTAGGGCGCTGGCTCGGCGAAGCCGCCGATCCCGGCGCGCGCAGCGCCTTTGAGGCTCTGATCGACAACGCGCTTGGCCAGCCGCAGTGCCTGATCCACCGGGACTACCACTGCCGCAACCTGCTGCTCGACAGCCAAGGGCGCTTGGGGCTGGTCGATTTCCAGGACGCCCTGATCGGCCCGGCCACCTACGATCTGGCCTGCCTGCTCTGGGACTGCTACCACAGCTTTGCGGAGGCGGCCCTGCGCCACTGGCAGGAGCGCTACCGGGTTCAGTCGCGCTTCGGCTTCACGGCGCATGCCCTGGCCCGTGCCTTGGACCTCACCGGCCTGCAGCGTCAGTTCAAGGCGGTCGGCATCTTCGCCCGCCTGTGGCTGCGGGACGGCAAGGCCAGCCACCTCGGCCACATTCCCCCGGTGCTGGCCGCCATGCGCCGAATCGTCGGCGCCTATGCCGAGACCCGCCATTTGTCGGCTTGGCTTGAACGGCTTGAAGGCCGCGTGGCCGCAGCCTTGAAGGCCGGTGCGCCATGAAGGCCATGATTCTGGCCGCTGGCCAGGGCACGCGGCTCAAGCCGCTGACCGACCATCGCCCCAAGGCGATGATGGCGGTGGGCGGCGCGCCGCTCATCTGCCATCAGCTGGGTTGGCTGGCCGGCGCTGGCGTCACCGAGGTGGTGATCAACCTGCACCACTTGGGCGAGCAGATTGAAGCTTGCGTCGGCGACGGCGCGGCCTTTGGCCTGAGCGTGCGCTACAGCCGCGAGCCGGTGCTGCTGGAGACCGGCGGCGGCGTGGTCCAAGCCCTGCCGCTGCTGGGCGACGAGCCCTTCTGGCTGCTCCTGGGCGACATCTACACGGACTTCCCCTTCGATCAATTCGCTCGTCGGCTGGGCGATGACGCGCTGGTCCACATGCTGTTGACGCCCACCCCGCCGTTCCGCCAGCGGGGCGACTTTGAGTGGGACGGCGAGCGGCTCACGGGCCGCGGCGACAGCTTCGTGTTCTGCGGCTTGGCGCTCATCCATCCGCGGCTGCTCGACGGCTGCGAGGCGGTGCCCTTCTCGCTGAGCGGCCGTTATTTCAATGCGGTTACCGAAGGCGCCGTCACCGGCCAGCTCTGGCAGGGATTCTGGACCGACATCGGCTCGCCGGAACAGCTTGAGGCATTGCGTAAGCACCTTGCTTAGTGCCTAAAACCCACCTGTTACCGGACAGGACACTTATTACCGGACAGGACACTGGCAGCCCCCTGCCTCCGTGCCCCTTCTTGTGTCTTGGGCATGCACGCCCACCCCCAAGACGCAACTCCCGCTGCAGCCTGCCGCATCGTCGATAGTGCAAGTTCGACCTTTGGTTCCCGACCCGGAAAATCACTTCATCTCCCTCAATGGCACTGGGCAAACGGCACAAACGCGCCGCCTCCCTTAACCGGGGAAGAGTGTTGAACAACTTCACTCACCAAGAAGGCGAGGCATTGGCGCCGAAGACCGTCCCGTGGCGTCACTCGTCGGCCGCGGCCAGCCGTCGTTCGAGTTCCGCAATCCGGGCCTCTGCGGCGCGGCGGGCCTCGGCCTCCGCACGATGCGCCGCCAGCGCCGCATCCCGCTCCGCTTGCGCCGTATCCCGCTCCGCTTGCGCCGCGTCACGCTCTGCGGTTGCCGCATCAGCGATCTGGCTCTGTTCGCGGAACCTGGGCAGCAACTCCCCGCGCACCGGGTCGAACAGGCGCAGCGCCGGGCCGTCAGGGCGGAACTCAAGGCCGAGAACCTCCGAGAAGCCCGAAAGTTGGCCGTCGCGCCGCTCCACAGGGATGGGCTCGTAGGCCCCGTCCGCATTGAGGCGGCGGCCCTTAAGGCTGGGTCTCAGGTAGTCCTCCGTCGGGTCAAACTGCCAGTACTCCGTGACTTTGAGCCGGGCGTAAAGGTCCGCCTTGAATCCCTCGTCCCGGCCTTTCGTGCTATTCGACGTCACCTCCAGAACGAAGTCCGCCGCCGTGCCCTCCTCCCAGACCTTCCAGATGCGCCGCTCGGGCTCCTTGTTCGGGCCGAAAGCCACGAACACGTCGGGGGACACCCGCTTGGCGGGGTCGCCCTCCCGCCAGTACATCAGCATGTCGCTGCCCACGTAGGAATCCGTCCGCTCGGCGTAACGGTCCATGAGCGGCTGCGCGAAATCCACCGTGGCATGCCAGTGGACGGGAGTCTCGGCCATGGGCTTACCGTCCGAGTCCGGGTACTCGATCGGCGCCGGGGCCTGCCGCCTGGGCGGCTTGGGAGGCGGCGCCCGCAAGGCTTGCCGACGGGCTGGCATGGGTTGGGTTGTGGGCATGGGTCGCTCCTTGGCGGGGCCGTTGCCTGAGGGCGCCCACGATAGCACAGCGCCGCCGTCGCCGTGGGGGCGGGAACGGGCCTCGGGCGTACTGAACGGCGGCTGGCACGGGCTGCTCGGGTCGCGGGAAAGGAGAGCACCTTGCCACGAAACCCAAGGCAAGTCGTTACGGACAAAAACGCTGGGATTTGTGCGAGATTTCCGCGTTTGGCGGAGATGGCCTGATGCCCCGCCCCCAAGCCGAACGATCTTGCCGTCGATTACAATCCATGCAATTTGTCAGTTGAAAATGGAAATTGCATGGCCCATGCGCTACGCTTGTGCCCATGATCCCGCGAAGCCTGACTCGCCACGCCATCTCGGCCTTTGGGCAATACCCCATCGTGACCCTCGTCGGGCCCAGGCAGTCGGGCAAGACCACGCTCGCCCGAAACGCCTTCGACCTGCCCTACGTCAATCTTGAGGCGCCCGACGAGCGGGACTTCGTGCTGAGCGACCCGCGCGGCTTCCTCGCAAGCCACCCGGACGGCGCCATCATCGACGAGATTCAGCGCGCCCCGGACTTGGCCTCCTACCTCCAGGTCAGGGTGGACGAAACCAACCGGCCGGGCCAGTTCCTGTTGACCGGCAGCCATAACTTCGCGGTTCGGGAGCAATTGAGCCAATCCCTGGCGGGCAGAATGGCCCTGTTGACCCTGCTGCCGTTTTCCCGGTCCGAGCTCATCGACGCGGGCGTGCACTGCGGCGGCTACTTCGACCACATCCTCGCGGGCGGCTATCCGCGCATCCGCGATATCGGCTTGGATCCCACGAGCTTCCATCGAGACTACGTGGGCACCTACCTGGAGCGAGACCTGCGGCAACTCAGCGCCGTGCGCAACATCGCCCAGTTCCAGACGTTCATGCGGCTGTGCGCGGCGAACATCGGCCAAGTTCTCAACCTCAACCGATTGGCCAGCGACTGCGGCATCAGCCAGACCACGGCCACGGAGTGGCTGAACCTCATGGAGGCAGGCTACATTCTCCACCGCCTTCAGCCCTACTTCGCGAACACCAGAAAGCGGCTGGTCAAAAGGCCCAAGCTCTACTTTCACGACACCGGCGTCGCCTGCTTCCTGCTGGGGCTGACCGTGGCTGAGCACGTCGAAAGCCACCCGTTGCGCGGCGCGCTGTTTGAAAACCACGTGATCAACGAAGTCCTGAAGCATGACCTGAACCGCAATCGCGCCGCTCAGTTGCACTTCTTTCGGGACGGCAACGGCAACGAGGTTGATCTGCTGCACGGCCGCGGCCCGAAGCTGGTGCCCATCGAAATCAAGTCCGGACAGACCATCAGCAGCGACTGGTTCAAGGGCATCGACCACTTCGCCCGCCACTTCCCCGCAACCGGGGGTGCGGTCATCTACGCAGGCGAAGCATCCCAGCACCGCAGCGACGGCCGCGCGGTCCTGCCAGCCGATGAACTGCCCGCCCTGCTGGAGACCATCACCTAATTTAACGTCCTAAGGCTCGCAATGGATGTGGTACCGTATGGACATGCAAGACAACAGCGGCCAGCCCCCTCTGGACCACTGGATCGCGCCGTCCATTCTCGCTGCGGACTTCTCCCAGCTTGGTGCGGAGATCGAGGCCGTGCTCGAAGCGGGGGCGGATGCCATTCACTTCGACGTCATGGACAACCACTACGTCCCCAACCTGACCGTCGGCCCGCTGGTGCTTGCCTCGTTGCGCCGGGCGGGCTTTGACTGCTTCTTCGACGTCCATCTGATGGTCAAGCCCGTGGACCGGCTGATCGGCGACTTCCTGGAGGCCGGCGCCAGCCTGATCAGCGTCCACCCGGAGAGCACCGAGCATCTGCACCGCACCTTGAGCCTGATCCGGGACGGCGGCGCCCAAGCGGGGCTGGTGTTCAATCCGGCGACCCCCGTGCAGGCGCTCGACGAGGTGGCCGAGCTCATTGACTTGGCGCTGGTCATGTCCGTCAACCCAGGCTTCGGCGGCCAAGCCTTCATCGAATCGAGCCTCGGCAAGCTAGCCGAGGCGCGGCGGCGCATCGACGCCGCCGGGCGGCCGGTCCGCCTGGAGATCGACGGCGGCATCAAGGTGGCCAACATCGCCCAAGCAGCAGCGGCCGGGGCCGACACCTTCGTGGCGGGCAGCGCCATCTTTGGCGCCCAGGACTACGCCGCCACCATCGCCGCCATGCGGGAGGAGCTGCGCAAGGCATCAGCATGCTGAAGCGCGGCGCAGGGAAGTTTCGCCGCTACACGGGCTATCTCTTCGACCTTGACGGCACCCTCATCGACACCGCCCCGGACCTGACCTTCGCCCTGAACCACGCGCTGGCCGAATTCGGGCTCAAGAGCGTGGAGTTGGCGGTGGCGCGCAACTGGGTGGGACAGGGCGCTCGCAGGGCCTTGGAGCGGGCGCTGGCGCACCAAGGCGCCCCGGCTGATGCCTTGGATGCCATGCTGGAGAGCTTCCTTGATTGCTATCGCAACCACATCGCGGTCGAGAGCGCACCTTATGCGGACGTGGAGGAAACCCTCGCCGCCCTCGCCGGACGGGGCGCCAAGCTGGCGGTGGTGACCAACAAGCGCGGCGAATTCACCCACAAGCTGCTGGCCGAGATTGGCTTCGCCGACCACTTCGATGCCGTCGTGGCGGGCGACACCACCCCCCGCCTGAAGCCCGCGCCGGACCCGGCACTGACGGCTTGCGAAGCGCTGGGCCTCGGGGCGGACGAGGTGCTGTTCGTGGGCGACTCCCTGGCCGACGTGGGCTGCGCCCGGGCGGTCGGCTGCGCGGTGGCCTGCGTCGCCTACGGCTACCGCCAGGGCGTGGCGGCGGCGGACTTGGGGGCTGATGCGGTTATTGAAACCTTCCGGGACCTGCTTTAACCTGCCGTCCGGCAACTGGGTACGCCAAGGGTCCGCCGACGACTAATCTTGGTGAATCGTTGCCAACACCAATGAGTGGTTCCTGCCATGAAGACTCGATGCAGCGTCAGCAACTTGATCCGCAGCGCGAACCTGCGGAGGTGCGGGGCGCTGGCCGGTGAGGGCCGCGCCGAGTCTGGTTGGCGATCCTAAACGCTCCGCAGCGCCCCGACGCCCGCCCTAACGCCGGCCGGCGAACCCAACCACTCACGAGACCTGCCCATGACCGCTGAAGACTTGGCGAAACTGGCCACCCAAGGATACAACCGGGTGCCGCTGGCGCTGGAGATATTGGCCGACTTGGACACGCCGCTGTCCGCCTACCTGAAGATCGCTCGGGGGCCTTGGTCCTATCTGCTGGAGTCGGCCCACGGCGGGGAGACCTGGGGGCGCTACTCGATCATCGGCCTGCCGGCGCGCACCGTGCTCAAAGCGTCCGGCCACCGGGTGGAGGTCATCACCGACGGCGAATGCGTGGAGCGGGCCGAGGTGGAGGATCCGCTGGCCTTCGTCGAGGCCTTCCAAGCCCGATACCGGGTCGCCCCGGCGCCGGGCCTGCCGAGGTTCCACGGGGGCTTGGTGGGCTACTTCGGCTACGACTGCGTTCGCTACATCGAAAAGCGGCTCGCCGACAGCGCCCCCCCGGACCCGGTTGGCACCCCGGACATCGTGTTGATGGCCTCGGAGGAGCTGCTCATCTTCGACAACCTGAAGGCGAGCATGCAACTGATCAGCCTGGTGGATCCGAACGAACCGGGCATTCGCGAACGCACCTTGGAGCGCTTGCACGCCTTGGCCGGAAAGCTCAAGGGCACGGTGCCGCCCATCGCCGAGAGCGGCGCCAACGCCGAAGTGCGTGAAAGCGACTTCGTCTCCGAGTTCGGTGAGGCGCCGTTCCAGGCGGCGGTGGAGAAGATCCGCGACTACACCCAGGCCGGCGACGTGATGCAGGTGGTGCTGGCGCAGCGCATGTCCATTCCCTTCGGCGCGGACCCGATCAACCTGTACCGGGCGCTGCGCCACCTCAACCCCTCGCCCTACATGTACTTCATGGACCTTGAGGACTTTCAAATCGTCAGCTCCTCGCCGGAGATCCTCGCCCGCCTGGAGGACAGCACGGTCATCAACCGGCCCTTGGCCGGCACCCGACGGCGGGGCCGCACGGCGGAGGAGGATCAAGCCATGGAGCAGGAGCTGGCCAACGATCCCAAGGAGATCGCGGAGCACTTGATGCTGATCGACCTCGGCCGCAACGACGTCGGCCGGGTGGCGGAGATCGGCTCGGTTCAGGTGACCGAGAAGTTCGCCATCGAGCGCTACTCCCACGTCATGCACCTGTCCAGCAACGTCACCGGCAGGCTCAAGGCCGGCAAGTCGGCCATGGACGTGCTGCGGGCGACGCTGCCGGTGGGCACCCTGTCCGGTGCGCCGAAAATCCGCGCCATGGAGATCATCGATGAGCTGGAGCCCGTCAAGCGGGGCATCTACGGCGGCGCGGTGGGCTACCTCGGCTGGAACGGCAACATGGACACGGCCATCGCCATCCGCACGGCGGTGGTCAAGGACGGCACCCTCTACATTGAGGCCGGCGGCGGCATCGTCGCCGATTCCAGCCCGCGCCTGGAGTGGAAGGAGAGCATGAACAAGGGCCGGGCCATATTCCGCGCCGCCGCCTTGGCGGAGGCGGGGTTGAAGGTTGCGGAGGCGATGCCGTGATCGCCCTCCTGCGGCGCATCACGGACAGCGGCTGGTTTCAGCACGGCATCACGACGGTCATCATCGCCAACGGCGTGGTCATCGGCTTGGATACCTCGCAAGCCATCCGCGAGGCCCATCCGGTTCTGCTGTTCGCGTTGAACAAGCTCTTTCTGGCGATCTTCGTCGTTGAGGCCGCCATCAAGATTGGTGCGGAACATCCCCATCCAAGCCGCTACTTCAAGGATGGCTGGAACGTCTTCGACTTCACCATCGTCGTCATCAGCCTGCTGCCGGCGACCGGGCAGTTGGCCACGCTGGCCCGGCTGGCCCGCCTGCTGCGGGTGCTGCGACTGGTGTCGGCCCTGCCGGAACTGCGCCTGATCGTGGCCACCTTGGTTCGCTCCATACCAAGCATGGGCCACGTGATCATGCTGATGTCCATCATCTTCTACGTTTACGGGGTGGCGGGCTACCATCTGTTCCACGAGGTGGACCCCACCCATTGGCGCACCTTGGGCATCTCGCTGCTGTCCCTGTTCCGCATCGTGACGCTGGAGGACTGGACCGACATCATGTACGCCGCCATGGCCACCCACGGCTGGGCTTGGGCTTACTTCGTGAGCTTCGTGGTGCTGGGCACCTTCGTGGTGATCAACCTGTTCATCGCCGTGGTGTTGAACAACTTGGACGAGGCCAAGCAGGAGCGCCTGCGCGAGCTGGAAACGCCGCCGGGCCGAGAGGAGATTCTGCACGAGCTGAAGACTGCCCAGGAGATGCTCGCCCGCTTGGAGCGCCGCCTGAACTGAAAGGACGCCAACCCCCATGCTGCTGCTGATCGACAACTACGACTCCTTCACCTACAACGTGGCGCAGTATCTGGGCGAGCTGGGCGCCGACGTAGCCGTGCATCGCAATGACGAAGTCAGCTTGGCCGACATCGAAGCCATGGCCCCGGAGCGCATCGTGCTCTCGCCCGGCCCCTGCACGCCCAACGAGGCGGGCGTTTGCTTGGATGTGGTGCGCGCCTTCGGGCCGCGCCTGCCGCTGCTCGGCATCTGCCTGGGCCATCAGTGCATCGGCCAAGCCTTCGGCGGCGACGTGGCGCGCGCCGAAGCCGTCATGCACGGCAAGACCTCGCTGGTCCACCACGAGGGGGAAGGCCTGTTCGCAGGCTTGCCGGCGCCGCTGCGGGCCACCCGCTACCACTCCCTGGTGGTGGCGCTGCACTCGTTGCCGAGCTGCCTGGAGGTGACCGCTTGGACGGAGCGCGACGGCACGGTCCATGAACTGATGGGCGCTCGGCACCGCCAATTCCCCATTGAAGGCGTGCAGTTTCACCCGGAATCGATCTTCACCGAATCCGGGCATGACCTGCTGCGCAACTTTCTCCGTCTTGAACCTCGGGGGGCTTGAAGGCATGGACATGCAAACCGCCTTAGCGGCACTGGTGGCGGGGCACTCGCTCAGCCAGGAGGACGCCAACGCCGTGTTTCGGCAAGTGATGTCGGGCGACGCCGCGCCGGCGCAAACCGGCGCCCTGCTGACGGCGTTGCGCATGAAGGGCGAGACCCCCGCCGAAGTGGCGGGCGCCGCCGAGGCCATGCGGGCGCTTTCGCTGCGGGTGGAGGTGGAGGCCGAGCATCTGGTCGATACCTGCGGCACCGGCGGCAGCGGCGCCAAGCTCTTCAACATCTCCACCGCCGCCGGCTTCGTGGCCGCCGCCGCCGGGGCGCGGGTCGCCAAGCACGGTAACCGCAGGATGACCGGTTTCAGCGGCAGCGCCGATGTGCTCGAAGCCGCGGGCGTGAACCTGGCGTTGACGCCTGAGCAGATCGCCCGCTGCATTCGCGAGATCGGCATCGGCTTTTTGTTCGCCCAGCGCCACCACGGCGCCATGCGCCACGCAGCGCCGGTGCGCCAGGCGCTCGGCTTCCGAACGTTGAGGCGCGCGCTGGGGCCTCTCCGCTATTCGGCGGGCGTCTGCCGATAGGGGATCAGCGGGTTCAGT
>JAPOTD010000139.1 GCA_026709365.1 Gammaproteobacteria bacterium
CTGATGAACGGCAGGGTCAGCCCCTTGGTGGGCAGGCTGCCGGTGGCCACCCCAACGTTGATGAGCGTCTGCACGCCCAGCAGCAGCGCCACCCCGTAGCATAGGTAGCCTGCAAACTTATCGCCGCCCCCGATGGCCATGCGGGCGGTGTACAGGATGCGCGCGACCAGCAGCGCCAGCAGCGCCATCAGGACCAGGGCGCCGACCAAGCCCAGCTCCTCCGCTATCACGGCGAATATGAAGTCGTGGTGGGCCTCGGGCAGGTACCAAAGCTTCTGAATGCCCTCGCCAAGGCCCAAGCCGAACACCTCGCCACGGCCGAAGGCGATCAGCGAGTGGGTCAGCTGATAGCCGCTGTCGAAGGCCGACGCCCAAGGATCGCTGAAGCTGACCAGCCGCTCCACGCGGTAGGGCTCCATCCAGATCAACCCGGCAAGAGCCAGCGCGCCGGCCAGCGCCAGCACGCCAAGGTAGCGCAGCCGCAGCCCGGCCAGGAACAGCATGGCGATGAGCACCGCGCTCAGCACCGCGACGTTGCCGAAGTCCCGTTGCAGGATCAGCAGCGCCGCCAAGGCAGCCAACCCAACCAGGGGCACGAGCGCCGGCCGGGGCGATTGGCGCAGCGCCTCGTCCCGCCGCGCCAGGAACCCGGCCCAATGGACGATCACGGCGGCCTTGGCGATCTCCGCCGGCTGCAGGCTGAAGCTGCCGAGGTCAATCCATCGCCGGGCGCCCTTGACCTCCTCGGCAAAGCCGGGAACCAGCACCAGGGCGCAAAGGGCCAAAGCGCCGAGCAGGGCCATCTGGTAGCTATGGTTCCAGATCTTAAGGGGCACGCACAGCATGAGGAGAAAGCCCATCAGCCCCAGGGTCAGGAAAATGCCGTGGCGGGCCAGAAAGGACGTCTCCATGGCCACGGAGGCCGACGCCACCATGACCAGGCCAAAGCCGAGCACCAAGCTCCAGGACACCATGAGCGGCGCATCCAGGCGAATCATGGCCCAAGCTCCTTGACCAAGGCGCGAAATGCCTCCCCTCGGGCGCGGAAGTCGCGGAAGTGGTCGAAGCTCGCGCAGGCCGGCGACAGCAGCACCGCATCCCCCGGCCGAGCGCACCGGGCGGCTTGGCGCACCGCCTCCGCCAAGCGGCGGGGCCGGCCACCCGGGGCCCTGCGGCCCGCGGCCTCGGCAATCGCCGGACCGTCCTGGCCAATGGGAATCAAGCCGCAGCTGCGGGCGGCGATGGCTTCGCCCAAGGCCGCAAAATCGGCGCCTTTGCCCTCGCCCCCCGCGATGAGCAGGATGCGGCCCCGCCCGCCGGAGAAGCTGCTCAACGCCGCCATCGTGGCGCCGGGGTTGGTGGCCTTGGAGTCGTTGATGTAGGTGACGCCGTCCACCACGCCCACGATCTCGCAGCGGTGGGCCAAGCCTCGATAGCCGAGGATCGATTCGCCGAGGGCCGCAAGCCCGCCGCCGTTTTCGCTGCCGTTGATCAGCGCCATCACCGCCAGCGCGTTGCTTTCGTTGTGGCCGCCGGCAAGGGGCAGCCGGCGGGTTTCGACCACGGCTTGCTCGCCCTTGGCCAGCCAACGCTCGCCGCCGAAGGCGCGAACGCCCCATTGGCCAGCTGCCGGCGAACCGGCCCCGAAGGTGACTGCGCTGCCCGGGGCGTGCGCATCCGGTTGGCTCAAGGGGTCATCCCGATTGACGACGAGCCGCTCGGCCTGGCGGTAGATGCGGCGCTTGGCGGCGGCGTAGTCCGCCAAGCTTGCATGATGGTCGAGATGGTCGGCGCTGACGTTGAGGACGGTGGCCGCCCGGTAGGGATAGGTCTGCATGCGCTCCAGTTGGAAGCTGGACAACTCGAGCACGTAGCAGTCCCGGTCGGGGCCGATGATGTCCAGAGCGGCTTCGCCGAGGTTGCCGCCGACGCCAGGGCGGTGGTTGAGCTGAGCCAATGCGTGTCCCGTCCAAGCGGTCACCGAGCTCTTGCCGTTGGTGCCGGTGATCGCGTAGATGGGTTCGTCCACCGCCCGGCAAAACAGGTCGATGTCGCTCAACACGGGCAGGCCGGACGCCCGAATGCGTCGTCCCAAGGGGCTTTGCAGCTTCAGGCCGGGGCTTAGGATCACCCGGTCGAAGGGCGTGAAGTCAATGTCATGGACGCCGAGCCGATAGTCGATTCCGGGATGCAGGGCACGCGCCTCGGCCAGTCCCGGCGGCTGCGCCCGGGTGTCGAGGACGGTCAGCTCATCGCGTCCGGCCAAGTGCCTGATGCAGGAGGCGCCGGTCACGCCGAGGCCAACGATCAACGTGCGCTGCGTCATGCCTACCTCAGCTTCAACGTGGAAAGGCCGACCAGCACCAGCACCAGCGTCAGGATCCAAAAGCGCACGATCACCCGCGGCTCCGGCCAACCCTTGAGTTCAAAGTGGTGGTGGATGGGCGCCATGCGAAAGATGCGCCGCCCGGTGAGGCGGTAGGAGGCCACTTGGATGATGACCGACGCGGTCTCGATCACGAACAAGCCGCCCATGATGAGCAGCACGATCTCATGGCGGACGATGATGGCCACCACCGCCAGCGCCGCCCCGAGCGCCAGGGCGCCCACATCGCCCATGATCACGTCGGCGGGATAGGCGTTGAACCACAGGAAGCCGAGGCCAGCGCCAATCAACGCACCGCAGAACACCGCCAGCTCACCAGCTTGGGGGATGTGGGGGATCTGCAGGTAGCTGGCGAACTCCACATGGCCTGCCAAGTAGGCGATCAGGCCCAAGGCCGCCCCGACCATCACCGTCGGCAGGATCGCCAGCCCGTCCAAGCCATCGGTCAGGTTGACGGCATTGCTCATGCCGACGATGACGAGGTAGGCCAGCGCCACGTAGCCCACGCCCAAGGGAATGGCGACCGTCTTGAAGAAGGGCACGATCAGGTCCGTCTCCGCCGGCAGTTCCGCGCTCAGGTACAGGAACAGCGCCGCCGCCAGCCCAAACAGCGACTGCCATGCGTACTTGGTCCGGGCCGCCAGGCCATCGGAACTCTGGCGCCGGATCTTGAGGTAGTCGTCCGCCCAGCCAATGCCGCCGAACGCCAAGGTGACCAGCAGCACCGTCCACACGTAGCGGTTGCCGAGCTCACCCCACATCAAGGTGGTGGAGAAAATGACGATCAGGATCAGGGCGCCGCCCATGGTCGGGGTGCCCGCCTTGCTGAAATGGCTTTCCGGGCCGTCGGCGCGCACCGGCTGGCCGATCTGGTGGCGGCCCAGGCGGTCAATCACCCAAGGGCCGATGAGCAGCGACAGGATAAGCGCCGTCACCACGCTGACCATGGTGCGGAAGGTCAGGTACTGAAAGACCGCGAAGCCGCTGATGAACTGGGCCAGATGGTCGGTGAGCCAGAGCAGCATCAGGCGTCCCCCCCCGGCAGGCCCAAGGCTTGACGCACGGCTTCCCGGTCGCTGAACGGGTGCCGACGGCCACCGATCTCCTGGGTGTCCTCATGGCCCTTGCCCGCGACCACGACCAGATCGCGGGCATCGGCACTGGCAATGGCTGCGGCAATGGCGGCGCCGCGATCGACTTCCAAGGTCACCGGCGACGCATCCTCAATGCCAGCTGCCATGTCGCGCATGATGGCCCGCGGATCTTCGCCGCGCGGGTTGTCGCTGGTCAGCCAAACCCGATCGGCCAAAGCCGCGGCGATGCGCCCCATCATCGGCCGCTTGCCGGCGTCACGGTCGCCGCCGCAGCCGACCACGCACACGAGGGCGCCCTCGGCATGGCGGCGGGCCGCGGCGAGCGCCTTGGCAACCGCATCCGGCGTGTGGGCGTAATCGACCACCACGGTGGGACGCCCGGCGGCGCGGAGGAACTCCATGCGCCCGGGCACCGGGGGCAAGGCGCTGGCGGCCTCGCAGACCGCCGCCAAGGGCTGTCCGGCGGCGGCCAGCACGCCGATGGCGGCGGCCAGGTTGGCCAAGCCGAAGTCGCCGCACACTGGCGCTGCGACCCAAGCGCTGCCCCAAGGGGTGCGCAGCCGAGCCTTGAGGCCATCCGCTCGATGCTCCACGCCGTCCCAGGAGATGTCCGCCAACCCTTCGCCGTAGGTCAGCACGTCCACCTGCGCCAGGCTGCGGGCCAGCCCACGACCGAACTCGTCATCGATGTTGATGAGCGCGCAGCGCAGCGAAGGGAATTCAAACAGCCGCCGTTTGGCCGCCCCATAGGCCTCGAAGTCGGCGTGGTAGTCCAGGTGGTCCCGCGTCAGGTTGGAAAAGATCGCGTAGTCGAAGGCAATCGCATCGGCGCGGCCTTGGGCCAAGGCATGGGAGCTGACTTCCAGCGCCGACCAAGTGCAGCCCTGTTGGCGCAGGCAGGCCAAGCGCTTGTGGGTGAGCACGGCGCCTTCCGTGGTCAGGCGCGACGGCGCCAACCGGCTGGGCCGTCCCCAACCGATGGTGCCCATGTAGGCGGCGTCAAGGCCCGCCGCTTTGCCGAGGCTGGCCAGTTGATGGGCGATGGTCGTCTTGCCATTGGTGCCGGTGACGCCGACGCAAGTCAGCGCCCGGCTGGGCGCGCCGTAGAACTCTTCAGCCAGCGCCCCGCGCCGCGCCCGCAGGTTCTCAACCTCGACCACCGGCGCGCCGAGGCCCGGCAGCGGCCGTTCCGCCAGCACGCAGGCCGCGCCCCGGTCCACCGCCTGGGCCGCATAGTCATGGCCGTCGAAGGCTGCGCCCCGAGTGGCGATGAAGGCTTCGCCCGGCTGGATCAGGCGGGAGTCCTCGGACAGCCCGGCGATTGCCAAGGCGGGCGTGCCGGGCGTGCCGATCAGCTGGCGCAAGCTCGATCCGGTCATGGCACCCTCCCCCCTGACGGCCCGGTCCCATCGACGGCGGCGATCAAGTGCTGCGCATCGGGGGCAACCCCCAACAGGCGCAAGGCGCGCTCCGCGACTCGGGCGAAAATCGGCGCGGCAACGGCGCCGCCGCTGATCTGGGGGCCGCCGGGCTGGTTGATCACCACCACCATGACGATCCGCGGCGCGGTCAGCGGCACCACCCCGGCAAACAACGCCACATGGCGCTGATCGGTGTAGCCGCCGTCGCTGACCAACCGAGCGGTTCCGGTCTTGCCGGCCACCCGATAGCCGGCCAACTGCGCGCCGGGCGCGGTGCCCGTCCGCTCCGTGACCCCTTCCATCATGGACAGCAGTTGCCGCGTCATGGACGCCGCGAACACCCGTTCGCCTTGGGGGGGCTGGCGGAGCTTAATGACGCTGAGCGGCAGGCGAACGCCGTCATTGGCGATGGGCAAATAGGCTTGGGCGAGCTGCAGGGGAGAAACGCTCAGGCCGTAGCCATAGGCGAGGGTGGCGCGCACCACCTCGCTGCGCAGCCCGGAGTCGTCAAAGGTGCCGATCGCCTCGCCCGGCAGTCCGCTGCCGATGTAATCGCCGATCCCGGCCCGCTGCAGCACCTCGAACACGGCCCGCTCCGGCAGGTCCAGGGCCACCTTGGAAATGCCGACCTGGCTGGACTTGCGCACGATGCCTGCCAACGTCAACTCCCCGTAGTTGACCGGATCCTCAATCAGCTTGCGGCGCACTGCCCAATAGCCCGGCGCGGTGTCCACCACGGTGTCCGGCTGGTACTCGCCCGTCTCCAGAGCCGCCAGCACGGCAAAGGGCTTGATCGTGGAGCCCGGCTCATAGCTGTCGGTCACCGCCCGGTTGCGCATTCCGGCAAATCCAAGCTCAAGGGATTCGTTGGGGTTGTAGGACGGGGAGTTCACCAAGGCGAGAATCTCCCCGGTGCGGGCATCGAGGATGACGATGGATCCCGAGGCCGCCTGGTGCCCGGCCACCGCATCCTTGAGCTCCCGGTAGGCGAAGTACTGCAGGCGCAGGTCAATGCTGAGCGCGATGTCCTGGCCCAAGCGCGGGGCGGCGATGTACTCCAGGTCCCGGATGGTCGCGCCGAGCCGGTCCTTGAGCACGACCTTGCGCCCGTGCTCGCCGCTCAGCAGGTCGTCAAAAGCGAGCTCAACGCCCTCCAATCCGCGGTCGTCGATGTTGGTCACGCCCACCACATGGGCGGCGGTCTCAGCGCCGATGTAGTAGCGTCGGTACTCCTCGCTGAAGTGCAGGCCCTCGATCCGCAACGCGCGGACGCGCTCCGCCGCGGTCCAAGAGAGCCGCCGCTTGAGATAGACGAACGCCTTGTCCGCATGGCGGTTCAAGTGATCCTCCAGCTGCTCCGCATCCCGTCCCAGCAGGGGGCCCAAGCGGTCGATTTCGGCGCGGCTCAACCTTCTTTGGCTGGGGTCGCTCCAGACGGCCACCACCGGCGTGCTGATCGCCAACGGCTCGTCGAGCCGGTCGTAGATGACGCCCCGACGGGAGGGGATGACGACTTCCCGCACCGAACGGGCGTCCCCCTGGTCCTGCAGGAAGTCCTTGTCGAGCAGGGCCAAGTAAACCACCCGGGCGGCAAGCGCCGCGCAACCCGCGAGGAACAGGCACAGCACGGCATGGTGGCGCCAGACCTTCACCGGGGCAGCCGCTCGACCCGATCCGGGAAGCGCATTCCCAACTTGCTCTGCGCCACCTGCTCGACGTTGAAGTAGGCCGAGCGGGCGCCCCGCTCAAGCAGCAGGCGGCTGTGCTCGGCCGCCAACCGATCCTGATGGTGCCGAGAGGCCTCCAGGGCTTGGTGCAGCAGCCGGACTTCGTGGGTCCGTGCCACCACCTGCACCCCGGAGGCGACCACGCCCGCCAGCAGGACGGCCGCGACAACGGCGGCGCCCCACTTCACGCGATGCGCTCCAGCACACGCAGCACCGCGCTTCGAGCGCGGCGGTTGCGGCGCGATTCGGCGGCGGTCGGCCGCACGGGACCGGCGACGATGCGCGCCTCGATGCGCGCCTCGGCGGCGCGAATGGGCACGTGCCTGGGCACCGGCGGCGGCGAACTGCGGGCCTTGCAGAAGCGCTTGACGATCCGGTCCTCCAAGGAGTGAAAGCTGATCACCGCCAAGCGGCCGCCGACGCCCAACGCGTTGAACAGGCCTTCCAAGCCGGATTGCAGCTCGCTGAGTTCCTGGTTGATGAAGATGCGGATGGCCTGAAACACCCGCGTGGCAGGATGCTTGCCGGGGGTCCGGCGCGGTTGGTTGGCGGCCACTACGCCGGCGAGCTCGCCCGTCGTGCCAAGCGGGCGGGCGGCAACGATGGCGCGACTGATGCGGTCGGCGAAGCGCTCCTCGCCGTAGCGCCGAATGACGCCGGCGATCTCCGCCGCCGGCGCTTCGTTGAGCCAATCGGCGGCCGTGGCGCCGGTGCGCTGGTCCATCCGCATGTCGAGCGGGCCATCGGCGCGGAAGCTGAATCCGCGGCCGGGATCGTCAAGCTGGGCGGAGGAGAGGCCGAGATCCATTACCGCGCCCCGCACGTCGTCCATGCCCAGCGCGGCCAGCATCTCCGCGACGCCGCCAAAGGCCGAGCGGCGGGCTGTGACGCGGGCATCCGCCGCGGCCAAGGCTTCGGCGCACGCAAAGGCCTCAGCGTCCCGATCGAGCGCCAGCAAGCGGGCGTCGGGACCTAAGCGCCCGAGCATGGCACGGCTGTGGCCGCCACGGCCAAAGGTGGCATCAACAAAGTTGCCCGCCGCCCCGGGCTCGGCGATGTGCTCGACGGTTTCGCGGCGCAACACTGGCTCATGCAGGCCGTTCATACGGACAGCCCCGTTATGCCTTCGAATTCCGCGGCCAGTTCGCGGTTCTCCGCGGCAAGCCACTGGGTCATGCCCGCAGACCATCGGGCGTGGTCCCAGATCTCGATCTTGTTGCCCTGGCCCGCCAGCGTCAGCTTCCGGTCAAGACCGGCATGCTCGCGCAGCTGCGCCGGCAGCAGCAGCCGCCCGCTGCCATCGAGCTCCAGGTCGGTGGCATGCCCAATCAGCACACGCTGCAGTTGCCGCACTCCGGGCTGGATGTTGGGCAGGGCTTCGAGCTTTTCCTGCACGGCGTCCCATTCCGTTCGCGGATAGAGCAGCAGGCAAGGCTCCTCCCGGTCGATGGTGACCACCACCTGACCTTGGGATACGGCGGACACAGCCTCGCGATAACGCGACGGCAGGGCCATGCGCCCTTTGGCATCCAACGTGGCGCTGGATATTCCGCGAAATCCGACATTGGCCGACACAGGAAGCCTCGCTCTAGCCCTTTTTTCCCACGAAAACCCACTTTACCGCACTTTTTCCCAACTAGCGACACTACTCCTTCCTTTTTCCTTGTCAAGGCGAACCTGTGGCCCTTCGGGCCACAGGTTCGTTGGAGTTTGGCTGCGCCAAACTCCGCGGGTTGCGGCAGGGCGGCGCGTTCGGCCCTTCGGGCCACAGGTTCGTTTGATGGGGTTTGGCTTTGCCAAACTCCGCGGGTTGCTGCAGGGCGGGGCGTTCGGCCCTTTGGGCCACAGGTTCGTTCGAGTCTGGCTTTGCCAAACTCCGCGAACTGCCGAGGGGCGGTGGGAACATCCCGCTGGATGGGGGTGCGGGCATGGGGAGGGAGCGAGCTGGCCGATAAGCCGGGTTCTGTCGCCGGACGAATCCGGCGGGCAGCCATTCATCTAGGGCCGCCGTCGCCGACGGCCTCCAGCAGCCTACCCGAATCCGGCACGGACCATGCCTTGGGATTCCTATTTGGCCTTGCTCCGGGCGGGGTTTGCCTAGCCACCGGTGTTGCCACCCGCGCGGTGCGCTCTTACCGCACCCTTTCACCCTTACCCCGAGGCTGCTATCGCCTAAGCGGCGGCCTCAGGGCGGTCTGCTCTCTGCTGCACTTTCCGTAAGCTCACGCTTCCCAGGGGTTACCTGGCGCCCTGTCCTGTGGAGCCCGGACTTTCCTCTCGCGGCCAAGGCGCAAGCGCCCGCCGCCAGCGGCTGCCTGGCCAGCTCGTCGATTAGCCTGTACTTAGGGAGGCGGGATGTCAATGCGAGCTTTCGGCCCGAACGAACCGAAAGCTCGATTGGAGTTCGGCTGGCGCCAAACTCCGCGAGCTTCGCGGAGGTCAGGCTCCAGCAGCTGTCCGGGCTTCGCGCCGCTCCAAGGCTGCCAGCAGCCGCGAGTGCCGTTCGCGGGTCAGCGGGTAGTTCCAGACCAGGAACGAGGCCAGCAGGAAGAAGAACGTCGGCAGAACCGCATACTCCAACCGGATCATCCAAAGCCCCGCTGCATTGGGTTCGAGCTGGGGGTCGTAGCCGGTGAGGTTAAGCACCTGCAGCGCGATGAACATCCCGAGGGCGATGCCGATCTTGTCGATGGCGCCGAACACCGCGAAGTACAGGCCGGCGCGCTTCTGCCGGGTGACGGCGGTGTCCACGTCAACGACGTCGGCGAGAATGGCCAGCGGCAGGTAGGCGAACGCGCCGAAGCTCAAGCCCTTCAGCACGTAGAAGACCAGAAAGGTGTTGTACTCGCCCGCGCCGAGGAACGCGGTGGCCAGCACCATGAGCGCGGAGTGGGTCATGGCGATCGCCAGCGAACGGTGCTTGCCGTAGCGGCGCGCCAGGAACTGCCACAAGGGTATGGCGGCAATGCCCATGAGGTAGTAAAGAATGAACGTCCGCCCGATGCGGTCGCCCGCCTGCAGCACATCCTCCATGAAGAAGACGAGCACGGCGTGGCGGGACGCCTCGCCGATCACGATGGCGAGCGCCACATAGACCATGCGACGGAAGGGCCCGATCCGCAGCATGCTGGACAGCTCGCGCCACCACGCCCGTTGCCGGGGCGGGGCGGGAACGTCCTTTTCCGGAACCAGCACCAGCAGCAGCCCAACCGCGACCGGCAGCATCACGAGGAGCGTCCAGGCGATGCCGGTCAGCACCTCCCCGGGATCGGAGCGCCCCAGCCGCTCCTGATAGAGCCAGATGACGACGCTGGCGCCGACGAGACCGGCGATCGTGTACACCTGACGGGTCGCCGTGATGCTGGCCCGCATGATGTAGTTCTCCGAAAGCTCCGCGCCCCAAGCGCCGTAGGGCAGCACCACGATGGTCCAGCCCAAGTACAGCACAGTGTTCCAGAGCAGCATGTACCAGATGTCCACCGGCGGCTCCGGCATGAAGAGCTTCCAGATGCCCAGCATCATCACCGGCAGGCCAATCACCAAGTAGGGCTTGCGCCGCCCGAAGCGGGAGCGGGTATGGTCGCTGATCCAGCCCATCAGCGGATCGGTGACGAAGTCGGCCATGCGGGAGACGAGCAGCACGGTGCTAATGGCGGCCAGCCCCAACCCCAGCTCCCCGGCATAGTGGGGGTGCAGGAACAGGGTCATGGGGTAGCCCAGCACCGCTATGGGAAACCCCAGGCCACCGTAGGCCAGCCGTGTCTTGCGACTGATTTCCGCACTCATCGCGATGGACCCGCTACACCGCCAAGCCCACGGAACCGCACTTGCTGCGAACCGGTTGACCGCAGCCGGGCCGCTTGCTAAGCCCTGATCGGCAAGCTGCGATGCCGGGTGCCGGTCGCCGCGTGCAGCGCGTTCACGAGCGCCGGCGCGACCGGCGGCACCCCGGGCTCGCCGACGCCGGCCGGAAGCCGGCCTTGGGCGGGCACGAGTTCGACTTGGGTGGTCGGCGCTTCAGCGATGCGAAGGATCGGATAGTCGTGGAAGTTGCTCTGCACGACCGCACCATCCTTCATGCCGATGTCGCCGTAAAGCGCCAGCGACAGCCCGAACGCCACGGCCCCCTCCATCTGCGCCACGCAGGTGTCGGGATTGACGTAGGTGCCGCAGTCGAGGGCAACGTAGGCATTCGACACCCGCGGCCGTCCATTCGCCATGCTGGCCTCCAGCACGGTTGCCACGTAAGAGCGGAAGCTCTGGTGGACGGCGAAGCCAAGGCCCACGCCCTCAGGCCTCGGCCGATCCCACTCAGCGAGCTTGCGAACCCGTTTGATGACCTCGCGCAAGCGGCCGAAATCGAGTTCGTGCCCCTCCGGCGCCGGCATTCCCGGCTGCTGCAGCTTGCCGCTGGCGGGAATCATCGCCAAGCGGTGCTCAATGGGGTCGCGGCCAACCGCAGCGGCCATCTCATCAGCGAACACGTTGGCCGAGAAGCCGTGAAAGACGTTGCACACCGAGCGCAGCCAGCCGATCCGCACGCCGGGGCGCAAACCGGCGGATTCCATGCGCTGGTTCTCCACCGCATAGGGCAGGTTGGAGAAGCCCTGCTCCAGCTCGAAGGGCGCAGGCGCTGACGCCTGGGCGGCAAACACCGTGGTGATGGAGGGAAACGCCGATCGCTGCAGCCAAGCCTTGGGCTTGCCGTCGTCGTCAAGCACCGCTCGGTGATGCTGCGCCGCCGCTGCATGGTAGAAGTCGTGGCGAATGTCGTCCTCCCGCAGCCATTGCACACGCACCGGACGCTTCAGGCGCTTGGACAGCTCGACGGCCTCCAAGGCGAAATCCGGCTTGGACTTGCGTCCAAAGGCGCCGCCGAGCAGCGTCGGCGTCACGGCCACGCTGCCCGGATCCATGCCAAGGTAGCCAGCGATCAGCCCGCGGGCCGACTGGGGGTCCTGAAGCGGGGCGTGCACGACGCAGCCGCTCTCGGAGACGTCGGCAACGGCGACTGGCGGCTCCATGGGCGCATGGGCGAGGAAAGCCGTTTCGTAAACTGCGGAGACTTCCGTGCCGCCCTCGGCGAAGGCCGCATCGACATCGCCCTTTCCCGACCCCGGCACCGGCGTTCCCGGCTGCATCACCGCTTCGCGCAGGGACCGGCACAGCGCCTCGCTGTCGAAGCTTCGGTTGGGGCTGTCGGTCCATTCAATCTGAAGGCCGCGGGCGATCCGGATGGCCGTCCAAGTGTCCTCGGCAACCACCGCCACGCCGCCGAGCGGCGCGAACACCGGCCCCGCGCTCGGGGCTGGGGGGAGGGTCTCGATGCTGATGAGCCCCGGCTCGCCCTTGGGTTGGTTGGCGATCGCCTTAACCCCGCCGCCGAGCCACGGGCAGCGCACCACCACGGCGGTGGCCATGTTCGGCAGCCGGTAGTCGGCGCCAAAGACGCCTTGGCCGCGGGCGATGTCGCCGGCATCGACATGCACCACGGGCTTGCCGATGTAGCGATGCTCCGCCTCGTTCTTTCGCGGCGCGTCCTCAGGCACCGGCAGCTGCGCCGCATCCGCCGCGAGTTCGCCGTAGTCAAGCCGACGGCCGGTGGCGGCGTGGATGACCTCATGGTTGACCGCGCTCACGGATTCGACGTCCACGTCCCAGCGGCTGGCGGCGGCTTGGCGCAGCATCAGGCGCGCCGACGCGCCGGTGGCCCGCAAGCGGTCGTAGTTGAGCAGGATGCTCACTGATCCGTCGGTGTTCTGGTTGCCGTACTTCTCATCGCCCTCGGCTTGGATGACCTCGACCCTCGACCAGTCGGCATCCAGTTCGTCGGCAACCACTTGGGCAAGGGCGGTGCGGATGCCTTGGCCCATCTCCGAACGATGGGCGGTCACCCGCACCGTGCCGTCCCCGTCGATGGCCAGGAACAGGTTGGGTTCAAAGGCCGCGGCGGCTTTCGCCTGGGCAAGGGCGCCGCGAACCGGCAGGCAGGCGCCCAGCACCAGCATGCCGGAAACGCCAAGGAAGCGGCGGCGCGACATTTCGGGAGAGAGATAGTCGGAAGAGAGGTCGGGGGAGAGGTTGGCTATCGATTTCATTCGCTGGCACCTCCCGCGTTGCGTTGGCTGGCCGCGTCATGGATGGCGGCGCGAATGCGCGCGTAGGTTCCGCAACGGCAGATGTTGCCGGTCATGGCCGCATCGATGTCCTGGTCGGTGGGGGCCGGGTTGGCGTCAAGCAAGGCAGCCGCGGACATCAGTTGCCCCGCTTGGCAATAGCCGCATTGGGCGACGTTGTCGGCGACCCAAGTGCCGACCAGCTCCGGGTGCCGCGCCTCCAGGCTCTCGATAGTGCTGATGGACTTGCCCTCGAGGTCGGCCACCGGCAACTGGCAGGACCGGACCGCGCTGCCGTCCACGTGGACCGTGCAGGCGCCGCAGTAGCCGCCCCCGCAGCCATACTTGGTGCCGGTCAGCCCGATGTGGTCGCGCAGCACCCACAGCAGCGGGGTGTCCGGCGAGACATCGACCGACTGGCCGTTGCCGTTGACGTTGAGCTCGTAAACCATGCGCTGCCTCCCGCAACCGAAATTGATGCCCTCACTCTATTTCAAGGCGTCAGACATCACAACCGTTGCATGGGCCAGATTCCGATGAGTTTCTTAAGCCCGCGCGACCTGACGGTCGCGGATGGAGTTTCGCTGGCGCCAAACGCCGCACCTGCTGGTGGGTATCATCAACCCGGTCAAGCTTCCTTGAGCCAGTGGCTACGCTTCTTGATGAGGGCGGTGCGCTCCATCTCCGCGACGAGTTCGCGGTTTTGATTGGCCCCCCAGTGCTTGAACACCACGATGCCGGCGTCCTCGCGGTCGCTGTCGCGCTTTTCCAAGACGCGGGAGTAGGCGTAGAGCGTGTCGCCGTGAAAGACCATGGTGCGCAGGCGGATTTTGTCCAGCCCAGTCTCCGCCAGCGCGTTCTCCACGGTGTCCTGGGTGGCGAGCCCCAGCACGATGGAGAAGTTCACCCCGCCGTAGCTCAGTATCTTGCCAAGCGGGGTCTTCTGCATCAGGTCCAGGTTGAAGTGCCCCTGGGCGGTGTTCATGACCATGTTGGTGATGTTCACGTTCTCCAGTTCCGTCACGGTCTTGCCGCGGGCGTGCCGGATGGTCTGGCCCACCTCGAAGTCCTCGAAGTAGTTGTCGTGGCTGGTGAGGCTGGCAAGCTTGTTACTCATCGCGCGACTCCTTGGCTTGTCCCCGTTCTCCCATCTGGCCCTTCCAGATGGCCAGGTTCGAGCGCCGGAACTCAATGACCTTGCGGCCGTGCTGGTTGAACCCCTCATTGTGCCAGGTCACCACGCCCCGGCCCTCAGTGGACGCCGACTCGCGCATCGCCTCGGTGGTGGAGACGGCGGTCAGCGTGTCGCCCGGGTACACCGGCTCCAGGTAATTGACGCCGTCAACGCCCAGAAAGGGGCCACCGAGGCCTTCCGAGCAGACTTCGACGGTCAGGCCGAGGATGACGTTGAACACCAGTTGGGGGCACACGACGATGTCGGGGTGCCCAAGGGCCTTGGCGCACTCGCGATTGAAGTACAGCGGGTTGTAGGCCAGCGTCAGGTGGCAGAACTGAATGGCGTCCGCCTCGGTGATGGTGCGGCCCCAGTGATGGTGGATCACCTCGCCCACCGTGAAGTCGTGGTAGCCCTGGCCGCGCCGGCGCAACGCCGCGCTATCGAGCATGTCCTCGAACTCGCTCATGGTCTCTGCTCCATGGTGTTGTTGAGTTTAAAGCTCGCTGGGTAGATGCACGCCTACTTGCCCAAAATGCGATCCGAGATGATCCGCTGCATGATCTCCGAGGTGCCCTCGAAAATCTTGGTCAGGCGCGCATCGCGCCAGAAGCGCTCCACCGGGTAGTGGGTGGTGTAGCCGGCGCCGCCGAGAACCTGCAGCGCCTCCGAGGTGACGCGCTCCGACATCTCCGCCGCAAAGTACTTGACCATTGCCGCCTCCTTGTCGCAGCGCCGTCCGGAGTCGATCTCGCTGCACACGTAGTGCATGAGCTGCCGGGCGGCCTCGATCTCGGTGGCCATGGTGGCGATCTTGAAGCGAATCGCCTGGAACTTGGCGATGGGCCGCCCAAACTGCACCCGCTCCTGGGCGTAGTCCACGGCCACCTGCAGGGCGCCGGCGGCCAAGCCGATGGAGCGGGCGGCGGTGTGGGCGCGGGCCACCTCCAAGCCCTGCTGGATGCCAACGAAGCCGCCGCTGCCGCGGCTGCGCACATCATCCGCCGGTCCGTCGAGCGACGGCACCCGGACATTGTCGAAGGCAAGTTCAAAGGTCTTCCAGCCGTGATAGCCGATCTTCGGAATCGGCGCGCCGGAGACGCCCTCGGGCAGCTGGCCCCGGGGCTTCTCCACGGCGATGGACTTCAGGCCGGCCTGGCGGGCGCCGTCATCGGTTTCCACCCGGCAGACGACGTTGATGAAGTCCGCTTCGTCGGCGAAGGTACACCAGTATTTGTTGCCGTTGATGATCCAGTCGCTGCCGTCGCGCCGCGCCCGGCAGCTCAACGCCGCCATGTCGGAGCCCAACGCCGGCTCCGACGTG
>JAPOTD010000100.1 GCA_026709365.1 Gammaproteobacteria bacterium
CGACCATGGCACGAAACAGCCATTAATTCAATCGAATTGTGGCGCAGCACACTAGACAGGGCCATCCCGTTGTTCACACGAGCGTTGCGTGGACCACGTAAGCGGCGACCAAGGCAGTCAGGACCACCATTCCGAGCTTGGTGGAGTACCACCAGTTCCGGTCGACCTTGCGACCGCTACGCAGGACTTCATGTCGTTCCAGCATGCTCACCTCCTACAGCCAGCCTAAGCTGTTCGCGAATTGTAGCGCGGCCAAGCCCGCCGCGAAAACGGCGAGCCCGATCGTCCAAGCGTCCTTGACGACGCTCCGGCGAAGCCGTAGCTCCTCCGCCTCCAGCTTGCCTGCCTCGGCCGCGAGCTTGCCCGCCTCGGCGTTGACCCGCCTCAGCTCAGCAGCGGCCCGCTCCTCATTCGGGTCCATAGGCATTCTTCCTCGGAATCCCGCCGACGCCCGGTTTCGTTCATGCCACGCCGAGATCGAAACCTGAACGGCGTGAGAGTTGGCACACTGCTCCATCCCCGCCGCTCGCAGAACTGACGGACATCCTCGGGGGCGGACCCGCCATGCCTCCACGGCCCATCGCCCCCCGGGGCCAGCCGCTTCAGCGGCACCCACCATACCACACTTGAGTCGCGGCACCGCCGCAAAACGCCAATAAACGGTGTTTTTCCGTCGATTTATTGGTCATAAAAGTGCTGAAAAACGATCAAAAAGGAAAGAAATCAGACGCCAGAAATTCCGAAAACAAGACTGCGAGTACTGCACCACTCCCCTCAGAAAAACAGCGACTTACCGAGCTGCAAATCAAACGGCAACCCCTTCCATGCCAAACGACCCCCTACATTTCGCGCCACGACTTGAGCTGCCTTGACACGCCGGGCTGCTACCCATCCATACCGCCTGCGAAGCCCCCGTCTCTGCCGGGGTGGGCGCTACGTCGAAGTTCAGGGCACCCGACCGACCGGTCGGCATGCAACGATGCAGTTCCACGGATCCTGTGCGTCGCCGGGGCGGGCGATGCACACGGCGTGGACTGATTCGATCATGCGGGCGCCACGTTCCCGCCGTAGCTCTGTCGAGTCATCGATTGCGATCAACGATACGCACGCCATCGCTCGATCACAAAGGCTTTTTGCGCACCTTGCCGCAGCCGCGCTTCAGGGTGCCGGCAAAACCACCCAGCTTTGCCAGCACTCAAAGAGGCAACTGCTTCAACCATCGATTTTTCCGATGGATCCAGCTACTCGGGTGCGTGGTGTCGTACAGCTTTGAATTCAGGTAGTGCGCGGCAACGAAGACTGCGACGTGCTTGCTCACTGTCCCAGTGCAAGCGTTTATGATCACTCTCGGGGCGCATTCACACAGCCTGCCTTCGAAATCGCGCCTCAACGCCTCGGACTTCCACAGAGCCTTCCATGCTTCATCCGTCACCCGCCTCTTGACCACAGGTTTCCTATTAGAGGCTATTTTGGATAAATTCAAGATAGAACCCAGCGACGCTTGGTATTGCACGGGGTTCGCCACTATGACCCTAGCGCCATCGCATAGCTCACGGGTCATATCGCCCCTCTGCAGCACGTCAGCGAGGTGCGCTTCAATCCGCTGCCCAGTCTTACCCTGGGCTGGAGCTATCGGCGACATTGCCCCGTCGCAGCATCATGCCCATACTCTCTGACATGCGGGGATTCCAACAAGAGAAGCACAATCCGACTGACGCTTCTTGGATGGCTCCGAGGGAGCTCTCCAATCGGCCACTCGGAGGCATCGTCAGGTGCGCGATCACGAAAACTACTCTCCCCGAACTCAGGGCTGCTCTTGAAATTGGCTCGGAGGCAAGGGACACTCTGCCCCGCTGACCAACAGATCGTGTATCTCTGCACGTCCCTCACGCGCATGGCGTTCGAGAAGAGTCCTACCACATCGCTACCGCATCGCACCTACGGAGAGTCCACGAACGTGACTGCAACGTTAGCTGACATCGGTACTGACATCGGCCATTCTGACGGGTCGGGGTAGCTGATCTGGAATTCAAAACGCTTGGCAGGCATCCGGCACGGAACTCAAAATAGCAGCCCAATCGACTAGCAGGGCAAGCGCTCCACCCGCCTTTCAAGCCCGTCCAATTGATTGACGACACGCTCAATTGCACCCACTTCGGCTGCCTCGATGCCCTCCCACAGCTTCAAGTGCCTGTCCAGCAGCGCCCACTTCAGCGCATGAAACCCGTTCCAGACCAGACCCATCCACGCGGCGTAGTTCAAGGTCATGATGTTCCGTGTCACGTACATGCGGCCCGCGTTCACGCCCGACATGCATCCGTACCCGATGGCGAGCATCACTCTGAATCTCGGGTTCATCCGCGCCGGCAGAGTCTCGACCAGAGCTTGTCCGATCGGTTGACTCGCCCGCTTGAACTGCTCGGCGGCATAGGACGTGCGCATCACCACTTCCATGATCAGCGCGGGGATGTTCGTGACCGCGAATTGCCGGAAGTCGTAGCCGTTCACATACATGTACTCGACTTGCTTGCCGAGATCGGACCGGCCCACGGGAATACCGTTGAACATCCTCAATATCCCCATGAACGGAGCGGGCAAACCCATCCCCCTGTTGCCTTTTCCCGACGGCGCGTTGATATCGGAAAGCAGGTGTCCAAACATCCGCCCCAGCGACCCGAAAACGCCCGTTCCCGCCGGTCCCTTCTCGCCTTCCAACACCTTGATCCCGTCGTTGCCGACAACCGTGCATGTCCCCCGCATCATGTCGAGCACTCCAAACAGGAATCCGAGGACGGGGTCGTGGGCCAAGCCGCGCAGCCGGTGGTTCCGAGGGTTCAGCGATCCCGGCGGCGCCCCCACTAGCTTGGCGACCGTGCTGGCGTCCGCGCTTCCGATCTTGTTTGCTTCAGCCAGCGCCGCGCTTAAATCAGGTGGCAGCAGCTTGTTGAACGCCTGCTGAACGCCACGATTGAAAACGCCGTCAACCTTCTTGGTCCATGCGGTTGTGGGCTTGGGCGGGGGAGAAACACAAAGCAGATCGAACATGGCACCGACGAGACCGCAGCTGCCCGCAATCGCGTAGTCCCATCGATCCAGCCCAAACCTCTGGTTGAAGTCTGCAACGTGCTGCCCGACCCGGGCGTCAGTCATCCGCTGCTCGGCCTGCGTGAGAAGGTCGTTTACCGCTACGTGGTCCGGGAATGCCTCCTCAGCATCACGATAGAGTTCGTCAACATCCACGTGAACTGCCGACGTTCTCTTGGTCATTCGCGCCAAATGGGCCTGCTTTCGCTCGTCGAACTTCTCTCCCGCTTCCCTGCCGGCCAAGGCTTTCGCACGAGCCTTCAACGCCTCAACTTCACCGGCCATTGCACGATGATCCACTGCCAAGGCGTCTCCCCGCTCCAGCAGCAACTTAAGCGCCTTCAGGCTGCGCTGTTCCTCTTCGCTGCCACCATGCGCCATCTCAGGGGATTTGCTTTTCAAATTGGTCGATGTAGGCCCTAATCTCCGCGAGCTCCTCCTTGAAGTACTCCGCGTTGGCGGTGAGGCGTTCCTGAATTCCGTGCAACTTCTCGATTGCAGTGCGGAGCGCTGCGGCAAGCTTGGCATTCTTGCGCCGTTTTGCTATCGCATATCCGCCGACGGCCAAGATGGCAACAGGAGCGGCTAGGGCACCAACTCCCGCCACCATGCCGCCACCAACCCACGCGCCAGCGGCAGCGAGTCCAGAAGTTACTCCTGCTGCCGACAATCCGGTTACGGACCCGCCGAAGAAGAGCGCCGTCATCGAGGCTGAACCACCCAAAGCTCCACCGACCGCAGCCGCCGCGCCTTCGACGACCTTGGGGTGGTCTTCCTCTAATTCTTCAACCACGCTCTGGAACTCGCCCCGGGCCTCTTCCTTCTGCTGTTTTAACTCTTCCAAATCCTGGTTATCGCTCATCCAGCCCTCGATATCAGTGTGTTGTGTCAGTCACGCCGCAAAAGGTGCTTCCCAATCCCTTCGGACATTTTCGCCACGAATTATTACATACGCACCAAGCCCGCATACCGCTTGTTCCTGAAGACGTTGATTCCAGGCCCTTTCGACAAAACCGCGCCTCTGCGCGCTCACGTGACTAGGGACGGCACCGAGGACTGACATTCAGTCCTCGGCTGGCTCCTCCCGATCCGCAGGCTCATCAAGGTCGGGCGGCGCTGATGGCTCTTCGTCGATCAAGCTCTTGGTCACCACCTCGAACACGTCCTTGGACAGCCCTTCCTTGGCTTTCAGACGCCCCAGGCCTGCCCGCATGAGCCGTTGGCGGGCCGCGTCGAACCTCCTCCATTGGGTCAAGGGCGTCAGCAGGCGCGCGGCCATCTGCGGGTTCCTGGCGTCGAGGCCGGCGATCACTTCGGCAAGGAAGTCATAGCCCGCGCCATCGGCAACATGAAAGTTGCGGCTGTTTTGGCGGGTGAAGGCGCCATACAGCGAACGCAGCTTATTGGGGTTGCTGGGGTCGAATCCGGGGTGGGCCTCCAGCTTGCGAACCGCAGCCACATCCGCGCCCCGGGCGCTGGCCTGAATGCCGAACCATTGGTTGACCACCAGGCTTTCGTGCCGCCAGCGTTGGTGGAAGTCCTCCAGCACCTGGGCCCGGTGGGGAAAGTCGGCGCGGTCGGCGATCCCGCGCAGCGCCGCCAAACGGTCGGTCAGGTTGTCGGCGGCATCCAGATGGGCCCTAAGCAGGCTGTTGAGGTCGTCGGCGCCGGAGTGGGCCAAGTAGCCCAAGGCAAGGTTGTTCAGGCCCCGGCGCGCCATGCCCACGGCGTCCGGCTGGTAAGGGCCTTGGGGGGCATGGCGTTCGTAGAGTTGACGCCAGCCATCAGCCAGTTCCTTGGCCAAGGTTTCCAGCAGGCGGTCCCGAGCGGCGATGATCGCCTCCACGTCGATCGACTCCACCTGCTCGAACACATAAGCCTCGCTCGGCAGCCGCAGCATTTCCCGGAGCATGGAGCCGGTCTCGGCGTCATCCGCCTTGAGCGCGTCGCCGATCAGGGCGCGGAACAGGTTCAACACCTCCTCACTGACCTCGGCCCCTCCGCCCATTCGGTCCAACTCATTGAGCAGCAGGCTTTGCATGGCGTCCCAGCGGGCAAAGCCGTCGCTGTCGTGGCGGGCCAGAAAGGCCAGGGCCTGGGGGGAGCGAGGATAGTTTACCCGCACCGGAGCGGAGAAGCCGCGCAGGAAGCTGACCGCTGGCGGCTCGGCCAAGCCATTCACCTCCAAGGTCGTCATCGGCTCGCGCAAGTGCGCCAGAAGGCTCGCGCCACGCACCTCAATGGCGGCGTCATCGCTGGTGATGCGCCCCTCGGACAACGGCAGTTCCCTGCCGTCCGCGCCCAGCAATCCCACCAACGCCGGGATGTGGAAGGGAGCCTTCTCCGGTTGCCCCGGGGTCGCCGGGCAATGCTGCTTGATCCGGATGCGGAACGTGCCGTCCCGCCACTCGGTGTCCACGCTCAGGACCGGGGTGCCCGCCTGGGCGTACCAGCGCCGGAACTGGCGCAAATCGACGCCGTTGGCATCCTCCAGGGCGGCCACGAAGTCCGCGGTGGTCACGGCTTGGCCATCGTGGCGGTCGAAGTACAGGTCGCAGCCCTTGCGGAAGCCGTCACGCCCCACCAAGCGCTGCGCCATGCCCACCACTTCGGCGCCCTTCTCATAGACGGTGTGGGTGTAGAAGTTGGAGATCTCGATGTAGGAGTCCGGGCGCACGGAGTGGGCCATGGGGCCGCTGTCCTCAGCGAACTGCAAGGCTCGCAGGAACGAGGCGTCCTCAATGCGCTTCACCGTCCTGGAGTGCATGTCGGAAGTGAACTCCGCATCCCGGAACACGGTGAAGCCTTCCTTGAGGCTGAGCTGGAACCAGTCCCGACAGGTGACCCGGTTGCCGGACCAGTTGTGGAAGTACTCGTGGGCGATGACCGCCTCCACCCGCTCGTAGGCAGCGTCCGTGGCGGTGTCCGGGGAGGCCAGCACGCAGGCGGTGTTGAAGATGTTCAATCCCTTGTTCTCCATGGCCCCGGCGTTGAAGTCCTCCACCGCCACAATCATGAAGATGTCTAGGTCGTACTCGCGCCCAAAGGTCTCCTCATCCCAACGCATGGCCCGCTTGACGGCCCCCATGGCGTAGTCGCATTGGCCGATGTTGTGGGGCTCGGAGTAAATGCGCAGCTCCACGCGCCGCCCGCTCAGGGTGGTGAAGTGGTCGGTCATGCAGGCCAGATCGCCGGCGACCAAGGCGAACAGGTAGGAGGGCTTGGGGAAGGGATCCCGCCAAGTGACCGTGCGTCGCTCGGCGTCCTCATCGTCGGCGACCAGATTGCCGTTGGACAGCAGCACCGGGAAGCGTTCGGCGTCGGCGGTGATGGTGGTGGTGAACTTCGCCAGCACGTCGGGCCGGTCCTGGTAGTAGGTGATCTTGCGGAAGCCCTGGGCTTCGCACTGGGTGCAGTAAAGCGTCCGCGACCTGTACAGCCCCAGCAGGGAACTGTTGTCCTCCGGCTTGATGCGGGTTTCGATTTCCAGCTCGAACGCCGCCGGCGGCGCATGCAGGGTCAGGGACTCATCGTCCACTTGGTATTCATTGCCGCCCAGGGCCGCACCGTCCAGCCGGACGGCCAGCAGCTCCAGTTCCTTGCCGTCAAGAACCAGCGGCGCATCGGCGGGCGCATCGGCAGTGCGCTGAATGCGCAGCCGGGAGTACACCTTGGTCGCACCGTCGCGAATGTCGAAGGCGAGTTCGGTTTCCTCGGTGCGGTAGGCGGGCGGCTGGTAGTCCTTGAGGTAAGTGGGTGCGGGCAGGGCTTGGGATGGCAACAGCGGGCTCCTTCTACATGTTGTCAGGCTGGCAAAAGTTCCGTGCGGGCTCACAAACCTATCGGAACTTGGCCCACACAACGGCAGCGCACCCGCTTCGCGGGCGTGCCTTCGGGCGGCAACCCAACCCATGCTAGAATTTTTGGGTCGCGCCGAACCACCATCCGCCTATTCTATCCATGCAAGCCGTCGATAACGAAGTGCTGAACCAAGTCGCCGCCTGGCTGCACGACGGCCAGCCCTGCTGGCTGGCCACCGTGGTGCGGACTTGGGGCTCCTCGCCCCGGCCCATCGGCTCCCTGTTCGCCTGCAACCCCCAAGGCCAGATCGCAGGCTCCCTGTCCGGGGGCTGCGTTGAGGACGATCTCCTGGAGAAGCTCACCCGAGGCGAACTCGCCGCCGAAAGGGCGCAGCTCCTCCAGTACGGCATCACCGCGGAGGAAACCGAGAAGCTGGGCCTGCCCTGCGGCGGCCACCTTTACGTCGTGGTTGAGCCGCTTACGCCCGCCGAGCCTTGGCTGTCCCACTTCCAGCATCTGAGGAGCCGTTTGGCCGAACGTCGGCCCGTGCGCCGACGGGTGGACCTGCGTCACGGCGATTTCAGCCATCAGGATGTGGACGCCCACGAACCCCTCCAGTGGGATGCGGCCAGCCAAGTTCTGGAGCACACCTACGGCCCCCGCCGCCAGCTTTTCATCATCGGCGCCGGCATGGTTTCCAAGTATCTGGCTGACATGGCGCAGGCCTTGGACTACGAGGTCACGGTCTGCGACCCCCGCGATCACCTGCTGCGGGACTTCAACGTCCCCGGGGCGCGGCTGATCAACGACATGCCCGACGACGCGGTGCGCGCCCACGCCCAGGATCCCTCTTCGGCCATCGTCGCACTCACCCATGATCCCCGCATTGACGACATGGGCCTGATGGAGGCGCTGACCACCGAGGCCTTCTACGTCGGCGCCATGGGTTCGAGCCGCACTTCGGCCAGCCGCCGCGAACGCCTGCGGGCCCTGGACTTGGGCGAAGCCGAGCTCGACCGTCTGCACGCCCCCATCGGCCTGCCCATCGGCAGCAAAACCCCTCCGGAGATTGCCGTCGCCGTGATGGCGGAAATCATCGCCGTGCAGAAGGAGCGCCTGACCCGCAGCCGCCAAGCGCTCGAATGCGCTAACGGCTGACGGAGCAATGCCTGAGACCGACAGGCGATCAGCCGCCGAGCGCAGCTATTGGCTCGTTGGACAACCTTGCGCCGCCACAAAAACAACCAGCAGGGCTCAGTTTGAACCAAGTCAGGCCAGGATCCCGGCGCGGCACGGATCCCATTGAGCCGCCACCCGCCACACCTGAGCAGGCGTTCACCTGCGCGGCCGTCATTCTGGCGGCCGGCTTCGGCCGACGCTTCGGCAGCGACAAGCGGCAATGGCGAATGCCGGACGGACGCACCCTGCTGGAAAGCACCCTCGCCCGCTATCAAAACGGCTTTGAGTCGATTTTTCTGGTTCTGCGCCCCGAAGACGGTGACTGGGCGCGGGGCCTCGGTGGCTGCACGAAGGTCTTTGCCGCCGGTGCGCACTTGGGCATGGGCCATTCGTTGACGGCGGGCATCGCCGCCGCAAGGGGCTTCGACGGCGCGTTTGTGGCGTTGGGCGACATGCCTTGGATCGAAGCGTCCACCCTTGAAACCCTGCGCCGGGGTTTGAACGACCGCAGCGCCATCGTCCGTCCCGTCCATGGGGGCACACCGGGCCATCCGGTCGGGTTCGGCCAAGCCCACTTTGACGCCTTGATGAATCTCAGCGGCGACCAAGGGGCCAAGGCGGTGCTCGACCAAAATCCGCAGCGCGTCAACACCATCGAAGTGGCTGACGCAGGAGTGGTCCGCGACCTCGACACTCCCCCGCCCGCTCCGGCAAGATGTCCGCCTTGAGGATGCGCAGACTGAAAAGCATATCGAATCTGAGCCAAGCAACGAGCGCGGAGTTTCGCGCAGCGAAACTCCAATCGCACCCGCTAAGCGGGTGCGCGGGATGTCATCAAATGAAGCGCAAACCCAACTTCACCTTGGCGTTTCGCGCCAGCGAAACGCCAAGGTGACGCTCCCAACCTCACCCCTGTCCGCCCAGCCGGGTCGCCCAATCGAGCTTGCTGCGGCAGGACTCGTAAAAGCTGTGCCCGTAGGCGTAGACCAGGCGCAAGGGCGCGGCGTGCTTCTCGATGACGACTTGATCGCCGCTTTCCAAGTCGAAGGTGATTTGGGAGTCGCAGCTGACCTGCGCCCGCTCCACCGCGCCCAAGGTCACCGTGATGGTCGAGTCGCCGCGCACCACCAAGGGCCGGGAGGTGAGCGTGTGCGGATACATGGGCACGATGACGATGGCGTCCAAGGCCGGGTGCATGATCGGACCGCCCGCGGACAGCGCATAGGCCGTGGAGCCGGTGGGTGAGGCCACGATCAATCCATCGGAGCGCTGGTCGTAAACGAACTCGCCGTTGACCGCCAGGGAGAACTCCATCATGCGGGCCATGCTGCCGGGATTGACCACCACGTCGTTCAGAGCCGGGGAACGAGCGAGCGCCTCGGATTCCCGCAGCACCTTGGCTTCCAGCAGAAAGTGGTCCTCCACCCGGTATTCGCCGGCCAAGACCGCGCCAAGCTGCTCGTCGATGCGCTTGGGCGCGATGTCGGCCAGGAAGCCCAAGCCGCCGCGATTGATGCCGACCACGGGAACGCCGGCATGGGCCAAGTCCCGCCCCACGCCGAGCAGGCTGCCATCGCCGCCGACCACGACGATCAGGCCGCAGCGCTCGCCAAGCGCCCGCCGCGAGCAAACGCCATAGCCTTCTTCCTTGAGCAGTGCGGCGGTTTGGTCCTCCACCAGGATGCGAACGCCATGCCCAGCCAGGCACTTGACCACCGCCCTCAACGTGTCGGCCACATGGGCGCTGTCCCGCCGACCGATCAGGCCAACGATGTTGAAGGCGGTGCTCTTGCTGCTGCCCATGCCGGAACCCTACACGACCGGCTTGGCTTTAGCCAAGCCACCGCGCACCCGCGAAGCGGGCGCGTTGGAGTTTCGCTGCGCGAAACTCCGCGCTCGTCGCCTAGGCCGGATTCGGTATTTTTTTGAACCCGCACGGCGACAACGCACTGACTGGCAAGCGGGCGGTCTGCGTTACACTGCCGCCCAACGCTTAAGGCCACGACCTCACCAAGATGCAGCCACGCCAACTGCCCGCCATCGGCAAACTGCTTGAAGCGCCGGAGCTCCAGGCGTTGGCCATCCGGCACGGCGCCTTCGCCGTCAAGGAAAGTTTGCGGGCGCTGCAGCAAGCGGCCCGGCAAGCCGGGGAGGCGCCCGCTTGGGCGGCGGTGCCGGGAGAGTACGCCAAGCGCATCGGCGCGGCGCTGGCCGGGCGCGGCTATCGAGCCGTACACAACTTCACCGGCACCCTCATTCACACCAACCTCGGCCGCTCGCCGTTGGACAAGACGGCTTGGGAGGCGGTCAAGCCACTGGTCACCGGGTCGATGAACCTGGAGTACGACTTGGAATCCGGCCAGCGCGGCGACCGGGAGGGCATCGTCGCCGAGCGCCTGACGGGGCTGACCGGCGGCGAGGCGGCCACCATCGTCAACAACAACGCCGCCGCCCTGCTGTTGGTGCTCAACACCTTGGCGCTGAATCGGCCCGTGACCGTTTCCCGAGGCGAGCTGGTCGAGATCGGCGGCAGCTTCCGCCTGCCCGAACTCATGGCGCGCTCCGGCTGCCGCTTGTTGGAAGTGGGCACCACCAACCGCACCCACCTGCGCGACTACGCCGCCACCGTCGGGGAGGCGGCGCTGCTCCTCAAGGTTCATCCAAGCAACTACGCCATCGCCGGATTCACCAGCGAGGTGGGCACCGCGCGGCTGGCGGAACTCGCGCGGGCCGAAGGCCTGCCCTTCTGCGTGGACCTGGGCAGCGGCGCGTTGGTGGACCTGACCCGCTTCGCGCAGCTCTATGAACTCATGCCCCGCAAGGTGCTCGACCAAGGCGCCGATCTGGTGACCTTCAGCGGCGACAAGCTCATGGGCGGCGTACAGGCGGGCTTGATCGTTGGCCGTGCGGATCTGATCGCGCAACTCAACGCCAATCCCCTAAAACGGGCGCTGCGGGCGGACAAGGTCACGCTGGCGTTGCTCAACGAGGTGCTGAAGCTGCACGAGGACCCCGAACGACTGCCCAATGCCCTGCCCGTTATGCAAATGCTCACCCGTCCCATTGAGGAGTTGGCGGAGCGGGCGGAACGGCTGCGCCGCGTACTCGCCGAAAAACTGCCCGGCTACAACCTCCAATGCCGGCCGAGCGAAGGGCAAATCGGCAGCGGCGCACTGCCGGACGCCCGCATCGAAAGCCGCGCGCTGGTCATCCGCCACGCCAACGCCGCCGAAGATCGCTGGCTGGAGCAGCGCCTGCGGCGAACCCGGCAGGTCATCGGACGGTTTCGGCATGACGCCCTCTGGCTCGACGTGCGCTCCGTGGCGGATTTCGAGGGGGCGTTGTCCCGCTTGGCGGAGTTCCGTTCCGAATGATCGTCACCCTGGCCGGCCATGTGGACCACGGCAAGACCAGCTTGGTGAAGGCCCTGACCGGGGTGGACACCGACGTTTTGGAGGACGAGCGAAAGCGCGGCCTCACCATCGATCTCGGCTTTGCCTACCTGCGCCGAAACGGCTCGCCTTCGCGCCGAAACGGCGACGTACTCGGCTTCATCGACGTGCCCGGCCACCATCGCTTCATCCACAACATGGTGGCTGGGGTGGCGGCGATGCAGTTCGCCCTGCTGGCGGTCAGCGCCGACGACGGGCCCATGCCCCAAACCCGGGAACACCTGCAAATCCTCCAGCTTACTGGCATCGCCCGGGGCCTCGTGGCGCTGACCAAGTGCGACCGGGCATCCGCCGAGCGGATGGAACAGGCCGAGGCCGAGCTGCGCGCCTTGCTGCAAGGCACCTTTCTCCAAAACGCGCCGCTTATCCGCACTTCCGCCAGCACCGGCGCCGGCATTGCCGAATTGAAGCAAACCCTTTGGACGGCAGCCGATGCCTCGCCATCCGCCCAAGCCCAAGGCCAATTCCGCTTGGCGGTGGACCGCGCCTTCAACATCCAAGGCACCGGCTTGGTCGCTACCGGCACGGTTCACTCCGGGACCGTCCGCCAAGGCGACGAGGTCCGCATCTTCCCCGGCAACCAGACCGCCCGGGTTCGCGGCTTGAGGGCGCAGGAGGCGGTCGTTGACAGCGCCACCGTGGGCGACCGGGCAGCGATCAATCTGGCGGGCGTCGGCTTGGACGACGTCCAGCGCGGCTGCTGGCTGACCGCCACCCCGATGTCGACCCGCCGCAACTTCGCGGTGGACCTACGCCTGCTCGACGACCTCCCGCGGCCGGTGAGGCACTGGCTGCCGGTCCACATCTACCACGCCACCTCCCACAGCACCGGCCGCTTGGCCCTGCTGGACGCCGGCAAGGCGCTGCCGGGCGAGCGTCGGACGGTGGAAGTCGTGACCGATGAACCCTTATGCGCCCGGCACGGCGACCATCTGGTGCTGCGCGACCATGGCTTGGACCGCACCTTGGGCGGCGGACGCCTGCTCACCGATCTGCCACCCGCTGCTAGGCGGCGAGACCCGGCCCGCCTAGGCTTGATCAAGGCGTTCAAGGCCAACGACCGATCCCGCATCATCGCCGGCCTGCTGGCGCGGGGACCACTGGACGTGGGCCAATTGCGGAACACCTTGGGGCTCACCGACGAAGAGCTCAAGGAAGCCTTGGACGGCTTCCAACTCAGGATGCACGACGGGGAAGCCTTGCGGCAGGCGCTCTGGTCGGACTGGCGCCGCATCGTCCTTGACTTCGCCGCCCTACACCAACGCGAGCATCCAGCGGCGCCCGGATTCGTGCCCAAACGCCTGCCAAGCGGCATCCCGGAGCGCTTCCAAGCGCCCTTGCTCAGCGAGCTGCTCTCCGAAAAGCGCCTGCGGCTCACCGCCGGAGCCTACCACCTGCCCGCCCACGTCGCCGAGCTGCCGCCGCAGCAGAAAGCGCTGCTCAATCGGGTGCGACCGCATTTGGACCAGGACCAAGCGCCGAGCCTCGGCGACTTGGCCAAGGCCCTCCACACCCCTTTGACTCCGCTCGAATCCGGCATGAACGGCCTCGCCCAGCGCGGCCTGCTGGTGCGGATTTCACCCAAGCGCTTCTACCTGCCCGAGCGGCTGACCGCCATCGCCGCTCAAGTGGCCACCCTTGCCAAGCAGGAACCGCTGACGGTGCGGCGCTTCCGGGACCATACCGGCATCGGCCGCAACATCGCCATCGAACTGCTTGAGCACTTCGACCGCCGCGGCTACACCCGCCGCCAAGGCGATGCGCGCATGGTGGTGGGGGAGCTTCAGTTGCGGTAGGGTTGACGGCGACACTGCCCCTAACGGGCACTTTGGGAAGAGCATCGTCTCCGGTGGGGCGCGCGGCCTTCAAAGCCGTTGAGGCGCGAAATCGCGCCTGGTGGGTTCGACTCCTACCTCTTCCGCCAACGTCCCGTCCATCACCTCCGGTAAAGCCCAGCCTTCCGCCAAAAAACCTTTGTGAATTAAGAATCTTTCATCAGCCCGGATGCGGGGAGGACTCCCACATGCGTGAATTGCCCAGTAGCTTGCCAGGTGCGTTTAGAGGCGTTTCCCTTTGGGCGCTGGCCGGTGCCGCGGTTGCCGGCTTGCTCCTTCTCGGCGCTTGTCAGCAGGAGCAGGCGGACGAGGGCTACGATGCCATCGTCATCGGCGGCGGGCTCATGGGAAGCAGCGCGGCATGGCAACTCGCAAAGGCGGGGCAGCGTGTGCTGCTGCTCGAGAAACAGGCCGCCGAATACACCGAAGGATCGAGCCTGGGCGAGGCGAGAATCGCGCGCAGCCTCGGCGGCACGGGCGATGTCTGGTCCTACCTGCACAACCGGACCGTGGCGGAGGTTGAGGAGTTGATTGGGTTTCTGAACGGTCATGAACCCGGCCACTCGATGAGCGACATCTACGCAACCTCGCCCGTCAGCTACGTTCGCCATCACAGCCAAGCCGCCTGGATCGACCGCATCCGGCACAATCAAGTTGACCGCTACGAGTATGCCAGCACGCCCGAGGAGGCCGATGCGTTGTTCAATCTCAAAATGCCGCCGGACACCATCATGTGGCGGGAGTACAAGGCGCATTCGGGAACGATTAATCCCCAAGCGCTGATTGCGTACTTGCACAAGGCTTTGGCGCTCCTGCGGGGGAGCGTGCAATACCACAATCGAGTTGATGAGCTATCGAGGGACGGCGATCGCTACAGGCTGCTGGTGACCAACACCCAAACCGGGGAAAGCAGACGCCTAAGCGCGGGGAAGGTGGTCAGCGCCGCCGGTCCCTACACCAGCCGTCTGCTGGAGCGCACGGCGCCCTACTTCAATTCGCTGATCAACCCGCAACGGGTGTTTCTGGCTTTCTTCGCGATCCAACCGGATGTCTATCAGTCCTGGGCGGAGGCAGACAAACAGCGCTTCAGGGATCTCTACCCCGCCATCAACAGCATCGACCCAACCCCGGAGGGCAGCTTTTTCACCATGCTCGAGGGGCAGACTTCCGAAGGCTCGCCGATCATCAAGATCGGCGGGCATTTCCAGCGCTCCGACATCAGCGACCTTGATGCCGTATGGCAGAAGGAGCTCGCGGATGCGGAGATTCAGTGGAGCCGGGAGAGCACGGCACGGCATTTGAGCTTGCTCGATCTTGGGATCGGCGAAGAGCACTTGAACTATGTGAACGGCTATTCCTGCGTCTATTCCTTGACCGAGACGGAGTTTCCCTACGTCACCCCAGGGCGCAACGGCCTGGGGGAGCCCGATCCGAATCGCGTGGTGATTGCCGGCGTGTCCGGGG
>JAPOTD010000054.1 GCA_026709365.1 Gammaproteobacteria bacterium
GCCTGGCGCCGGGGGCCTACGCGCTGCGGGTGCGCTCGGTGGACGCCGACGGCCAAGCCGGCCCCTGGAGCCCGCCAACCCCCGAGGTCGTCATCGACTGATCCTCCCCCGCCCCAATCGAGGGCGAAACTCGCTCCGGGGATCCCGCCCAGTTCGGGCGTCTCGCCCCGGAGCGGGGCCTCCCGCGGAGCGGGTTTCCATTTTGTCAATTCCGGCATCCCGCTCGGTTCGGGCGATGACCCCAGGAGCGGGCGTCCCGCCCTCGATTGAAGCAGGGCAGGACGCTCCCCCAACACGACGCTCCAGGACCGCCGGGCACGCCCGAAACCAGCCCGCCCCGGCGGTCCGCCCGGTTCGGGCGGCGACCCGCGAGCGAGTTTCCGTCCCCCCTCAACCGAATCACGACGATGACGTGAGTCAAACTGCGCCACTGCGGCCGAGACCGTCAGGTCGCGCGTGGGCATCGAACTTGCATGGGCTTGCAGATCAAAGTTGCACCGCAAGGATGCCATGCTCCTATCCCTCCCTGTGGGCCTGCGCGCCATGAAGGCCACGCTTGTGGCGCTCGTGGCCTTGTTCGCCTTTTTGGCGGCACTGAACAACGTCACCGACTACGGCTCCAATTTCCAGTTCGTGCAGCATGTGCTCAGCATGGACACCACATTTGCGGGCAACCAGCTCCAATGGCGCCGCATCGAGTCCCCTTGGGCGCACCATCTGGCCTATGCGGCCATCATCCTCGCCGAACTGGCGACCGCGCTGCTGTGTGCTTTGGGCGCTTGGCGAATGCTCAAGGCCCGCGCCGCGCCGGACGCCGACTTCGCCCAAGCCGCGCTGCTCGCCAGCTGGGGCCTGACGCTGGGCATCGTGCTCTGGTTCGGCGGCTTCATCACCATCGGCGCCGAGTGGTTCCTGATGTGGCAGTCGCCCACTTGGGACGGTCGGCAGGCCGCCTTCCGCTTTGTCGTCTGCCTGCTCGGCTGCCTGATTTTCATCAATCTGCCTGAGCCCAAGGGCCGTGGCCCATCCTGAGACCGACCCCGCCCCGCATGACGCGCTGGCGGAAGTGCGGCGGGAGCGGCGCATGGGCGGCTTGGGCATCGAGTCGAGGGCCCGGGCCATACCCGTCATCGACATGGGGACGGCTGACCAGGGGGCGCTGGACGATGCCCTTTGGCAGGCCGCTGCGGAGTGCGGATTCCTTCAGTTGACGGGCCACGGCTTCAGCTTGGACGAAATGGACGCCGCCTTCGCCGCCGCCGAGCGCTTCTTCGCGCTGCCGGATGCCGTCAAGGCGCGTCATCCCCTGCGGCCCAACACCAATGCGGGCTGGGAGTCGAAGTCGCAGGTTCGGCCCTCCACCGGGACGCCGGACCAGAAGGAGTCCTACCAGATCACGCGGCCGCGCATGCAGGGCCTGTGGCCGAGCCCCGCGCGATTGCCCGGCTTTGCCGACACCCTGCTCGGCTTTGAACGCAAGGCCTGGCGGCTGGCCATGCGCGTGCTCGCGAGCTTCGCCCGCAAGCTGGGCTTCGCCGACGACTTCTTTGCCAAGGCCCATGACTGCGGCAAGGACGACTACCAATGCACCTTGCGGCTGCTGCACTACTTTCCGGTTGCCGAGTCATCCGGCTTGGCCGGGCCCGATGGCGGCAAGTTGTGGCGCGCGGGCGCGCACACGGACTTCGACTGCCTGACGCTGCTGTTTCAGCGCGACGGCGAGGGCGGGCTGCAGGTGTGTCCCGGCAAGGAGGCCGACAGCGGGGCATGGACGCCGGTGACGCCGCGGGCCGACCTGATCACCTGCAACATCGGCGACATGCTGATGCGCTGGAGCGATGACGCCCTGCGCTCCACGCTGCACCGGGTGTACCTGCCCCGAAACGGCGGCGGCCGCCTCAGCATCGCTTTTTTCGCCCAAGCCAACGGCAGCCAATGGATTCGAGGCCCCAAGGGCAAGCACGCCCCCATCACCGCCCAGGACTACCTGCGGCAGCGGATCGCCGCCAACTTCAGCGTCCCGCCTGGAGCGGGCAGTGAGCGCTGACCCGCCGATGCGGCCGGGCGTCCGGCAGCGCCGGGCCTTTCTGTCGGGCGGCTTGGCGGCTGGCCTGGCCGCAGCTGGACTCAGCGGGTGGCCGTCCCGGTTGCGGGCGGCGCCCTTTGCCAAGGAGGAGGATGTGATGAACGCGAAGGCAGCCCAGCCACCCGGCAGCGATCCCAGCCCTGAACAGATGCTGCGCAACCTGCGGCTGGCGAACGCGGTCGCCAAGCAGGCGATGCAGGACGGCCGCCACCCCTTCGGCGCCATTCTGGTCGGCCCGGACCACCGCACGGTCATGATGGAACAGGGCAACATCGACAGCGTGAACCACGCGGAGTCCACGTTGGCGCGCCGCGCCGCGGCGGCCTTTGACGAGCGCACCCTTTGGGGCATGACGCTGTACAGCACGGCGGAGCCCTGCGCCATGTGCGCGGGCACGCAGTACTGGGCCAACATCGGCCGGTTGGTGTACGGCATGTCCGAGCGACAGTTGCTGGACATGACCGGCAACCACCATGAAAACCCGACTTTGGATCTCCCCAGCCGGACGGTGTTCGCCCGCGGCCAGAAGGGCATTCGGGTTTGGGGGCCCATCGCTGCGGCCGTGGACGAAATCGCTGCCCTGCACGTGGACTTTTGGCGGGGAACCGATTGAGGCGGCTCTGCGCTTTGCGACATGGCGGCTGAAGCCGGCCAAGTCGGACAACCCGACGGCAAGGCGCCCGGCCGCGGTCGCTGGACGCCGCTGTTCGGCCTGGAGGAGCGGCCGCCGCCCGGCACCGCGCTGCTGGCCGCCGCACAGCACCTGCTCGCCGTGTTCGGCGGCATTGTCGCCGCGCCGCTCATCATCGCCGACGGCATGGGGCTTGCAGGCAGCGCCGTCAATGCGGTGGTGACCTCGGCCCTGTTCGTGTCCGGCATCGCGACCTTGATTCAAGTCTCAAGGGTGGGCCCCTTGGGGTCGGGCGTGCTGGCCATCCAAGGCACCAGCTTCACGTTCATCGGGGCCATCCTCTTTGCCTACCATGCGCTGCCCGCCGAGCTGAGCCCCCAAGCGCGGCTGGCGGCGATCTTCGGCACCGCAGCAGTGGCCTCGATCTGCATGATGCCGCTCGCCTTCGGCCTGCGCCGGCTCAAGCGGCTGTTTTCCCCGGCGGTCACGGGGGCCACCGTCGTGCTGCTCGGCATCAGCTTGGTGGCGACCACCCTCGGCAACCTGCACGCGGCTTGGGTGGCCGCCGATGCCGAGGGCACCGCTTGGCCTGTGGCCTTGGTGGCGGGCTGCGTGTTCCTGATCACGGCGACGATGGCTCGATTCCCGAACCCCTGGGTGCGGATGTGCAGCATTTTGGCCGGGTTCACGGTGGGCTTCGTGATCGAGCTGTTGCTGGGTTCAATCGACTTCGACCGCCTGCACAGCCTTGATTCGTTTGCCTTGCCCGCCCCGTTTCGCTATGGGCTGGGCTTTGACTGGCAGGCGTTTGCGGTGCTGATGCCGATCTTCGTGGTCAGCGCCACCGAAACCGTCGGCGACCTGACCGCCACCCAGGCGCTGAGCCGGTTGCCCACGCGCGGGCCGGGCTACTGGGCGCGCGTGCGCGGCGGCGTGGTCGGCGACGCCTTCAACTCGCTGTTGGCGTCTGCATTCGCCACCTTTCCCAACACGACGTTCAGCCAGAACAACGGCGTGATCCGCCTGACCGGCATCGCCAGCCGCCATGTCGGCCGGCTCACCGCCTGCATGCTGATCCTGTTGGGCTGCCTGCCTTGGGTCAGCGGGCTGTTTCAGTTGCTGCCGCCGACGGTCATCCATGGCGCCACCCTGCTGATGTTCGGCTTGGTGGCTGCGGCCGGCGTCAACATCCTGCGCAATGGCTGCGCGGGCCGCCGCGATTGGCTGATTGCCGCTTGCGCCTTGCTCGGCGGCGGCGTCCTGAGCCAAACGGCGGACAGCCTTTCCTTTCTGCCGCAGCAGGTGCGGATGATTCTGCAGTTCCCGGTTTCCACCGGCGCCTTCATCGCCATGGCGCTGGAGTTGCTGCTGCCGCGGCCTCAAGGCGCCGGTCGGTAGTGGCGGTGCCAGTGGTTGGCGAGGTCGATCCGGCGGCACACCCAAACGTGGTCGTGGGCCGCAACGTGATCCAGGAAGCGTTGCAGGGCGCGGAAGCGCCCGGGGCGGCCGATGATGCGGCAGTGCAGGCCGACGTTCAGCAGCCGCGGCTGCTGCGCCCCCTCAGCGTAGAGCACGTCGAAGGCGTCGCGCAGGTAGCTGAAGAACTGATCCCCGCAGTTGAAGCCCTGGGCGGTGCAAAAGCGCATGTCGTTGCTGTCCAGGGTGTAGGGGATCACTAGATGCGGGCCGTCCGGGCCGGGCAGCCAGTAGGGCAGGTCGTCGGCGTAGGAGTCGGAGTCGTACCGGAATCCGCCTTGCTCCAGCAGCAGCGGGCGCGTGTTGGGGCTGTCGCGGCCCGTGTACCATCCCAAGGGCCGGCTCCCGGTCAACGCCTCATGCATCTGGATGGCCTGCGCCATGTGCTGCCGCTCGACCTGCCGGGGCACCGACTGGTAGCTGATCCAGCGCAGGCCGTGGCAGGCGATCTCCCAGTCTGCATCGCGCATCGCCGCCACCGCTTCCGGGTTTCTCGCCAGCGCCATCGCCACCCCGAACACCGTCACCGGCCATTGGCGCGCGGTGAACTCGCGATGCAGGCGCCAGAAGCCGGCGCGGCTGCCGTATTCGTAGAGCGATTCCATGCTCAGGTGCCGATCCGGAAAGGCGGCGGCGCCCATGATCTCCGAAAGAAAGGTCTCGGAGCTGGCGTCGCCGTGCAGCACGCAGTTCTCGCCGCCCTCCTCGTAGTTGACGACGAACTGCACGGCGATGCGGGCGCGGTTCGGAAACCGGAACGCCGGCGGCCTCGCACCATAGCCCGCCATGTCCCGGGGATAGTCGGGTTCGAAAGTGCGTTCGGTCTCGGCCATCGGTCCTTGCTCCGCCTCCAGCGCCTCCGATTTGGGCATGGCGTCCACCGTCCCCGGCGCTGGCGCACTGCGCAGGGGCCATGCACCCATTTGGGGCGCAGCTCAGTGCATATGCTCCAGATTGGCTCGCCCATCCGAGCACTAGGGCAGCATTCTACTGCGGTTTGCGTGCTCGGAAACATGTCGAACCTGACCCACGCAACCAGTGCGGAGTTTCGCGTCAGCGAAACTACATCCGCGCCCGCGCAACGGGTGCGCGGCCTCAGAAACCTATCGGAATCTGACCCAGACGTCGATCGCGCGCGGAGTTTCGCGCAGCGAAACTCCAACCGCGCCCGCTTCGCGGGCGCGCCTTGACAGTGGCATGAATGTTGATTTAAGTCCGCCCCGGAGCGGAAGCCGCGCCGCGCTTCCCCCGACGTGCGGCGCGGCTTCCGGCTGGTTGCACGAATTTCGAGGAAACACCCAAGATGCACCGGATCCCCAAACGGACCCCATCGGCCAGCGTGGCGCTCGCCGCGGTCCTCGCCGGCGCGCTGTCGGTTGCCCACGCCCAAGAGGCGTCCATCCGGACGCAAGTGGAGACGGATGCCGCCGCCGCTGCCAGCCAGGCGCGCATCGACGGCTACGACAGCGCGGCCACCGATGCCCTGCAGGCGTATCGGCTCGCCACCCAGCGCGGCGAAAGCCTGACGGTTTACAATCAGCAGCTGCGCCGGCTGATTGACTCCCAAGCCGAGGAGATCGCCTCCATCAAGCGGCAGACCGCCGAAATTGAGGATATCGAAACCGGCGCCCTGCCGTTCATGATCGAGATGACCAACACGCTGGTGCGCATCGTCGAGGCGGACGTGCCCTTTCTGCGCAATGAGCGGCTGGCGCGCATCGACGCCTTGAAGGCGATGATCGATCGCGCCGATGTCACGGCCGGGGAGAAGTACCGGCGCATCATGGAGGCCTACAGCATCGAGGCGGACTACGGCAACACCATCGAAGCCTACCGGGGCGAACTGGAGCAGGATGGCAGCGTGCGGGCCGTTGACTTCCTGCGCATTGGCCGGGTGGGCTTGTACTACCAAACCCTGGACGGGGCTGAGACCGGCCGCTGGAGCGCAAGGCTGGGCGGCTGGCAGCCGCTGGCCGACAGCTATCGCCGTTCGGTGCGCGACGGCTTGAGCATCGCCCGCAAGCAGGCGCCGCCGAGCATGCTGCGCCTGCCGTTGACCGCACCGGAGGGCGCGTCATGAGCGTCGCCGCCATCCGCAGCCTCGCGGGCGGCGTGTTGGGCGTCGCTTGGCTGGCGGCATCGAGCGCCGCGTCGGCGCAGGGCGGCAGCGGCCTGCTGGACCTGCTGGAGGAGGTGCGCACCAACCAGACCGCCGAGTCGCGCATCAACGACGAGCGTGAGCAGCGGTTCCGTGAACACGCCGATGAGCAAATGGCCTTGCAGCGGGAAGCCGAAGCCGAAGTGGCGCGCCAGCAAGCCCTGCGCACCAGGCTCAAGCAAAACTTTGACGACAACGAAACGCAGCTTGCGCAACTGCAGGACACCCTTGACCAGCGCATTGGCGACCTTGGCGAGTTGTTTGGGGTGTTCCGGCAGAGCGCGGACGATGCCCAAACCGCCCTGTACAACTCGCTGATCACCGTTGAGCACCCCGAGCGCAAGGCGGTGGTGGCGTCGCTGGCGGAAAGCGATGAGGTGCCGACCATTCCCCAGATGCGCGCCCTTTGGCAGCTGCTGATGCAGGAGATAGCGCACTCGGGCGAGATCAGCCGCTTTTCCGCCGACATCATCCAGCCGAGCGGCGACCAGTATGCGGGGACCGTGATCCGGGTGGGCGCCTTCAACCTCATCAGCGGCGACAAGTACCTGAACTACCTGCCCGATGCCGACCAGCTGGTGGAGCTTCCCCGCCAGCCCCAGAGCCATGTGCGCGCCAGCGCCGACAAGCTCTCCGCGGCAGCGCCCGGAACCGAGATCGGCTTCTACATCGATCCCTCCCGCGGCGCGCTGCTCGGCCTCCTGGTGCAGGCGCCCAGCCTGCTGGAGCGGGTGGAGCAGGGCAAGGCGGTGGGCTACGCTATCATCGTCGTCGGCATCGTCGGCCTGCTGATCGTGCTGGAGCGCTTCTTCTCCGTGGCTCGGGTGCGGCGGCGCATCAAGGTGCAATTGGCCGATCTGGACCATCCCAACCTCGACAACCCGCTGGGCCGGGTGCTCAACGTCTATTATGAGAACAAGCACCTGGATCTTGAAGCGGTCAAGCGCAAGCTCGATGAGGTGGTGTTCAAGGACGTCTCGGACATCCGCAGGGGTCTGCCGCTCATCAAGGTGCTGGCGGCGGTGGCGCCGCTGATGGGCCTGCTCGGCACGGTCACCGGCATGATCGGCACCTTCCAGGCGATCACCCTGTTCGGCACCGGCGACCCCAAGCTGATGGCCGGCGGCATCTCCCAAGCCCTGATCACGACGGTGCTGGGCCTCGTCACGGCCATTCCCCTGCTGCTGACCCACAGCTTGCTGGCCAATCAGGTCACGGCCACCAGCAAGGTGATTGCCGAGCAGTCCGCGGGCATGCTGGCCAAGAAGGCCGAAGCCGACGCTGAGCTCAAGGCTTAGCGCCGACATGGAGGCGTTCAGCGCGTTGCGGGACTTCCTCGACAAGGGCGGGAACGTCCTTTACGCCATTCTGTTTGTGTCAATCTGGCTCTGGTGGCTGATGCTGGAGCGCTTCTGGTACTACTTGCGGGAACATCAGCCGCTGGTCAACAATGCCGTGGGCGCATGGGACCAGCGCAGGGATCGGACGTCCTGGTTCGCCCAGGCGCAGCGCACCGAGCTGATCTCGCAAGTGGAAGTGGCGATGCTGCGCAACGTCAAGATCATTCCCGCGCTCATTGCGCTGCTGCCCATGTTCGGCCTGCTGGGCACGGTCACCGGCATGATTCAGGTGTTTGACGTCATGGCCTTCATGGGTTCGGGCAATCCCCGGGCGATGGCGGACGGCGTGAGCAAGGCGACGATACCGACGATGGCCGGCATGGTGGTCGCCCTGCTCGCGATTCCCTTTGCTTCCAGGCTGGACCGCCGCTTCAAGGTCGAGCGCCAAAAGCTCGGCGAGTCGTTGAAGATCGAAAATCAGGACATCCCATGAGCGACCCGGTTCAAGCACTGGTTGAGGAGCAGGACGAAAGCCAGATCGATCTGACGCCCATGTTGGACGTGGTGTTCATCATGCTGATCTTCTTCATCGTCACCTCAACCTTCGTCAAGGAGTCCGGGGTGGACGTCAGCCGGCCCAATGCGGACACCGCGGTGGTCACGGAGTCCAACAGCATCCAGATCGGCATCACCGCAGCCAACCAGATCTACATGGACAAGCGCCTGATCGACAAGCGCGCGGTGCGCGCTAACGTCGAGCGGGGCATTGCGGAGAATCCCGGCGCGGCGGTGATCATCGTCGCGGACTCGGATTCAAAGACCGAGACGCTGATTGAAGTGATGGACCAAGCGCGGCTGGCCGGGGCGGAAAGCGTCTCCGTCGCTGCGGACGAGGGCTACTGACGAGCGCTCATGCAGGCGGCCGGGAAAAACCTGACCATGCTGGCGCTGGCCTGTTGCGCCGGCCTTTTGATGTTCATGCTCATGCAGTTCATGATCCGCGCCGAGGCGATCCTTGAGAAGCCCGACCGCAGCAGGACCTACCTCAACTTCGTGCGCGTTGACCAGAACGAGCAGACCCGCACCAAGGAGCGCAGTCTGCGCGAGCCGCCGCCCCCGCAGCAGCCGCCGGACACGCCCGACCTGGCCAATCAGCTGGCCAACGTGAACCCGGACTTGATGAACATGAACATGCCCACCATCGGCATTCCCATCAATTCGGGCGGCGGCCCTTACCTGGGCGCGGTGCAGCAGGGCGATGGCATGGCCGGGTTTGACACCGACGTCATTCCCGTGGTGCGCACGTCGCCCGCCTATCCGCGCAACGCCAAGCAGGCCAAGATCGAGGGCTACGTCACGCTGGCCGTGACCATCAAGCCGGACGGCACCGTGGCCGGCGTCTCGGTGCTGGAGTCGGACCCGCCCCGCCTGTTCGACAAGGCGGCCATGGACGCCATGAAACGCTGGAAGTTCCGCCCCAAAATCGTCGATGGCGTGCCGCAGTCCCAGCGCGCCCGCCAGACCATCGAATTCAAGCTGGGGAGAAGCTGATGCGTCGCTGCCTGCGCACGCTCACCGCCTTGGGCTTGGCTTGGCTTTTGGCCGGCGGCGCTTGGGCCGGTGCGACCTCAGTGAGCACCAAGACCTACAAGGCGCTCACCGAAATACAGGAGCTGATGGCCGCTGACGGCTTGGATGAGGCCCGCTCGAGGCTGACCGCGCTGCTGGCCGAGGTTCAGGAAGGCAGCCTCGACCAGGCGCTCACCTTGCAGACCCTAGGGTACGTCGAGATGTCGCGGGAGGACTTCCCCGCCGCCATAGGCCACTTGAAGCGCAGCCTCGCCACGGAAAGACTGCCGGAGAACGTGGCCTACAACGTCGGCTACATGGTGGCGCAGCTGCACGCCGCCTTGGATGAGTTCGACGAGGCCTTGGTGTTCGCCGAGGCCTGGTTCGCGCGCTTGGAGGCGCCCAAGCCCGCGCAGACGATGTTCATGGCCAACATCTACGCCCAGGTGAAGCGTTACGCGGAATCCGTGCCCTACGCCGAACGGGCCATCGCCGCCAGCGACGAGCCGCGCGAAAGCTGGTTCCAGTTGCTGACCGCCGCCTACTTCGAGCTCAAGCAGTACCCCGATGCCGCGGCAACCCTGCTGCGCATGATCGGCCGCTGGCCTGGCACGGGGTCGTATTGGGAGCAGCTGGCCAGCGTTTACATGCTGCAGGACTTATCCTCCGAGGCCTTGGCGACGCTCAAGGTCGCCTTTGACGCCGGCCAACTGGACAAGGCCTCCACCATTCGCTCGATGATCCAGCTCTGCGTGCTGCAGGGCGTGCCGGAGCACGGCGGGCGCCTGCTGCGGCAGGCCATTGCCGACGGGCTGGTGCCGGCCGAGGAGACCTATCTGGAAATGCTCGCCCAGGCTTGGGTTGACGCCAAGGAGCACGACCGGGCCGTCGCCGCCTATGCGGACTTGGCGGAGCGGTTTGCGTCCGGCGACGCCTGGATGAGGATCGCCAACATTCACGTTGATGCCGCCGACTGGGAGAAGGCCGAAGCGGCTGCGCTCAAGGCGTTGGATCTGGACCTTGAGGGCCCCGGCAAGGCGTGGCTGATTCTTGGCATTGCCCGGGTCGAGCAGGCCAAGTTCGAGGCCGGCCGCGAGGCGCTGCGCAAGGCGCGCGCGTTCAGCAAGACCGAGCGCTCCGCCGCGAGCTGGCTGAACTACGCCGAGGACATGAAGCGCCAAGCCAACTGGCTGGCCGCCAACAGCTGATTGGGTTGGCGGAGCCGGGCGATGCCCCAGGGTTTTGGCGCGCGCAGGCGCGACCTGAGGGTCGCGGATGGCGTTTCGCTGATGCGAAACTCCGCGCACGTTGGGTGAGTCAGGTTCGATATGTTGCTGAGCCCGCACACGGATCTTGAGTTCAGATGACCGCCGTCGCCTTCACCGCGCCCCGAGCCGAGGTCGCGCAAATGGGCTTGGAATGGCTGGCCGACGGCGCCACCGCGGTCGATGCGATGGTGGCCGCCTCAGCCGCCATTGCCGTCGCTTACCCGCACATGAACAGCCTCGGCGGCGACGGCTTCTGGCTGATTCAGGCGGCGGGCCAAGCGCCCGTGGGCATCGACGCCTGCGGGTTCGCCGCCCAAGGCGCGAGCATCGACGGCTACCGGGATGCCGGGTTCGACGCCATCCCGGCCCGGGGGCCGCAGGCGGCCCTCTGCCAAGCCGGCACCCTGGACGGCTGGCGGCTGGCGCGCAACTGGTGCCGGGACAACGGCTTCCCGCAACGCCCCTTGCCCGACCTGCTGGTGCCGGCGACGGCGCTGGCCGAAAACGGCGTCTCCGTGACCGGGAGCCTGCAGGCCGCCAGCGAGAAGCTGGATCGGGAGAACTGCGCCTTCCAAGCCTACCTTGATGTGTTCCAGCCCGACGGGCGGCCCCTGCGGGCCGGGGATCGGCTGGGCAACCTCGCGCTGGCCGGCTTTCTGCGCCGCTTGGCGGAGCGCGGCACGGAGGACTTCTACCGGGGGGCGCTCGGCGCCGCGGTCGCGGAGCACTTGGCCAGCCTCGGCAGCCCGTTGCGCTTGGCGGATTTCCTGGATTATCGGGCCCGCCCCGCAACGCCGCTATCGACCTGCATCGCCGGGGCCGAGCTCTTCAATCTGCCGCCGCCGACCCAAGGCATCGCGTCGCTGATCCTGCTGGCGGTTTACGACCGGCTGCGCGAGCGCCTGGCGCCCGCCACGGAGGCGGCGCGCGTGCATTGCCTGGTGGAGGCCACCAAGCTGGCCTTCCGAATCCGCGACCGGGAGGTCGGCGACCCCGCAAGACTCTCGGCAACCTTCGACCAACTGCTGTCGGCCGCCGCGCTGGATCGGTTGGCCGCTCAAGTTCGTGCCGACGCGGCCCTGCCGTGGCCCCAGGCCGCAACCCCCGGCGACACCGTTTGGATGGGCGCGCTGGACCGGCACGGCACCTTGGTCAGCTTCATCCAGAGCCTTTACTGGGAGTTTGGCTCCGGCATGGTGGTGCCGGAGTTCGGCTTGGTTTGGAACAACCGCGGGATGAGCTTTCAAATGGACGCCGCGCATCGCAACGCCCTCGTGCCGCGGCACCGGCCCCTGCACACCCTCAACCCGGCGCTGGCGCTGCTGGCCGACGGTCGGCGGCTTGCCTACGGCGCGATGGGCGGAGACGGCCAGCCGCAAACCCAAGCGGCGCTGTTCACCCGGTTTTTCCATGAGGGGGCCTCCCTGAGTGAGGCGATCGCCCGGCCGCGCTGGCTGCTCGGCAGGACTTGGGGCAGCGCCGATGCCGACCTCAAGCTGGAGCGCAGCTTGGCGACCGAAATCGGCGCGGAACTTGCGGCCAAGGGGCACGTGCTGTCGGAATTGCCCGACCGCTCCGAGGCCATGGGCCATGCCGGCGCCATCTGCGTTGACCGACAGGGCCGGGTCGAGGCGGCGACCGATCCGCGCAGCGATGGCGCCGCGTTGGTGGCCCCAGCATGAGCCCGGACATGCAGGAGGCCTTCGTGCCGCCCGCCCGGCTGCTGATGGGGCCGGGGCCCATCAACTGCGACCCAAGGGTGCTGCGGGCGATGTCCCACCAGCTCATCGGCCAGTTCGATCCCGAGATGACCCGCTGCATGAACGACGCCATGGCCCTTTACCGCGGCGTCCTGCGCACCGGCAATCCTTGGACGTTCCTGGTGGACAGCACGGCGCGCGGCGGCATCGAGGCCTGCCTTGCGTCGCTGCTGGCGCCGGGGGATCGGGTGGTGGTGCCGGTGTTTGGCCGCTTTGGCCATTTGCTTGTGGAGATTGCGCAACGCTGCGCCGCCCAAGTGCGCGTCATTGAGGTTCCCTGGGGCGAGGTGGCCCGCCCGGAGCAGCTGGCCGAGGCGATCGATCGGTTCGGCCCCAAGCTGGTGGCCTGCGTTCAGGGCGACACCTCCACCACCATGTGCCAGCCGCTTGCCGACCTCGGGCAGGTCTGCGCCGACAAGGGCGTGCTGCTCTACTGCGACGCCACCGCATCGGTGGGCGGCAACGCGCTGGAAACCGATGCGTGGCAGCTCAGCGCCGTTTCGGTGGGCTTGCAGAAGTGCCTGGCCGGACCCTCCGGCAGCGCGCCGGTGAGCCTGAACGAGGAAGCGGTGGCGGTGATCCGCGCCCGGCATCACGTCGAGGCGGGCCTGCGCGGCGCGGATGAGGCGCCCGGCTCCGGTCCTCGCATTCAGTCCAACTATTTCGACCTGGCCATGATCATGGACTACTGGGGCGAGCGGCGGCTCAACCACCACACCGAGGCGGCCAGCATGCTGTTCTGCGCCAGGGAGTGCGCCCGCATCCTGCTGCGGGAAGGCGTGGACGCCGCGGTGGAGCGCCACCGCATCAACGGCGGCGCCATGGCCGCCGGGCTGGCGGCGCTCAACTTGAGGCTGTACGGCGACCCGGACCATCGAATGAACAACGTGGTGGGGGTTTACATCCCCGACGGCTTGGACGGGGAGGCCTTGCGGCGCGTTCTGCTGGCCGATTTCGGCATCGAGATCGGCACCTCGTTCGGGCCCTTGGACGGCCTCATCTGGCGCGTGGGCGTCATGGGCTACAACGCCCGCCGGGATGCGGTGCTGGTGACGCTGGCGAGCCTGGAGCAGTGCCTGCTGCGCGCCGGCCACCGGCTCAGCCCGGGCGCGGCGGTGGCTGCGGCGCTGGCGCACTATGACTCGGCAGCCTGAATCCCATGCGGACTGGGCGGCGCAGATCATGCGGCGCTGCGACCTGCTGGGGGCCTTGTCCAGCCTCCCGGACCGCGTCTGCCGCACCTATCTGACCGCCGAGCACGCGCAGTGCAATCGCCAAGTCGGCGCCTGGCTTGAGGTGGCGGGGCTGGCGTGCCGGCAGGATGCGGTCGGCAACCTCTGGGGCCGGCTGCCCGCCGCCCGGCAAGCTGGCCCCGCCGAAGCGACGCCGTCGCTCATCGTCGGCTCCCACTTGGACACGGTTCCCAACGCCGGCAAGTACGACGGCATCCTCGGCGTCCTGCTGGGCCTGGCGGTGGCGGCGAAGCTGCGCCGCAGCGCCGTCAAGCTGCCGTTCCACTTGGACGTGGTCGGCTTCGGCGACGAGGAGGGCGTTCGCTTCGGCGCCACCCTGCTGGGCAGCCGGGCGGCGGCGGGCACTTGGGAGCCCCGTTGGCTGCAACTCAAGGACCGGGACGGCATCAGCCTCAAGGAAGCGCTGATCGCGTTCGGCAGCGATCCCTCGGCCATCGCCGCCTGCAGCCGGGCCGGGGAGCCGCTGCTGGGCTATTTGGAAGTCCACATCGAGCAGGGGCCGGTCCTGGATCGGACGGCGCAGCCGCTGGGCGTGGTGACGCACATCGCCGGGGCCAGGCGCTTTCGCCTCGAAGTGTTGGGCCAGGCCGGCCACGCCGGTACCGTTCCCATGGCCATGCGCCGGGACGCCTTGGCGGCGGCCGCCGAAATCGTCCTGCTGGTTGAGCGGGTGGCGCGGCGCCGCCAAGTCGTTGCCACCGTGGGCGATCTGGCCTGCCGGCCGGGCGCCGCCAACGTGATCCCGGGCCGCTGCGCGCTGACCATCGACCTGCGCGCCGGCGACGATGCGCAGCGCGACCAAGCCGTGGCCGAGCTGCAGGCTGAGGCTGCCCGGATGCTGGGCGCGCGCAACCTGCAGGGCAATTGGGTGGAAACCCATGCGGCCGGCGCGGTGGCCTGCTCGGACCGCATGCAGGCGCTGCTCGGCCAGGCGCTGGAGGCCATGGCGCTGCCGGCGCCGAGGCTCATGAGCGGCGCTGGCCACGACGCCATGGCGATGGCCGCGGTCACCGACGTGGGGATGCTGTTCGTGCGCTGTGCCGACGGGATCAGCCACCACCCGGATGAGCGCGTCTCCGTGGAAGACGTGGCCTTGGCGATGCAGGCGCTTGAAC
>JAPOTD010000006.1 GCA_026709365.1 Gammaproteobacteria bacterium
TCGCGCCAGCGAAACTCAATCGAACTTTGGCCCAAAGGGCCAAAGTTCGCGGTTGCACAACACCGCCCCAACCTGCTGAAATGCCCCTGCGCCTGCTAAGTTGGCGCCAGCCAAGTCAGCGTCCGCCAAATCAGCATCAGACTCGGGGAGGGGAGCCAGTGGACCTAGAGGAAAACCGGGTTGAGTCCCGCCACTACGCTTTTCTGGGATTCCTGACGCTGCTGAACGTCATGAACTTCGTTGACCGGCAACTGCTCGGCAGCTTCGCCAACTTCATCGTTCCGGATCTCGGCCTCACCAACACGCAGTTCGGCTTGCTGACGGGCCTGTTCTTCATCGTCTTCTATTCGGTGATGGGTTTGTTCATGGGCGCCCTGGCCGACATGGTCAACCGCACCCGGCTGATTGCCGCCGGCCTAGCCTTGTGGAGCGCCCTCACGGCGCTGTCGGGCGCCGCGCGCGGCTTCTGGACGCTGGCGGCGCCACGCATGCTGATCGGAGTCGGGGAGTCCATCATGACGCCCACCGCCATGTCGTTGCTGTCGGACCGCTTCCCGGCCAGCAAGCTGGGCTTTGCGTCCGGCTTCTACTACATGGGGGTGCCCATAGGCGTTGGCGTGAGCCTGTTGATCGCCGGCTACCTCGGCCCGGCCATTGGCTGGCGCAACTGCTTCTACCTGCTGGGCGGCGTCGGCTTGGGTCTGGCGGTGATCATGCTCCTCATCAAGGAGACGCCGCGCCGCCATGTTGCGGTTGCCGCCGAATCCGGCGGCGAGCGGCCCAGCTTTCGGGAAATCATGCGCACCCTGGCCTTCGCGCTGCGCAATTGCCCGGCGCTGGGGCTGACCGTAGCCGGCGGCATCACTACCCACTTCATTCTCGGCGCCGCCACCTACGACCAGCTCTGGTACGTTCAGGAACGCGGCTTTGAACGCGCCCAGATCGCCCAGTGGACCGGCTGGGTGGGCCTCGTGGGCGGCGTGCTCGGCAACCTGTTCGGCGGCTTGGGCAGCGATCGCTTTCTGGCCAAAACAGGGGTTGGGCGGCCGATGTTCCTGTTCTGGATCACCGTGGCCTTTGCGCCTTTCGGCATTGCCTACCGGCTGGTCGATGGCGACAGCATCTGGTTCTGGATCGGCGTGTTCGTGGGCTTCTTCCAGCTCGGCTGCTTCTACGGGCCGACCTTCTCCACGGTGCAGGAACTGGTGCCGCCCGGCATCCGCGCCACGGTGGTGGCCTTCTACATCCTGCTGCTCAACTTCGTCGGCCTCGGCATCGGCATTACCGCCGGGGGCATCGTCATTGACGCATTGGCCGCCCGAGGCGTCGCCGCTCCCTACACCTGGACGCTGCTCGTCTTCACCATCATCTCGTTGGGCGCCGCGCCCCTGTACTACTGGGCCGGCCGCCGCTATCAGGCCGACCGCCGCCACCTGCTTGAGGCGGTTGCCGCCCGGCGAGCCTGACGTATCCCTTACGGCGGGCCGTCAACCCGCCGGCAGTTGCGCCGCCTTGGCCTCGTCGAGGGAGACGACGAGGCCCGACTAGGGTATGCGGCCCACGTCAAACCGGCCCCACGGCGTGTGACGAACTGATGCGGATCCAGTAGCCCGAAGGTCCGCTGACGTGGAACAAGTCATGAACCTCGCCCCGTTCGATGGCTGTTGCATGGACGCCGGCGTCGGTGAAACGCTGCCATGCCCGGTCCAAGTCATCGACTATGAGGTCGAAGGGCGCCTGCGCACCGTCCTTGATGGGCTGCTCCGCCGGGGACAGGATCAGGTGGGTGCCGCCCCGCAGCTCGACGATGGCGAGCTTGGGTTTGTTGAGGATGCCGCGCAGGCCGTGGCGAACGAAAAAATCGTGCGCGTCGCCGACGTCCTCGACCGGCAGGCGGACGTGCCCGATGGCGAACGCCGGACGCTCGTCGTTGGCCGGGACGCCCTGGTCGGCGCCTTCGGCAGCCGCGGCGCTGGGGCCGCGCAGGTGTGCGAGCGCCTCAGCCCGGGAATCAAGCACCGTCATGACTTGGCTGAAGCCGCTGACCTTGAACAGATCTTTTATTGTCGGCGTCATCGAGCACAGGGCGAACCTGGCCCCGCGCTTGCGCAAGGCCTTGGCGACAATCAGGACGGCCCGCAAGCCAGCGCTGCCCATGTAGCTCACGTCCTGGAGGTCGGCGATCACGGCGCGTTGCCGGTCGTCGATCACGGCGCTCAGCGATTCCTGGAACTCGTCGGCGTTGGCGCTGTCGATTCGGCCCGACGGCATGAGAATCAGGACGTCGGCCTTCTGTTTGGTTTGAATGTCCATGGCATCTCTTGATTGGTTGGATCCAGGTCTAGCGCCCTTCGGCATCCTTGGGGCCATTGCTCAGCGCATCAAGGTCCTCCTGATCCGGCATGACCACGAACTCAGGATAGGCTTCGATGCCGAGTTCGGCGACGTCCTGGCCCAAGTCCTCCACTTGGGGCGACACCCGGGCGCCGATGGTCCGGTCGATGGCCAGCCAGAACAGGATGCTGACGCCGAAGGCGAAGCCGCCGACGGCCAGGATGCCGACCAGCTGGGAGCTGAGGTCGCCTCCGGAAGCGATGCAGACGGCCAAAGTGCCCCAGATGCCGGCAAACAGGTGTGCCGGAACCGCGCCCACCACGTCATCCAGCTTGAGGAACTCCAGGAACCTCAGGCCGCAGGAGCAGACGATGCCGCCGATGGCGCCGATGATGACCGCCCAGTAGTGATCGGTCATGTCCGGGCCGGCCGTTATGGACACCAGTCCGGCGATGGCCCCATTGAGCACCACCAGGATGTCGAGCCGGCCAAACAGCGGCCTTGACACCGCCATCGCGGCGATCACCCCCGCCGCCGCGGCGAGGTTCGTGTTGACGATGACATTGCTCATGGCCACCGCATCCAAGGCCCCGGCCAGGGCCAGTTGGGAGCCGCCGTTGAAGCCGAACCAGCCCAGCCACAGAATGAGCACGCCTAGCGTGACCGCAGGCACGTTGGAGGGCGGGGTCGCCTTGACGGTGCCATCGGGCCGGAACTTGCCGCGCCGCGCGCCGATGATCAGGATGCCGGCCAAGGCCGCCCAGCCGCCGGTGGAATGGACGATGGTGGAGCCGGCGAAGTCCTTGAAGCCCAGTTGGTCGAGCCAACCGCCGCCCCAGGTCCAAGCGCCGACCACGGGGTAGATGATGCCGGTGAGCAGCACGGTGAAGGCGAGGAAGGACCACAGCTTGACTCGTTCGGCCAACGCGCCGGACACCACCGAGGCGGCGGTGGCAACGAAGACCATTTGGAAGAACCAGTCCGCTCGGGTGGCGTAGTCGTTCTTGATGACTTCCGCCGTGGCCGACTCCAGCGCCGCCGCCTTAGCCGCCTCTAGCGCCACCGCCTTAGCTGCCTCATCGCTGCTCAGCAGCCCCGCCTCCAGCGCCGCTACCGCCTCGGCTGCCTCCAGCGCCGCCGCCTTAGCCGCTTCAGCGCTGCTTAGCAGTGCCACCTCGCTGGTCGCCGAACCCAACAGCAGGCTCACCGACCCCATCCAGTCGCCCACATCGACGTACATCAGGTTGTAGCCGATCAGGTAGTAGGTGAGGCCGGCTATCGAGTACAGGCCGATGTTCTTCATGCAGATCACGGAGGCGTTCTTGGTGCGCACCGAACCCGCTTCGAGCATGGTGAAGCCGGCGCACATCCACATCACCAGCGCGCCCCAAACCAGGAACGAGAAGGTGTTGGCAACGAATTGGGCCTCCGTGCCCAAGCTGGCCTCGGCCTGGGCGGGGCCCAGCGCTGCGGCAAGGGTCACCAGTGCCGTGCCGCCCAGCGTGATGCGCCCCATGCCAGGCCGCCGCGCTCTGGTCGGCGCCGGTTGCCTTCGACCGCCCGTTGAGTTCGACATTGTTCCCTCCTTGGTGAACGTTCCGTGTTTGACGGCGGATCCGGTTCGCTAGCGCGGGTGCCGGATGATTCCCCTTCCAACCGCAGGTTAAGGCGGAGCCGATGGCGCATACCCCACCGCCCGGCAGCTTGTCAGCCTGCTGGGGATGGAATATACCTGCTGGCGAGCGTTGAGGATAGCGGATGGAGTTTCGCTTGCGCGAAACTCCGCGTTCGTCGCTTAGGTCAGGCTCCGAAATGTTTCTGAGTCTGCGCCCGTGAGACTTTTCGGTCGCGGCGGACCTTCGGTCCGATGGGTTTTCGCTGCGCGAAACCCCGCGCACTTTGCATGGGACGGGTTTGGCATGGTTCTGAATCCGCACGGAACCCGCGCTTAGAGGATGGCCTGCTGGCCTTTCGTCAGCGTGTCCCGAAGCCAGCACCCGGCAGGGCCGAGCCGCCGGTTGCGGTGCCAAACCAAGTCCACGGCGCAGCTATAGGGCAGGGATTGATAGAGCGAGCGCAGTTGCACCAGCCTTTCCCCGCCGCGCTGCTGCGCCATCAGGTGAGCGGGAACCTGCGCCCAGCCAAACCCGTTGCGCACCAGCATGATCAAGGCGTTGTAGTCATCCACGTAGATTCGATGATGGCTGATCTCGCTGTCCTGCTGGCGGGCGCCGGCCTCCGGCGTGGTGATCCGAACGTGGCAGTGGGTCAGCAGGTCCTCCTCGGTGACCGGGTCCAGCTGCGCCAACGGGTGGTCCGCACCGCAAACGGTTATGAACTCGGAGGAGCTCATGCCGCGCAGGTGAAACTCCTCCGGGTAGTCCTCGGTGCTGCGCAGGATGGCCAGGTCCGCCTGGTTGTTGAGCACCAGCTGCCCCGGCGCGGTGTGCGGCTGCACCAGGAGCACCAGCTGGGTGGCGGGAAAGCGGTCGCGGAATTCGCGCAGCGTCGGCAGCAGCTTGGCCAGCGGGTACATGGCTTCATCGACAGCCAGGGTCAGTGCGCTCTCCACGCCGGCGCTCAGGCTTTGCGATTTCATGGCCACCAGCCCCACGCTTTGCAGCGCCGCCTTGGCCTCTCGAATGATGGCCCGTCCCTCCTCGGTGAGGCGTGGGCTGCGTGGGCTGCGGTCGAAAAGGGTCAGGCCCAAGTCGATCTCCAGGTTCTGGATCAAGGCGCTGACGGAGGACTGGGCCTTGCCCAGGCGGCGGGCGGCGGCCGAAAAGGAGCCTGCTTCAGCCGCGGCGACGAAAGCCCTGAGTTGCTCCAACTGCAGGCTCATGGCAGCCGGGCATCGCCGGGGTATAGGTCAACCCGATATTTCATAACTGTCTTTTACAGTAAGGGGCAGTAGAATCCAACGGCAAGCAAGCCGTTAACCGCCCCAACTCCTAAAGCCCATGCACTCAACTGAGGAATCGAGTGCCATCAACGCCGTGGCGCGCGATGTTCAGCGGCTGCCGGCGCTGACGGCCCTTTTGGCGGTGGCCATGATGGGGACGGCGCTGCTGACGTTGCTGCCGCTTTGGGTGGGCCAGTTGAGCGAGCGGCTCGACCTCAGCGCCCAGCAAGTGGGATTTCTGGCCTCGGCGGACATGGTGGGCATATTCGTCACCAGCACCAGCGCGGTCGCTTGGGTGCGCCGCTGGCCTTGGCGCCGGTCGGTGCTGTTGGGCCTGCTGCTGTTTCTGCTCGGCAACTTCGGCAGCATGCTCAGCGGCGACTTCGCCCTGCTCTACGGCTTGCGGGTGCTGGCCGGCTTGGGTTGCGGCGCTGCCTACGCGGTGGCCCTCGCCGCGCTTGGCGATACCCAAGACCCGGATCGGTCCTTCGGCCTGATGGTTGCGGCTCAGGTGGCTTTTGGCTTCATCGGCTTTGAGGTCTTGCCGGGCCTGTTGGCGGACCATGGCCTGAACGCCTTCTTTCTCTACCTCAACGCATGGCTGCTGCTGGCCGGCCTGCTGAGCGCTTGGGCATTCCCCAGCCGTGGCGCGTCGAGTCGGGAGGGCGTCAAGCTGGCGCTGGCCGACATCGGCGCGCCGGCCGCCGCGGCCTTCTCCGGCACGGTGGTTCTCTATGTTGCCATTTCCGCCGTCTGGGGCTACATCGAGCGCATGGGCGGCGCTGTCGGCTTGCCCTTGGTTCAGGTGGGGGAGATCATCGGCTGGGGCTATCTGATCAGCATTCTGGGCTCCTTGGCCGCACCGCCGGTGAGTCGGCGCATCGGTCGCCGCCTGACCATGATGCTGGCGCTGGCGGCGATGCTCGCCGCCTTCCTCGGCCTCGGCCTGATGACCCCCGGCAACGCCCTTTGGATGTATCTCGCGACCACCGTCGCCTTCCAGTTCTTCTGGAGCTTCGTGCTGCCGCCGTTGATGGCCACCTTCAATGCCGTGGATGGGTCGGGTCGTTTCATCGTGCTGTGCTCCCCGGCGTTCAAGATCGGCGAAGTCATCGGCCCGCCCATGGCGGCCTTCTGGATCGTCAACGGCAACTACCAACCGGTGCTGTGGCTGGGAGCCGTTTGCGCCTTGGTTGGCGTGGGGCTTTTGCTGCTGGTCGATCAGCGGGCGAAGGTCCGGTCTTGAGCGGTCCAAGACGTCGATGGGCCGGTTGAGCCGCATGGCGCCCCCGCTGCTCCGGAAGCTGATGGCGCTGCTGCTGGCCGTGGCGCCGGCTGCGGCGCCCGCTCAGGTCAGGAGCGACGACGGCACGCCGGGCCCTGACTACTGGCAGCAGCAGGTGGACTTCGACATGGAAGTCGCGCTCGATCCCGTCAGCGGACGCCTGGCGGGCAGCGCCCTGATGCGCTACCACAACCGCGCCCCGGCGGCGCTGCCTGAAATCTGGCTGCAATTGGACCAAAACCGCTTTCGCGCCGACTCCCTGTCCATGCGGCGCCTCGGGCCGGCAATGGACGAGTCGGCCCGCGCCTACCTGCGCGAGGCCGCGCCGGGGATTCGCGCGCTGCGCATTTGGGATCGGCAGGGCAACCCGATCGCCTTTGAGGTGCGCGACACCTACGCCAAGCTGCGCCTGCCGGAAGCGCTGGCGCCGGGCGACAGCGTTCAGCTGCGGCTGCGCTGGCAGCTCAACCTGCTGGACCGCAATCGGATTCGGGCGCGCTCCGGATACGAGCGGCTTGCGGACGGCGGCCGCATCTTTCTGGCCGCCCAGTGGTATCCGCGGCCAGCGGTGTTTCACGATGACGGTTGGCATCTGGCCCCCTTTCTCGGCCAAGGGGAGTTCTCGCTGGAGTTCGGCGACTATCAGGTCGCCGTCACCGTGCCCGCCAGCCATGTGGTGGCGGCCACCGGCGAGTTGACCAACGCCGAGGCGGTGCTGACCGCGGAGGAGCGGCAGCGTCTGCAGCTCGCCCAATCCGGCGCGGCGCAACGCGTCAGCGCGCCGGGCCGCAAGGGCGGCGGCAGCAAGCGATGGACCTTTCGCGCCGAGCGCGTTCGTGACTTCGCCTTCGTCAGTTCCGCAGCGCTGTACTGGGACGCCTCCAGCGTTGTCCTCGGCGACCGCTGGGTGCTTGCCCAGGCGTTTTATCCGGCTGCGGGGCGGCACCTTTGGGAACCCTTCGGCCGCGATGCCATCGCCCACACCCTAAGGGAGTTCAGCACCCGGCTGTTTCCCTATCCCTGGCCAGTGGCCTCGATGGTCAACGTGGGCGGCCTTGGGATGGAGTACCCGATGCTCGGCACCAACGCCGAGCGCGGCCATGGGGACGTCGCGCGCTGGGACATGATCGGCGGCATCATCCACGAGGTCGGCCACAACTGGTTTCCGATGAGCGTCAACTCCAACGAACGCGCCTACGCCTGGATGGACGAGGGGTTGGTGTGCTTCGTCGAGCACCATGTGGAGAAGGCGTGGGATGAGGACTTTCTGGTCATCTACGGCGACCCGGACAATCTCTCGCGCTACCGGGGCCAACCGCACCAGCAACCGTTGATGACTCCGGCGGACGAACTGACCCATCGCATCGACAACGCCTACGACTACGCCGCTGCGGTCCTCAACGTGCTGCGCCGGGACGTGCTGGGGCCGGCCCGCTTCGATGCCGCGCTGGCCCACTACGCCAAGGCCTGGCGGTTCAAGCGCGCCACGGCGACGGACTTCTTCCGCGCCATGGCCGCCGCCAGCGGCGCCGACCTGGATGCATTCTGGCAGGAGTGGTTCTACCGCACCCAAAGCCCGGCGGAGGGTGCGGGCGCTGATGCGGCGGGGCTGCCGCCCAAGAGTGTGCCAACGGATCGAATCCAACCGCTTGATGAGTGGGACCATGGCGCTGGATGATCTTTGCTACGCTTCCGCGACTGAGTTGCTGGCCGCGTTTCGCCGCCGCGAACTGTCGCCAGTGGACGTGCTGCAGGCGCAGATTGCCCGCCGTGAAGCGGTGAACCGGGAAATCAACGCGCTCGCCTTCACCTTCGACGAGGAGGCGCTGCTGGCCGCTAAGGCTGCGGAACGGGCCTACGCCCAGGGTCGGGCCCGGCCGCTGGAGGGCATCACCTGCGCCATCAAGGACGAGACCTACGTCCGCGGCCAAGTGACCACCAACGGCTCCCTGTTGCTGCGCGATGCGGTGGCCACCGCCACCGATCCGGTGCCGGAGCGGCTGCTGGCGGCCGGCGCCATCATTCATCAACGGACCTGCACGCCGGAGTTCTCGGTGGCCGCCTACACCTGGTCCCGCCTTTGGGGGGTCACCCGCAACCCTTGGAACCGGGCGTTTACGCCCGGCGGCTCGACCGGCGGCGGCGCGGCGGCGCTGGCGGCCGGCATGGCCACGCTGTCCAACGGCACCGACTTGGGCGGCTCCGTGCGCATTCCCGCCAGCCAATGCGGCTTGATTGGGTTCAAGGCCAGCCACGGACGCATGCCGGAGATATTCCCCTACAACATGGATCCCTACTGCCACCACGGCCTCATGGCGCGCCAGGTTCCGGACCTCTCGCTGGCCTACAAGTGCGTGGCTGGGCCGCATGCGGCGGACCTCAGCTCTCAGTTGCCGCCGGACCCCCCGGCCGAGCCCCTGGCCGACCTGCAGGGCGTTGTCCTAGGCTACTCTCTGGACATGGGCTTCTACGAACTCGCCCCCTGCGTGCGGGCCAACACCCTGGAGACGCTCGAGCGGTTGGCGGCTGCCGGTGCTGAGCTCGTGGAGGTGGAGATGCAATTGGGCGACTGGGTCGTTGAGATGGCGCGCACCCATCAGGGCTTTCTCATGGGCGCCCTGCTGCGGCAGGCCTACGGTTCGGCGGAGCGCGGCGACCAGCTCTGCGACTACACGCGCTGGCACTTGGCGCACCCCGGCGAGGTCACGCCGGAACAGGTCCGCTGGGCCAACGAATGCGCCAACCGCATCTGGATGCAGCTCGGGCCGGTGCTGGAGCGCGTCGATGCCTTCGTTTGCCCCACGGTCGCCAGCCCGGAAATTGCCGCCGACTTCGATTACAGCCGGGATCGATGCCTGATCAACGGCAAGCCGGTGGATGCCAACAAGGGGTGGTTCATGACCTACCCCTTCAATGCGGTGGGCCGCTGCCCGGTGCTGGCGATGCCCACCGGGTTGAGCGCCGAAGGCGTGCCCACGGGCATGCAATTGGTGGGCGCGCCCTATCGCGACCGGCGGCTGCTGGCCTTGGCCGCAGCCGTTGAAGCGGCGCTGCCGTCTTGGTTCGGCGCCGAGCGTCGTCCGGATCTGCCGTGATCGCTGCCCGCATGATCGTCCCGCTGGCGCTGTGCCTGGCGTTGCTCGGCGGTTTGGCGCACGGCGCCCCGTCGGCGCTGATCGCCGAGCGGGCGGCCGCCATCGAACCCGAGGTGATTCATTGGCGGCGCGACTTCCACCGCCATCCGGAGTTGGGCAATCGCGAGTTTCGCACCGCCGCCATCGTGGCCCGGCATCTTAAGTCCCTCGGCTATGACCTGCGCACCCAGGTCGCGCACACCGGCGTGGTGGGCGTGCTGCGCGGCGGCCGGCCGGGGCCGGTGATTGCGTTGCGGGCCGACATGGATGCGCTGCCCATCACCGAGCTGACCGGCCTGCCCTACGCATCGACCGCGCAGGCCGAGTGGAGAGGCGAGACCGTCGGCGTCATGCATGCCTGCGGCCACGATGCCCACACGGCCATTCTGATGGGCGTGGCACGGCTGTTCGCCGACCTGCGCGATCAGCTACCCGGCACGGTGGTGCTGATCTTTCAGCCGGCGGAGGAGGGCGTGCCGCCCGGGGAGACCGGCGGCGCTTGGCAAATGATCCAGGAGGGCGTGCTGGATGATCCCGCGCCTGAGGCCATCCTGGCGCTGCATGTGGCGCCGGACCCGCTCGGTCACTTCACCTACACGCCGGGCGCCGCCTTGGCCAGCGCCGATCCGCTGACCATCACCGTGCGCGGCGAAGGGGTCCACGGCGCCACGCCTTGGTTTGGCGTCGATCCCGTGGTAGTTGCCGCGCAGATCATCCTCGGCCTGCAAACCGTGGTCAGCCGCCAAACTGACCTGGTGGCCTCGCCGGCGGTGGTGACCATCGGCGCCCTGCGCGGCGGCAACCGGGGCAACGTGATCCCGGATGAGGTGGTTCTTGAGGGCACCATCCGCACCTTGGACGCCAAAGTGCGCGGCCGCATCCACCAGCAGGTGCGCCGCACCGCCACCGCCATCGCCAGCGCTGCCGGCGCCCAGGCCGAGGTGCGCATCGACGTGCAGGCGGGCTATCCGGTGACCGTGAACGACGACGCCCTTACCGAGGAGATGGTGGCCGTGCTGCGCCGCAACTTCGGGGCGCAGCGGGTTTACACCTACCCGCCGGTGACCGGCGCCGAGGACTTCGGCTTCTTCGCCCAACGCATCCCCGGCTTCTACTTCTACCTCGGCATTGCCTCCCCGGATTGGGAGGAGGTGCACGTCAACCACTCGCCCCGCTTCCGGATCGACGAGCGCGCCCTGCGCGACGGGGTCATCGCCATGACGGAGCTGGCCTTCGCCTATCTCCAGGAGCGGGCGCCGTGACCGAGCCTGCGGCCGCCGAGCGCCACCTGGGCGCCCTGCGTCGACGCATCGCCAACAAGCAGTTTGACGCCGCCTTGGTGGCGGCCCGCAAGTACGCTGCGCGTCAGCCCGGCAATCCCAATGCCCATTACTATGAGGGCTACTGCCTGATGCGGCTGCGCAAGCGATGGCAGGCCGAGGCGCCCCTGCGCAGGGCGCTGGCGATCGAGGCGCGCCATGCCGAAAGCCTGTCCTTGCTGGGGCGCTGCCTCGTCGGCCAAGGCCGGCATCGGGAGGCCTTGGAGACGGCCAAGCGCTCGGAGGAGCTGGAATCGCGCAATCCGGAGGTCTGGGATGCCATCGGCGTGGTTTATGGCGAACTGAACGAGTACGCCCAAGCGGTCAGGGCGTTTCGCCGGGTGCGGGAGCTGCGCCCGGACAGCGTCCGCAACCTGTTCAATCTGGCCGGCATGCTCAACTTCTGCCACCAGACCGAGGAGGCGGAGGCGGTGCACCTGCAGGCGCTCGGCATGGCGCCGACCCAGTTTCACGGCTACTGGTCGCTGTCGCAGATGAGAAGGCAAACGCGCAGGAACAACCATCTCAGCCTGCTGCGCACCCAATTGCAAAGCCACGGCGAACACCCGGAGGGCGGCATCCACCTCAATCTGGCTCTGGCCAAGGAGTTGGAGGACATTGGCGAGCACGCCGAGAGCTTCGTCCACTTGGCGGCGGGCATGCAGCGCAAGCGTGACCAGCTGCAGTACAGCCTGGCGGAGGACCGCCGCCTGCTGGCCGGCATCCGCGAGGTCTTCAGCCCGGCCTTCTGCCAGGCCGAGGCCACCGGTTCGGATAGCGAGGAGCCGATCTTCATACTCGGCATGCCCCGCACCGGCACCACCCTGCTGGAGCAGATTCTGGGCGCCCACAGCGAGGTGTTCGCCGCCGGCGAGCTGCGCAACTTCTTCGCCGCCTGGCTGGTCCAGGCGCGGCCGCGCATCGAACGGCTGACGCCCCAGGCGGCGATGGCCTTCGGCGCCCAGCTGGATTTCGCCCGGCTCGGCGGCGACTACGTCGCCAGCACCCGCCCGCGCACCGGGCACAGGCCGCGCTTCATCGACAAGATGCCCAACAACTTTCTCTACTTGGGTGCCATCGCCCTAGCGCTGCCGAAGGCGAAGATCCTGCACATGACGCGCGATCCCATGGACACCTGCTACGCCAACTACAAGCAGCTGTTCGGCCGCAGCGCCTGCCCCTATTCCTACACCCAGGAGGAGATGGCGGGCTACTACCTGCTGTACCGGGAGCTGATGGCGCACTGGGAGGCCTGTTTGCCTGGCCGCATAGGCACCGTCTCCTATGAGCGGCTGGTGGCGGACACCGGCACCGAGACGCGACGGGCGCTGGAGTTCCTGGGCCTTGAGTGGCAGCCCCAGTGCCTGGAGTATTGGCGCCTCAAGCAAGCCGTGGGCACCGCCAGCACCGCCCAGGTGCGGGAGCCGGTTTACGCCACTTCCGTGGGCAAGTGGCGCTGTTACGAGGATCAGTTGGCGCCGATGCGCGAGACCCTAACCGCCGCCGGCATCGCCATCTAGGAGCCTGCGCCTACAGATCGTAGGACAAGCGCACGCCAACGGTGCGCGGCTTGCCTGTGTAGATGATGTTGCGGCCCTCGGGGGAGACGGCGGTCTGGTAGCGCTCATCGACGAGGTTTTCACTGTACAAGGAAGCCATCCAGCGGTCGCCCGACAGTGAGACCTGGGCATCGAGCAGCGCGTAGCTGGGCAGCTCGGCCAGCAGGGGGTTGCCGGTGGGCACAGCGTCCCGGTAAGCCACGGCGGTGCGCCAGCCCAATTGCAGGCCGCCGCCCACCGGGTGGCTGCCGCTCAGCGCCAAGCTCGCCTGCCATTTCGGCTTGCCGTAGATCTTCTCGCCATCCTCGAAGTAGGGGCTGTCGCCATCCGCCTCAATCTCGTTGTAGGAGGCCGAGGCGTCGAGACGTAGGGTATCGGTCAGCAGCGCCGACAGCTCCACCTCGGCCCCCAGGCTTTGCGCATCACCTGCGTTCACCCGCTGCGAGAAGACCAGGCTCTGTGCGTTGCCCTCTTCGTCCCGTATCGTGCTGACTATGGCGTGCCGATCCTGCCACTCAAGCAGGTAAACCGCGCCGTTGAGGGTCATGCGACCGTCCAGCAGGGTGGACTTCACGCCCAATTCGTAGTTGTTCAGGCTGTCCGGCGCATAGAAGCGCGAATCCCGAATGAGCTGCTGCGCCGCCGGGGATTGAGCGGCTTGGGCATTGGTGCCGCCATTGGCCCCCCCCCTGCGGAAGCCTTCGGAGTAGGTCAAGTAGGCCAAAACGTCTTCGGAGAGCTTGTAGGACAGGTTGACCTTGAATATCTGGTCGTCGAATCCCGCATCGGAACTGGCTGCGGTGCAGAAGTTGTTGTCGGGATCGGTCAGGCAGGGGTCACTGCGATCATCGTAGTCATCAAGCCCGTTGTAGATCGGATACCAGATGAACATGTCGATCTCATCATCCATGTCGAAGTGGCGGACGCCGACGGTCAGGTCGAGGCTCGCCGTCACATGGTAGGTGCCCTCGGCATAGACGGCGAACTGGGAGTAGTCGCCTTCCGCCTCCAGGTTGAAGTCGTTGGGCGGCACATTGGTGTCCGCGCCGTAGAACAACGTATTGATTCCGGGTGTGTGCTCGAGCAGATTCCATTCCCGGGTCTGGCTGGTGTAGAACACGCCGGCCACCCAATCGAAGGCGAGGCTGGTTGCTTGAAGCCGCAGTTCTGCGGTGTCGGTTTCGCTGGTGATTTCGTTTTCATTGTAGGCGTTGAAGTCGTCGGATAAATCCACGCCGAATCCAGCATAAATGCCGTCTATGAAGCGGGTGATGTCGCCCTCGGTTTCGTAGTCGTCCTCATAGCGGGACAGGTGGAAGGTCAGGTCGGCAAAGCCCAAGTCGCCGCTTGCGTCAAAGCTCGCCAAGCCAATGTCGCGCTCGGCGATTTCGTCGTTGAAGCCAGTGTAGGTGCGCTTGTTGATGAGGGGCGCCTTACGGCCCGGCTCAGCGACGGTGTAGCCTTGGCGGCCTTGGCCGTCCTGGTCCTGGGCCACATAGGAAATCTCGGCGTCCCAAGCGTCGTTCACCATCCAGCGCAGGGCGATTCGCCCCATCCAGGTCTCCTCCGAGTTGTGGTTCTTGCCGTCGATCTGCGGCAAGCCGGCCGCCAGCTTGTCCGGGAAGGTGACGGTGTCCAGGAAGCCGTCCTGATTGAGGTAGTTGCCCGATGCCCGCACCGCGACCTGGTCGCTCAAAGGGATGTTGAGCACGACGTCGGTGTCCTGGCTGAGGTCGCCGGCCCCGTTGATGTCCGAGATGCTGGTGGCGATCCGGGCGGAGAACGCTTCCGGGTCCGGGCGGTTCATGATGTAGCGCACGGTGCCGCCCATGGCGCCGCCGCCGTACAAGGTGCCCTGCGGCCCGCGCAGCACCTCGATGCGCGCCACGTCCTTGATGCGCAGGTTGAGATGCTCCATGGGCGTTTCGCCGACGTAGTAGGAGG
>JAPOTD010000141.1 GCA_026709365.1 Gammaproteobacteria bacterium
GACCGCGACATCGAGCCGGCCAGGCCCTTGGAGAATCCGCTGGATGCGCTTTGCCAATCCATCGTTTCCATGTGCGCCCACGAGGTATGGCCGGTCGATGAGCTCTTCGCCGCCATTCGAACCGCCTCCCCCTACCGGCGGCTGCCAAGGGAGCAGTTCGATCTGGTCCTGGACATGCTGGCCGGACGCTACGCGGGCTCCCGGGTGCGGGAGCTTAAGCCCCGCGTCGCGCTGGACCGCATCAAGGGTACCGTGCAGGCGCACAAGAGCGCGGTGTTCGCGCTCTACAACGCCGGCGGTTCGATTCCCGATCGGGGCTACTATCAACTGCGCCATGCGGACAGCGGCGCCGTCATCGGTGAACTCGACGAGGAGTTCGTCTGGGAGGCCACCACCGGCCAGATCTTCACCCTCGGCACCCAGAACTGGCAAATCCTGCGCATCACCCACAACGACGTGATGGTGCGGCCAGCCCGCACGGGCGCCACCGTGACGCCGTTCTGGCGCAACGAGGCCTTCAACCGCAGCTTCCACTTCGCCGACCGCATCGGCGGCTTCCTGGAATCAGCGGAGGCGCACTTCGCCAGCGGGCGGCGGGAGCCGTTCAAGTCCCGGCTCATCGAGCAGTCGCACTTCGATGAATTGGCGGCGGAGACCTTGTGTACCTACTTGGAGCGCCAGCGAACCCAAACCGAAGCGCCCCTGCCGCACCGGCGCCACCTGTTGCTGGAATGGGTGTACTCCGGCCCGGACGGGTACGCCGGTCCCGACGCCCCCCAGCAGTTGGTCATCCACAGCTTCTGGGGCGGGCGCCTGAATCGCCCCTGGGCGCTGGCCTTGGAGTCCGCCTGGCGCCAGCGCTTCGATTTGGCGCCGGAGATTCACGCCGACAACAACGCCATTGTGGTGCAGGTCAAGGATGCGCAAGCAGCGGAGGAACTCCTCGGTTGGGTGACCCCGGAGAACCTGGACGGCCACCTGCGCGATTCGCTGGAGCGCTCCGGGTTCTTCGGCGCCCGCTTTCGCGAGTGCGCCGGCCGGGCGCTGCTGCTGACCAAGCGCCGCTTCAACCAGCGCCTGCCGCTGTGGATGAGCCGCCTGCAGGCCAAGAAGCTGATGGCCGCCACCGCCAAGTACCCGGACTTCCCGGTGCTGCTGGAGACTTGGCGCACCTGCCTCACCGACGAGTTTGACCTGCCCGCCCTGCGCGCTCGGCTCGGCGAATTGGCCGATGGCAGCCTGCCTTGGACGTTGGCCACCACCGCCACGCCGAGCCCGTTCGCCAAGAGCCTCACCTTCGGTCAGGTCAGCCGCTACATGTACGCCGACGACACCCCGGAGCTTGGTGAAGCCAGTGGCCTGACCCACGATCTCATCGCCCAGGCGGTGGGTGATGAGCGGCTGCGCCCTCGCCTCAAGGCGGAGGTCATCGCCGCGTTTGAAGCCAAGCGGCAGCGGCGCGCCGAGGGCTATGAACCGCGCAGCATCGAGGACTGGCTGGAATGGGCCAAGGAGCGGGTGCTGGTCCCGGCTGCGGAGTGGCCCAACGATGTGACGGCCCCCTGTTTGGTGCGCTTCGCCGATGGCGAACGGGCTTGGATTGCCCATCTTGAGGCGGCCCATGCGTTGGTCGAGTGCGGCCTGTGCGCCGGGCTGGCCCAGCAAGGCGAACTGCCCGCCATTGACGATCCGCGGACCTTGGCGGAATTCGTCGGCGAGGCGCTCTCCTTCTACGGCCCGCGCACCTTGGCGGAGCTTGCGGCGCTGTTGCCGCCGGGGGTTGCCGACTTGGAGCAAGTGCTCACGGACAGCGGCGCCTTCATCATCGGCCCCTTGGTTGAAGGCAGCGACGGGCCGCACTTCTGCGATGCTGACAACCTGGAGGCCCTGCTGCGCTTCCAGCGCACCCAGAGCCGCGCGCAAGCGGTTGCCAAGCCGTTCGCCGAACTGCCCGGGTTTCTGGCCGCATGGCAGGGCTTCGGACAGCCTTGGTCGCCAGCCGCCGGCTTGCGCGCGCTGGAGCGCTTGAGCGGCTACCCAGCCCCGGTGGCCGCTTGGCTCCAGGACTTCCTCGCCGCCCGCTTCAGCGACTTCGCCGACCATCAGCTTGATGCGCTCATCGCCCAGGAGCAGATCGTCTGGCTGGGGTGCGGCAACCAACAGATCACCCTGTGCCACCCCGAGGAGGCGGCGCTGCATGCGCCGAGCGACGGCGCGGCGGACACGGTTGAGCTGTTTGCGGACCCGCAGGCCCGCTACGGCTATCACCAGCTCAGCGACCGGGCGGCGGAAGGCAGTGGCGCGGCCGCCTTCAACGACCGCTGGTGGCAAGCGGTCTGGACCGGCGCGCTGCTGGCCGACAGCTTGGCGCCGCTGCGCTTGGGCGAGCAGCGCAAGTACCGCTTGGCGGCGCCCTCCGCCCCGATCCGCCGCCGGGCCCGCATGGCGGCTCAAGGCTGGCCCGGCAATTGGCGGCTGAACCTGGCCCCGCCACCTTCGGACGATCCCTTGGAGCGAATGGAGGAGGACAAGGAGCGGGTCCGGCTCCTGCTCGACCGCTACGGCTTCCTGTGCCGCGAGATCGCCAACCGGGAGGCGCGCTGGGCGTCGCTCTTCAAAGCGTTGCGCATCATGGAGCTGGCTGGCGAAGTTGTTGCTGGCCACTTCTTCGAGGGCCTGTCCGGCCCGCAGTTCATGGCGCCTGCGGCCCTGCACCGGTTTCGCGCCCAGCAAGCCCCGCAAAGCTTCTGGATGAACGCCACCGATCCGGCCTCGCCTTGCGGACTGGCCTTGGATTGGCCGGCGCTTCCGCCCCGGCGGGCCGGAAACTACTTGAGTTTTCTGGACGGCAGCCTAGCGCTGGTCATCGAAGGCCACGGCCAGCGGCTCAACTTCCTCATCGCCCCCGGCCATCCGCACATCGACGCCGCCACCGAGCCGTTTCAACATCTGGCCCGGCAGCGCAGGCGCATCAAGGTGGCCACCATCAATGACCAGCCCGCCCGCCGCAGCCCCTACCTGGTGGCCTTGGACCGCACCCTGACCCGCACCGCCGACCATCGGCACGTCTATTACGAGCGCTGAGAGCGAAGTCGGCAAGGCCATGCCCGTTAGCGTGAGGGTGAGAGTGTTCTTCGTCCGGCAACCAGAATAGCCGCGAATTGTGGCGCAACCTGTGTGGCACAATAGTGCTGCTGCACAATTAAATTCGATCCATTAGCCGAGAACGATGAGCGTCAATGGGAACGCCGAATCGATAAGACTGAAAGCAGAGCTAGCGCCAAGGCGCCTGACGCGCTTGTTTTCCACAAGGGCCGGCGGCGCACCGCCTCTGATGGCCGGCCGAGGCCACGAACAGGGCGTTCTGGCTGAGTTGCTCGGCGAGCTCGCGCAAGGCCAGCCCAACAGTCTTGGCGCGGTGCTGTTCGGTCCGCGCGGCAATGGCAAGACCGTCCTGCTGAACGCTGCGGTTGCTGATGCGCAATCGCGGCATGACATTGATGTCATCAGTTTCACGCCCACGGACTGCCCGACCGAGGAGAAGCTCAGCGCCCGCCTGCTGGAGGGGTTCGAGGCCCCGCAGACCCTGTCGCACAGGGTGCAGGGCGGTGGGGGTGTTGGTGTGGCCAAAGGCCAGGTGAGCAGGACTCGAACGACGAATCTGCCGTCGCCGAGCGTCACGTCTGCCTTGCATGAGCGCCTCAAGAGAACCGGCAAGCCGCTCGTGATTGCCTTGGACGAAGCCCATCGGCTGCAGCCGAGCGTCGGCGAAGCGCTTTTGAACGCGGTTCAGCAAGCCAACGGCCAGCGGCAAAGCGCGGCTATCGCCTTGTTGGCTGGGACGCCGGATCTCATAGACCACATTGGGCGGATGAACGCCACTTTCTTTCTGCATCGCTTGGGCGACTGCCTGCTGCCCATGGGTTGCATTGCGGATGATGCGGCCTTGCGAGCGGTCGCCGAGCCATTGCGCAGCGCGGAACTGAAGGTCTCACGGCAGGCCGAGCGGGCCATCATCGAGTTGTGTGCCGGGTATCCCTACTTTACGCAGGTTCTTGGCCGCACCATCACCGAATCGCCGGAACTGTCCACGGGATGCCCCATCCCGCTTGGCGACCTGGATGATGCTGCCCACTTGGCCACCCGAGATCGTTTTCTGGTGCGGCGGAAAAAGCACTACCGAAGGGTTTGGTCCGACCTGCGCGCCGGCAAGCTGATTTCCTGCGGCTACATGCTGGGCAAAGTCCTCCAAGCCTCTCCCGACGGCAAAATGCGGGTTGACCAAGTGGAGCGGGCATTGCAGGCCGGTGTTACCCACTTGTACGAAAAGACTGCACAGCCACCGGACCTGGACGAGGCCAGGCGGTCGCTTAAGCGGCTCGGGCTGCTTTGGGACCCGGAGGACGCAGGCGCATCCTACGAACTCGGCATCCCCAGTTTCTTCGGCTTCCTGACCCGTCAAGTTGGCCAACTCCGGCCTGAACTGGCGGCGCGGCTGGATGCCGAGCTGCCAATAACCTCCTGAAGGCCTCAAGGCAATCGGCTCAGCCTTTCGGTGAAGCGCTGCTTGCGCTCATGGCGTTGGCGCAGGGCGTTCAGTCGGTTGACGAATTCCGCCATCAGTCCGTCCTCCTCCGCCAACGCGCGCAGATCGAAAATCAGGCTGGCCGCTTGGTCGTAGCCGGATGCGTTACGTCGCTCGACTTCGGCTTCAATCTCACGCCAAACTTCCGCTCCTCGCCGCCGCAGATCTGCCAAGCGCACCCGCCTTGCCTGCTCCTGCTGCTGCTCCTTCCTTAGGCGTTCGGCCCGGCGGCGCTCGGCTTCGGCCTTCTTCCGAGCTTCGCGGATGGCCTCGGCGCGGTTGCGCAGTTCGGCCGCCGAGCGCAGCGTTGGCGAGTTTCGTTCGCCTTGTCGTGACAGGGCGCTTCGAACTCTGCCCCGCAACTCCGCAGCCACATGGGGATCGCCCTCGGCAAGCCTGAGCAGAAAATCCGTCCTTTGGGACTCCGGCATCTTCGAAATGACGGCCCGAAGAGCCGCAGGCGATGAGGCTTGGCTACGCGTATCCTTGCCAGCCTCGGCCGCCGCCTGCACCAAGTCGCCATCAATGCGAAAGAACTCCGCAAATGCCTGAAGGCCACCGTTCAGGGGCCCAATGCCGGACAGTGGCTCCAGGGCGTCGTCGCGGACGTTGCCGTTCTCCACGCCGGTCAGCCAGAGGAGGTAGGGGAGCCGCCAGTTCCCGGAGAGCAGATCGGCCCTGAGCGGTGCCATCGCGCCGAGCCAGCCGGAACCGTCCTCCCAGTCCACGTACTCCCTGTCTTCTCCGTCGTCGCAAATGTCGAGGATCAGGTTGTCGTCCGCTTCCGTGACGGTTGCCAAGTCGGTCCCCATCAGCAAGGCGTCCAGGCGGTCGCGATCAATCAGCCGTTTCGGCAGCCGCATCATGAAGCGACGGGTGCCCCAGTTGGCGACATAAAGATGCAGATCGAACCAACGTTTCATCAATTGGCGCGGATCGCCCTTGAAGTCGCCGTAGTTGTACTCGTTCGTGAAGCTGGTGGCGGTGATCTGCGCACGGCTGGACAGACGGCGCAGCGCCGCCTTGTCGGCATCGTCGAGCGGCCGGTCGATGGCTTGGAATTCATAGTATTGGTATTCGCTCATGGGTGCCTACTCGCTGGCCAATGTTCGCCGTCGTTCATTGGTCGCCATGCTCGCCATAATAGAGCCTGAGCCGCCAGCCGGTCAGGCTGCCCTCGTCGCCTGGGGCGAGGTCGGCCACATGCAGGGTCCAAGCGCCGTTGGGTGGTTCGCCATAGAACGCGTTGCTGAGCAGTTGCCAGCCCTGCAGCCCGGGGGTTCCCTCCAAGGCGGTGTTGAAGGGCGGGTTGACCACACTGGACGTCCCGGACGGCGAGCGCAGCGTGACGCCGAGATCGAACGGGTTGGCGTGGTCGGCGGTTAGCTCCAGCACGACCGCTTCGATGTTGGCGCCCGCTGGGAGGTCGGACACCGCAAGGCTTGCGGTCGCGCCGACGCCGTCCGCATCGGGAATGGCCAGCGGGGACTCCGCTGCCGACGCGAACCACGCCGACTCGACGAATTCGCCAAGGCTGTCGGGAACGTGGCTGGCCACCATGGCCACGGCGGCATCGAGGTCCACCGCGCCAAACCCGTACCAATTGTGGAAGGCGTGGCCGGCGGCGTTGGTCAGCCATGCGTGCTGGGCGATGTAGGGGGCGCCGGCAAAGGCCGCCCTTACCGCCGGGATGTCAGCGTCGATGCGACGCGCGGTGGATGCCAGGATGTGCTTGACGTCCCGCCAGCTGAGCGCCGGCTCGACGCCGAGCAGCAGCGCCACCGCGCCCGCCACCGCAGGCGCCGCCGAGGAGGTGCCGCCGAAACCGCTGACGTAGTCGCCGTCCGGGTTCAGCGGGTGTCCGTCCAGGCCCCCGGCCAGGCGGTTTTGAACGTATTGGCTGTAGCCGCCGTGCGCCCCGGCTTGATCGGTGGTGATCATGGCGGGCGCTGCGGCCCCGTCCTCGCCGGATGGGCCGACCACCCAAAGTCCGGCGCCGGCGCTGGCGTAGGATGACTTCGCATCGTCGGCGTTGAAGCCGCCCACGTTGATCAGCCACGGCAGGTTGCCGTCCGGGTCCGCGTTGGCCGCGATGCAACCGATTTCCCGGTTGAACGGATGCCTGGGCGCACAGGCTTCAAAGTCGTTGCCGGCCGCCTTGACATACAGCGCGCCCCGTCCCGACCGCAGTTCCGCCGTGGCGTTGCTGAACAGCCGCACGAACTCCTCCTGGGAGTTCATGCCGGGCGCGAAGGTGCCAAAACTCATGTTGAACACGTCCACGCCAGCTGAGTCCGGCGCGGCGTTGCTGCCGCCCAAGCTCCGCAGCAGCGCGGTCTCGAAGGCCGAGCCCGGAGCCTCGGACTCCGGGTCGCCAGCTTGCATGGGATTGAAGCCGACGAGCCGGACGCCAGGCGCGACGCCTCGGCCGCCGCGCCCGTTGTCCGCTACCGCGGCAGCGATGCCGGCCACGCTGGTGCCGTGATCGCCAAGCAGGCCGAAGTGGAACGGCTCGTCCGGCGCGGCGCCGAAGCTGGCCAAGCGCGGGTGCGCGAAATTGTGGGAGCCGCCGGCGACGGTGTTGGCGGCGAGGTCGGGGTGGCAGGTTTCAAGGCCGGTGTCCACCACCGCCAGCGTGACGCCGGCGCCATCAAGGCCGGCGGCCATGGCCTCGGCCATGCGCAGGTCGGCGCCCGCAAGGCCGCCGCGATCCGAAAACGCGGGCTGGCCCGTGTTGCGCAGATGCCATTGCTCCGGCTGCAAGGGGTCGCCCGAACCAGAGGCCGCGCGCTCTGGGGCGACGCAGCGCGCCACCACGCCGCCCTGGGCGTTCGTCGCAAAGCCGTCGAGGAAGGCGTTGGGGGCCGCATTGCCGAATCCGCCCGGCGGCGGCGCCTCGCCGAGGTAGGCGCGAACGTAGTAAATCTCGTTGGCCGCAAGGTCCGATAGCGGGACTTGAAAGACGTTCAGGCCACCGAAGATGAATTCGATCGGATCGTCCGGCGCCCCAATCTCGACGCGGTCGATCAAGCGCACGTCGGTCTCGAAGGCGGGGTCGGTGGACCACTCCGCGACCAGCGGCACGGGCTGGCCGTCCGGGCGTCCGTTCTGCGCGGCCGTAACCAAGACCACCGCGTCCGAGGTGAGGGTGTATGCCAGCGGGAGCAGCGCGAGCTCCGGGGAGGCGGTCTGCTGCGGGGTTTTGTCCACTTGTGCCGCGGGGCCGTCCAGCAGGGTGAGCGTGGCGGTGGCGTTCCCGTCGAGCACCGCATTGCCGACGATCGCGCCCAAGGCCAGTTCGATGGTCTCGTCGCCCTCTTCAACGAAGTCGCGGTAAACGTCGATCTCCAACGCCGCGAAACTGTTGTTTGCGGGGATGGCCACGCGGTCCTCAAGCGGCGCGTAGTCGCTGCCCGGGGTGGCTGAACCGGCCACGTTCAACGCCACGGTGACGGGGGTGGCCGTGAATCGGTCGAGCGCCACCTGCACCCTCACTTTTGGGTTGTCCGCCTCCTCGACGGTGGCCGCGCTCTCGATTGACAGCGATGCCTTCGCCGGTCGCGGCGGCTGCGTTTCCTTGTGCGGCGGCGTGCCGCAGCCCGCCAGTGCGCCGAGACCGACGGCCACCCCCGCCGCGATGCGCGATGCTAGCGCCATTCAATCGGCGGACTGCGCAGCCGCACTGACGCTTCGGGTCGGCCGGGGAGGGCGCGTGCCTGATCGACCGCATCGGCCGGATGCAGGTTGTGGGGCAGGTCGATGACGGCGAAGCCCAGACGCTCGAAGACGGTCACCCGCGTTGCGCCCAAGGCCTCGCCGACCGCTTCGGCGTCCGCTCCGCCCGCGAGCTCCAGCCTAATGCTCGGCAGCAGCGAGGCGAAGGCGCGGCGGGCGGGGTCGAACAGGATTCTCGACCGGGGGCCGTCCAGCGGCGTCGCCGCCCGGTAGGTCTGGCCACCCACCTGCACCACATGGATGCGCTGCGCGCCGCTCTCGAAGGCACTTGCGTTGATCGCCGCACTCCGCTTGGCGGACTTGGGCGCGGGATGCAGAACGGCCAGTTGGCGGCCTTCCGCAGCGACGACGGGAAGCGTCGTGGCGGCCGGCGGGGGCTGACCCCCTTGAGCCGATGGTGGCCACGCCAGCAACAGCGCTGTACAGCTGAGCAACCAAGCCAGGCCCGCCGAGTGGGAGGGCCTCATTCCGGCGTGGTCGGCCGGGTCAGCCAAGCCACCAGCAGCCGAATCTGCGTGTCGTCGAGCCGTTCGCCGAAGGCCGGCATCTCGCCGTTGCGGCCTTGGGCGATGGACTGCCGGATTGCCGCCGCGCTTTGGCCGTAGAGGCTGGCGTCGTCGGTCAGGTTCGGGGCGCCCAGCTGGGGATTGCCGCTGCCGTCCGCGCCGTGGCAGGCGGCGCAGAACTGCATGTACTGGCCTTCGGCCGGATGGCCGGCGGCGGTCCCGTTGCCGAGCGCCAGCGTGTAGTCGGTCAGCTGGTCGATGGCCTGCTCGCCCAGCGCAGCCTCCCAACCCACCATCACGGCTTGGCGTCCATGGCGTATTGAATGCTCGACCTGCGCGGGTTCGCCGCCCCATTGCCATGCCGCGTCGGCGAGGTTCGGGAAGAGGTTGGCTTGGCCCTGCGCCTCGTAGCCGTGGCAGACGGCGCAGTTGCGGTCGTAGATGCGCTGGGCCGAGGCCATGAGCTTGGCGTCCTCCCGCAGGGTGTCGAGCTGCGCTTCGGCGACCAGTCGCCGCAGCGGGCCGAACTCGGTTTGGTAGCGCTCCAGGCGCTGGCTGATCTCCCCGCCTTGGGACCAGTTGAGGGCGCCGCGGAAGGCCCCCAGCCCCGGGTACAGCATCAGGTAGATCACCGAGATGACCAAGGATCCGAAGATCAGCCAAAACCACCACAGCGGCGCCGGGTGTTCGCCTTCGCGCAGGTTGCCGTCCCAGACCGGGCTGGGTTCCTCCTCCTCGCCGCCCGCAGCGAAGTAGATGCTGTAGATCAGCCAAAAGACGCCGATCAGGCTGCCGACGGTGAGCACCGAAATCCAGCCGCTCCAGAATGTGCTGGGCAGCTCAGCCATCGCTTGGGTCGTCCTTCGAGCTGTCCAATTCGTCCTTCAGGGGGATCCGCGCCGCCTCATCGGCCGCCTCCTTGGAGCCGCCCCACAGCACCCAGACGGCGAGTGCCGCCATGAAGGCCATCACCAGCATGTCGCCCGCGAAAATGAACCAGGTCACGGCGTCGCCTCCGCATTCGGCGGGCGCAGCGACTGCAGGTAGGCCACCAAGGCATCAACCTCGGCCAGTCCGGCCAAGGCGGCGGGCGCGGCTTCGATTTCGGCCTCGGTGTAGGGATGGCCGAGGCGGCGCAGCGCCCGCATCCTGGCCTGAATGCTGCCGTCGGCATCCGCCGCCCGCTCGGCGAGCCACGGGTAGCCCGGCATGATGGAGTCCGGCACCACGCTGCGCGGATCAAGCAGGTGCATCCGCTGCCACAGGTCGGTGTACTTGCCGCCGATGCGGTGCAGGTCCGGCCCGGTGCGCTTGGAGCCCCAAAGGAAGGGCCGGTCATAGGCGGACTCCCCGGCCTTGGAGTAGGGTCCGTAGCGCTTGACCTCCGCCAGCAGCGGCCGCACCTGCTGGGAATGGCAGGTGCTGCAGCCCTCGCGGATGTAGAGGTCGCGACCGATCAGCTCCACCGGGCCGTAGGGCTGGGTGCCGGGCCCGGGCGTGACCAAGTCGTCCTGCAGCACGCTCGGCAGCACCTGCACCAAGCCGCCGATGGCGGAGACCAGCAGGATGCCGAAGATCAGCAAGCCGCTGTTGCGCTCCAGCTTCCGGTGCAGATCGACGGCGTTCATGGCCCCTACGCCGCTGCCGTCGCCGGCGGCGATGCGGCCACCGTGCGCCGCCCCTTGCCGGTCATGGCGAGGTTGTAGGCCATCAGCAGAGCGCCGGACAGGAAGATGAGGCCGGCCACCAGCCGCAGGGCGTAGTAGGGTGCCATGCTCGCCATGATGTCCTTGAAGCTGAAGCTGAGTTCGCCGATGTCATCGAGGCTCAGCCACAGCAGCCCTTGGGAGACCCCGGCGCCCCACATCGCCAGGATGTACAGCATGGTGCCCGCCAGCGCCAGCCAGAAGTGGATGTTGGCGAGCCTGACGCTGTGCAGGCTGGCGCCCATCAGCCGCGGCACCAGGAAGTAGAAGGCGCCGAAGGTGATCATGGCGTTCCAGCCGAGCGCCCCGGAATGCACGTGGCCGATGGTCCAGTCGGTGAAGTGGCTGACCACGTTGACGCTCCTGATCGACATCATCGGTCCTTCAAAGGTGGCCAAGCCGTAGAAGGCCAGGGACAGCACGATGAACTTCAGCGCCGGGTCGGTGCGCAGCTTCTCCCAAGCCCCGGCCACCGTCATCACGCCGTTGACCAAGGTGGCCCAGGAGGGCGCCAGCAGCACTAGGCTCATCACCATGCCCAAGGACTGCACCCACTCCGGCACCGCGTTGTAGTGCAGGTGGTGGGGGCCGGCCCAGATGTAGCTGTAGGTGAAGGCCCAGAAGGCGACGATGGACAGTCGGTAGCTCCAGATCGGCCGCCCGGCGTGCTTGGGCAGGAAGTAGTACAGCATGCCCAGAAAGCCGCCGGTCAGCAGGAAGCCGACCGCGTTGTGCCCGTACCACCATTGCACGATGGCGTCCTGCGCCCCGGCGAACAGCGAATACGACTTTGACAGCGTCACCGGAATCGCCAGGCTGTTGACTAGGTGCAGCATGGCGATGACGATGATCAGCCCGCCGTAGAACCAGTTCGAGACGTAGATCGGCTTGATGCGCCGCTTGGCGATGGTGCCGAAGAACACGATTGCGAAGCACACCCAGACCACGGTGATGGCAATGTCGAACGGCCACTCCAGTTCGGCGTACTCCTTGCCGCCGTTCCAGCCCGCCAACAGCGAGATGCCGCCCGCCAGCACGCCCGCTTGCCAAGCCAGTGCGCAGAACCAGGCGAGGCGGGGCGCGAACAGCGGCACATGGCAGGTGCGCTGGACGCTGTAGAAGGCGGTGCCCATCAGGGCGGAGACGCCAAAGCCGAAGATCACGGCGTTGGTGTGCAGGGTGCGCAGCCGCCCATAGGAGAGCCATTCGCGGCCGAAGTCGATGGTCGGCCAGACCAGTTCGGCGGCGACGTAAACGCCGGCCGTCATGCCGATGATCGACCAAGCCATCGCGAAGGCCGTCAGCCAGGACGCCACCCGGTCGTGGTAGCGCTCCCCGGCCGTGCCGCCTGCCGCGCGATCCGCGGCGACGGCCTTGCCGCCGGTCGGCTTCGGCAGCGGCGGCGCGTCGGATGGGGACGGGCTGACGGCCTCCACCTCAGACCCCAATGGCGGGGCCGATGCCGCCGCTCCAGAGTGCGACGGTGATGCCGAGCAGGCTGACGATGGCGACCAGCAGGTACCCGGCCAAGGCCGTCGCCATCAGCATGCCCCGCTCCGGGGGGATGGCGAGCGCTTCCGGCAGGCCCCGGTAGAGCAGGTACAGGCTCCAGATCAGCGCCGGTATCAGCACCAGCATGTTGATGAACACATGGGGCGCAAGATGGGCGGCGCTCGCCAGAATCACCGGCGCGGCCACCAGGCCCGCGAGCGCCAGATGGGTGCCGAACGCCCGTTGGGCGCCGTAGGTGGCGGCCATCCAGGCGCTCACCGCAGCGCTGCTGACCAGCCCGAAAACCATCGCGAAGAAGTAGGCGAGGCTAATGAGCGTGAGGCTTTGGGCGGGCATCATCAGCGGCTCCCCGCCGCCCAGCCGCCAGCCGAAGGCGCTGCCGCCGACGTAGGCCAGAACGGGAGGAATGAGGCTTAGGGGCAGGATCAGTTGAAAGAAGACCCGATGGCCCTCCGGAGCGCTCTCGGACAGCGCCTTGAAGACGGCCATCGGCTGCGTCACCAGCCTAGGGAGCGCGGAGAGGCCCAATGCGTCGGACATGGACTGAGTATAGCGCGGGCTTCGCGGAAAAACACAACGCAGGCCCGCGACGCGGGCGCAGGCCAGGTTCCGAGATGTGTCTGAGCCTGAACAGCGCCTCTCGCCCACGGGGCTAGAGGCGGTTTGATGGCGTGAAACTAGGTTATCTGACTGTCAGGGCTCCGGTCCGGACCGCCTCTACAAGCCGAACTGCAGGGCGCTTCGCTCGATGAAGCGCACCGCGCTTTCGGCGTCGGCAAGGTGCCCCGGCAACAGCGCTAGGCGCGACACGCCCAGATCCTCGTAGCGCTTGACGGCGTCCGCATCCACCGGGCCAGGCGGCGTCACGGTGATCTCCAACCCGCCCAAGCTGGCCGGGCGCTCCTCGACGCTTGCGGCCTCCTCGAGGCCGGCGATGGATGCGGCGGCGGCCTCGACGGTTTGGGCGAAGCCGTACCAGCCGTTGCCCTGGCGGACCGCGCGGCGGTAGGCCACCGGGGACATGCCGCCGACGACGATCGGCGGATGCGGCTTTTGCGCCGGCATCGGCTGCTGCCGCACGCCGGAGATTTGCGTGAAGCGGCCTTCAAACTTGGGCTGCTCCTCGGTCCACAGGGTGCGGATTGCCTCGATGTGTTCGCTGACCCGCGCGCCGCGCTCCCGGTAGGGCACGCCGATCACTTCGAACTCGCGCGGCACGTAGCCGACGCCCACGCCGAAGATCAGCCGTCCCTTGGAAAGCCGGTCAACGCCCGACAGCTCCTTCGCCAGCACCACGGGATTGCGCTGGGCCAGCAGGATGATGCCGGACGCCAGCCGGATGCGCCGCGTGACGCCGGCCGCGAAGGCCAGCGCGGCGACGGTATCCAGCATGGGAAAGTCCGGCGGCGCTGGCGAGGGTGGCTCCTGGGGGTCGATCAGCACCACGTGCTCGCCGGTCCAGGCGGACTCAAAGCCGGCGTCCTCCATCGCCCGCAGCGACTGCGCCATGGCCTCGGGTTCAGCCAGCACACCGTTGTTGAAACCGAAAAATCCTATCTTCATGAATCGATCCTCACCTGCACCATCACTTGGGTCGGACGTGCCTTGAGCCCGTCGTTTCGAGGCAGGACGCTAAACAGCACTCCCTCAAACATGCGCCGTCTCGAAGGAGGCGATGTTGCGCGTCTCGCTGCTGAACTCCACCGCCACCAGATATACGGCGCCAGCTGTGCCCCGATGCTTGTCCGCGTAGCCCCGCTCCCTGAGCTGGGCCATCGCCGTTCCCTCGCCCGCCTGCTCCACCACCTTGAACTCGAACACGTAGGCCCGGTCCTCAAAGCGCAGCGCCATGTCCAGCCGACCTCGGCTGGTGCTGTCCTCCACCGTTACGTCCAGCCCCAGGCCTGCGAAGTAGGAGTAGAAGACGCTGGCGTAGTAGCCCTCGTAGTTGGCGATGTCGTTGTTGGTGTGCCACTGGTGCGGAATGCTGGCGTAGAAGGCCTGGAACAGGTCGTGCAGGCCGTCGAGGTCGTCCGCCAGCAGCAGATCGTATAGCCTGGCGCTGTTCACCGTGCGCTGGGACGCATCCCCCACCATATGGCTGAGCAGGCTGCGGTTTAGGCCCTGGCGCACTTCCCGGTTCGGGTAGCCCAAGCGGTAGAAGGTCTCCCCGGCGCGCGGCTCCTCCTCCAGGATCGTTAGGTATCCGGTCTGGAACAGCAGCGCCTCTGGGGCAATGGCGTCCACGTCAAACGCCGAGAGGAGCTCATCGCTGGCGAGCATGCCGTCCAGATCGATCGAGCGCACCCGCCGCTGGAACAGCGTCTCGACTAGGAATGCGGGCGTGCCCGTCTCGAACCAATGGGACTTGAACGTGCGGCTGTCGAACAGCAGCAGGATGTCGAAGGGGTTGTAAACCCGCTCCGCGCCC
>JAPOTD010000140.1 GCA_026709365.1 Gammaproteobacteria bacterium
AAAACGTGATCCAGCGTTCTTGGACCGCTGTTATCAGAGTGAGAGTTTCAGCGGTCGGACCCGTCGCTACATAGGGCGTCATGTTGAGGAACTCTATCCAACCAATGCCAGACTACAGAAGACTCAGGTTGAATCACTCCCCGGCGGCTGGTGGTTGGGGACGAATCTCCCCAATGCCGCAAAAGACGCCTTAATTCAGGCCGCGACTGAGGTCGCGGGGCTAACACTTGGAGCCGATGTCGTCGCCTGAAGCCACTAAGCTGCCGCTGCGTTGCTCTCGGGCTGGATCCGCTTAGTCAACGACCTCGCCGCCCCAGAGGCTCCGCAGAAAATCCGCTACAGGCATCACCTGCACATCATCCCACAGGGCGGCGCGCTCCCCGGAGTAGATGCCGTAGCAGGTGGTTTTGGTTCGCCCCAACTCACCGGTGACGCGCCTTAGACCCCGATTGAAGCGCTTTTCCCAGCGTGCGGCCGCTTTCACTTCAATGGCCACGAAACCCCGCACGGTCTCGATCAGAACATCCACCTCGGCGCCGTCGTAGGAGCGCCAGTAGTGGGGAACGTAGCCGAGCTTGGAATAGGCAAGGTAGGCGCGCAACTCGTTGAGCACGAGGGTCTCCATTTGCGGACCCAGCTCCTCGGTCGTTGGCGGATAGGCCAGCCGCCCCGTCAGGGTTCGCGCCACGCCGCAGTCGAAGAAGTAGAACTTGCTGCGCTGGAGCTGTCGGTGGGACGACTTCAATCGCCAAGCCGGCAGCCAGTGGCCCAGCAGGGTGTCCACCAGAATTTAGAAGTGGCTCTCCACAGTGCGCCGGTTAACGCCGGTGTCGCGGGCAATGGCGGTGGCGTTGGTCGTTTGGGCGTTTTGGCGGGCGGCCACTTCCAGAAAGCGGGCGAAAGCGCCGACGTCGCGGGTCAGTGCCTCAGCTTGGACTTCCTGCACCAGATAGGTTTCCACGTAGCTGCGCAGATAGTCCTGCGCCGCATCGGCGTCGATGGCCAAAGGCAAGGTGCCGAACTGCAGGGAATGCTCCGGATTGAAGTCCGAGGACAGTTCCGCCGAGGTCAGCGGAAACAGGCTGGTCGTGACGGCCCGCCCGGCCAGCAGGTTCACGCCGCCCCGCCGCAGCTGGCGGGCGCTTGACCCGGACAGAATGAAGCGCAGCCCCTTCCCCTCGATCAGACGATGCACCTCGTTGAGCAGTGCCGGCGCCTTCTGCACTTCGTCGATCACGACCCAGCTGCCGGCTGGATGCCCGGCGAGTTCCCGATAGAGGGCATCGGGAGCGGCGCTCAGGCGCAAGGCCTCCCTCGTGTCGAGCAGATCGTAGAGCGGCGCTTGGGGAAACTGCTGCCGAATCCAAGTCGATTTTCCGGTGCCGCGAGGACCGAACAGGAAGGCCGAACGGGAGGGCTTTTTCAGTAATCTGGCATACATGGGTGCCAATTTTACGCGAATTTTGGCTAACGGGAGCTGGGGTGCAAGTCGTGGAAGTTCTTTTGAAAAAACAGCTCCCGCTCACTGTCCGACAGCGCTGCCGTGGTGCGCTCGAAGCGTCCGATGGGGTCGCGTCCGCCTTCCGCATGGGGGTAGTCGGAGGAGAACAGGTACAGCTCCGGGAACGATTCGCTGACCATTTGCGCCACGTCCTCGAAGGGATAGGGCGTGAACCTAAGTTGGGCGCGGACTTGCTCGCTTGGCGCGCGCGTCATTTTGCGAAGGTGGGGTTCGGACTTCGCCCAGATCGCCGCAGCGTGGTCGAGGCGGCGGATCATGTCCGGCACCCAGCCGGCGCCGAGTTCGATGACGCCGCCACGCAGCCTCGGATGGCGCTCCAGCACGCCGTCCAGAACCAGCACGGAGATGAATCGGTGGGCGCTGTGGTGGATGACCGTCAGGTCCTTGGAGCCGATCACTTCCGCCCCGCCCCGGGCGCTGCGGTGGTCCGGGCGCCCGTCGTTCATCCAAGGGTCGGGGATCGAGAGCTCGGCGCTGCCGACGTGCAGGATGAAGGGAACGCGGCGTTCCGCCAAGACGGACCAGATGGGTTCGTGGAGCGGATGGCCAGGGGATCGCCCGCCGGGGGCTTCGGCCGAAATCCACACCGCCCCTAAGCCGAGGCAGATTGCGCGGTCGATCTCCTCAAGGGCTTCGTCAGGATCGTCCAGCGGCACCATGGCGACGCCGATGAGCCGGGCATCGGCGTCGCAGAATTCGGCCATGGCACGGTTGTGGGCCCGGGCTGCGCCGTAGCGCAAGCGGGCGGTGGGTGCGGTGAAGACGGGGCGGGCGCAAAACGAGGAGAAGATCACCTGCCGCCGGAAGCCCAGCTGGTCCAGCGCTTGGCTGCGCTCCTCGCCGCTGAACGCGCCCAAGGCATCGTGCCACTTCGGGCCGCGGGTGAGGTTCTCGCCAAGGGCGGCCAGCTCCGCCCGCCGGCTTGGGCTGTGGCCGCGACGGCCCGCGTAGGCGGTCGCATCGAAGAGGCCCGACAAGACAGTGAGCATCGGCGCGAGTTCGTCGCGAATGTCCGGCTCGGCGTGCGCGGTCAGGAAGTCCGGCAACTCCATCAAATGGCTGTCAGCATCATTGATCAGCCGCGTTCCAGCGTAGGACATTGTCGAGGGTCCTAATCGGGTTTGGCCAGCCAATTGAGAAGCGTGGCAGTGATGGCGGCGGTCACCGCCAAGGGCTCATCGAACATCAGGTGGTGATAGGCACCGGGAATCTTGAACACCGGCACATCACGGCCCTTAAGCCCAGCCGTGTAGTCGCCGTGCAGGGCAGCCTCGTCGGTGCTGTTTTCGCCAAGCACCACCGCCGCCGGGCAAGGCAAGGCGAGAAACTTGTCGCGTTGGCCGGCGCCCATTTCCAGATGGTCGAACAGCGTCGGGTCGAACTTCCAGGTCCAGCCGCCCTCCACCTGCCGAATGCCCCGGCTCACCATGTGCTCCAGCACGCCGGGATAGACGTTGGGCTGCTCCGGTATCAGGCGGAAGCGGCTCGCTATGGACTCCCGGTCCGGGTAAACGCGCGGCTTGCGGCCCGCCTTGACGCCATCGCGCGCGGCCCGCAGGCCCCACTCCAAGTAGGCCTCCGGCGGGCCGACCGTAAAGTCCAGAAAGATGATGCCGCCGAGCGCATCGCCGTGCCAGTGCCCGGTTTCCAAGGCCACGAAGCCCCCGAAACTGTGGCCGACGACGAACGGCTTGGGGCCCAAGGCGGCAGCTTGGCATACCGCCCAGACTTCATCGGCCAACAGCCGCCCGCTGTAGCGCGGCCGCCAACCGCTGTCGCCGTTGCCAGACGAATCGAGCGCCGCGACCCGGAAGTTGTCGGCCAAGTAGGGCGCGACGAAGCGCCACCATTCAAGGTGGGCGTTGCTGCCATGCACCAGCACCACCCCCGGCTTGCCCGGCTCCCCCCAGGCTTCAAAGTGGATGTTGGCGCCTTCGACGACCACGTCGCCGGGTTCGGACGGCGCATCAAGCGCCCGCTGAAACCAGTGGGGTGCATCCATAAGCCGATCCATTCGTGCCAGCCTGCACGGTGCAGTTTAGCCAACATGCTTCAGCCGATACTGAGTGGGCGTGCAAACCCGCTGCGTTGTCCCTGCGAATTTCCAATCGAGGGCGGGACGCCCTCGATCCGGGGGACGAAGTCTGAACCGAGCGTGGTGCCGTGGAGCGAGAGCGTCCCGCCCCGGAAATGAACCGGGGACTGCGCCCTACTTCGTTGGCTGAAGCTGATTTAGACGCATGGTAGCAAAAAGTCCCGGCTGTGCGGGTTTAGGGAACCTACCGGAGCCCGGACCAAGCTGCGGGGGCGTGGTTTCGCGCCGACGAAACCACAACGGACCCAAGGTCCGCCGCGACCGTCAGGCCGGGCAAGCACAGCTTGGGAATTGGCGGTTTTGGCCTTACATTGGCGAACCCATGATGCGCACAACCCTGTTGCTGCTGTCAGCCGCACCGCTCTTGGGCGGGGTGGCTGCGGGGCAATCCCAATCAGCCGAGTTTCAGCCTGCCGCTTCGTTGGCCACGGTGCAGCGGCAGCATCGCCGCCTGCCCACAGACGACATCTGGTGGACGGTCAACGGCCCCGACATGGCTTGGAACTTCAAGAACCTGCATCAGCTTTTCCCAACCGTCAACGTCTATCGAAACGGGCCGGTTGCCGAGCTGGCCCACGCGCCGATGGCCAAGATCGCCGACTATCCCATCGACACGCCTGAAGGCACGCTGCCCTTTGCGGACTTCATCGCCAGCGATCAATCCACTGCCTTGGGGCTGGTGATCCTGCACCGCGGCAAGATCGCCTTCGAGCGCTACCCGCGCATGCAGCCCTACGAGATGCCAGTGATCTGGTCGGTGGCCAAAGTGCTGCCCGCCACCGTCATCCGCATCATGGAGGAGCGCGGCGAGATTGACGTGAGCCGACCCGTAGAGGCGTACCTGCCCGAAGTGGGGAACTCAAGCCTGGCGGGCGCCTCGGTGCGCGACATCCTGGACATGGCCACCGGGCTGGACTGCGCGGACGACTACGAGGATCGCAGTTCCTGCTACTACCGCTACGCCATGGCCATCGGCGACGGCTGGCGCACCGCCGATGCGCCGGACAACCCCTATGACTTCGTCGCTTCGCTCAAGGCCAGCCGCCACGCGCCGCCCGGCGAGCGGTTCTCCTACTCCGGCTTGAACACCTTCGTGCTGGCTTGGCTGGTGGAGAAGCTGGCCGGCATGCCGTTTCAGGATGCCCTGAGCCGGGAGATATGGTTCCACATCGGCGCGGAATCCAACGCATCCTACATCGCTCCGCGCTACGGCGTGGCGGTCACCCACGGCGGCTTCATGGCGCGACTGCGCGACCTCGCCCGTTTTGGGCTGCTGTTCACCCCGAGCCACCGGACGGTGAGCGATACCCGCATCGTCAGCGAGGCCCAGGTCGCGTTCCTGCTCGAAGAAGGCAACCCCAAGCTGCTGGCCAACGCCGGGGCTGTGACGCCCGGCGTCAAGCACAACATCTACCAGTGGGACGCGGTCTTTGCGGACGGCACCCTGCTCAAGGGCGGCTGGGCCGGCCAAGGCCTCATCGTCAATCCCCTATGGGACGTGGTGGCGGTGTTCACTGGCTACTTCAAGGACGACGAATCGAGTGAAGTGGCGCTGCAGCCGAAGCTGCTCGAAGTGCTGCGCGGGGTGTTCGGCGAGTCGTTGCCGGACAGGTCCGCTCCGGGCCCGATGAACTGATCAGGCAATCAGTCTGCCGATGCGCAGTCGCTCCGACCTTGCCCGGAGCCGAGCCTGCCGTCCGTGAAGGCCCCTGCGCGCTTCGCCGCACTTCGACAACGAGATTTAAGCAATTCCCCATTTGCGGTTAAACTGTGCGCCCGCCGCGGAGAGGTGCCGGAGCTTGGTCGAACGGGCTTGACTCGAAATCAAGAGATCCCGCAAGGGGTCCGTGGGTTCGAATCCCACCCTCTCCGCCAAAAAATTATTAAGAATCAATACTTTATCTACTATATCCAGGCCAAATCCGTCATAAGCCCTATCCGAACTTGGCCCAACTTGGGAACGCCTAGACCAACGTGCCCTCAAGGCGTTTGATCTCTTCCTGCAACAGCATTGGCATGTGACGGCTCGGCTCCCAGTAGCAAGCGATCTTCGAGAGGTCGTTCGGGGTGCTGTATCCCGGTGCGAATCGGTTGATCCAGTCGGCAATGAAACCCGTGTCGATGCGGGCGTTTCGCAGTGCGCGGGCGAGCTCGAAGATGGTTGCGCCCATGTTGTAGCGCAGGAGCTTTCGCTCAACCGGATGCATTTGCAGGAACAGTTCCCGGACGTAGCCCCGCTCCAAGCCATCCTGCTCAGGCTTCACGACGAATTCAGTGAATGCCGTGAACGAGGGGCGAAACGCGCTGCCAGCCATGTTGCGGGATGCGATGCCGTCATGGATGTGCTTGCCGAGCGCCGTGCGCGGCGAGCGGACATGGTTGCTGGAGCAATCAAAAGCCTCATCCGGGAGTATCCTGATGGGTCGCCGCCAGGCGAGAAACTCCGACCACACGGTCATGTCCGGCTCCTCGCCATGCGCAGTATCGTCCATTGGCGGTTCGAAGCCTGTCATGGCGCAAGCCCTCCGGGATCATTCCTGCTGGGCTTGCGCACTACTTTGGGGACGCCAACCGTTAGCACCTCGAACAGACGCTTTAGCAGATGTTCCGAAATAGGCCTTCCACTTCCCAGCCCTGAGGTCGAGCGCTGGCTTGATGCGCCGGTAGTTGGCGGCCGACGTGAACAGGTCAATGTCCACGCTCAGCCGATGATGCCAGCGCGCAGCGAGAGCGGTGCCGCCTCCCAAAACGCAATCGTTTGGAGCGGCGATTCCGTTGAGCCATTGCAGGGCACGACGAAGCAGCGCCGCCTGTTGGTCTGGAAGGGCAAGCTGAGCGTCGGTGGGTGAGTCAGCCACAAAACGACCTTGAGCAAAGTCAGCTTACGATTATAGCCGCCCCGAACCTTCCTCCTGATACCTGCTGAGGCCCAATTCGATGCGCAGATCCGCGGACAGGGCATCCATCGGGGCGTCCAGGGGGATGCCGGTGCCGTCGGCAATGCGCACCACGCGCTGGAAGTTGGCGATGACGCCGGCGGCGTCGATCATGGCCGCCTCGCCCAATTCGCTGCGCACCTGCTGACGCGCCTTGGCGATGGCCTCGGCATCGTCGCCCAAGGCGGCTTCGGCGAAGGCCAGCAGGGCTTGGTCGCCGCGCGCGCTGGTGGGCACCTTCCCCCCTTCAACTATGGTGGCCAAGTCCAAGTCCTCGCCATCGGTCCGGGCGCTCGCACGGAGCATCCAAGCATGGGCGCTGGTTCAGTAGAAGCAGTCGCTCAACGAGGAGACGCGCGCGGCCAGCAACTCGATCTGGCAGCGGGAGAGGGCGCGGCCCGCATTGTCGTTAGTGGTGCGGATCCGGTCCAAGGACAGGTATTGGGACAGGGCCTCCCGCCGTCTTCGGCAGGCCTCGCAAAAGCGGGCGTTGCGCGCTTTGGCGACGAAAGCGACGCGATCCTCGACGCGCCACCAACACCCGGGCTCGCCGATCATCCGCCAGACCGTCCGGTGCGCATCGGGTATGTCCTCGCGGACGGCGTACCCGCTCGTTGCGTAATCAAAGACCATGTTGGCCCCGCCGGATGCATTGCTTTGGCCGCAGCCTGCTTTGGCAATGATGACGATTGGCGCTCGGATTGGCACACCCGCGCCTCTCGCCCGGAGGGCGAGAGGCGGTTGGAGTTTCGCTGCGCGAAACTCCGCGCACACTCATTGCTTGGGTCGGATTCCGAGAGGCATGTTCTGACATTCATGCATTTTTCTGTACATTTTTTCGTGTATTTTATTGACATAACCGGGCGAAAGCGTTATTGCTGTCGCCGCAACGGCTAAATCAGTCCCAAGTTGGAGGAAATTGGACCATGACAACCGTGATCAGTTCTTTCCGAGGATTTGCCTTATCAGCCTTGGCAACGGCCTGCTTCGCCCTCTTGGCGGCATCCCAGCCTGCTGTGGCGAGTTGGTACAGCGGTCCCGCCCAAGGCCACGTCAATCTTGATGACTACTGCAAGGAAGCTTGGCCAAAAAGCGTTGCTTCCTCTTCGTGCCAACTCCAAACCGCCAAGGCGACCTCTGTTCCCGGCATGGGCATCAAATGCGACATCGCCGCTTCGTGTCGGTATCAGGCAGGCAACCCGATGGGTGGCCGGTCGATCATCAAGTACCGAAATGCCAGCTTTTCCGGCGGACCGACTGAACTTGAAAAGCTTCGGAATTGCGATGGCACATTGACGACCGACTGGCCGTGCCAAGGCTGGTGATTGACGCTGGCCAAAGGCGCCAGCGGTTTCGGGGCCGAGGAGTCTCGCTGCTCGGTGTCGGTGACTTGACAGGCTAGCCGGTCAGGCAAGCCCTCGGGCCTCGGTCAGCCCGTTCAGGAACTCCAGATAGCCCCTGTAGCGTGTCTCGACTTCCGCTGGCCGCACACCGATCCTGTCCAGCGAGTACTCGTGCTTGCCGTGCCTGTCCTTGGGTTCCCGGCGCAGGAAGGCCTCCATGCGGCCCGCGCTTGCGGCGTCAAGCTGCCAGCCGAATTGATCGTAGATTCGCCGGACCACGCCCATCTGGTCGGCTGCGAAGTCATCGAACAGCACATCGACCATCTGGCCTTGGCGGTCGATGTGCTTGCGGTCCTCGAGGAATCGGTCGAAGCAGCGCGCCCATAGATGCAGTTGCTCACGGCCGGAGCGCTCCATCGTCTCGTGGTCCGAGAACACGGAGCGCACGGTGGACAGCAGGCTGGCCAAGGACGGCACCACCTGGGCTGGATGCCTGTGGGTCACGATGATGCGCGCGTCCGGATAGACGGCGTACAGGGCCTTGAGCCGCATCAGATGCACCGGCGACTTCAGCAGCCAGCGCTCGCTGCGCAGGCCGCCGGACTGCAGGAACTGCAGAAAGCGGCGATGCCAGCGCAAGTTCTCGGTTTGGTCGGCGGCCTCCAGGAACCACTCGCTGTAGCTGCGGAGGTAAGCCTGGGCCACGAACTGGAAGCTCGTGAAGTTCATCAGGGTCACGCCGAAGCACTCCTGGGGAGAGTCCGCTTCGATGTAGTGCATCTTGCGGAAGTCCGGAACCAGCTTGAGCAGTCCGTCGAACTCCTTGCGGACGGTGTCGATTCGTTCGTTGTCCCGGTAGTCCGCCGGGGTGGGCGCGGGATGGGGCAGCATGCACTCCCAGCACAGGGGCGAGCGGTGGGCGGCATCAAGGTTCAGCATCGCCTGCAGTATGGTGGTTCCGGAGCGCGGCATGCCGATGATGAACACCGGCTCGCGGATGGGCTCGTCGAGGATTTGCGGGTTCTGGGCAATGGCCTTCTCCACCCGAAACCGGCCATCGGCGGCCCTTTGCAGCAGTCGCTTGAACGCAAACTTGCCGAAGAGGTTGAGCTGGGCGTCGGTCTTGATGGAGGCGATCAGCCGGTCCAAGCCCTCAATCATCGCGCTGTTTGCGTAGGGGTGGCCGGCGGCTTTCGCCGCCTTGGCCAGCAGCCGCCGCCGATCCGGTTCAAGCAGCTTGAAGCCGCAGCGCTCGATCCAGCGGCCAACGGCGTTGGCGGCCCGAAACGCATTCGGGTTCGGCACCGCGATGGGGTTGTCCTCAATGGTCATGGTGGCCCCTTTGAGGTCGTCCCGGTGGGGTCCAGGACGCGCCAGTGTTCGGGCAGCGGCGCTTGCCCCTCGACGCGGACGCGGAGCGCCCCATCGTGAAAGTTGACTTGGATGCCGTCGCCGGGCGCTGCTTGGGCGGCGTTGGTGATCGCAACGGCGTCCGCCCCGGTGATGATGGCGAATCCACGGGTCACTGCGTGCAGCGGACTGACCGCCTCCAAGGTGCGGGCCAAGGCACTGAGCCGCTCCGCGCTTTGCCCAAGCTGCCCCGCCATGCGCTGCTCGGCGCGGTCCTGCAAGGCGGCCACTTTCGCGGTCAGGGCGGCGATGCGCGGCTCCGGCCGCTGCCGCACCAGTCCGTGCCGCAGGCTTGCGAAACGGGCTTGGGTGCGCTCCAAGCCGTTCCCCAAGCCCAGCCTCAGGCGCATCTCCAAGTCGTCGGCCCGCTGCATCAGCTGCAGCAGGCGGTCGCGGGGATTGACCAGCCGCAACCGCAGGGCCGCATGCCGGTGGCGCAGCAACTCGAGCCTGTTGTTCGAGGCGGCGGCGAGGCGCTGCCGCCAGCGGCTGAGGTCTTGGCTTAGGGCGCTGGCTTCCGGCGTGATCAGTTCCGCCGCCGCCGAGGGCGTAGGCGCCCGCAGGTCGGCTGCGAAGTCGGCGATGGTGAAGTCGGTTTCGTGGCCGACCGCCGATACCGTGGGCACCGGGCAGCGGGCCAAGGCCCGGGCCACCGCTTCCGAGTTGAAGGTGAACAGATCCTCCAGGCTGCCGCCGCCGCGGGTCAGCAGAACGAGGTCCGGCGCGCAAGCGGGAATGCGGTTCAGGGCATCAAGAATCTGCGGCTCGGCGTCGGCGCCTTGGACGGAGACCGGCGCCAAGGTGACCTTGAGCAACGGAAAGCGTCGCCGAACGACGCTCAGCACGTCCCGCAGCGCCGCGCCGGAAGGCGAGGAAACCACCGCCAAATGACGCGGATAGGCTGGCAGCGGGCGCTTGCGCTCCTCGGCGAACAGGCCTTCGGCGGCGAGGCGGGCTTTGAGCGCTTCGTAAGCGGCGCGCAGGGCGCCCTCCCCGGCCGCCTCCATGTGCTCGACGATGACCTGGAACTCGCCCCGGTTCTCGTAGAGGCTCACCCGCCCGCGCAGCAGCACTTCGCCGCCGTCGGCGGGCTGCATCCGGCACAGGCGGTTGCGGTTGACGAACATCGCGCAGCGCACCTGCGCCCCATCGTCCTTCAGGGTGAAGTACCAATGGCCGGAGCGGGGCCGGGCGAAGTTGGAAATCTCGCCGCGAATCCAGACGAGGTTGAAGCGCTCCTCCAGCAGCCGCCGGGCGCTTTGGTTCAGCTCGCTGACCGAGAGTGCGGTGGGTTCAGGCATCGGCCCGCTAAAACGTGCGGCCCAACTCGAACTGAAAGCGCTCCTCCTCGTCGAAGTCCTTGGTGTTGAAGGGCTTGGCAATGCCGAAGGTCATCGGCCCCATGCCGGTCAGCCAAGTGATGCCGAAGCCCACGGAATAGCGGAACTCGTCCAGGCTCAAGCCGAAGCAGTTGACGCTTGCGTCGGGGCACCTGGTGTTGAAGACGTTGCCGGCATCGACGAACATCACCGAGCGGAACTGCCGGTTGTCCTCCACGAACGGCAGGTTGAAGATGATCTCCGCTGAGGCCTCCACGAGCAGGTTGCCGCCGAACGGGTCGCCGCGGTCGCGGAAGTAGCCCGACGGCAGCGGGTTGCCGTCGATGTCGGTCGTGGGGTTGGTGGTTCTCGGGCCCAAGGTCGATTGCTCGAAGCCGCGGATGGAGCCAAAGCCGCCGGCAAAGTAGTGCTCGTAGAACGGCAGGCCCTTGGTGCTGCCGTAGCCGCCGCCGTAGCCCAGCTCGGTGCGCAAGCGTAGCGCCATGTTGCCGATGAAGGGGAAGTACTGCTCGCCTCGGTAGGTGAGCTTCCAGAACTGCAGGTCGCTGCCCGGCACCGATGCCTGCACGCCGAGCGTCTGGGACCGGCCTCGGGTGGGAAACAGGCCCCGGTTCAAGGTCGAGCCCTGCCAGGCGAGATTGAGCTTCAGGTTCAGGAAGTCGTCGCCGTTCCGGTCCAGGAATTCGCTGACCTCCAAGGCCGGGAAACGGCCTTCGGTCAGCTGGGTCTGCTCGATGGTGGCGCCGAAATTGATCCGCTGGGTCTCGCCGATGGGGAAACCGAAGTTGACGCCCAAGCCTATGGCGTCGGTGCTGTAGCGGGCGATGTTGCGCTCGTCGAAGTCCAAGCGCCGGAAATAGGCGTTGTAGCCGCGGCTGATGCCGTCGAGCGTGTAGTAGGGGTTGAAGTAGTTGAAGCTCGCGGACTTCTGGTAGTCGGAGAACGACAGGCCGATGCCGAGGCTGTTGCCGGTGCCGAGCACGTTGTTCTCCTGGTAGTTGCCGCCGAGCACCAGCCCCCAGCCTTGGCTGTAGCCGAGGGTGGCGGAGATGCTGCCGGAGGGCTGCTCCTCCACGTCGAAGGACACGTCCACCTGGTCGTCGGTGCCGGGCACCGGCGGGGTCTCCACGTTAACCGCCCGGAAATAGCCCAGGCGCTCCAGCCGCACCTTGGAGAGGTCGATCTGCGACGTTGACGCCCAACCGCCCTCCATCTGGCGCATTTCCCGGCGCATCACCTCATCCTGGGTGACCCGGTTGCCGGCGAAGGTGATGCGGCGCACGTAGGCGCGCTTGCCGGCATCGATCATGAAGTCCACATCGACGTCGCCGGTGTCCTCATCCACCAAGGGCACCCCGGAGGCGGTTGCGAAGGTGTAGCCGGCGTTGCCGAGTGCCGCCTCCAAGCGGTCCTCGGTGGCGGTCAGCAACTGTTGGGAGAACACTTGGCCGGAGGCAACCAGAAACAGCCGCTTCAAGTCCTCAGGCTTCACGTCATTGAGCTGTCCGAGCAGGTTGACCTCATCGACCACGTACTTGTTGCCCTCCTCCACGTTCATGGAGATATAGACTTGGCGCTTGTCCGGGGTGATGCTCACTTGGGTCGAATTGATGTCGAACTCGACGAAGCCGCGGTCCTTGTAGTGGGACTCCAGCTTTTCCAAGTCGCCGGAGAGCTTCTCCCGGCTGTACTTGTCGTTGTTGCGGAAGAACGAGAACAGGGTGGGGTGCTGGAGTTCCATCACGTCAAGCAGCTCCGCCTCGGAAAAGGCACTGGCGCCGACGATGTTGATGTGCCGGATGCCCGAGGTCTTGCCTTCCTCGATGTCGATGCGGATGGCCACTCGGTTGCGGGCAAGCTCCTCCACCTCGGTGTCGATGGCCGCGCCGTAGCGGCCTTGGGCGACGTACTGGCGCTCAAGCTCCAAGCCGACCCGCTCCAAGGTGGCCTGCTGGAAGATCTCGCCTTCGCTCAAGCCCTGCTGGGTCAGCCCCTCCAGCAGCGCGTCGGTCTTGATGGCTTTGTTGCCCTCTATCTCGATGGACTCGATGGCCGGCCGCTCAACCACGGTCACCACCAGCACGCCGCCGTCCCGCGCCATGCGGATGTCATCAAAGTAGCCGGATGCGAACAGCAGTCGGATTAGCTGGCGGATGGCCACTTCATCAACCCGGTCGCCGACGTTGACCGGCAGCGCGTTGAACACGGTGCCGGCCGAGACCCGCTGCAGCCCCTGCAGGCGGATGTCGGAGATGGTGAAGGCGTCGTCGGCGCGGGCCGGCGCGGCGGCGCCCAGCGCCATGGCGAACGCCACTGCGCCCAGCAGGCCGCGCACCAGCGTGATTCCGGGACGGGGCACTAGAAAAACCTCAGAAAGTCGTTGACGAAGACCAGTGCCATGAGGCCGCCAATCAGCACCACGCCGACTTGGCCGCCGACGGCTTGGACGCGCACCGAAACCGGGCGCCGGGTGACGATCTCCGCCAGGCAGTAGAGCGCATGGCCGCCGTCGAGCATGGGAACCGGCAGCAGGTTGAGAATGCCCAGGGAGACGCTCAGCAGCGCCAGCACGCCGACGTAAACCTGCCAGCCCGCGGTGGCGGAGTCGCCAGCCACCTTGGCGATGGTGACCGGGCCGCCGAGGTTGCGCGGCGACATCTGCCCGAACAGCAGCTTGCCCAAATGGTCCAGCATCAGCCCCGACATGGCGCCAGTCTCCTCGACGCCACGCAGCAGGGCATCCATAGGCCCGTGGCGCACGGTGGTCAACGGCGCCCTTATGCCGACAAATCCGAATGCCTTGCCGTCCTGGTCGAGGCGTGAGTCCGGCGTGAGGGTGGCTTGTCGCTCCTCGCCATTGCGCAGGTAGGTCCAACTCATGGGCACATCCGGGGCGGCCTGCACTGCCTCGACCATTTGCGACCAAGTGTCGATGGCCTTGCCGTCGATGGACAGCACCCGATCCCAGGGCTTGAGCCCAGTGCGCTCGGCGGCGTCGCCGGCCTGGGCTTCGCCGACCACCGCCAAACGGGACGGCACCAGACCCAAGGCGTCGAGCAGGTTCGGGTCGGCCTCATCATGCAGCCAGTCGGTCACCGGCACGTCCACCTGCTGCACGACCGAAGCCCCGGGCGGGCGCGCGGCGATGCCGATGCTGCCGGTCTCGCCGATGCGCTCCGCGAGTGCCAGCAGAACCTCCTGCCAGCTATTGACGGGTTGGCCGTCTATGGCAACGATCTGCTGGTAGTCTGGAAGCCCCGCCGCGGCCGCCGGGCTGCGGGCATCGACTTGCCCCACCATCGGCACCAAGCTCGTGCTCCCGGCCAACGCCAGCAGGCTGTATATGAGGATGGCCAGCAGGAAGTTGGCGAACGGGCCGGCCAGGGTAATGGCAAGGCGCCACCACACGTTGAGCCGATTGAAGCTCACTTCATCGGAGCCAACGGGCTCGGTTTGCTGCGCGTCGCGCTCATCGAGCATGCGCACGTAGCCGCCCAAGGGCAGGACGCCGACGGCGAACTCCGTGCCGTGCCGGTCGGTGCGCGACCAAAGCGTCCTGCCAAAGCCCACCGAAAACTTGAGGATGCGCACTCCCGACCAGCGGGCCACGATGTAGTGGCCGAGTTCGTGGAAGGTAACCAACACGCCCAAGGTGACGATGAATGCGAGCGGATAGATCAGCATGGCGGCTTCGGAATTCGACAGACGCGCATGGTAAACGATTCGGTGCC
>JAPOTD010000078.1 GCA_026709365.1 Gammaproteobacteria bacterium
CGACCATGGCACGAAACAGCCATTAATTCAATCGAATTGTGGCGCAGCACACTAGTACTCCAAGGCATAGCTGATGAAGCTGGGCCCTACCGGATCCTCCGTGGTCTCCAGCAGTGGCTCCAAGTACGCTCCCCCGCGCCCGGAGACCGTCCCGACAGAGATGGCCGCGCTCGGTCGCTGGCATGCGGATGTCAGCGTTCCCGATGACGATGCCTTCGCTGGAGTATCCGGCCTTCTGGCTGCGGCGACCGCGCACACTTGGTTCGTGACGGTACATCCGTTCATCGACGGCAATGGCCGCGTGGCGAGGCTTCTGGTGAATCTGATGGTCATGCGGCATGGCTACCCGATCGCGGTCATTGCCAAGGAAGACCGCCTCCGGTACTACGACGCCTTGGAATTCTCCCAAGCCCCTGACCTGACGCTGTTCATCGTGCTGTTGGCGGAGTGCATCGAGGAAAGCTTGGAAGAGTACGAAGCCGCCGCTAAAGAGCAACGGGAGCATAGCGAATGGGCGGCCTCGTTGGCCGCCAAGTTCACCGAGCCTGAGCGAGTGCGTGCGGAGAACGAGTACGAGGTTTGGAGGAACGCGATGGAATTGTTCAAGAGCCACCTCCAGCAAACCGTGGCTGCATTTGACCAGGCAGCAGACTACGACCATGTTTACTTGAAGGATTTTGGCAATCTGGAGTTCGAGAAGTACGCTGCGCTGCGACGCGGGGAATCAGCAAAACGCACCTGGTTTCTCCGCGTTGACTTCCGGCGAGGCGATGCCAGCGCACGCTATCTGTTCTTCTTCGGCAATGCGAACCATGCAATGCGCGACGGTTGCCAAGTGACGCTCCATGTAGCCCGCGAGGAGCCGCCCGGTTCCTTCAACTACGAGCGGCTTGAGCACATTAGGTCCGAAAACGTCCCCGAATTGGCCGAAGTCGGCTACGACATGTCCAAGGAACGCTTTGTGGTCAGGGGGCGCAACAACCGTCCCCGCATGGCTGGATTGGAAGACCTCACGAAGCGGTTCTTCGAGAGCATCGTCAAAACGCACTTCGGCGCTTGAGCGACAGCCGAAGATCAAGGCACCAGATACCTCGTGAGAGAAGACCGTCAATCCCCCAAGCGCGGGCCGGTGCGGGAGAATCGCCAGTCGCGGGTGATTTCGAGTCGGTCGTAGGACTTGCGCATCTCCACCGGAAACTGGGCGAAGGGCGCGGACAGCCGGACGATGCGCAGGGCGGCGGCGTCCACTGCGGCCACGCCGGAGGGCTCAATGATGCGGGCGTCGAGCAGCGCGCCATCGTCTCGGATGACCACCTGCATGCGCAGTTCGCCAGCCACGCCGTTGCCGGGGTAGTTGGCCGTGCCGATGCGCTCCACCCTTGCCCGCCACATCTCCAGATAGGCGGCTTCCACCAAGCTCTTTTCCGTAAGGCTCGACAGCTGCCTGACCCTGGGCGCGCTAGCGTCCTCGTTGGCGGCGGCCAGCCCGAGGGCTGCGATCTCGCTGCTGAGCGCGGCGAAGTTCCGGCGCTCCGCTTGGGCCGGCGGCGCGGCGTCCGCCATCGGTCTGGGCAGGTCATCGGGTTCGGCTGGCCTCGGCGCTTCCGCCACGGGTTTGTAAACGTCCGCAAGATCAATCGGGGCGATCTCGCTATCATCATCGGCCCATGCAGCGGGCGGCAGCGGTTTGGATGGCGCCGCCTCGGCTGGCCCGACCAGGACCACTTCCAGCGGTCGGCTTGGGATGGCGCGCTCCGGCGGCGTGAACGTCACGCCGAGGATCAGGATCACATGCAGGCAGACGGCGAAAAACAGCGCGAAACCCAACCGCTCCCGGGCCTGGGGAGCGAAGGACGCTGGGGGACGCGCCTCAGGCGAGACGGCGAGCGACGGCATCGAGCAGGCTCTGGGCGATGTCCAGGTCAAACTGCGCATCGAGCTCGCGGATGCAGGTGGGACAGGTCACGTTGACCTCGGTGAGATGGTCGCCAATCACGTCGATGCCGACGAACAGCAGGCCGCGCTCGCGGAGCGAGGGGCCAAGTTGGGCGGCGATCCAACGGTCCCGCTCGGTCAGTTCGCGGCCGACGCCCGCGCCGCCGGCGGCGAGGTTGCCGCGGGACTCCCCCGCCATGGGAATGCGCGCCAGCGCGTATGGCACCGGCTCACCGTCGATCATGAGGATGCGCTTGTCGCCGTCGGCGATCTCGGGCAGGAACGTCTGGCCCATGATCTGCTCGCGGCCGCCATCGGTCAGGGTCTCAAGGATGACGCCCAGGTTGGGGTCGCCCGCCATCACCCGGAACACCGACATGCCGCCCATGCCGTCCAAGCGCTTGAACACCACGTTGCCGTGCTGGCGCTGGAAGGCGCGCAGCGCGTCATGGCGGCGGCTGACGATCAACGGCGGGCAGCATTGCGGAAAGTGGGTGGCGAAGAACTTCTCGTTGCAGTCGCGCAGCGCCTGGGGCCGGTTGACCACCTGAGTGCCGTCCAATTCGGCCCGTTCGAGCAGGTAGGTGCTGTACACGTACTCCATGTCGAAGGGGGGATCCTTGCGCATCATGATCACGTCAAAGGCCCCGGCCCGCTCAAGCTGCGCTTCCCCGAGGCTGTGCCAGCCGGTCCCGTCGGCCGTCAGCGCCGCCGCATCCGCCGGATCCAAGCTGCTGGCGAAAGGTTCATTCAGGCGCAACGAGCTGGCGAACAGCCTGATCCCGCCGTCCTGCAGCAGCAGATCCTGCTGCTCAAGGAAGGCAACCTCCCAGCCCCGCCGCTGGGCGGCGCGAATCATGGACAGGGTGGAGTCCTTCTTGAGCGAAAGGCTGTCCAAGGGGTCCATCAGGAAGGCGATTCGGGTCATCGGCGATCTCGAATTGAACGTTCAAACGAGGCTGCGCCTGAAACCGACAGGAGCACGGTCGCCCGGCGCAAAAGCAGGCTCAGTTTACAGCCTCGTGCTGGGATAACGAAGATTGGCTGCGCCTAACGCCAACCCCAAGCGTGGCGCAGTGCGGCCAAGGCCGCCAAGGGGGCCGTTTCGGCCCGCAGGATCAAGCTGCCCAGGCTGAAGGCACGGATGTCGAGCTGCTCAGCTCGCTTGGCTTCGGCATCGGTCCAGCCGCCTTCCGGTCCGACCAGCAGGGTGCTGCTGCGGCGCGGCAGGCGCATCGGCAAGGGCGGGGCGCCGGGACGCAGCAGCAGGCAATCGGTGGGGTCGGATTGATCGAGAAAGTCGTCGAACCCCTGCACGGGATGCAACCGCGGCAGGTGGGCGCGGCGGCACTGCTCGGCAGCGCTGGTGAGAATGCGCCGCCAGTGTTCGCGGCGGCCGTCGGCGCGCTCCCGGCCGACTTGGCTGCGCCCGCCCAGCAGTGGCCGGATGTCATCCACGCCCAGCTCGGTTGCCGCCCGCAGCACTCGGTCCATCGCATCGCCCTTGACCAAGGCCACTGCCAGCCCGATGCGCACGGTAGGCGGCGCCGTTTCGCTGAGCAGGGGACCGATCCGCAGCGCGCAAGCCTGGGCGCTGGCGTCGTCAATGACGGCGGACCACACCCGGCCCTCGCCGTCGAAGACCTCAACGGGATCGCCTCGGCGCAGCCGCCGCACCCGCACCAAGTGATGGGAGGCCGCAGCGCCCAAGACCGCGCTGACCTGCCGGGCATCCGCTAGGTGGACCCGCGGCGGCAATCTTCGGGCGCTCACCGGGTGCGCCGCGGAAAGCCCGGCTACAGGTGGTCCGCCAGCGCTTCGGCCCGATCGGTGCGCTCCCAAGTGAAGGCGTCCTCTTGGCGCCCGAAGTGGCCGTAGGCGGCGGTGTCGCGATAGATGGGGCGCTTCAGGTCGAGCATTTCGATCAGGCTGCGGGGGCGCAGGTCGAAGTGAGCCTTCACCAACTCGACGATGCGGTCGTCGGCGAGCCGTCCGGTGCCGAAGGTGTCGATGCTGATGGAGGTGGGCTCCGCCACGCCGATTGCGTAGCTGACTTGGATTTCGCAGCGCTCCGCCAGCCCGGCGGCAACGACGTTCTTGGCGACGTAGCGGGCCGCGTAGGCCGCCGAACGGTCCACCTTGGAGGGATCCTTGCCGGAAAAGGCGCCGCCGCCGTGTCGGGCCATGCCGCCGTATGTATCGACAATGATCTTGCGTCCGGTCAGGCCGCAGTCGCCGACCGGGCCGCCGATGACGAAGTTGCCGGTCGGGTTGATGTGGTAGCGGGTGTCGCGGGACAGCCAGTTGGCCGGCAGCACGGGCTTGATGATCTCCTCCATCACTGCCTCGCGCAAGCGCTCCTGGCTGACGTCCGGTGCGTGCTGGGTGGACAGCACCACGGCCTCCAAGCCCAAGGGCTTGCCGTCGCTTCCGTAGCGGAAGCTGAGTTGGCTCTTGGCGTCCGGGCGCAGGAAGTCGAGGCCGTTGCGGCGCGCCTGGGCCTGCCGGCGCACCAAGCGGTGGGCGAACGTGATCGGGGCCGGCATGAGCACATCGGTGTCGTTGTTGGCGTAGCCGAACATCAGGCCCTGATCGCCGGCGCCCTGCTCCTTCTCGGCGCTGGCATCCACGCCCATGGCGATGTCCGCCGACTGCTGGCCGAGTCCGTTGACGATGCGGCACTGGTCCAAGTTGAAGCCGCTGTCGAAGTCGGAGTAGCCGATGTCGGCGATGACTTGGCGCACCAGTGCCTCGACATCGACTTCAGCGTTGGAGCGAATCTCCCCGGCCAGCACCACCATATCGGTCTTGACGAGCGTCTCGCAGGCCACTCGGGAGTTGGCGTCTTGGGCGATCATGGCGTCGAGCACGGCATCGGACAGCTGGTCCGCCACCTTGTCCGGATGGCCCTCGGAGACGGACTCGGAAGTGAAAACGCTGTAGTCGGCCATGAAACCCCTCGCGCGCGGTGCTGAAGCTGGGAGCCGCATTCTAGCGGAACTTCGAGCGTCGCATGGATGCGCCTCTCGCCCAGACGGCGAGAGGCGGTTGGAGTTTCGCTGACGCGAAACTCCGCGCCTGTTGCTGTTGCCTGCGTCAGGTTCCGAGTGACTGGCTAAACCGCAATCCAACCCTGTGCGGATTCAGAAACCTCTCGAACCTGAGCCACGCAACGGGCGCGCCCGCAAAGTGGGCGCACCCGTTGCCAGTTCGCCACCCCTCAAGGAAAATGACTCGCTTGCCACCCGAGGTCGCCAGCCCATGCCATCACGCACCGAAAGGGCCAATGCCATCCGCGCCCTGTCCATGGACGCCGTTCAACAGGCGCGCTCCGGCCATCCCGGCGCACCAATGGGACTGGCCGACGTCAGCGAGGCGCTGTGGCGGAATGTGTTGCGGCACAACCCCCAGGATCCGGACTGGTGGGATCGGGATCGGTTCGTGCTCTCCAACGGGCACGGCTCCATGCTGCTGTACAGCCTGCTGCACTTGAGCGGCTACGCCGTCTCGATGGACGACCTCAGGGCCTTTCGCCAACTGCATTCAAAGACCGCCGGGCACCCTGAGCACGGCGAATGCCCCGGCGTTGAAACCACCACCGGGCCGCTCGGACAGGGCTTGGCCAATGCCGTGGGCATGGCGCTGGCGGAGGCGCGCCTGGCGGCCGAGTTCAACCGGCCCGGCTTTGAGGTGGTCGATCACCGCACTTGGGTGATGGTTGGGGACGGCTGCCTGATGGAGGGCATCTCCCACGAAGCGGCCTCCCTGGCCGGCACCTTGGCCTTAAGCAAGCTGATCTGCCTGTACGACGACAACGGCATTTCCATCGACGGCGACGTGGTGGCCTGGTTCACCGAGGACGTCCCGGCGCGCTTTGAGAGCTACGGCTGGCGCGTGATTCGGGGCGTGAACGGACATGATGCGCAGGACATCGACACCGCCTTGGCCAACGCCCTGTCGAGCGATGGCCGTCCAACCCTAGTCTGCATCAAGACCGTCATCGGCTTTGGGGCGCCCAACAAGCAGGGCACCGCCGCTGTGCATGGCGCGGCCTTGGGCGAGGAGGAGGTGGGGGCGGCGCGGGCCTCCCTCGGCTGGACGCACCCGCCGTTTGAAATCCCCGACGACATCTACCGGGACTGGAACCAAGCCGCGCGCGGCGACCAAGCCCAAGCGGAATGGCAGAGCCGCTTTGACGCCTACCGGGCGGCGCATCCGGCCTTGGCGAAAGAATTCGAACGGCGCATGGCCGGGCGCTTTCCGCAGGGCTGGGCGGATGGCCTGAAGGCCTTGGCGGAAAGCGCCCAAGCCGAACCCAAAGCCTTGGCGACGCGCCAGTCCTCGCAACTGTGCTTGGATGCCTTCGCACCCCAGCTGCCCGAGTTCTTCGGCGGCTCCGCGGACCTGACCGGCTCCAACAACACCAAGTGGCGGGACGCGCCAGCGGATCGTTACTTGAGCTTCGGAGTGCGCGAGTTCGGCATGACGGCCATCGCCAACGGGATGTGCCTGCACGGTGGCCTGCGGCCGTTCACCGGCACCTTTCTGGTGTTCATGGAATACGCCCGCAATGCCGTCCGCCTGGCGGCGCTGATGGGCCTGCCCAACATCTTCGTTTACACCCACGACTCCCCGGCCCTCGGCGAGGACGGACCGACTCACCAGCCGGTCGAGCAGCTCACCAACCTGCGCACCACGCCCAACCTCTCCACTTGGCGGCCCTGCGACACCGTGGAGTCGGCCTTCGCCTGGGCCCACGCGGCGGCGCGGCGCGACGGGCCGACGGCGCTGGTGTTCACCCGCCAGAAGACCGAGTGCCAACCACGGGACCGCGCGGCCTTCGCCAACATCCGCCGCGGCGGCTACGTGCTCAAGGCCGAGCCCGGCGCGCTGGACGCCGTGCTGATCGCCACCGGGTCGGAAGTGGCGTTGGCGATGGGCGCGCAAGCCCAATTGGCTGAGCGGGGCTTAGGCGTTCGGATGGTGTCCATGCCGAGCGCCGATGTCTTCCTGGCCCAGGACGCCGACTACCGGGAGGCGGTGATGCCGAGCCAAGCCCGCGTCCGCATTGCCGTGGAGGCCGGGCACCCGGACTACTGGCGGCGGTTCGTCGGCCTCGACGGCGATGTGCTCGGCATCGACCGCTTCGGCCTTTCCGCGCCGGGCGATGAGGCCATGGCGGCGCTTGGCATGACCGTGGGGAACCTAGTGGCCATGGTCGAAGCAGCGGTCGAGTCGGCCAAGCGGCGCGGCCTTGGCGGGTGATGCCGACAATCCCTCATGGCCAAGTTCAAACGCATGCAGGATCTTGAGCTGACGGGCAAGCGCCTGCTGATTCGCGAAGACTTGAACGTGCCCGTTCGAGACGGCGCGGTGGCCAGCGACGCCCGCATCCGCGCGGCGCTGCCCACCCTGCGGCTGGCGCTTGAGCGGGGGGCGGAGATCATCGTCCTATCCCACTTGGGCCGCCCGCAGGAAGGCCAGTTCGATCCCGCCTTCTCGCTGGCGCCAGTGGCCGCGCGGCTTGGGGAACTGCTCGGCCAAACCGTGCCCCTGCTGCCGGGCATCGAAGCTGCCGCCACCGCCCAAGGGCCCATTTCACTGCTGGAGAACACCCGTTTCCTCAAGGGTGAGGCGGCCAACGACAACGCCTTGGCCCAGCTTCTGGCAAACCTCGGGGACATCTTCGTGATGGACGCCTTCGCCGTCGCCCATCGGGCCCAGGCCTCTACGGAGGGCGTGGCCCGCCATGCGCCGCTGGCCTGCGCCGGGCCGCTGCTCGCCGATGAGCTCGAAGCGCTTTCCAAGGCCTTGGAGAAGCCGAAACGGCCCTTGGTGGCCATCGTCGGCGGCGCCAAGGTGTCCACCAAGCTCAACGTGCTGGACAGCTTGGCCAACGTGGCGGACTGCATCATCGTCGGCGGCGGCATCGCCAACACCTTCGCCGCCGCCCGCGGCCTGCCGATCGGCGCCTCCCTGCACGAGGCCGGCCTCAAGGCCAACGCCGCGCAGGTGGCGGACAAGGTGGAGGTGCCCGTGCCGGTGGACTGGATGGTCGGCGCACGGCCTAGGCCGGACGAGCGGGCCGTGCTCCGCCTCGCCGACCAAGTGGCGGACGATGAGGCAATCCTCGACATCGGCCCCGAAACCGCCCGGCGTCTCAAGGCCCGGCTGGCGGAGGCGGGCACCATCCTGTGGAACGGCCCGGTGGGCGTGTTCGAGTTCGACCAGTTCGGCGAAGGCACTCGGCAAATCGCCGAAGGCATCGCGGAGTCCAAAGCCTTCTCCATCGCCGGCGGCGGCGATACCCTGGCCGCCATCGAGAAGTACGGCGTGCGCGACGGCATCTCCTGCATCTCCACCGGCGGCGGCGCGTTTCTGGAGTTCGTGGAAGGCAAGCCGCTGCCGGGGGTGGCGGTTCTTGAGGCCTCCTAGAACCAGACCTGGCGCCATGACGGAAGCGCTAGCGACCATTTTCCCGCCGAACCGCATCACCCGAGACGCCGAAGACCTGGACCATTGGGGCAGCGACCGGACCACAGCCTACCGGGCGGCACCCAGCGCCGTGGTCTTCCCCGAAACCCTGGACGAGGTGGTCGCCTTGGTGCGGTTGGCGAACGCGCGAGCGTTTGCGCTGGTGCCTTCCGGCGGGCGCACGGGCCTGTCCGGCGGCGCGGTGGCGGAGCGCGGCGAGGTGGTGGTGTCCTTCGACCGCATGAACCGGATTCTCGGCTTCGACCCCGCCGAGCGGCTGGTCCGTTGCCAAGCGGGCGTGGCGACCGGCGCGCTGCAAGCCTTTGCTGAAGAGCGGGGTTTGTTCTATCCGGTGGACTTCGCCGCCTCCGGCTCCAGCCAGATTGGCGGCAACATCGCCACCAACGCCGGCGGCATCCGGGTGATCCGCTACGGCCTAACCCGCGACTGGATCGCCGGGCTGACGGCGGTGACCGGCGCGGGCGACGTGCTGCGCTGCAACAATGGCTTGGTCAAGAACGCCACGGGCTACGATTTCCGGCATCTGCTCATCGGCTCCGAAGGCACCCTCGGCTTGGTGGTGGAGGCGGACGTGCGCCTGGCCAACCCGCCGCAGCCGCAGCGGGTGATGGTGCTAGGCTGCTCGGCGTTCGATGCGCTGATGCACGTCTTAGGCGCCTTCCAACAGGGCGTGACGCTGTCGGCCTTCGAGTTCTTTTCCGACTCGGCGCTCGCCAAGGTGCGCGCCGCGCGGGATTTGCCGCCGCCGCTTCGTGACGCCTGCCCGTTCTATGCGCTGCTGGAGTTCGACGAGTCGGCCTTGGATGCCGCCAGCAGAGCCTTCGAGCGCTGCCTGGAGCGGAGCTGGGTGGCTGACGGCGTCTTGAGCCAGAGCGATGCCCAAGCTGCCCGGCTCTGGGCGCTGCGCGAGGGAATTTCCGAGAGCCTCGCGCCGCACACACCCTACAAGAACGATCTTTCCGTGCGCCTTAGCGACATGCCCAAGTTCCTGGAAGCGGCTGATGCCCTCATCAGCCAAGCCTACCCGGAGTTCGAGGTGTGCTGGTACGGCCACATCGGCGACGGCAACCTGCACCTGAACATCCTCAAGCCCTCCGGCTGGAGCGAGCCTGAGTTCCGGGCGCACTGCCATCGCGTGAGCCCGGAACTGTTCAAGCTGGTGGCTGAATACAGCGGCAGCATCTCCGCAGAGCATGGCGTGGGGCTGCTCAAGCGGGAGTTCCTAGGCTACAGCCGCTCGCCGGAGGAAGTGGCGCTGATGCGCGGCCTAAAGCGCACGTTCGATCCCAACGGGGTGATGAATCCGAGGAAGCTGATTCCGTAGTCGTCCTTCAATCGCCCGTTTCATCGCGCAAGCGGTCGATCGTCGCGTCAATTACTATCCCACCACGCTTAGGAGATGGACGACAGCCAAACTCCCCTTCACCTCCCCCAAAGAACCCTCAACCCGTCAGCCCCCGCAGATTGCGGTACAGCCCGTGCGCAGCGGTGCGGAAGGCGCTTTGCCGTTCATTGACCTCGCGCCGCAGTCGCGCCAACCCATCTTCGCCGAGCGCCTGACGCAAGGATGCCGCGTAGGCCGGAATGGCGGCCCATTCATCCACCATGTCCACGCCGACCTCCACATGGCACTGAAGTCCGTATGCGCACGGCCCGACGCGAAAGGCCTGCACGCGGCAATCGGCGGAACTCGCCAGCAGCGTGGCGGCCGCGGGCAGCGCAGTGACCTCCGCGCCGTGCCACTGCAGCACGGTCATGGGGTCCGGCAGGCCGTTAAGGAGCGCATCCCGCTGGCCATCCGCCGTCCGCACGATGGTCATGATGCCCACTTCAGCGGTTCCCGGCGCCACCGTTCCGCCCAGTGCGTCCGCCAGCAGTTGATGACCCAGGCAGATGCCGAGGAAAGGCCGCTGCAACTCGGTCACGAAGCGCCGGATCGCGGCCTTCTCCGGCACCAGCCACGGGTGGGCGTCCTCCTCCCACACGTCCTGGGGGCCGCCCATGACCAGCATGCCGTCGTAGGCGGCCAGCTCCGGAATCCGCTCGCCCCGGTCGAGGTGAACCACATCCCAGCACACGCCGTCCTCGCGAAAGCAATCCCGCAAGGTGCCCGGATGCTCCGCATCGACATGCTGCAGCACCAGCACTCTCATGGGGCTATAGCTGGCGCACCCCGTCCGGGCCGGCCACTAGGACCAGATCGGCTCGGTTGGCGGCGAACAGGCCGTTGCAGATCACGCCGACGATGTTGTTGATCTCCCGCTCTAAGGCCGGTGGGTCGGCGACGTCGAGGCCGTGAACGTCAAGGATGAGATTGCCGTTGTCGGTGGTGAAGCCCTCGCGCCACTCAGGCTCGCCGCCAAGCCCGGCCAGCGCCTTGGCCACCAGGCGCCGGGCCATGGGCACGACCTCCACGGGCAGGGGATAAGCGCCCAGGCGCGCCACCAGCTTGGAATGGTCAACGATGCAGACGAACTCCTCCGCCGCCGCCGCCACGATCTTCTCCCGGGTCAAGGCGCCGCCGCCGCCCTTGGTCAGGCAGCGGGCGGGATCCACCTCGTCGGCGCCGTCCACGTAGAAGGCCACCGACGCAGCGGCGTTCAGGTCCATGACCGCAACGCCCCGCTCACGCAAGCGTTCGGCGCTCGCCTCGCTGCTGGCCACGGCGGCGTCGAACTTGTGCCGGACCGCGGCCAAGGCGTCAATGAAGCAGTCAGCGGTGCTGCCGGTGCCGACCCCGACCACTGTCTTAGGCCCCAAGCGCGGCTCGATGTGGGCCAGCGCCGCCTCCGCCGCACTGCGTTTCAGCGCCGCTTGCGCCATACTCCCATCCCCTTGCCCAAGAAAGCCTGCCAATCCGCCATGTTGGAGCCCTACGTCAAGAAAATACTCGCCGCCCGCGTGTACGATGTCGCGAATGAAACCCCTTTGCAATACGCAAGGGGGATTTCGGAGCGCTTGGGCCGCGGCTTTGAGGTGCTGTTGAAGCGCGAGGACCTGCAGCCCATCTTCTCCTTCAAGCTGCGCGGCGCCTACAACCGGATGGCGCAGCTCCCGGCGCGCCAGCGGGCCAAGGGTGTGATCGCCTCATCCGCGGGCAATCACGCCCAGGGCGTCGCCCTGGCCGCCCGCGAACTGCGGCTCCATGCCCAAGTAGTGATGGGCCGCAACACGCCGTCCATCAAGGTGCAGGCGGTTCGCGACCTTGGCGCGGAAGTGATCCTGCACGGCGACGGCTACGACGAGGCCGCCGCCAAGGCGCGGGCGCTGGCGCAGGCCGAGGGCCGGGTGCTGGTCCATCCCTACGACGATGCGCTGGTGATTGCGGGACAAGGCACCGTGGGCGTGGAGATCATGAACCAGTGCCCGGACGCCGATGCGGTGTTCGTGCCCGTCGGCGGCGGCGGCCTGATCGCCGGGATCGGCGCCTACATCAAATACCTGCGGCCCACCACCCGGGTGATCGGCGTGGAGGCGGCCGGCTCGGCCTGCCTGCAGGCGGCGCTGGCGGCCGGGCGCCGGGTGCGGCTGCCGCCGGAAACCCTCGACCGCTTCGCGGAAGGGGTGTCGGTGGCGCAGATCGGCCGATTGCCGTTCAAGATCGCCCGCGCCTGCGTCGATGACGTGGTGACGGTCTCCACCGATGAAATCTGCGGCGCGGTCAAGGATGTGTTCGACGATGCGCGCTCGGTGGCGGAGCCCGCCGGCGCCGTCGCGGTCGCCGGCCTCAAAAAGGCGGTCGAGTCCGGACGCCTGCCCGCCCGGCGGGCCGGAAAGCGCCGCTGCGTGGCGATCGTCAGCGGCGCCAACGTCAACTTCGACCGGTTGCGCCACATCTCCGAACGGGCCGAGGTGGGCGAGCGGCGGGAAGTGGTGCTCGGCGTCACCATCGATGAGCAGGCCGGCAGCTTCCGCCGATTTTGCCGGGCCTTGGGATCGCAGGGGGTCACCGAGTTCAACTACCGCTTTGCCGATGCTCGCCGGGCCCACATCTTCGTTGGCCTGCAAGTGGCATCGGCTGACGACCGGGCGGCGGTGGCCGGGCGCCTGAGCGCCGCCGGCTACCCGGTGGTGGACATGACCGACAACGAAACCGCCAAGCTGCACGTGCGGCACATGGTCGGCGGGCACGCCTTCCGGGCCAAGCCCGAGCTGCTGTACCGCTTCGAGTTCCCCGAGCGCCCCGGCGCCCTGCTGGAGTTCCTTGAGGGTTTGGGCAGCCGCTGGAACATCACCATGTTCCACTACCGCAACCACGGCTCCGCTTGGGGCCGGGTGCTGGCCGGCTTCGAAGCGGGGCCGCAGGAGCGCAGCGCCCTGTCCGAATACCTAGACCGGATCGGCTACCGCTACTGGGAGGAGACCGGAAATCCGGCTTATGAACTGTTCTTGCGCTAAGCAGGATCGGCTGGGGGTTCGGCCTCGTGGCGCAGGTACTCCTCATCGAACATCAGCTTGGCGGTGTCGGCCATCCGGTCAATGTAGAGCTTGCCGTCCAGATGGTCGAACTCGTGCTGGAACACGGTGGCGAGGAAGCCCTTGAGTTCGAGGCTGATGCGCTGCCCGGCGAGATTGAGGGCGCTGACCTTGATGTGCCCGGGCCGTTCGACGTAGCCGCGCAGGCCGGGCACCGACAGGCAGCCCTCCCAGACGCCGTTGGGCGCGTCGTCCAGCACCCGCACCTCGGGATTGACGAACGCCGTCAGCGGCATTCGCGGCACTTCGCCGTAGCGGGTCGGGCCGCCGGGAATTTCGATGACCGCCAGGCGAACGGACTCGTTGATCTGCGGGGCGGCCAAGCCGACGCCGCCGTAGTCGCGCAAGGTATCGACCATGTCCTCCACCAGCCGCTTGAAGCCGGGGTCGCTCAAGGCGGCGGGGGGCACGGGAGCGGCCACTTTGCGCAGGGTGGGATGCCCCATGCGGATGATGCGGCGAACGGCCACGTCAAAACCCCATGCGCGGGCTGAAGCTGCGCCAGCCCGCTTCGGTGAGGATGCCGTCCAAGGGCACGTCCCAAGGCGCCGCCGGCAAGGCGTCGGCGCACTGCACCTCATGGGCGACGCCGACCAGCAATGGGCGCAGGCACTGGGGCAGGTTGCCGAAATGCCGGTCGTAGAAGCCGCCGCCCATGCCCAGCCGGTTGCCTTGGTCATCGAAGGCCACCAGTGGCGCTAGCACGAGGTCAAGCGCACGGGTATTGATCCAAGGGGCGCCCAGCGGCGGCTCCTCGATGCCGAAGCGGTTCCGAGTGAGCGGCGCTTCGAGTCGATGCACGAAAAATGACATGCGATTGCTGTTTCTGCGAGGGGTGGGGCCCTCGCGCTCCCCTGGCTGAAGCTCCTTCATGCGAGGGGAAGGCCCCTCGCGCTCCCCTAGCTGAAGCTCCTTCATGCGAGGGGAAGGCCCCTCGCGCTCCCCTAGCTGAAGGCTCCTTTCAATAACCGGCAAGGCCAGCAGCTTGCCCATCCGCGCTAGGCCGTCGAGCAAGGGACGCAGGTTCACTTCGCCATCCACGCTGAGGTAGGCGGCAATGCGCTGGCTGCGCCAAGCCAGGGGCGAGGCCAGAAAACAGCGGCGCACGGCCTGGGCGTGCAGCCGTTGCTGGCTGGCGGACAGGTGGCGTCGCGCCGAGCGATGGCGGCGGCGCAAGGCCGGCCGCTCACCCTTGATCGGCAAGTCTCCCGAAAGTGCCGCTGATGGCTGGCCCTGAATTTAGATGATAGAACATCAATACTTGTTTCA
>JAPOTD010000119.1 GCA_026709365.1 Gammaproteobacteria bacterium
GTCATCAGTGATGGTGTTCTTGTTTCCGCCACAGCGGGCAATCATTTCGTCGTAGTCCATGAACTCGACGTTGCGCAGATAGTGGAGGTAGCGCGCCTTCTCGTAGGCGGGCCACTCCCGCGCGCCCACAAGATGGGACGTAACTCGGATGGTCTCGATATCGAGTTGGTTGTGGTCGTCAAGGGCCAAGCAGTTGATTTCGTTCCAGTTTCCGGGAACACCCTCATCCTCGAGTTCGCGATACACGGCCAAACGGGTGTTGCCGTCGACGCATACAAACTGGTCACCATCGGGCCAGACGACTATGGGAATGGAGATGCCCCCTGCTGCGCGTATTGAATCCTTCAGCGATCGATAAGAGGAAGTGGTGGAAAGACCTTCGGTGGCTGTCTGCAACGCGAAGCGGATGCGCTAGTCGTCAAGTTTGTCGCCGTACTTCTCCAGCGCGACCTTGATTCTGGGATTTTCAGGGTCGAAGCGAATCGTCCCAATGGGAAGGTTTCGGTACACAGTGTTCATGGTCTGCTACCCATCGCCTCCCGCGCTCCTTAAACCCACGACGAGATCACCGTGGTCCCCCGTTGCAAGCGCGTTTACGAAGCGTTGGTCAGCAGTCACCAAACGGGTGCTCAAGCGCTGCGCCAACGCGAGGTACATGAAGTCATAAACAGGCCGGTCATAGGCAATGGCGAGCCGAGCGGCGTCCGCACATATGGTCTCATCCATATGCCACTGGACTGGCAAGCGGGGCACCTCGGCTGCAAGCGCGGACGCCTCGGCCTGATCGAGTTCACCCACTCGCGCCTTTCGCCAGAGCGCATTGGTGACTTCCGCGGCAAGCAGGCGAGGTGCATGCATCTCCTGAGTTGAATCGTGCAGCCCAAGGGCCAAATCCGAGCCTTCCTCCGGCACAAGCCACTTGACCGCTACGCTCGCATCGACCACCAGCACCACTGTCAATCAGTGCCCAAAGTCGCGGTCTTCTCGGATTAGCAGTTCGGCGGGCGTGTGCTGCCGACCCTTTAGTGTACTTCTCAGTTCCGCTGTTCGGGCTAGGAAGGCCACCCTCTTGGCCGACAGGTCGCGGTTTACCGCGTCAGCAAGGATGTGCCATACCTCGGCTTCGAGCGAGCGATTGTTTCGGTCTGCCCGGAGCTTCAAGTCCTGGACCATATCTTCGTCGGGCAGATTGACAACGATTGCTGCCATGGTTGGCTTCCTGTGAGCGCCAGTGCTTCGGTAGTGTAATGCACCAGCAGCGCCAATGTCATGCTCCGTGCTGGCTCAGGACCTTTCGGAACTCTGTGCCCGCCGGATCGTGCAGCATCCTCGATCTCTACAAGGCACTCGTTCAGCGTTCGCCAATCCATGCCCAAAGTCGCGGTCTTCTCGGATTAGCAGTTCGGCGGATGTGTGCTGGCTGCTCCTACGCACACTTCTCAGTTCCGCTGTTCGAGCTAGGAAGGCCAGCCTCTTAGCGGACAGGTCGCCGTTTACCGTGTCACCAAGAACGTGTCGCACCTCGCACTTTTTCGTTCATGCTAGGATGATTCGCATGGACGCCAAGGACGCCGATTACGTTGATGGTGGCGCCCTGCGGGAGCAGGATGGCGTTCCCTTGCCGGTGTTCCTCGCCGACAAGGACCGAGCGCAGCTTACGGGGCGCGGCCAGCCCTTCTTCTCCGGGCGCGAAAGGGAAATCAACGCCTTCCGGTCCATGGCCCATGCGCTCTTCCTTGGGCGGCCCGGCAACGCCACCCTCGTCGTCGAAGGCCCCCCGGGAGCGGGCAAAAGCGCCCTGATGGCCCAGTTTCAGGAAGAGATGCGCACACTGCCTCCCACCGGGTCGGGGGCTAGGCGTTGGCTGCCCGTGACGCTCGACGGCGCGCTGGCGATGTCGCCGCAGGCGATCATGTCGGTGGTGGACGGGGCCATCGCCGAACGTCTGGCGCACGACCTGATGGACGCCGGGGATGGGAATGAGGAGACCTTCCACGCCCAGCGCTTGGCCGCCCTGATCGGCAAAGGCACCTTGGACAACGCACGCTCCGTCGCCCAGGAAATCCTGGACCGCGGCGTCTCGGCAATGGGCTTCGCCATCGGTAGTAGGAAGGCCCCTAAGCCATCCACGGTGCTTGAACTTGCCGACTTGCGGGGACGGCACTGGTCCGAGTGGCAAGTCGTCCTACTCATCGACGAAGCGCAGGGGATATCCCCTCGTGGGCCAGCGGCGGTTGGGGGCACCCTGTCCTCCATCCACCAAGGCCTCGCACAGATTCCCCTGTCCTTTTGCGCCTTCGGGCTGCCCGGCACCGCAGACGCATTGTCCGACGTGGGCGTCTCCCGCACCTCCATCGGCCACGACCTGCCGCTGTCCGGCTTGGACGACCGCGCCTCCCTAATAGCAGTGCGCCGCTGCTTCACCCAGTACGGCGTGACCCATGCGGAGGCTTGGGAGCGGGCCATCCTCCAGCGCAGCGCCAACTGGCCGCAGCACTTGGCGACTTACTTGCATGCCGCCTTAAGCATCCTGCAGGCCAAAGCCCCATCGCCGGAGGTCATGGGTGATGCGCGGCGATCCCCGCTCAGCGAGGCCATCGCGTTGGGCGATGCGGGACGCAAGGCGTACTACGGACGGCGCCTGCGAGGCATGACGCGGGATAACCCGTTGTTCCACGACTACGCTGCCGATTTGGCGGAAGCGCTTCGGGGGGCGGACCGTCCGCCCCTTGAATCAGAGGTCACCCGAAACATCATGAGGAGACATGGCGTGTCCGTTGAGGTGGCGGCGGACTTCCTGCGTAAGGCAAAACACCACGGCTTGCTCGAAACTGACGATGAGGGACGATGCTCCATGCCAATCCCGTCCTTTGCCACCCACCTGCTGGGCGAGGCGACACACTAGAATGAATCACCTTGAGGCTGTGGACGCCGATTACATTGATGATGGCGCTCTGCGGGAGCAGGATGGCGTTCCCTTGCCGGTTTTCCTCGCCGACAAGGACCGGGCGCAGCTCACGGGGCGCGGCCAGCCTTTTTTCTCCGGGCGCGAAAGGGAAATCAATGCCTTCCGGTCCATTGCCAATGCGCTCTTCCTTGGACGGCCGGGTAACGCCACCCTAGCCGTCGAAGGCCCTCCAGGGGTCGGCAAAAGCGCCTTGATGGCGCAGTTCCAGGAGGAGATGCGCACCCTGTCGCCCACAGGGTCCGGCGAGCGGCGATGGCTTCCCGTTCTCCTTAACGGCGCCCGTGCGGAATGCCCGCAGGCCATCGCGCAGGCCGTGGACGAAGCCATCGCCAAGCGTCTGGCCCAAGACTTGATGTCCGCGACAGGGGCTGACAGCACCGACAGGGAGGAGCGGTTCCGCGCGTTTCTGGGCGAGGGAGGTGCGAAGAGGGCCAAGCAGGGTGTCAGGACCATCGCTGAATCGATGCTGCAACGGGGCTTCAGCGTGATGGGCTTTCAACTGGGCGCCGCTCCAAGCGGCTTGTTGGAAGACATCGAGGCCGTGTCGGCCAGACGCTCCCATCATTGGAACGAGTGGCAGATCATCCTGCTCATCGATGAGGCGCAGGGCATCTCCGGGCAAGTTCCGGGAGCGGTTCCGGGCACCCTCTCCTCCATCCACCAGGGGATGGTCTCCGCCCCCCTGTCGTTTTGCGCCTTCGGCCTGCCGGGCACTTGGGACGCCCTAGGCGATGTGGGCATTTCCCGCGCTTCCGTCGGCCACGATTTGCCGCTGGCTGGTCTGGACGACCGCGCCGCCGGCATGGCGGTGGAACGCTGCTTCGCACGCTTCGGAGTGACGCATGGCGGAGCATGGCAGGCCACCATCCTGGAGCGCAGCGGCCACTGGCCGCAGCACTTGGCGACCTACCTGCATGCTGCCTTGACCGTTCTGAAGTCCAATGCGCCCTCCGCGGAAGTCATGGGCGATGCGCGGCGTTCCCCGCTCACCGAGGCCATTGCATTGGGCGATGCGGGACGCAAGGCGTATTACGGGCGAAGGCTGCAAAGCCTGACGCGGGACAACCCCCTGTTCCGCGACTACGCGACCGATCTGGCCGAGAAACTCCAAAGGACGGACCGTCCGCCGCTCGAATCGGAGATAACCCGCAACATCATGGAGAGGCACGGCATCTCCGTCGAGTCGGCGGCGGGCTTTCTGCGCAGGGCAAAGCATAGCGGCCTGCTCGAGACTGACGATGAGGGCCGGTGCTCGATGCCGATCCCGTCCTTTGCCAAACACCTGCTGGGCGAGGCGGCGGGGAGCCCGAACGGGCCCGAGACCGCCTGAAGGCAAAACGCTCACTGGCCGTCGCCGTCCCGGTTGCCCGATGCACGTCCCCTAAACCCCAGAGCCTCCCACCTCGCCACACCGCACCGCGCAGAGATTCAGAAACCCACAGGAATCCACCCCCATCAATCAGCGCGGAGTTTCGCGTAGCGAAACTCCATCCGCCTCTCGCCCTCTGGGCGAGAGGCGCTTGCGCCATCCGGCCCCCGACCATTAAAGTCACCGCCAATCCTTAAGCTGCGGTGGCTTCAATTGCGTTGGTTGCTCATTGCCTTGGCTCTGTCGCTGGTGGCCACCTGCGGCCAGAAAGGCCCTCTCTACTTGCCCGGCGAGGAATCCGCGCTGGCCCCGGCCGAGCCGCGCCAGAGAGCGATCTAGTGGCCTTCCAGCATCAAGGCGGGGCGCTTTGCGCCGGCCCGGTTTCGCTCGCCGACATCGCCGAAGCCGTGGGCACGCCCACCTACGTCTATTCAGCGGACGCCATCCGCGCCCAATACCGGCGGCTTGAGGCGGCATTCGCCGACGTTCGGGCCGAAATCTGCTATGCGGTCAAGGCCAACTCCAACCTCGGCGTGCTGCGCCTAGTGAATGAACTCGGCGCCGGCTTCGACATCGTCTCCGGCGGCGAACTGCAGCGCGTCATCGCAGCCGGGGCGCTTCCTGAAACCGTGGTGTTTTCCGGGGTGGGCAAGTCCGAGGCCGAAATCAACTTGGGCCTTAAGCTGGGCATCCGCTGCTTCAATGTGGAAAGCGCCGCCGAACTGCAGCGCATCGCTCGCCAAGCGGAACGGCTGCAGCGAATCGCGCCCGTGGCGCTGCGCGTCAATCCCGACGTGAATGCCCGCACCCACCCCTACATCGCCACGGGCCTCAAGGAGAACAAGTTCGGCGTCCAGGCCAGCGACGCGGCTGAGCTGCTGGCTGAAGCCGAGCGCCACCCTTGGCTTGCAGCCTCGGGCCTCGCCTGCCACATCGGCTCCCAGATCGAGCAAGTGGAGCCCTATCTGGAAGCCTTGGACCGGCTGCTCGACCTGCTCGACGAATTGCAGGCATCAGGAATGAAACTCGGCCACATCGACATTGGCGGCGGCTTCGGGGTCACCTATCGGGACGAGGCGCCGTTCGAGCCGCGGCAGCTGGCCACGGCCGTCAAGGCGCGTCTCGGCGACCGGCCGCAAACCCTGGTTCTTGAACCCGGCCGTTTTCTGACCGCCAACGCCGGCGTGCTGCTCACTAGGGTCGAATATCTCAAGCCCGGCAGGCAGGACGGACAGCGCAGCTTCGCCGTGGTGGACGCCGCCATGAACGACCTGTTGCGGCCCGCCCTTTACCAAGCCTGGCATCGCGTGGAGCGGGTGCTGCCGGCCGACGACGGCGCCCTGACCGCCTGCTGGGACATCGTCGGCCCAGTTTGCGAAAGCGGCGACTTCCTGGCGCGGCAGCGGAAGCTGGCCTTGGCATCGGGCGATCTGCTGGCGGTGGCTTCGGCAGGCGCCTACGGGATGGCGCAGAGCTCCAACTACAACGCCCGGGGCCGGCCTGCGGAAGTGCTGGTGGATGGCGACCGCTTTCGCGTGGTGCGCCGCCGTGAGCACATCAACGACCAATTGGCCCTGGAACGGATCGATGCCGATGGGTGAACCGCTCCGATTCGCCAAGATGCACGGCCTTGGCAACGACTTCATGGTCATCGACCTAGTGACCCAGGACTTTCGGCTGACGCCGCCGTTGATCCGTCGCTGGGCGGATCGCAAGACCGGCATCGGCTTCGACCAGCTGCTGGCGGTGGAGCCGCCGACGGCCCCGGACGTGGACTTCGACTACCGCATCTTCAACGCCGACGGCAGCCCCGCCGAACAGTGCGGCAACGGGGCGCGCTGCATCGTGCGCTTCATTCACGAGCGGCAATTGAGCTTCAAGCCCGGTCTGAAGTTGAGCACCGACGGCGGCCAAGTGAGCGGTGCGCTGGCCGGTCGCGATGTGGAAATCGAGCTCCAGGCGCCGGCAACGGATCCGCATGAGGTGCCGTTCAGGGCGGATCAGGACGCCGTCTCGCCGACGCAGCGAACGGGGGCTTGGCGCGTCAACACCGCCAGCGGCGGCATGGACGTCACGCCCGTATCCGTGGGCAACCCGCATGGCGTGATCTTTGTCGATCGCATCTCCGCCGCGCCCGTGTCTGAGGCGGGCGGCGAAATCAGCCGCCATCCCTGCTTCCCCGAGGGCGCCAACATCGGCTTCTGCGAGATTGTCGATCCGGGCTACGTGCGGCTGCGCGTCCATGAACGGGGCGTGGGGGAAACCCGGGCCTGCGGCACCGGCGCCTGCGCTGCCGTCGTGGCCGGCCGCCTGCATGGCTGGCTCGACCCGCAGGTCAAGGTGTCCCTGCCCGGCGGCAAAGTGTGGGTCCACTGGCAGGGCGCGGGGGCCCCCGTTAAAATGGCCGGCGCCGCCACTTTGGTGTTTGAAGGCAGCCTCAGCTTGTGAGTGAGCCCAAACTGGTTGAAATCGTCGAACAACAGGTCATCGACTACCTTAGACGCTATCCCGACTTCTTCCAAACCCACCCCGCACTGCTCTCCGAATTGGCGTTGCCGCACCGATCCGGGGGTGCCGTTTCGCTGATCGAACGGCAGGTCCAAGTGCTCCGGGAGCGCAACATTCGAGTGCTTCGGCAGCTCAACGACCTCATCGAAACCGCCCGTGCCAACGATGGCCTGTTCGCCAAGACCCGCTCCCTGACCTTGGCGCTGCTCGACGTTTCGACTTGGCACGAGCTGAACGAGGTGCTGGCCACCCACCTTCTGGTGGACTTCAATGCCGACTTCGTCTGCTGCCATCTGCAGCGTGACCACCTGCACCTTGACCATCTGCGCGGCCACGCCGACGGCCTCCCCACCGCGGGCTTGGTCCACAACTCGCAACCGCTTTGCTCAACCCTGCGGGCCTCCGAACTTAAGGCCGTGTTCCCGGTTCAGGACCACGAAGCGGACGGCAGCGCCGTGCTGCTGCCCTTGGCATTGAAGGTCGGCGAAGGCTGCCTGGCCGTCGGCAGCCGCAGGGCGGACCATTTCTCCTCGAACATGGACACCCTGTTCATCGGCTACATCGGCGATGTGTTGGCGCGCATCATCGATCACTTGGTTTCCTGATTGCCGGACGGGGTTGGCAAGTGAGTTAGGCTTGCGCCTGGCGACCGCCTAGTTGGGACTGATGATGGATGCGCATCTGCAGGGCTTTCTGGATTACCTGACCTACGAAAAGCGCTATTCAGCCCATACGCTGAAGGCCTATCGGCGCGACATCGAGCGGTTCGCGGCCGTCAACGGCGAGGCTTGGGGCGAGATCAAGCCCAATCAGGTGTCCTCGATGGTGGCCAAGCTGCGCCGTGGGGGCTTGAGCGCCCGATCCTGCCAACGCCTGCTCTCCAGCCTGCGCAGCTTCTTCCGCTACTTGGAGAAGCAGGGGGTGGTGAACGCCAATCCGGTGGCCGGCGTCCGCTCCCCCAAACGCGGCAGCCGGCTGCCCGGCACCTTGGACGCCGACCTGACCGCCAAGCTCTTCGACTCCGAGCCCGGCAATGCGTTGGAACAGCGCGACCTGGCGATGATCGAACTGCTCTACGGCAGCGGCATTCGCTTAAGCGAGCTCGTTCGTATCGACCGCCAAGACCTCGACTTGGCCAACGGCATGGTTCGGGTCACGGGCAAAGGCGAGAAGACCCGCATCGTGCCTTTGGGGCGACAGTCGATTGCGGCCATCGAGTCCTATCTGGCCACCCGCTCCGGGGTCGAGCCCGACGCAGCGCTGTTCGTCACCCGCACCGGCAAGCGGATCAGCCAGCGCGCCGTCCAACAGCGCATCAAGCGTTGGGGACAAGCCCGGCTGGGCAGCAACGTGCTGCATCCGCACCTGTTGCGGCACAGCTTTGCCAGCCACGTTCTCGAATCTTCCGGCGACCTGCGCGCCGTGCAGGAAATGCTCGGCCACGCTGACATCGCCACCACGCAAATCTACACGCACCTGGATTTCCAGCATCTCGCCAAGGTCTATGACGCCGCCCACCCCCGAGCGGAAAAGCAGACGGATTGACGGCCCATGCCCCGCCTGCGCGTCATCACCTTTGACTTGGACAATACGCTATGGAACGTGCGCACGGTGATTGGCGGAGCGGAGCGGCGCTTGGTCGCCTGGCTTGAAGCGGAGCTTCCGGCCGCGGCGGCGGTCTATCGAAACACCTCTGACCTCATGGCCATGCGCGGCCGCCTGATTGACGAACAGCCGCAACTGGCGCACGACATTTCCGGTCTGCGAGTGGCCATTCTCCAGCAGGTGATGCGTCAGTCGGGGTACCGGGAGGCCCAAGCCCGGCAGTTGGCGGCACGGGCTTTCGAGGTGCTCATCAAGGCGCGCCACAACATCAAGTTCTTCGACGGCGCCTTCGGCGCCCTGGGCAACCTGTCGCGCCGCTACACTTTGGGCTCACTCACCAACGGCAACGCCGACCCCAAGCGGCTGAAGCTCGACCGCTACTTCTCCTTCAGCTTCTGCGCCGCCGACGTGGGCGCCAGCAAGCCGGCCCCGGAGCTGTTTGAGGCGGCACTGCGCCACACCGGCGCGGCACCCCACGAGGTGGCGCACATTGGCGACCACCCCATTGACGACATCGCCGGCGCTGCCGAACTAGGGCTGCACACCATCTGGTTCAACGGCCCTGTTCAGCAGTCCATGCGGGAGGAGCCCGCGACCGCAACGGCTACAGTCGAGATCACCCATCTCGATGAATTGGTGGATGCCGTGGAGCGGATTGAGGCGCTCTAGGAACCGGCGTTCGCTTCAATGAACGCCTTCACCGCCGCCGCATCAGCCTTGAGCACCGTGCGGCGCTCCGGCAGCCCGCGCAGGGACTCCAAGGCCGGGTGGACAGCCACCGGCTCGCCGACGGCTTCGTTGACCGCCTCCGGGAACTTGGCCGGGTGCGCGGCCCCCATGCAGATCATCGGGCCCGGCACCGACAGGCGGCGGGCGGCGGCCAGCCCCACTGCGGTGTGCGGGTCCGCCACATAGCCGGTGGCTCGATGCACATCGCGTATGGCTTCAAGGGTATCGCCGGCATCGACCGCCGTGGCCATGAACGCCTCGTCGCCCGGCGGCGGCAGCCGCGCTTCGCCCTGGGCTTGAAAGGTAGCCATGAAGGCCCTCAAGGCCTCGGCGTCGCCATCCAAGTGGTAGTGCAGGAAGCGCTCGAAGTTGCTGGCCACCTGAATGTCCATGGCCGGCGACACGGTGAACCGGACCTCCCCCCGTCGGTACAGGCCGGAGGCGAAGAACACCGACAGGATGTCGTTCTCGTTGGTGGCCACAATCAGCTTGTCGATGGGAAAGCCCATGCGCTTGGCGACGTAGCCGGCAAAGACGTTGCCGAAATTGCCCGTGGGCACGCAGAACGAGGGCGGCGTCGGGCTGCGCAGGCTGGCGTAGCCGTAGTAGAGAACCTGGGCCAGCACCCGCGCCCAATTCACGGAGTTGACCGCGCCTAGGGCCAGTCGTCGCTTGAACGCCAAGTCGCCGAAGACGCCCTTGAGCAGCGTCTGGCAGTCGTCAAAGCTGCCCTTAATCGCCAGACAGTGGACATTGGCGTCCGTCACGGTGGTCATCTGCAGTTCCTGTAGGCGGCTGACGCGGCCCAGGGGATACATGACGAAGATGTTGATGCCCGGCTGGCCGCGCACCCCGGCGATGGCGGCGCTGCCGGTGTCGCCGCTGGTGGCGCCGAGCAGGTTGAGCCGCTCGCCCCTGGCTTGCAGGATGTGGGCGAACAACCGGCCCAGGAACTGCAAGGCGATGTCCTTGAAGGATAGGGTGGGGCCGTGGAAGAGCTCCAGCACCTGAATGGCGCCGGCCCGGCGCAGCTGCACGACCTCAGCGCAGTCGAAACTGGCGTAGGCCGCATCGACCAGCGCGCCAAGGTCCGATGGCGGCACGTCATCGACGAAGCGCGGCAGCACCGCCTTCGCCAAGCCGGTGAAGCTTAGCTTCGAGAGCGCCTCAAGTTCGCCGCCGACGTCAGGGATGCGCTCCGGGACCAGCAGCCCCCCATCGGGCGCCAAGCCCGTGATGACCGCATCGCTGAAGGCGAGCGGCGCGGTTTGCCCGCGGGTGCTGACGTAGCGCATGGCTTGTCCCTTGGGTTCCCAAAAAGAAAGCGCCCTGGGCGAATGGTCCGCCCAAGGCGCTTATCCTACACCGGCCAGTTGAATTTCGGCTGCCGCCGCGCCCGACCTTGGGTGCGGCGGCAACCTGACAAGACCTAGGCCTTCACGAACTCCGGGTAGGCTTCGATGCCGGTCTCGGCCAAGTCGGCGCCCGTGTACTCCTCCTCCTCGGAGATGCGGATGCCCATCGCCTTCTTGAGCACGAACCAAACGATGAAGCTGGTGATGAAGGTCCAAGCGAAAATCGCGACGATGCCAATGACCTGCGCCCCCAAGGTGGCCTCGGGGTCGGTCAGGCAGGCCGCAAGCAGCCCCCAAATGCCGGCCGACCCGTGAACGGATATGGCGCCTACCGGGTCGTCGATCCTGAGCTTGTCGAACAGCATGATGGACAACACCACCAAGAGGCCGCCCACGGCGCCGACCAGCAGGGACAGCTCGACGCTGCCCGACAGCGGCGATGCGGTAATCGAGACCAGCCCCGCCAAGGCACCGTTCAGCGCCATGGTGAGGTCAGCCTTGCCGAACATCAGGCGGGCCAGGATGAGCGCCGCCAGCAAGCCGCCGCAGGCAGCGATGTTGGTGTTCACGAATACCTGGGCCACCGCGTTGGCGTCTTCGATGTTGTTCAACGCCAACTGCGACCCGCCGTTGAAGCCGAACCAGCCGAACCACAGGATGAACATGCCCAGCGTCGCCAACGGCATGTTGGCGCCGGGCAGGGCGTTCACCTTGCCATCCGCGCCGTACCTGCCGCTGCGCGGACCGAGCAGCAGCACCCCGGCCAGCGCGGCAGTGGCGCCGCACATGTGAACCACGCCGGAGCCGGCAAAGTCCACGAAGCCGAGCGCGTGCAACCACCCCTCGCCCCATTTCCAGAAGCCCTGCACGGGGTAGATGAAGCCCGTCATCACCACCGCAAACGCCAAGAACGCCCACAGCTTCATGCGTTCCGCCACGGCGCCGGAGACGATGGACATCGCCGTCGCCACGAAAACCACTTGAAAGAAGTAGTCCGAACGTTTGGAGTAACCTTCCTCGTCGGCCAGCACCGCCTCGGCGGTGTTCTCCTCGCCGATGCCGAGCCCCAGGATGGGCAGCCAAGCGCCTTCGCCCGCGCCTGGGTACATGATGAAGTACCCGCAGACCATGTACATGATGCAGGCGATGGCGAACAGCGCGACGTTCTTGGTGAGAATTTCCGAGGTGTTCTTGGCGCGAACCATGCCCGCTTCAAGCATGGCAAAGCCCGGCGCCATGAACATCACCAACACCCCCATGACCAAAAAGTAGAAGGTGTCGAGCGCGTAGTTGGTCTGAATCAGATCTTCCACAATCTTTTTCTCCTAAAGCCTTTTTTCCCAAAGCCCTCGGCGCCCCACAATGCGGCGCGCCGCTGGCAGCAAAAGGAACAGTGGGCTAGCCTCGGGGCTGCGCTCCCATTCCATGACGAGCCCGGCGCTAGACCGCTTCGGACCCGGTTTCTCCGGTGCGGATGCGCACCACTTCCTCCAAAGAGGTGACGAAAATCTTGCCGTCGCCCACCTTGCCCGTGTTGGCGGCGCTGGTGATGGCCTCCAGCACCTGGTCGAGCAGGCCGTCGTCAGCCGCAACCTCGACCTTGACCTTGGGCAGGAAGTCCACGACGTACTCAGCGCCCCGGTAGAGCTCGGTATGGCCCTTCTGGCGCCCGAAGCCCTTGACTTCGGTCACCGTCATGCCTTGGACGCCGATGGCGGAAAGCGCTTCGCGCACGTCGTCGAGCTTGAAGGGCTTGATGATGGCTGAGATGAGTTTCATAGGTTTTCTCCTGTTGGATGTGGAAGATCCTTAAGCACCGCCGCCAGCCTAGGCCGCTCACCGGCAGCGCAAAAGAATTTTCGCTCAATTACAGGCTTTTCGACACCGAAACCACGACCGTCGTGTCGCAGGTCGCGGAGCCGCCGAAGCACTCGCTCTCGCTCAGGTTGGTGCCGACGAGGGCGATGCCCCAGTCAAGGCCCAAGCCGGAGGTGCCAAGGCCGACGGAGTAGTCGATGTAGCTGCTGTCCGGATCTCCGGCGTTGCCGATGCCAAAGGCCTCGCCGCCGGACTTGCCGTCAAAGATGTTCCAGCCCAAGTGGAGGTCCAGGGAGACGTTTTCCACCAAGCCGTAAGAGTAGTCGCCGTACAGGTACCAGAAGTCGCCGGTGCCCGCGAAGTAGTCGGGGGAGAACGCGGCGCCAATGGTGAAGTCTTCGATGCTGACGCTGCCGTAGATCTCAACGTAGTCCAAGTCCGGGGAGGCATCGTCCTCGGGATAGCCGTAGTAGAGCACGCCGATGTCGTAGGCGACGCCCTCGGAGAACTCGCCGCCGAAGCCGCCGTAGTAATCGGTCTCGATGGTGCCGCCGGACCAAGCGGCCACGTTTGACGCCCAAGTGCCGACATAGAAGCCGTTCTCCAGTTCGAGGTCGAAGCCGCCCTGAATGGCTTGGGAGCGGTCGCCTTGGGAAATGCCGCGAAAGCGGTAATCGGTTGCATAGGTCACGTTGCCCGAAAACTCCGCGGCCCAAGCCGTGCTGGCGGCAAAGGCCAGCGAGGCGGCTCCGGTGGCAACGGCCAGTAAACTAACAAGTAATCTCTTCATGGATGAACCCCTGTCTTGCGTTTGTTGATGAGCCGCCAAGGCGACCCTGCGTCCAATAGCACCAACCAGAATCCAATCAGGATTCGTGCCAAGTGCCCGGACGAGATCGATTCAGGAGCCAGCTGCGGTCGCGTCATTCACGCCCGAGGACACCTTGTCTGCGAGTCAGCCTTCGCTGGGCGCGACCTCGGCTTTCGCACCAAATCAGTGCGACAGCACGCACCAGCATGCAACTGAAGGTCTGCGACATCTCGCACAACCCGTTGCGAGATTGGCCGTAGAGAAGGACGCAGCCGCTTCGTAGCATGGTCACTTCTTGCAACAGCCAGCCATCGGGGCAGCCGGGCAGGACCATCCGCCATGAACGCCGAATCGAAGCAGCCGCCGTCAAACGCGGCGGTGCGCACACGGGCGCAGTTGGGCATGGCCGCGCCCAAGGTCACGGTGGAGGCCCATGTCGG
>JAPOTD010000095.1 GCA_026709365.1 Gammaproteobacteria bacterium
AGGCTCTTGCCGAACCGCCGGGGACGGGACAGGAAGAAGTGCTTGCCGTCGCCCAAGAGGCGTTCTATATGGGGCGTCTTATCGACGTAGTAGTGGCCAGCCTCCCGAACCTCGCGGAAGGTCTGGATGCCGATGGGCAAGCTGCGCTTCACGGCCACCCCTCGCGTGCGCCCGCCGTGTTGTTCGAATTCTCCGCTTGGCAAGCCATCATCGGCCTAAGATACCATTGCTGTCTTGAAGCAGTCCGCACTTCTGGAGGTGATTTGTGACTTTGCCTTGGCCAACAGTCAATTGCTTCAATCGCTTGGCGTTCTGCTTGAACTGCTTCGTCGTTCTCAAGGTATTGCCTCAGTGGTTGTCATGCCCAGACGAGCGAATACGGTTTCTGCCTGGCGTTTTGGGGACGTGGACGGCAATGGGCGCATGGATCGCACATGTGGGTGCGCGTCGATGATTCCGGGCTGCCACAACCGTTTTCCCGGCGTCGCCCACGCTGAGGGCGACCTGCGCCGCACTCGGGGTTCGGCCGATGCAGCCTTCGAGGCGCTTGGCGCGTCGGAGCAGGCCCGAGCTGCGGCGACCTGACCATGCCGACGCCGCCGCTCACCTTGGTCATTGCCAACAAGAACTACTCCTCCTGGTCGCTGCGCCCTTGGCTGGCCATGACGGAGTTGGGCATTGCCTTCACCGAACGCTTGGTGAAGTTCGACTCCGAAGACTGGGCGCGCAATATCGACAGGCTCTCGCCCACCCGCTTGGTGCCGGTGCTTTGGGAGGGAGAGCCGGGCGCGGGGTTCGCCACCTATGACAGCATTGCCATTCTGGAACGTCTGCACGAACTGCGCCCCGAGGTCGGCATCTGGCCGGCGGACCCGCTCTGCCGGGCACGGGCGCGATCCCTCGCCGCCGACTTCCATGCCAGTTGCCAAGCGCTGCGCACGGCCATGCCGATGAACATCCGCAGCCGCCACCTAGGCAGGGGCATGAACCCCGAGGTCGCCCGCGACATCGACCGCCTTTGTGACCAATGGACCCGCACCCGAGCCGAATTCGGCGCGGGCGGTCCCTTCCTATTTGGCGGCTTCTCGGCGGCGGATGCCTTCTTCACCCCGGTGGCCTCCCGCTTCGTCACCTACGGCGTGCGCATCGAAGGCGCAGCGAAGGCCTACCAGGAGGCGCTGCTCAACACCCAATCGATGCGGGCGTGGACCGAAGCCGCCCTCAAGGAGACCGAGTTCGTGGCGATGGACGAGCCATATGCGTGACCCCGGCGCTTCTGAAAACCCGGTTTTCCAGATCGCGGGGAAACGAGCGCCGCAGCCGCTTAGTGTAATTCCTACCGGTAAACCTCTCGACGGTGGCCGACACGAACAACCAAGACCGTTAGCTCTTCGTGGATCGTTTCATAGATGATCCGATAGTTTCCAACCCGGACTCGCCGCAGCCCGCCAAACTCTCCCTTTAGCGCCGAACCGGCGGACCTCTCGTGTGCAAGCCGGTCGATTGCCGCGATCAGCCGGCTTCGGTCGTGAGCATCGATCTTCAGAAGCGCCTTAGCGGCGCTTGCCTTGATCTTGATCGAGTAGATCGCGCCTGACATCTTGCCAATCCAGTAGCGGATCTGCTGGGTCTCTGAGGCGGTCCAGAGCCAAGCGGAGATCCTCGATGTCCTCGAGGTAGTACTCAAGCGCCAGCCTAAGCAGCTGTGCGCGCGAACGATTCAGGTGGTTCGCGGCTTGGTCGGCCTTCGCGACTAGAGTGTCGGGAAGCCTTGCCGTTACTTGGATCATCACCATACACCTCCGATTCCAAACGATGTCATTGACAGTGCATGAAGTCAATGCGCGCCCGCTTCGCGTGTTGGAGTTTCGCTGCGCGAAACTCGGTTACCGTTGTGTGGGTCGGGTTCCGATAGGTTTCTGATTCCGCACATCGCTGGCAATGCGAAAATCGCGTCGTTCCCCCAGTGCGCCTTGCGGTCCGTAACTTTGCTCCGCCAAGGCGACACTGCCGTCCTCGGCCTGGATTACGGCGGTGCTGGCTCGGGTGCCGTAGGCGTCGCCCTGTATGAAGCAGGGCGTGGCGCGGGACTCCGCCGTTTCGGACCGAGGCGGCCCCGCGTCGCCTTCCGGCAGTTGGTCGTGTCGCATCAGGTCGATCAGGCCATCGAGGTCCGCGCCTGCCGCAACCGCGTCGCGCAGCCGGATGACGCCGTCCACCGCCTTCGGCCATCGGGCGCCGAGTTCGGCGTTGGTCAGGGCGTGGCATCCGGGTTCGAGCGTTTTGGTCGCCCCTCGATTGGAGGCGCAGGCCAGCGTCCGGCCATCCCAAAGCAACAGGTTGAAGCCTTGGTAACGCTCGCCTTGGATGCTGGCAGCGTAGTCCGTGCTGGTTTGCGCGCCGCGCAGGAAGTCCGCCACCAGCGCGCCGCGGGAGCGGGGCGGTGGCGGCAGATCCGGGTCGGTGAAGTTGGTGACTGCGGCGAAGCGGCCATTGGCCCGCACCCCCAGCCAAGTGCCGCCCGCCTGCAGGTCGCGTCCTGCCAGCAGGCCGGGCGCATCGTCCCACCAGTGCGCCGGCGCACTCGGACGGGCGTGGAATTCATCCCGGTTGGCCGCCACGACCAGCGGCTGCCCCGGCGTTAGGCGGTAGGCGATGAGAATCAGGCACATGGGGACAGCGCGGGGATGCCGCGAACCATTGCATCTGTGTGCCGCCTTGGCGGCAGCGCGAACAAGTTCGCGCAGGGTTCGTTTGGCGGCGATCCTTGCGGCGATGCGTTCGAGGCGCTGCGCAACTGCGCGAACGGGTTCGCGTTCGAGTTGCTGCGCAACTGCGCGAAGGAGTTCGCGTTCGAGTTGCTGCGCAACTCGGGGGCGGTTGTTGGGGGCAGGGGTTGATTCATCTGTTAACCTCGTTCCGCGATCCGGAAGAGAAACGCCGTCAGCTCGCTGAGCGGATGGGCAAACAAGCAAGCCAGCAGGGCGCCATTATTGCACTATCCCGAAATTGATCCGGTCATCGTCGCCTTGGGGCCGCTGGCGGTGCGCTGGTACGGCTTGGCCTACTTGGTCGCCTTTGCGGTCTGCTGGCACCTCGGCCGGTGGCGCGCCCGGCGCGCGGCGGACTGGACCCGCGACCAACTCTCCGACTTGGTGTTCTACGGCGCCTTGGGCGCGGTGCTGGGCGGCCGGCTGGGCTACATCCTGTTCTATGGATTCGACGCCTTGGCGCGGGATCCGATGATCCTGGTGCGCATCTGGGACGGTGGCATGTCCTTTCACGGCGGCCTGCTCGGGGTCGTGGCCGCCATGGTCTGGTTCGCCCGCCTTCGCAAGCGGAGCTTCTGGCGGGTCACGGACTTCGTGGCCCCGCTGGTGCCCATTGGCCTGGGCCTGGGGCGCTTGGGCAATTTCGCCAACACCGAGTTGCCGGGACGCATGACGGATGTCGCCTGGGCCTTCATCTACCCCTGCAAGGCGGACGCCATTCGGGCCATCAATCCGCTGTGTACCGGCGTCTGGGAGCCCTTCGCCCGGCATCCTTCGCCACTTTACCAGGCCTTTGCCGAGGGTGTCGTGCTGTTTGCCCTGGTCTGGTGGGCGGCTGCCCGTCCGCGCCCCGCCGGCTTCGTCTCCGGCGTCTTCCTCGCCGGCTACGGGGGGCTGCGGCTGTTGACGGAGCGCTTTCGGGAGCCGGACGGACATCTGGGCTACATGGCGTTGGATTGGGTGACGATGGGCGATCTGCTGTCGCTGCCCATGGCGATCGTTGGTATCCTCGTCATGGCTTGGGCCGCATCGCGCCCGCAGGACCGTTCGAGGATCGCCCGATGAAGCCCTATCTCGACCTGCTGCGCCTCGTGCGCACCCAAGGCGCCTGTCGGGGCGACCGCACCGGCACGGGCACCCGCAGCATCTTCGGCCATCAGCTGCGCTTCGATCTCGGCGTCGGCTTTCCCTTGGTCACCACCAAGCGGGTGGCGTTCCGGCTCATCGTCCATGAGCTGCTTTGGTTTCTGTCCGGCAGCACCAACATCAAGTACCTGACCGACCACGACGTTCACATTTGGGATGATTGGGCGGACGAAAACGGTGAATTGGGCCCCGTTTACGGCGCCCAGTGGCGCTCGTGGCCCGCGCCCGGCGGCGGCTCCATCGATCAGATCGGCCAAGTGGTGCGGCGCATCAAGGCCGATCCCAACTCCCGCCGGCACCTCGTCAGCGCTTGGAACGTAGCGGAAGTGGACAGCATGGCCCTGCCGCCCTGCCACGCCCTGTTTCAGTTCTACGTGGCCGAGGGAAGGCTTTCCTGCCAGCTTTACCAGCGTAGCGCCGACCTCTTTCTCGGGGTGCCCTTCAACATTGCCTCATACGCACTGCTCACCCTGATGGTGGCCCAGGTCAGCGGCTTGGCGCCGGGGGATTTCGTGCATACCTTCGGCGACGCCCATCTCTACGAGAACCATTTGGCCCAAGCCGACAAGCAGCTCGCCCGCGGGCCGCTGCCGCCGCCCAAGGTGCGGCTCAACCCGGACGTCACCGACCTGTTCGCCTTCACCATCGACGACATTGAGCTGCTCAACTACGAATGCCATGACGCCATCAAGGCGCCCGTCTCGGTTTAGGCGGGCAGTTGGCGCTGTCGAAGCGGGCGGGTTGCCGGATTCAGTCGAGGGCGGCAGGCCCTCGCCTAGCCGCGGGCCTAGGCTGGTTGCCAGCGCGACGGCCCATGGCAAGAGCGGGCTGCCCTGACCGATGAACTTGGCGCTCATCACCGCCATGACCCGCGATCGCGTCATTGGCCGCGACAACGGCCTGCCTTGGCGGCTGCCCAAGGACATGCGCCACTTCATGCGCGCCACCTTGGGCAAGCCGGTCATCATGGGTCGGCGAACCCTTGAGTCCATGCCGGGGCCGCTGCCGCGCCGGACCAACATCGTGCTGACCCGCCAGCCGGGCTATGCGGCTGCGGGCATCGAAGTGGCGGCCGACTTCGCTGCGGCGCTCGACATTGCGGAGCGGCAATGCCGCCGGGACGGGGCGGACACGGCCTTCGTCATTGGCGGCGCGCCGGTTTACACTGCCGGCCTGCCGCTCGCCGACCGCCTCCACATCACCTGGGTGGAGGGCAAGGTCGAAGGCGACACTTGGTTTCCCGAAGTGGACTGGCGGCAGTGGCGGGAGACTGCCTCGAGGTCGCACCCAGCCGACGCCGACCACGCCCACGCCTTCCGCATCGCCACCTATGACCGCATTGAATCCTCAAGCTTGTGAACGCCCCTATCGGCATTTGCGTCAACCCGATGTCGGGACGCGATGTGCGCCGCTTGGCGGCACGGGCCACCAACATGACCCACGAGGCCAAGCGGGATCTAGTGGCCCGCGCCGCAGCCGGTGCGGATGCCGCTGGCGCCACGGATCTGTTCGTGCTGGAGGAGCCGTTCCGCATCGCATCCTTGGCCTTGGCGCACATGCCGCTTCGAGCTCGATCCCATGTGCTGCCGCACCGGGCGCGCAATGACGCCGGGGACACGGAGATCGCGGTGGCCCGGTTCCTGGAGGCGGGCTGCACAACCCTGATCTCCCTAGGCGGCGACGGCTCCAATCGGGCCATCGTGCGCGCCCTGCACGAACTCAAGCGCAGCGACGTGCATCTGATTCCCCTGTCCACCGGCACCAACAACGTCTTTCCGGTGTTGGCCGAGCCCACTATCGCCGGCATGGTCGCCGCCCTGCAGGCGCGCGGGTTGCTGGCCGACGACCTAGCCCAACGCGCCAAGGTGCTGCACCTGCGGCTGGGTTCCCCGCCCCGGGTCAAGCGTGACTTGGGCCTGATCGACGCCGTGCTGCTGAGGAACGATCACGTCGGCAACCTGCTGCCCTTCGACGCCAACCGCTTGGCTCGGCTGTTCCTGTCCCGCGCTGAGCCCGACGCCATCGGCACCTCCCCGATCGGCGGCCTGATCGATCCCGTGGGCGCTGAGGACGATGCGGGGCTGCTGGTCGAGATGGGCCCCGGCAGGCGGTTCGCCGCTCCCTTGTCGCCGGGGCTCTTCAAGGAGGTGGCGGTGCGCCGCGCAACCCGCGTCGCCTTCGGCGTGTCGGTTCCGTTTCGCGGCGCCGGCGTGCTCGCCTTGGATGGCGACCGGGATCATCGGCTCCGGGAGGGCGAGCTCGCCACCGTCACCTTGCGGCGCGACGGGCCTTGGGTCCTCGACATCGGACGCGCCATGCGCTGGGCCGTGGCGGCAGGTATCATGCCGCCCGTTCCGATTGAGGCAGCCTCAGCATGATCGTCAAGCCCCGCATCCGCGGCTTCATTTGCACCACCGCGCACCCGCTCGGATGCGCCGTCGGCGTGCAGCGGCAGATCGACGCCGTGCAAGCCGCCGGGCGCATTGACGCCGACGTGCGCAACGCCCTGGTGCTGGGCTGCTCCGGAGGCTACGGCCTCGCCTCCCGAATTGTCGCCGGCGTCGGCTGCGGCGCCAACACGTTGGGCGTTTCCCTGGAGAAGCCGCCCAGCGAGAGGCGCACCGCTTCAGCGGGCTGGTACAACAATGCCGCCTTTGATGCCGCACCCTTGGGGCCGAAGGCCGCCACAATCGACGGCGACGCCTTCGCCGACGCCACCAAGGCGGAGGTCGTGGACGCCCTCAAGGCCGGTTTCGGGCCGATCGATCTGTTGGTTTACAGCCTCGCCTCCCCGGTGCGCCTGCACCCGCGCACCGGCGCGCTGCACCGCTCGGCCATCAAGCCGTTGGGCGAGCGGCTGACCATGAAGTCGCTCAACGTCAACGAGGGGGAGGTCACGCAGGTTTTCCTTGAGCCCGGCAGCGACGAAGACACCGCCAACACCGTCGCCGTGATGGGCGGCGAGGACTGGGAGTTCTGGATCGACGCCTTGGATCAGGCCGGTTTGCTGGCGCCGGGCTTCCGCACGCTGGCATTCACCTATCTGGGCAGCGAACTGACCTGGCCGATCTATTGGGACGGCACCCTGGGCCAGGCCAAGGCCGATCTGGACCGCGCCGCCAAGGCGATTGCCGAACGTCTTGCGCCACTTGGCGCATCCGCCAGGGTGGCCTCGCTGAAGGGCGTCGTGACCCAGGCCAGCAGCGCCATTCCGGTGGTCTCGCTGTACATGTCCCTGCTGTTCAAGGTGATGAAGGAGCGGGGGGTGCATGAAGGCCCGATCGAGCACATCCATCGGCTGTTCGCCACCCAATTGGCAAGGGGTTGCGCAATGCGTCTTGACGAGACGGGCCGCATTCGCATGGACGATGTGGAGCTCTCCGCCGGGATCCAGGATGAGGTGAAACGGCGCTGGTCGATGGTCACCACCGAAAACCTCAGTGAGTTGGGCGATTTGGAAGGCTATCAGGCCGATTTCCTGAAAATCTTCGGCTTCGGCTTTGAGGGCGTTGACTACGATGTCGAAGTCGATCCCACACGGGCTGGTCAAGCCGTCAATGCCGAAGCGGCAACCCATGCGTCTTAAGGCCCTCCCCGTTGGCCTAGGCAAGGGCATTGGCTGACAGGCGTGTAGGAGATTGCCCGTAGCGGAACGTCCAGCGGTTGTGGCGCAATGTCGCCATGCTTCGCGCCGCCAAACTCGCCGCCAACGCCAGGCCGTTCCGCTATCTTTGCTATCCGGTCATCGGCCTCGGCTTCCTGCTGCTCGACCGACCGCCGCTGTCCAGCGCTGCTGCGGTGCTCGGCTGGTGCCTGCTGTGGCCGCTGGCGGTTGATCTGGGCCAACGCAGGGCCTCCGCCAAGACCATCCTGAACGTTCACTTGGCGGAAGCCGCCGTCACCAGCGGCCTGTTCGCCTGGGCCGGCCTGCCGCCGAGCCTGCTGTTTGCGGTGGGCATCATCCTGGTGGCCAGCAACGCCCTGCAAGGCGGGATTCGCCAAGCCGTGCCGGCCATCCTGTGCGCGCTGGCGGGATTGGCGGCGGGCGACCTCGCCTCGCCCGACGCCAGCGTCTTTGCCGTGCCCGCGGCGCTGGCATTCTCCAGTCTCCTCGTGCTGGCCTATTGCGCCCTGCTGGGCCATTGGGCGCATCGCCAAGCCTTGGACATGGCGGGCCAGCGGGCGCAGATGCGCGTGATGAACGCCCGTCTGCAGCAGTACCTGCCCCACACCCTGGCGAACCGTCTCAGGGACGCTGGCCAGCCGCGCCTGGAGCGCCGCTGGCTGGTGGTGGCCTTCGCTGACCTGGCGGGCTTCACGCCGTTGGTGGAGCGCTTGGCGGCGGAGGAGCTTGCCCCGGTCCTGGACAGCTACCTGAAGACCGTTGCCGACGTGACCCTGCGTTGCGGCGGCACCCTGAGCAAGGTGCTCGGCGATGGCGTGATGCTGGTCTTCGGCGAGGCGGGGGACGAGGAGCGGCCCAAGCTGGTCGCTGATGCGCTCAACTGCTGCCGCCTGCTGGACGTGGAACTCACCCTACTGGCGGGCCGCTGGCGGGCGCAAGGCATGCCGGAGGCGGTGCGCCTCAAGACCGGCATCGCCAGTGGCTACTGCTCCCTGGGCGATTGGGGCGGCGGCGGACGCTTGGAGTACACCGTCATCGGCCGCCCGGTGAATCTGGCCAGCCGCTTGGAGGGCCAGGCGGGCGTCGGCGAGGTGCTGGTCTGCGAACGAACCGGGCTGCTGGCGGAGGTTGCCCTCACCCCGTTGATGGAACGCCCGGTGAAGGGCTTGGGGCCGGTGCGCTTTCAAAGGGTCGAGTCGTTTTCAGACTGCGGCCCGGACTGAACGGCGCTTGCGCTATCATGGATCTGGATTGCGAATCAAAAGAGAGAAATCACGATGGCTTTGGAACGCGCCATGGGGATGACCAACGGCAGCGATTGCGCCGGACTGCGGATCGCCACGCCGGACGGCGTCGAGCTGGCCGATTTGGCGGTGCTGCAGGGTCTTTGGACCGAGGAGCAGTACCTCAAGTTGGCCGAGGTCGCCGATTGCCGCCTCGAGTTCACCGACGGCTGCATTGAGATTCTGCCGATGGTTACTCGAGCGCACCAAGCCATTTTGCGGTACCTGTTCTTGGCGTTGAATCCGTTGGTCGAGGAGTTGGGGGGTGAGTTGTTCTGGTGCGGGCTGGGCCTGCGCACGCGTCCGGGTCAATTTCGTGAGCCGGATTTGCTGGCGCTAATTGACGCGAGGGATCCTAGAAACCAGAACCAGTTTTGGCATGGCGCTGACTGGGTGCTCGAAGTGGTCAGCCCCGGCACTGGCGGTGCGCACCGCGATCTGGTCCAGAAGCGTCAAGACTACGCCGAAGCCGGCATTCCCGAATACTGGATCGTCAATCCGCTCGACGACACCATCACGGTGCTGACGCTAGCTGGTGGCCGATACGTCGAGCACGGCCTGTTCCGGCCCGGAGACTACGCGGATTCCCCCGGCTTGCCCGGCTTAAGGGTGGACGTGGCGGCGGCGTTCGCCGCCGGGGAACCGGCGGGCGGCGGGACGGACTAACCGCCGGGACATGGAAAAACCCTTCCTCAAGGCTTGCCGGGGCGAGCCTGTCGGCTTCACGCCCATCTGGCTCAACCGGCAGGCGGGCCGCTACATGCCGGAGTACCACCAAGTCAAGGGCGACCTGCCGAGCCTTGAGTTCTTCAAGCATCCGGAGCGGGCGGCCCAGGCCACCTTGGATGCGCAGCGCATTCTTGGCGTGGATGCGGCCATCCTCTTCGCCGACCTGCTGCCGATCCTGGAGCCGATGGGCCTGCGGTTGGACTACAAGCCGGGCATTGGCCCGGTGTTCGACAATCCGGTGCGCACCGAGGCGGACGTGGCGGCGCTGGCGGTGGCGCCCGCCTCGGAAGCCACGCCCTACATCGCCGCCACCGTTCGCAACATACTCGCGGATCTGCCGCCGAACGTGGCGCTGATCGGCTTCGCCGGCGCCCCCTTCACGCTGGCATCCTACGCAGTGGAGGGCGCGGGCTCCCGCAACTACCGATTCATCAAGACCATGATGCACACGGCGCCCGACCTCTGGTCGCGCCTGCTCAGCAAGCTGGTGGAGCAGTTGGCCAGCTACCTGGACTTGCAGATCCGCGCCGGGGTGGAGGCCGTGCAACTGTTCGACTCCTGGGTGGGCTGCCTGTCGGTGGGCGACTTCCGCCGCCACGCCCTGCCGCACACCGAGCGCCTCATCAAGCGGATTCGCGCCCGGCATCCGCAGGTGCCGATCATCTACTTCGGCACCGGCAACGGCCATTTGCTGCCCGACGTGGCGACCCTTGAGCCGGACGTCATCGCCTTGGATTGGCGCCAGCCCCTCGGTCCGACTTGGCAGGGCCTGGGCTGCCGCGCGGTGCAGGGCAATCTGGACCCCATGGTGCTGTGCGCCGACCGCGTCGCCATCGCCCGCGAGGCCAAGGCCGTGCTCGACTCGGCGGCCGGGCGGCCGGGCCACATCTTCAACCTCGGCCACGGCATCGTGCCGGAAACGCCGGTGGACCATGTGAAGTACCTCGTGGACTACGTTCACGAACCGGGCTGAGGGGACGATGCGTTAGAACGAGGAGCGGGCGCATTGCCTGCGACGATGCGCGGAGCCCGGCGCATGGGCAGATCCGTTTGGCAGTTCCGGTCCGGGATCAGGAAGGCGAGCCGACTGAAGCGCCGGGCCAAGGCTCCAGCGGACTTTCAGGCAGCTCTTCCTCCACCACCTCGGTCCTGCGCACCCGGAACCCCCGCGCCAGGTAGTTCGGCAGCGCCGCCGGATGGTCCAGGGAGCAGGTGTGCAGCCAGATGCGCCCGTCGCCGAAGGCATCGGCCTTGACGATGGCGTCGTCGAGCAGCCGCTTGCCGAGGCCGCGCCCGAGGTATTGCGGCAGCAGCCCGAAGTAGGCGATTTCCACCGCGCCCTCGGCGTCTCGATGCAGTTCAAAGTAGCCGACGGGATTGCCGCCGTCGTAGCCGATCCAAGTGGCCACCGCCGGATCCTCAAGGTGGTCGAGCCATTGCCGGTAGCTCCAGGACAGGCGCATGTGCCAGCACCAACGGTAGCCGATGCTCACATAGAGGAATCGGTTGAGTTCCGGGCAGGCGGAGCGGGCCTCGCGCAGGTCATAGGACGGGGTCGCCGTCGCGCCGCTGGCGGCTTTGCCCTCGTAATCGAGATAGCTGACGGTGACCTTCTGTCGCATGGCCGATCAACGGCGGGCGTTGCCGGCAAGTTCGAAGATGGGAAAGACGCAGCACTTGCGCATGTTTGGGGCCAAAAGCATTTCGGAATCCGGCCTAAGCGACCAGCGCGGAGTTTCGCGCAGCGAAACTCCAACCGCCTCTCGCCCAAGGGCGAGAGGCGCATTGTACACGAGGGCACTTTGCCGTATGGTAGCGCCCCACTGGATCCCCGCCTCATGTTCAAGTGAAGGTGAAGCCTTGGCCTCCTGTTCTATTGTTCTTTGCGGTGTCCCGGTTCGGGGTCAGCTAGCTGCTGGCCACTTCAATCACTGCTAATTTGGAACAAAAGATGAAGATATATGTGGGCAACCTGCCTTGGGCCATCGATGACCCCCAACTTGAGGAGCTCTTCGCGGAGCACGGCGAGGTCCATTCGGCCAATGTGGTCATGGACCGGGAGACCGGACGCTCCCGAGGCTTCGGCTTCGTGGAGATGGGCGACGACGACGGCCGCGCCGCCATCGCTGCGCTCAACGAGACCGAGGTGAAGTCGCGCCGCTTGCGCGTCAGCCAAGCCAAGGAACGGGCCCGGGAACGCCGCTAGGCATTTCTCCCCAGCTCAACCGCCCTCGTTCAAGACGAGGGCGGTTGGTGGGGCCCGTCCGTCACGGCGCCTTCGCTGGCGGAGCTCACCAGCTTGGCGTACTTGGCGAGCAGTCCCTTCTCCGCATAGGGCTGCGGCGCTCGCCAGTCAGCCTGTCGGCTCGCCAGTTCGGCATCGCTCAGCTTGACGTTGATCTCCCGCCGCTCGGCGTCGATGGTGACCTCATCGCCGTCCGCCAGCAGCGCGATGGGGCCACCGTCGAAGGCCTCCGGAGTGATGTGGCCGATCACGAAGCCGTGGGAGCCGCCTGAGAAGCGGCCATCGGTGATCAGCGCCACGTCCCCGGACAGCCCGCGGCCGTTGATGGCGCTGGTCGGCGACAGCATCTCGCGCATGCCCGGCCCGCCTCGAGGGCCTTCGTAGCGCACGACGATCACGTCGCCCTTGCCCACCGCGCCCGACATGATCGCGCCCATGGCCGCCTCCTCGCCGTGGAAGCAGCGCGCCCTGCCCGTGAAGCGCAAGCCCTCATGGCCAGTGATCTTGGCCACCGCGCCGTCCGGGGCCAGGTTGCCGCGCAGCACCACCAAGTGGCTGTCGGGCTTGATGGGATCGTCGAGGGGTCGAACGATCCGCTGACCGGCGGGGTAGGGCGCCACCTCAGCCAAGTTCTCCGCCAAGCTCCGGCCAGTGACCGTCAGGCAGCCGCCGTGCAGCAGACCGGCTTCGAGCAGCATCCTCATCAACGGCTGGATGCCGCCGATGTCAATCAGCTCGGTCATGGCGAACTGGCCGGCCGGCCGCATGTCGGCCAGCACCGGCACGCGCTGGCCGACGCGGGTGAAGTCGTCGAGCTCCAGCGGCACCCCGGCCGCATTGGCGATGGCCAACAGGTGCAGCACGGCATTGGTGGAACCCTCCAAGGCGATGACCAGGGTGATGGCGTTCTCGAAGGACTCCCGGCTGAGGATGTCGCTCGGCTTGATGCCGCGTTCGATGAGTCGATGGACGGTGGCGCCGGCGTTGTGGCTGTCGGCGCGCTTGGCTTGGGAGATCGCCTTTTGGGCGGAACTGCCCGGCAGCGACAGACCCAAGGCCTCGATGGCGGAAGCCATGGTGTTGGCCGTGTACATGCCGCCGCAGGAGCCGGGGCCGGGGATCGCGGTGCGCTCCACTTCCCTCAACTGCTCGTCGGTAATGGTGCCGGCCGCCTTCTGGCCCACCGCTTCGAACACGGAAATCACGTCGCGCCGCTGTGCGCCCAAGGCGATGGTGCCGCCGTAAACGAACACGCTCGGCCGGTCGATGCGCGCCATGGCCATGGCGCAGCCGGGCATGTTCTTGTCGCAGCCGCCGATCGCCACGAAGCCATCAAAGCCCTGCGCGCAAACCACCGCTTCGATCGAATCGGCGATCACTTCCCGGGACACCAGCGAATAGCGCATGCCCGGCGTGCCCATGGAGATGCCGTCCGAAACGGTGATGGTGTTGAACGGCACGCTCTTGGCCCCGGCCTCATCGGCCCCCATCGCCGCCGCTTCGGCCAGCTCGTTGATGTGCATGTTGCAGGGCGTGACCATGCTCCAAGTCGAGGCGATGCCCACTTGGGGCTTGTTGAAGTCGGTCCCGGTGAAGCCGACGGCGCGCAGCATGGCCCGGCTCGGCGCTTGGGCGACGCCGTCCACGACGATTGAGGAGTGGGGGCGTTTGTCGTTCATCCTTGCCGCTTCCTTGATGGTTGGATGGGCCCTGCCGGGCTCGGGCGCAGGGCCGTTGCCACGCAGCCGCTCAAGTCAATGCCTTG
>JAPOTD010000121.1 GCA_026709365.1 Gammaproteobacteria bacterium
TCGGCGAGCTCCAGCGTGAAGGCGTGCTCCTCGAGGATCGCCTCGCTGCTCCAGCGGCCCGGCCGGTAGAACTTGGCGACCACCGGATCGCCCTCGTCGATGCCGACCTGGAAGACCCGGTTTTCATAGCTGTTCAGCGCCGTCAGCCCGCCATCCGCACGAAACCCGGCACTTTCCAGTGCGTCAAGCGTGAGATCCGGGGACAGGCCGGCATAGGGGGTCCGCTCATCCTGGTCCGTACGCACAGCAAAGCCCTTCTGGCAAAGGGCGCAGTCTATCGGATCAATGCAATATTGCATGTCCAAGTCCAGAGACATCTCGGCGTCCATCCCAATCAGCAGGCGCGGGATCAGAAAACATCCAAACCTGACCCAAGCAACGGGCGCGGAGTTTCGCGCGGCGAAACTCCAACCGCCTCTCGCCCGGAGGGCGATAGGCGCGTTGACACCTAGAAGCCGCGTCCCTAAACTGCCCGCATCCTTTGGGGTGGCGCATCGCCTGAGATGGCCAAGCCGGATGGTCCGGCGCGGTTGAACCCATTGAACCTGATCCGGTTAATGCCGGCGTAGGGACTAGGAACGTGCCCAAACCGACCGCCCCTTCCTTCCCCCCGTCCTCTCCGCAGCGCAACCGGGTCTCCAAAAATGGAATTGGGAGACCTTGATGAAACATTCTATCCGTGCGTTGCTTGCGTACCTGCCGACTGCCGTGCTGATCGCGCTGGCCAGCCTTGGCGCAATGGCTGCGGAGAAGGTCATCGAGGAGGAGATCATCGTCACCGCCAGCTTCCACGGCACTGCGTTGATGGACGAGCCAGGCAGCGTCACCGTGCTTAGCGGCGGCTCGGTCGCCGACCGCGCCGCTCGCCACGTCGAGGAGCTGCTGGGCTTGGCGCCCAATGTCGGTTGGTCCACGGGCGCCTCCAGGAGCCGCTTTGTGCAGGTTCGTGGCATCGGCGACCTGGAGCAGTACAGCGAACCCAAGTACTACCCAGCGGTGGGCTTGACGGTTGACGGCCTCGAAGTCGGCAGCGCCGCCAATGCCGCCACCCTGTTCGACGTAGCCCAAGTGGAAGTGCTGCGGGGACCCCAAGGCACCCGGTTCGGCGCCAGCGCCCATGCCGGGCTGATCAACATCCGCACCCATGAGCCCACCGAGACGTTCGAGGGCGCCCTGAGCGCGGGCGTCGGCAATCGGGGCGCCCGCCATTGGGGCGGCATCCTGAGCGGCCCTCTGGGAGAGGCCCTGCAAGGCCGCATCGCCATTCAACGCAACGTCGGCGACGGCCACTTCCAAAACGCAGCCTTGGACCGGGACGATCTGGCCGGCTTCGATGAGCGGACCGCTCGGGCCAAGCTGCGATGGCGACCCAACGAGCGTTCGCGCTACGGTCTGAACCTGATGGCCTTCGACAGCGACAACGGCTACGACGTCTGGTCGCTGGACAACGACCGCACCACCCAATCCGATGAGCCAGGCATTGACCGCCAGGAGGTCTTGGGGCTCAACCTGACGGGGGACTGGCAACTGAACGACCGCTACAGCCTCCGGGCCTTGGCCTCCCGATCCGACGCCGACCTGCTCCACAGCTACGACGTTGACTGGATTTCACCGGACTTCTGCGTCGCCTTCACCTGCTCTTTCGGCCACGACACGGCCACCGAATCCTTCGACCGAAGCCAAGATCAAACAAGCGTCGAACTCCGGCTCCTAGGCGGCGGCCGATCACTGGACGCCGGGCAGTGGCAGCAGGTCGCGGGCCTCTACTTCAAGGCCACCAATGAAGAACTGCGCTACGCCTATCCAAGCGCCTGGTACGGCGACTACGCAGTGGCCACCGACTACGAAACCAGCCACGCCGCAGCTTACGGGGAGTTGGAGTTCGGGCTAAGCGACCGCCTCTCCTTCTCCTTGGGCGCCCGCTTGGAGGCATTCGAGGACGACTACGGCGACAGCAACGGCGTCACCCACGACAACAGTGAAACGCTGTTGAGCGCCGAGCTGCGCACCAAGTACCGTCTAGGGAACGGCGGCCTGCTGTATGCCTCCGTGGCGGCTGCGGAAAAGCCCGGCGGCGTCAACGTCAGTGCGAGTTCCCAATTGGCCCTGATGAGCACCGCCTTTCAGAATTTCATGGCATCCAAGATTCGCTTCGGCAGCGAGCGGCTGGTCAACAAGGAAGTGGGCTACAAAACGGTGGCGCTCGCAAGCCGCCTGAGCGTTCGGGCGGCAGCGTTCCACACGGCCAGGTCAAACGCGCAACTCGAAAGCTGGATGTGGGACGACGCTGCGGGGCTGTGGATCGGTTACCTGGACAGCACCAGCGACGGGGAGAACTACGGCGTCGAATTGGAAAGCCTGCTTGAGGTCACGCCCAGGCTGCAGGCCTTCGCCAACCTGGCCATACTGCGCACGGAGGTCGATGACTTGATGACCTTCGACCTCGACGCCTTCGAATTCCAAAGCCGCAGCGGCCGCGACCAAGCCAAGTCGCCTAGGCTTCAGTACGCGGCAGGCCTGAACGCCACGCTATCCGCCAATCTGTCAGCGTCAGTCAACGTCGAGGGCCGTGGCGGCAGCTTCTACGGCTACTACCACGATGGCCGCCTCGGCGGCTACGATCTGGTCAACGCCAACGTCCGTTGGACAACGGAGCGCTTCTCGCTAAACATTTGGGCCAGAAATCTCGCCGATGAGAAATACGCCACCCACGGCCTCTACTTCGGCGCCGACCCCCGGGACGACTTCGGCTTCTGGAGCAACCGCACCTACGAACAACGCGGCGCGCCGCGCAGCTTCGGCGTCGATGCCGAGCTTCGGCTTTAGGGCGTCCCTCGCTTGCCTCGGTGCGCCGCAAGCCGCTAATGACGAAGGAGCAAGCCGTCCGCCGCAAGCGCGCATCCGGCGCGTTCCGTCACCGGCACCGTGACCGTTCAGAGCCAGCGGGACAGGTGGGCCTCGATGTAGGCCTCCACCGAAATCGCTTCCGGCGAGGCGGGCGCGCAGCGCTCAGCGACGGCCCCGAGGTGGCTGGGCTGCTGCTTGGGCATCGCCGGCCCGGCGCGCGAGGGCGCGCCGACGGCTTCCCGCGCGATGCGGGTGCCGGGGCGGGGCAACGAGAACAGCGAGAACGAGAAGCGCTCGTCGAACGGCTTGCCGACGCGCTGGCCAGAGCCGTTTGCCACGCGGTGGTTGAGCGCTTGGATTCGGCCCGCGGTCAACCACTCAAGCAGTTCTCCCGCGAAGCCCACCACCCGGTCGCAGGGGACCACGGCGCGCCAAGCCCCTTCGGCATCCTGATACTCCAGGCCGCTCTCCACGCCGAACGGAAACAGGGTGAGCAATGAGACGTCCGGATGCTCGGTCAACCTCACCCCGCCCTTGGGCTGCGCGGCAATCCCGGACGGGTAGTAGTTGGCCGACATCATGTGCCCGTAGCTCGCATCGTAGGGCTCGAGCAGGCCTTCGACGCCCAACTGAACCAAGAGGCCCCGCTCGATTTCCCGCACAGCCTGGGTCAGTGCCGGCCACCCATCGCGCAGGAAGGGCTGGAACTCCGCCGGAAAGGCTGAACGTGGCGAGAAGTCGGAGAGGACGAAGGAATGCAGCGCATCCTCGGGACCTTGGTTCAGGCTGTCGGCTTGGCCTTGGAAGGAGTAGCCGTCGAACGCCGTGCGATAGACGCTTTGCAGATAGCGCCGCCGATAGGTCCAAGGCTGGTTCACGAACGCCCGCAAGCGATCCGCCAAGCCCTTGGCGGGCAGCGCTGGAACGTCGGTCGTGATGATGCCGGGTTGCCATGCCATGCGGATGAGCCCAACGACTGAGCGCCCCGAAATTCGGAAGCGGTGATGCCGGACAGCGACATTATAGAAGCCATCGCGGCCGGGGCGAGCCTAGTGTATATCGTGCTGCTGATCCGGGAGCGGATCGTTTGCTGGCCCTTCGGGATCGCGGGATCGCTGCTCAGCATCCACCTGTTCATCGAAGCCCGGCTCTACTCGGAAGCGATCCTCTACACGTTTTACGTTGGCATGGGCGTTTGGGGCTGGGCTCGCTGGACGCTCCGGGCCAAGGCCGGCAGCCACCCGGTGACGCGCCTGTCGGTTCTCGGCAACGGCGCACTGATCGCCGCCAGCATCGCCTTCGGCTTGGCCCTTGACCATCTGCTGGCCACCTTCACCGACGCCGAGCGGCCGTTGATCGACGCCATGACCACCAGCTTCAGCTTCGCCGCCACCTTTCTGGAGGTGCGCAAGAAGCTCGACGCCTGGGTTTACTGGATGGCCATCAACTTCGCGACGATCTGGCTCTATCAGGACCGCGCCCTCGACGTCTATGCGGCGTTGATGGGCGTTTACGCCGCGCTGAGCGTGGTGGGTTTCTTTCGCTGGCGGAATGCCTGCCGGAACCCGTAAACACCGCCCTAGCCGCCAGCGCATTCGCCTGGAGTCCTGCCTGTCGCCCCTAAGGCAGCCCACGCCCAAGTGGGCACCAAACGGCCTGCCTCGGAGCTTATGGGGGCACTGCACGCTCTCCGAGCAGCTTGGACCCCAATCATGGGTCAGCTGCCGATTCTTCCGCCATCGTCCTTGGTGATCATCACGGTGGCCGAACGCGGGCGGGCAAGGCGACCGCCGGGGCCGTACCCCATGTTGCCCGGCCAATGGCTCGTGTAGCGCTCAGGCCGCAAGGCGCCATCCCTCGGCGTGCCGAATCCGGGGTGCTGCACGTTGACGAACAGGGCGCACCCGTCCGGGGTCTCCGCAAAGCCCGTGAGTTCCTGATCGACGGGGCCGACCATGAAGCGCTTCAGTTGCGTCGCTTGCGGCCGAGCGCCGATGCGCGTCACCACCGTCGTCCCGCCGTGGTCGAGTTCCAGGAACCTGCCGTCTCCCAGCTCGCCCGGCACGGCGGCGAGCATCATCGCGTTTGAACGATCCGTCATCGCATTGTCGTCGGTCAAGATCCAGCAGAGCTCCGTGCCCGGCCCGAAGCGGATGCCGTCGGGGCTGGAGAAGTCCTGCTCCCCAGTCAGGCCGGACAGATTGATCAGGCTGGCGTCCGCATCGGACTGCGCGCCGAACAGGTAGATGTCCCAGCGAAAGCGCGTCGAATCTGGGCGGTCCTCCTCCGCCAAGCGCACGATGTGCCCGTTGACGTTGCCGCTCTGCGGCGCTGCATCCTGGCGGCGGTGCTCATAGGTGCGCGGATTGGCGGCATCGACCCCGAACCCGCCATCCTCGCCGCCCAGCCCCCGGCTGCTGTTGTTGGTGAGCGTGATGTAAACGTCGCCGTTGGCTGGGTTGACCGTGCTCCACTCCGGGCGATCCATGCGGGTGGCGCCAACGCCGTCCGCCGCAATCCGAGCATGCAGCAGCACGTCGCCATCGTCGGCGAACGGGTAGCGATCATAGCCGGCGACCGCCGGGTTGGCCCGTTCCAGCAGCAGCCATTCACCGGTGCCGTCCTCGTGAAAGCGAGCCGCATACAACCGGCCGGCATCGAGGTACTTGGCCCCAACGGCCATGCGGTTCCCGGCGGCGGCATCCGCCGGATCCCACGGCGAGTCCGAAACGTATTTGTAGATGTACTCGCCGCGGGCATCATCACCCATGTAAACCGCCAGCGGCTCCCCGGCCCGCGGCCGGGAGAACGCCGCCGCCTCATGCGCGAAGCGACCCAACGCGGTGCGCTTCTGGATGACCGACGTGCGGTCGTACGGGTCGATCTCCGTCATGTACCCTTGGCCGTGGAGCTCGTGGCGGTAGTCGTCGCGACCATCCACCGATGCGCCAGTGACGCTGGCGTTCCAGCGGCGGTATCGGTCCGAGCCGTCTGGCACCGTGTTCCATTGGTAGGCCTGCGGCGCTCCGGGAGGCCGGCCATAGCGCGCCAGCGCGTAGTTTTCCGCCTCGGAGCGGCGCGCCGCATCCGCCGCATCCCTGGCGAAGAAGGCGGCCCAGTTCTCCTCGCCTGTAAGCAGCGTGCCCCAAGGCGTCCTGCAGGTTCCGCAGTTGTTCACCGTGCCCCGGGTACGGGTGCCGGACGGTGAATGGCGCGTTATGAGCTTGGGGTGGCCGCGCAGGGGCCCGGCAATCTCGATCTCGGTAAGGGCGGTGACGCGACGGTTGAAGGGAGACTGACTGAGGTAGCGAAAGCGACCGTTGGGGTCCTTGGTAATCTCCACCACCGTGACGCCCATAGCCGCGGTTTCGATGTCCACCTCGGAAGCCGGGCGCGGGGGCGCCGACGGGCCCGCCGAATGCAGGAACAGCGGCGACACCCACTCATGGTTGATGGCCAGCAGCGCCCGGTCGGTGGCGCTGGAGTCCGGGCTGCCATCTGCGGACAGGCCGAAGTACTCCAAGCCGTCGTGCCAATCGCCGCAGCGAAGGGCGTAATCCGGATTGTCGCCGTCGTCACGGTAGGCTGGGACGCCGTCAAACAGCGGATCGCCCACCGCAATCAGAACCCGCGCGGTGTAGCCCGGCGGCACGACCAGCGCATCGGCGATGGACTTGGACACCGCCTCGAACCCCAGCGCCAAGCGGCCAGCGCGCCCGGGGCGCGGCGCATGCGCCCCGTCGCCGACGCAGGCGACCAGAGGCAGCGGCGCAAGGCCTGCCGCCGCCGCGCCCACCGAGGCTTTAAGGAACTGCCGGCGCCGCAGCCGGGCCTGCACCACGCTGCCTATGGTTGGGTTGCCGCTGTCGTTGGAATCCTCCGGTTGATGCACCTTCGCCAGCCTCCGTGCGTCCGCCAAAAACCCGTCACGAACACCATAACCGGATGGCCGCGGAATTAAAACGAAAGGCGCACGCCGCCCTCAATGGTGCGGCCCGGCTGCGGCACCAGTTCCTTGACGATCGAGGTGTGCTGCCGCTGCTCGTCGTCGGTGAGGTTGCGGCCCTGCAGGAAGACCGTGAACGAGGCGCCGCCCCAATCACCCGCCCAGCCGAGGTAGGCGCGCAGGTCGTCATAGGCGTCCGTGGCCAGCTCGAAATCGGCCGTGTCGTTTTGCTTGAAGGCCCGCGCGTAGTCGATGCTGGCGTCAAAGCCTCCCCAACTGAGCTCCACGCCCAAGCCGACGCGCTCAGGCGGAATCCGGGGCAGGTTGTCATTGCCGGAGATGTCCAGATCCGCGGAGACGGCATCGTAGAAGGCGTTGAGGTTCAGCTGCCCGGCCTCCCAGGACGCGACCGTGGCGGTGCCTTCGAGATCGAATCCAACGAAGGTGGCGTCCGCTTGGCTGTACAGCAGGACGGCCAGCCCGTGCTCCTCCTCACCGGTGGCCTGCTGATAGATGAAATCGCTGAACTCAGTGAGGTAGAGGCATCCATGCAACGACCACCAGTCGCCCTCGGCATCAAGAATTGCCGACAGATTGATGGCTTTCTCCTCGTCCAGGTTGGGGTCGCCGATCTCGAAGCTGCTCACGGCGGGGTGTGGGCCGTCGGAGTACAACTCCTCGCTGGCCGGGGCGCGCGTCGAATAGTCCGCAAGCAGCCGCGCTTGGAAAACGTCCCCCATCGGCACGATGGCACCGAGCGATGCGCTCAGACCATCGAAGCTGCCGCTGCCGCCGGCATTGGGAGAGCCTTCAGCCGGGGAGCGCGAGGGGCTTGCCCCTCGCTGGAGTTTGTGCTTCACCCGGTCGTAGCGGGCGCCCGCTTCCAACTGAAAGCCGGAAAAGGAACGCTCACCGACCCAGAAGATGCCGAACGATTGAGTATCCACCGGAGGGGTAAACGCCTCCTCGCCAATTGCGGAAAACTCACGGTCGCCGTACTGCGCGCCAAAGGCGCCGCTCCAACCCGCCCAGTCCCGATGGGACAACTCCAGGCGCGCTTCCCAAGCCTCGTTGGTAAAGACGGTGCCGTGCGTTGCGTCGCCCTCGGAATGCTCGTAGTCATTGATGCCGAGCCGCAGGTTGGCGCTGGTGAATCCCGGCAGGGGGTCGTTCAATGCGGCTTCCAAGTCGATGCGCGTTTGCTCCATTTCCAGCAGGGGCGGGGCTTCGTCGCCATGCTCATCGTGATGGTCGCCCTCCTCCCCGTGCTCGTCCTCGTCGTGATGCTCGTCCTCGTCGTGGTGTTCATCGTCGTCATGATGCTCGTCGTCATCGTGGCCATGCTCGTCTTCGTGACCATGCGCGTGGCTGTGCCCCGGTATGCCGTACTCAGAGTCCAGCTGGCTTACCGCCACCCCGAAAAAGCCGCGCTCGCCCACAAATGAGAAACCCACCGCGCCACCGTAGGACTCCAAACCGCTGCCGGGCACCGTTCCGTGGGCGCTCTCTTCCCCTTCATGCCCGTGGTCGTCGTGGCGCTCATCCTCATCATGGTGCTCGTCCTCATCATGGTGCTCGTCCTCGTCGTGGTGATCCTCATGGGCCTCCATGGCCATGAGGCGTGACGACTCCGCGTACCCCGGAATGTCGTAGTCGTCCCGCTCGCGGGCGAAACCGTCGAAATGCCAAGCAAAGTTGCCAACGCCGCCATCCACTCGGAACGAGCCATTCCTGCCGTCGCCGTTGTCTCCCGCCATCGCGTGGAGCTTGCCCGTGACGCGATCCGGCACCTGGTGCGGAATGCGCCCGGTGTGCGTGTCCACAACGCCGCCAATGGCGCCGGAACCATACAGCAAGGTCGCCGATCCCTTGAGTATCTCCACCCGATCCGCGACCAGCGGATCCACCGTCACCGCATGGTCGCCGCTGGTGACGGAGACGTCGAGGGTGTCGATCCGATCCTCGAGCATGCGCACCCGCGGCCCGGCGAGGCCGTGAATGACGGGGCGGCCCACCGCAACCCCGAACGAACCATTGTGGACGCCGGCTTCGCCAGCGACCGCTTCACCGATGTTGTCGATCGCCTTGCGCCCGAGTTGCTCGCCAGTCAGCACGATGTGCGGCTGAACGATGCCTTCGGCGGAAAGCGGATGGCCAGTGACTAGGACCTCCTCAATGCGAGGGTCCGCTTCCGCGGATTCCGAATCCTGCGCATGGGCCGGCGCCACCAGCCAGAATGCCAGCGCCAACAGTATTTTCTTGGGTTGCATGAACTACTCCCGATGACAAGACACGTTATGTTATAGTATAACGTTTTCCGATCCAATCCAGCATTGAGGTTCAGCCCGTGGCCACACTGACGTTCATGACCCACACGCTCTTTGATCATGGAGCCAGCGAGCAACTCGCCAAGGTGCTCGGCCAGCACGGCATCCGGCGACCGCTGCTGTGCACGGACCCGGGTCTCGCGGAACTTGGCATGGTCGCCGAATTGGTGGGGCGGCTCGGCAACGACTGCGCAACCACGATCTTCGACCGCACGCCGGCGAATCCAACGGAGGCGGCCGTCAAGGCGGCGACGGATCTGTACCGCCAAGCCGAATGCGACGGGGTGGTGGCGTTCGGCGGCGGCTCGTCGATGGACCTTGCCAAGGCCGTCGCGCTGGCGGTGACCCACGATGGCGACTTGCTCGGCTACACCGCCGGGCTGGGCGGCACGGCGAAGATCGGACCCGTGGCGCCGCTGGTGGCCATCCCGACCACGGCCGGCACCGGCAGCGAAGTGTCGAGCGGCGCCGTCATCATCATGGACAACGGCGAGAAGCTCATTCTGGCGAGCCGCCACCTCGTGCCCCGCACCGCCATCTGCGACCCCGCCCTGACCGCGGGCCTGCCCCCGCTGCTGACCGCCGCGACCGGCATGGACGCGATGACCCATTGCATCGAGGCATTGCTGTCGCCCCAGGTAAACCCACCGGCCGAGGCGGTGGCCTGCGACGGAATCGAGCGCGGCATCCGCGAGGCGCACCTGATTCGCGCCGTGCGCGACGGCAGCGACCGGGATGCCCGCTGGCACATGATGATGGCTGCGGCCGAGGGCGCGATGGCGTTCAGCAAAGGCCTCGGCGCGGTTCACTCCATGAGCCATGCCTGCGGCGCGGACCAGACCTTAAGGCTCCACCACGGAACCCTCAATGCGGTGCTTCTGCCGACGGTGCTCGACTTCAATCGAGACCATGTGGGCGAGAAGTACGCACGGCTCAATGGTGCGCTGGGCGCCGATGTCGATGCGGATCCCGCCGAGTTCATTCGAGGCTTCAACGCCGATCTGGGCCTGCCCCCCAATCTCAGCGCAATGGGCATCCACAGCGACTCAATTCCCGCCTTGGCCGAGCACGCAGCCAAGGATGTCTGCACGTTTACGAACCCCCGTCCATGTTCTAGGGCGAATTACGAGGAACTGTTTGCTGTGGCTCTTAGGGCCTGACTGGTCGAAGGCCAGCGATTTGGCATGGTCCTCTGCCCGCTTCGCGGCGGCTGCTTCGCCTTGGCCCGTCTTGTCTCAAGGCGTGACCAGCCGGGCGTCGAGGAGGCGGTAAACCACGCCAATCTCGCTTTGCCGCTGGGGTTCGAAGCGCCCCTCCAGCACCACCGGGTTCCAGGACACCTCAATGCCCTCGTTGGCCAACACCTCCACGGCGCCTGCCGGCCCGCCCGGCACATGGAAGAAGCAGCTCGGCGGGTTGGACGTGAGCAGGAACCTGAACTGCTTGAGATCAGGCTCCAGCGGCATCATGAAACCCGACAGCTTGACGGTCTGCCCGGTGCGCTCAGCCACCGCTTCGGGAAAATCGGCAACCAGCATCATCTCCTCATAGCGGATCCGGGCTTGCATCAGGTCTTGCCAGGACAGGCCGCCTTCCACGACCGGCGGCATCGGGAACCCGGCGGCCTGCAAGCTGATGACGTTCACCAAAAGCTCCGTGCTGGCTTCGCCAACCTTGACCTCCACGCGGTCCAAGCCCATCTGCCCGCCGACCACTGCAAACTCAACCACGCCGTCCTCATCCGTGGTGGCCCGGGGCGACACTTCGTGGGGCTCCAGCAACAGGCTGGTGCCTTCGATGGAGAACGCGGGCGCAGCGTCCACGACCGGTTGGCCTTGCGCAGTTTCGACCCGGACGGCGAGGTAGGCGAAGTCCTGCTGCAGCAGGTCCACGACGTAGCGCCCCTGCTCATCCACATAGCCAATCTCAGCCAGCACCTCGATCCTTAAATCGGTGGCATCGGCGGCTTTTACTGGGGCGATTGCCGATGCCGGCGGCTCGGCAGCGAGCTCTTCTGCGGTCAAGCCGCTCAGCGGCGCCGTCCCTTCATCGTCGTAGCCTTGCACTTGGGCAAAGGCGGGTACGGCGAAGAGGAGGACGAGGAACCAGTGCACCGCTGCCATGACCAACCTTTCGCTCATCAGCCCTCCGCCAGCGTTCGGGCCACATCGGTGTGATACGCCTGCACAGCAGGCAGCGCTGCTGCCAGCGCGCCCACGCCGAACAGGCCGAACAGCAGCACAGTCTCCGCCGGTATCCACGTCCAGCCGGTCAAGGCGACGCCGCGGGCGCTTTCCAGCCATCCCCCGAGCAGTTCCATGGCAAGGTGTCCGGCCAGAAAACCAAGCGCCACCCCGAAGACCGACAGCAGCAGCCCCTCCAGGAGCAGAGCCCACAGCAACTCCCAGCGCGTTGCGCCCAAGCAGCGCAGCATGGCCAAGTCGCCCCGTCGCGCGCGCAGCGATCCATAGAGCGCGGCGAACACCGAGAGCGCTGCGGTCAGAATCAGCACCCAGGAGAAGGCGGTCAATCCGTCCAAACCGATCCCCACCAGCTGCAGGATCCGAGAGATCTCCATGGCCGGCGAGGCCGCTTGGAGAGCGCCGCCGGCATTCACCTCACGCGGCAGCGTCGTGGCCGCCAGCGGTGACTGGTACCGAATCAGCATGGCGGTGATTTCCCGATCCGCATCCGAATGCCCTTGGGCTAGCTGGTCGTGGGGTTCGTGATCCCCTTCGTGGCCATGCTCTTGCTCATCCTCGTGACCGCGCTCATGCTCGCCTTCGTGGCCGCGACCATCCTCATGTTCGTGCTCGCTCTCGTCACCGTGACCGTGCCCGTCCTCGTGCCCGTGCTCGCCGTCGTCATCGTGACCGTGCCCGTCCTCGTGCTCGCCGTCGTCATCGTGACCGTGCCCGTCCTCGTGCTCGCCTTCGTCATCGTGTTCGTGCCCGTCGTCGTGCTCGCCCTCGTGTCCGCGCTCATCCTCGTGCCGGTGCTGGTCCTCGTCGTGCAGTGCCCAGACGCTCTCCAAAGACGTCAGGATCAGGCGATCCGCCACCGTTCCGGTCGGCTCAAGCACGCCAACAACCCGATAGGGCCTTGACTCATGGCTGTGGCCGCCATCGACAAGGCCATGGGCGCCAGCGAATCGGGAGCCGACCTCAATGCCGGCGGACTGCGCGGCCGCCGATCCAGCAACCGCCTCCATCGGGCCGCTCCAGAATTCGCCTGCAGTCAAACCCGCCTGATAGAGATCGGCATAGGCCTTGGTGGTGCCAACGATGCGGAACCCTCGGTAGCTGTCCCCCAGGGAGAGCGGGATGGCGGTCGCCACCCGGGGATCACTGGCCCAGCGCTCGGCTTCCTGCTGCTGGATGTTCCCGGGCGGGACGTCTGCGTGGTAAACGGCGGCTAGCACCAGCTGCACTGGGCTGCCCTTGGCGCCAAGCACGAGATCGACACCTCGGGCATCCCGGGACAGCGTCTCGGACAGTTGGGCGCCAGCCAGGAGCAGCAGCACGATGCTCGCCGTGCCGAGCCCCATAAGCACGACGTTCACCGCCGAGGTGAGCGGTGACAGGCCAAGGTTCGCAAAGGCCAGCCGCAGCCACGTCATGGTTGCGCATCCATCTCGAACTCGCAATCCAAGCGCCCGCGCACCCGCTGGTCGTGGGTGACGACCACCAAGGCCGCGCCGACCGCCTGAGCGGACTCCTTCAGCAGTGCCAGCGCCCGTTCCGCACTCCGGTCATCCAGCGCCGAGGTGGGCTCGTCGGCCATCACCAACTCAGGACCATGCACCAGCGCGCGCGCGATGGCGCTCCTTTGCGCCTGGCCTTGGCTGAGCGTTGACGGCTTGCGATGCTCAAGTCCCGCCAAGTCGAGACGCTCGAAGAGCGCCTGGACCGCTACCGGTTCGATGGGCGCTCTGGCCAAGCATTGCGCAAGCAGCACGTTGTCGCGCACGGTCAGGGCGGGCAGCAGATGGAACCGCTGAAACACCAAGCCGATATGCTGCCCGCGGAACCGGTCCAAGTCGGCCCCGCCCAGCACGGAAAGATCTTGGCCGAGAATTTCGATAGCGCCGGCGTTGGGACGAATAAGCCCCGCCAACAGATGGAGACTGGTCGTCTTACCGCAGCC
>JAPOTD010000085.1:0-12167 GCA_026709365.1 Gammaproteobacteria bacterium
AGCGCTGGCTCCTCGGCCTCACCGCCACGATGGTCGTAGCCCTGAGCGCGGCGCTGTTCCGCACCAGTAGTTGGTAGGTAGTGGAACTTGGTAGATATCATTGCAGCAGCGTATTTGCGGCGGTACCCGAGCGCTTCCTCTGTGATTGCTGATTTTCCGAATAGGCCGCTCAATTGGTGTCTGTTGGGTTAAAGTGGGGTGGTTCATCCAGATAGCGCGGGCAAGCGGCTCGGTCTCGGCGCTGCTGCCTGTATCGATAACCTGCGTTCACAAGGAGGATTGAGGAATGCGAGAGTTGCAAGCGGCCCAAGTCGCTGCCGCCTTCATTCTGAGGGCCGGACGGCCAGTGGGGATCCTGAAGCTGACCAAGCTCATGTACCTCGCGGAAAGGGAAGCTGTTCAGCGGTTTGTCTATCCAATTGTGTGCGACGACATCTACGCAATGCAGCGAGGCATGGCCCTGTCCAGAACCTTCGACCTGATGAAGCAAAAGGTGGGGACGCGGACAAACGGTGAATGGGCGCGCTACATTGAGGCTCGTCCACATCAAGGCATTGGTGTGCGCCGGGGGGTTACGGAAGACTCTTTGGATGGGTTAAGCGCTGACGACATCGATGTCATTGACAGTGTTTGGCGCACCTACGGCGGAAAGAGCAACGATGAGCTTATTCATGAGGTTCACCACGGCCTTGAGGAGTGGACTGCACATTGGCATGACGAAAACCGAAGGAGTTCCGCTGTGCCGGTATCTTACGAGAGCCTCTTCCAGCTACTGTGCGATATGCCTGAAGACCAAGCCTCGGAGATGGCTGCGGAAGTCGCATACTTTCAATCGCTAGCTGATTTAGGTGAGGAGCGGGAAATTGCCTGATATCTCCAGAGGAACGGTGTTCTGGAGAGAAGCCCAAAATCAGGCTGTAAACACAAGCGGCACGGGCCACCATTGGCTCGTCCTGCTTGATCCGGTGGATGAGGATGGTGCTGAACGAGTGCTGTGGGTTCCGCTGTCATCCTTCAAGAGTTGGCTGGATCCCAGCAAGACCTACGTTTTCAACTTGGGCAAGTCGAATAAGTACATTGATGCGAGAAAAGACAGCTGCCCAATGCTCAAGTACGCTGAGGTCACCACGGTTGACAAAATCGCAGCTGAGCAGCCAAAAAGGCGTCACGAGATTAAGGAGGAGCATGTCGCTGGGATCTGTAACTTGCTACCCGATTCCAGAGAGGCGCCCAAGGGGGTTAGAGACTTCTATCGCAAGCACCGGCCCTGAAGTTGATGCCCTGCAAGGAGTGTGGGTCAAGAAGACGGGGAAGCACGCACTTCCCACCCCAAAAGCACCACTTCCGCTCTGCGATATCTCAACAGCTAACCGGCCTTCACGCTTCCTAGCCCCCCCAGCCCAACCATCCCTTGCGCCTGATTTCCAAGGCCCGAATAGCAAAACAAGGACACACGCAATTGCTATCCCAAGAGCACGACTTCCGCCCCGTGACATCGCAGCAGCTAACCCGCCTCCATGCTCCCAGGTCCCGCCCCGCCTTCCCTTGCGACTGATCTCCCAATGCCTGTATAACCGGCTACCCCCAACAAGCCGACCGCATAAATCACGCCAGCCCCAAAGCGCCAATCCCCCACAAGACTTTCAGCCATCTCGCACACCCCATTCCCGCCCCCAAGCGCCCCTCCGGGTTAAGATGATCCCCACAAAGCACCCAAACTCCGTCACCTCCAGCCCACGCGGAGCGGCGCATCATGGACACCCGAGCCCCAACCAACACTAACAACGAGCCAATCTCCGAGCTCAGCGAACGCATCGCCCGCATTGAGACCAAGATGGACTTCATGGCCACCCACAAGGATCTCGCCACGGTGCGCTCGAAGATCGAAGGCGCCCGTACGGAGATTGAAGGCGTTCGCACCGAAGTGGCCAGCTTGAGGGGTGAGCTTCTCACCGAAATCGCCGGGATACGAACCCTGGTCGCCAACCGCGACGCCTCCACGCAGCGCTGGCTGCTCGGCCTCACCGCCACAATGGTCGTGGCCCTGACCGCAGCGCTGTTTCGCACCTTGGCGTGAAGGCATTGGGCGTCAGCGCTCGCGACGGGCTAAGCTGCGAAGCCGCCATGAATGGGCCCGTTAATGTTTTGGCGGCGGGCGAACACCGACAAACGGATAGGAGGCAAGCCAGCCAAGTAGTGGCTCAGTTTGACTTTGGCTAGGCTTGAGCGGCTGGCGCTCTGACGAGCGTCACTGCGAGGGCAAGATGCCCTCGCTCCGGGGCGAGGCGCCCAATTCAGGCGGGAACCCCGGAGCGAGAGCGTCCCGCCCTCGACCGAATCACGACGACCTGAGTCAAACTGAGCCGCTACCAACTACTTCGACGCCATCTGGGGACAATGCCGCTTGGATCAGCTCTACGAGTATTCTGGACAGAACTGGGTCGAAAGCTCTGAGCAGAAATCCGAGTTAGATCCATACGTCTCCCGATTCAATTGGCAACCCAAACTCCAAAGCAAGATCTGCGTGCGAATACTCACCAAGAGGGCCTGACGCCATGCCGATGTTCGGCACGATCGAGCGCCTGCCGATAGAAGATGCTGACATCACGATCCACCACGACGTATCGCTGCCGCGGGAGAGCGAGGAACTTCTCCGCCACCTCATCGAAACCACTCCTTGGCAATCGCAATGCGTCAAGTTGTGGGGCAAGTCCGTCCCCCAGCCACGCCTGATCGCTTGGTATGGCGACGAGGGCGCCACCTATTCCTATTCCGGAATCGTGCTCCCGCCCCACCGCTGGACCGAGACCATCCAGCAACTCCGGGAGTGCGTCGAACAGGTTGCTCAGCACCGATTCAACAGCGTCCTGCTGAACTACTATCGCGACCATCGCGACGGCATGGGCCTGCACAGCGACGACGAACCAGAGCTAGGTCCGAGGCCGACCATAGCGTCGTTAAGCCTTGGTGAGGAGCGACGCTTCCAGCTTAAGCACAGGCAGCGAAAGGACATGCCCACCCTCTCAATTCCACTGCCCAACGGCAGCCTTCTGGTGAGTCGCGGCGATACCCAACGCTGTTGGAAGCACGGCATACCCAAACAGAGGGCGCCCTGCGGTCCGCGCGTAAACCTGACCTTCAGGAAGATTGTGCCGCAGATGACCTCACGCACGGCTGGCGCTTGTTGATCCTTCACGATATCAAGCGCCGGCTTTTGGGCCTTGGGTTGTTAAGCGCCCCAACCCTCCAACAAGCCGACCGCGCCAATCACCCCAGCCCCAAAGCCTCAATCTCCCACGAGCCTTTCAGCCATCTCGCACACCCCAATTCCACCCTCAAGGCACAGTCCCGGGTTAACATGACCCTTACCGAACACATGAGCCCAATGGATCACTGGCGCCAGCCACCTGAATCACCATGACGCCCTTCGAGATCGAATCCCTAGCCATCAGCACCGCCGCCCTGTGGGTCGCCGTCGGTGCCTTGGTCGCCCAAGTCGTCATCGGCGCGGGGCAGATCGCCGTAGTCTGGCACGGCATCCGCACCATGATCGCCTCCGGCGTGGCCCGCGCCCGTGAGCACGACCAGCGCCATGAGGAGAACATGCGCAACCATGAGGAGAACATTCGCAACCGCGAAGAGACCATGCGCCGCAACCACGAGGAGGCCATGACCGCGTTGCGGGCCTTGATTGCCCGCACCGCGCCGCAACAGCCAGAGAGAGCTAACGACTAACCTGCCCGCGGCCCGTGCGCCATGGTCAGGCGAACATCGCGATTGACGAAGCCCGTGAATGGCCTTCACTGTGCGGGCGCAGAAACATATCGAATCCAACCCAAGCGACGAGCGCGGAGTGTCGCGCAGCGAAAATCCCACGAACCGGAGGTTCGCTGAGACCGACAGGTCGCGCATTCACTCGACCCTCTGGCACTCATCGGGCAGGTTTGCGGGGTGGTATTGGTTGGCGCTGCGCTCCATGCGCTCGAATACACTCGCATGGATTCTCGCGCGTGGCGGTATTCTGCGCGTCTCCCGGCCCCGAAGCTTCCAAAACCCGTCATAGGACTCATGCGCCATATCGTGTGGGTTCGGCGCATGTTCCGCGAGCTTGTCTTGCTTTAAGCGGAGACCGAGTGAGCCTGCCTTTTCGAGCATCCAGTGCAATGTGACATTCGACAGCCCCCGCTCGTCGTACCAGCCGCCGATGTCGGCGTGGACGCCGGCGAACCAGACCTGTTCGATGGTTTGCCCATCGATCGCCCTCCCGTCCCACAGGCATGGCGCAAAGTCACGCCGCACCTCGTCGATGGCCAAGGCATGATACCCGTTCGCCACCTCCGGATTCAGTGAGGCGTCGTGGAATCGCTTGCCCGCGTTCATTACGAGCGACTCCACGGTGTCCCAGACGCCGATGAAGTGGACCGGGCAGGGCTTGGCGAATGCCGCCCGGAATTCCCCGGCCACCGCGTCAACGTCGGTCGAGTTGTACATCTTACCGGCGTATTCGACGAGGTTTTCCGCATCGGCCCAGAGCAGCCCGCACTTGTGCAGCATGCCCGCCAGCGATCGCACCGTGAAGGCGCCGCGACTGAAGCCGAACAGATAAACGCGGTCGCCCGGCTCGTAGCGCCTCATCAGATGGCGGTACGCATCCTCGACGTTCCGCTGCAGTCCGCGGCCTGTGGCCTGGTCACCCTTTGCCCGCATCCCGCCGCCGTCCTCTTCGTACTCCCAGCCGCCGGTCCCAACCCCCGGGTCGTAATACGCCACCTGCCGTTCGTCCTTCTCGGCGAGCAGGTACGTCAGCACGAAGTTGGTGTTGTTGCGGCCGAATTCGTTGCCGGTGCCATCACAGCAGATGACGATGTTCTTCATGAATTGATTTCTTTCTCTTGAAAGAAGCCGAGCATTTGTGCCAGCCTTTCCGCAAGCGGCCAAAGAGCCTAACATGAACCAAGAGCACAAAGTGCGTGTGACGGACGCCTTCGCCGGTCCACGTGAGGTTGCCTCGGAGCGCCCCAAGGCCGAACGCCCGAACGGGTCGAGTGGAGGCGTTGGCGCAGTGGGTGAGAGCTTCAGTGCGGAGTTTGCCAGACTGTCGGCCGAGTTTCAGGCTGAAATGGCCCTCTTGAGGGAAGTGGCTACCGACTGTTTCGACTCGACGGACCGTTTGCTGCGCCGCCTGTGTTTTGTGTCAGCGGCTTTCTGCGTTGTTTTAGTGGCCGATTTGGCCATCGCTCTTTGCCGAGCGTCGGCGTAGCTCTCAAGTTGGAACGCGCCGCTTGGCGGTGCCATCTGTCAACCTGTCAACGCCACACCGCCACCATTGGCTTAGCTGATGGATTGCCAAGGCACAACCTCGCGCTTGGCGTTGACAAGCCTGGGTTGCGGGAGAAATGCACCTGCCGGAGCAACTCCATCCGCGTCGTTTTTGTCCCGCCCATGAGCATCAGCTTCCGGGACTTCCGCGAGCGCAACTTGAGTTCCTCGTCCAAGCGGACTGGCGGGCGGCGTCCGTGGGGCTCTGTCGCCGCTACAGGCTTCGATCGGCTTGCATGTGGTTGACTTTGCTTCGCACCGGGACGACGATTTGATTCAGGGCAACCTGACATCGCTACAGATCGGGTTCGAGAATGCCGGGCCATCGGACTTCGCCCGCTTGGTGCCGGCGCTGGCGGACCTGTCCAGTGCGAGCCTGCGGCGAACCGCTTACGACTGGGTCAGGCTGCGGGCGCGCCACTACTTCGGCATGGAGCTTGAAGCTCTGGAGGATGCAGACATGGGTGTTTCGGTTTTTCGGTCAAGGCTCGACGAGAACATGAAGCGGGCCACGGAGGCGTGGTTCGCCGACGGCCTTAAAGCGGGCGTTGAGAAGGGCTTGGAGCGGGGCGTTGAGCAGGGTCTTGAGCAGCAACGTTCCCTGCTTAGCCGACAAGCAGTGGCGAGATTTGGCATGGAGACAGCGGCGCGGTTGACCCCGTTGCTCGCTGAAGTCGTCGACTGGACAACCCTTGCTGAATTGGGAGAGGCCCTGCTTGCCGTAGGCGATGAGTCGCAGCTGCTCGTCCGAGCCAAAGCGATAGTCGCCGCTTCCCAGCAGCGCGCGGATTAGGCCCATCCCGCCCCTTTGCAAGGGTGCTTCTCAAAGCGTCTTCCGTTGCGTGAGGAACGGCGCTGCCCTGTGCGCCATCGACTTGCCCGCGGCGCTGCCTTTCAAGCCCGCGCGAACCGACGTTCGCGAATGGAGTTTCGCTGGCGCGAAACTCCGCGCTCGTCGCTTAGGTCAAGTTCCGGTTTGTTTCCGTGCCCGCACAGCCCTGCTTCGCAGCGCCGTCTGAATCCCTTCGAGTTGGCCTCGATCAAGCCGATAGCCGCGTAGGCAGGCGAGGCCTGGCAGTGCCAGCAGCGCCGTGACCGGGCCGGAGAGGACGGCCAGCATCAGCAAGGTGTCGGCGGGGATGTCAGCGGCGGTGCGCACCGCTTCGCCGGTGGGCCAGCCGATCCAAACCAGCGCCAAGCCGGCCAGGTAGGAGCCGAGCGCTGCGGAGCACTTGTTGGCGAAGGCCGATGCGCCAAAGAAAACCCCCTCCTGCCGGCGGCCGCTGGCCAGTTCGTTCTCGTCGGCGATGTCGGCCATGGCGGTGCCGATGCCGACGATCAGCTGGGCGATGGCCGCGCCGGCGAAGACGACGATCAGGGTCAGGAACAGGGTGGCGGCCCACGAGCCGAGGGGCGGCGCCCAGCCTGCTAGATGGAGCAGCACCGGCAGGGCGTGCAGCAGCATCCACAACAACCCGCCGACGATCATGGCGTTGCGCTTGTCGAGCCAGACGAAGAAACGCCGCGCCACCCCGTAGCCGAGCATGCTGCCCAAGGGGCCGGCGACCAGCACGCTCAAGATCTGGAACTGGTCCAGCTGCCAGAAGAACGTGAACATGTACAGGCCCGTGGCACCGGCCACGCCGAAGGCGATGATGATGAGGATGAAGCCGAACATCATCCATCGGAACGAGACGTTTTGCATGGCTGCCCAGGCTTCCAGCACCACGTCGATGGCGCTTACCCGCGCTTCGTTCGTCCGGGCCTTGGGCAGGTGCGGGATGCGGCTGCGGGTTCCCCAGGCGCTGGCGAGCACGCTGGCCGACATCAGGATGCTTAACACCAGCGCGAAGGGCGGATAGGCCTGCGGATTGGTTTGGCCATTGGGGAACTCCTCGGACGGGGAGAAGTAGTGGCCGAACCCCAGGGCGTACACGCCAATGAAGGCGATGGCGCCGAAGAAGTGGCGGATGGCCACCAGCACGGTGCGCTCGTCATAGTCCTCGGACAGTTCGGCGCCCAAGGCCATGTGCGGGACGTGGTAGAGGGTCATGGTGCCGCGGGTGAGGATGGTGGCGGTCAGCATCCAGGCGAACAGGCCCGCTTGTCCCGCGTCATCGACCGATATCCAAGGGTCGAAGAGCAAGTGGAAGCTCAGCCCCAAGGGCAGGGCGGAGGCGTAGAGGAAGGGGTGACGCCGCCCGCGCGGCCCCCGCCAGCGGTCCGAGACGCTGCCCGCGATGGGATCGGTCACCGCGTCAAAGAGCAGCGCCAAGGCGATGGCCAAGCCGGCAAGGTCCGCTGACAGGCCAAGCACCTGGTTGTAGTAGAAGAGCAGGAAGGTGCCGAAGCTGCAGGTCTTGATGCCTTCGGCGGTCTGCCCCGCCCCGAAAAAGAACTTGACGCCGGTGCCGAGGCGTGTTGACTTTACGCCCATTGCCCAACGCTACCTGATAGCGCGGGCAAATGCTAAGAGGAGCGGATTGCATGAGCGGAAGGCTGGACGGCAAGGTGGCCGTGGTTACGGGAGGGGCCAGCGGCCTGGGCGCGGCCACGGTGCGCAAGTTCGTCGCCGAGGGCGCCCGGGTGGTGATCGCTGACGTGCAGCAGGAGAAGGGTCGCCAGCTCGCGGAGGGCATAGGCCCTGAAGCGGTCTTCGCGTTTGCCGACGTCTGCCGGGAGGCGGATGTGCGGGGCATGATTGAGGTCGCCGTCGCCGAGTTCGGGGGCCTCGACTGCCTGTTCAACAACGCCGGCTTCGGCGGCGTCACCGGCGACATCGAGACCACCGACATGGGCGAACCCTACGAGCGCACCCTGGGCGCCATGCTCACCGGCGTCGTGCTCGGCATGAAGCATGCCGTCCCGCACCTCAAGGCGCGTGGCGGCGGCGCCATCATCTCCACCGCCAGCGTCGCGGGCATCACCGGCGGCTTGGGTCCCCACGTCTATTCGGCGGTGAAGGCGGCGGTGGTCAACCTGAGCCGTTCGGTGGCCCTGCAGCTGGGTCCGTTCAGCATTCGCGTCAACGCCATTTGCCCCGGCGGCATTGCCACGCCCATCTTCGCAGGCCAGCTCGCGCAGTCGGGCGGCAATGAGGACTACGCCGCCGCGGTGCGTCCGCTGCTCAAGGAGATGCAGCCCCTGCCCCGCACCGGGGAACCGGAGGACATCGCCAACGCGGCCTGCTTCTTGGCCAGCGACGAGGCGTCCTTCATCAGCGGCCATGCCTTGGTGGTGGACGGCGGCTTGACGGCCGGCAACTGGGCGCCGCCGGGTGAACCCTCGGCCATTGATGCCATGGTTGGGGCCTTCGGGGTCGATGGTGCCGACGATTTGGATATGGTGGTCCATGATCCTAGGAAATGACCCCCAAACGGCCCCAGTAATGGACAAATTCGGCAATAGTGAAAGAAGTATGGAATCGATTTCGCTAACTGATTGATGGGACTGGCGATTTCCAAAGTGCCCTGCGGAAAGGCCCCGCTCACCCCTTTTTTTGGCAGCGGTTTTCGGTAATCTAGGAGCCCTCGCTAGTCGGCGCTGTATGCACTAGCTGAATCCAACAGCGTTGGCTGTGGTCTAAAGACAGCGTCATTCTCCTCGGCAGGGCGAACGATCGCATGGAGCGTCGACTAGTTGAGGCCAACCTCGCCCGAACCCCGTTTTACGCCAGCTTTCCGGCTTCAAAAAACACCTCTTTGTGCTGCCCGGCAACCCCTTGTTTCAATCGAGGTAAAGTGTTCTCGGTGGGCGGTAGTGGCTCAGTTTGACGTTGTCTGGGCTTGATCGGCTGGCGCTCTGACGAGCGCCACTGCGAGGGCAAGATGCCCTCGCTCCGGGGCGAAACGCCCACTTCAGCTGAGCCCCCCGGAGCGAGGGCGTCCCGCCCTCGAATTCTCGCTCCGTATCGCGGTTTCAGTGTCAGGGCATCCTCACGGCCAAACGGTCACTGGCCAAGATGAGAACTGCTGGGCGGGCATCTCGCCGGATGAATTGCGGCGGTGGCGTCTTGCCTTGGCTGCGGTTGGGGGCCGAAGCCGGTTCCCCTGTACGGCGGGTGCAGTCAGCCGGGTCTCAGCCCAGTTTCGGCAGCTTCTCATGCCAAGCAAAGCCCGCATCCGCCACCGCGATGAAGTCCGGGTTCAGCACATCCGCCTTGTTGTAGGCCAGCGGCTTGCCATTCAGTTGCCGAACAGCGCCGCCTGCGGCGCTGAGCACCGCATCGGCGGCGGCGATGTCCCATTCGGACGTTGGGCTGAGCCGGGGGTAGAGGTCCGCCAACCCCTCCGCCAGCAGGCAGAGCTTCAGGGAACTGCCCATCGGCCGCCGCTCCAATTCCGGGAAGGTCTTGGCCAGCGCCGCCAAGTAGCGCTGCAGCCGCTCGTTCCCGTGGCTGCGGCTGGCCACCACGGTCAGGCTCCGCCGACCGGCCATCGGCCGCCCTGACAGGGGCTTGGATTGGCCGTCCTCGCGCTTCTCGGCCCAACCGTTCGCCATGTCGCCCATGAACAATTGGTCCAGGCAGGGTGCGCCGACTGCGCCGAGCCGCGCCCGGCCGTCCTCGATCAGGGCGATGTTGACGGTGAACTCGCCGTTGCGGTTGATGAACTCGCGGGTGCCGTCCAAAGGGTCCACCAGCCAGTAGCGCCGCCAGCGGCGCCGCTCAGCGTAGGGGGGCGGTTCGGACTCCTCTGAGAAAACGGGCAGGCGCGGATGCAGCCCGGCGAGCCCCGCCTCAATCACGCGGTGGGCGGCAAGGTCCGCCTGGGTGAGCGGCGACTGGTCGGACTTGTGCCGCACCTCGAAGTCTGAGCCATAGACATCAAGGATCGCCTGGCCTGCGGCATCGACGATCTCCGCAAGCGCCGGAGAGGGGAAGTTCATGGCGTCGATTATAGAGGCGTTCAAGTGTCGGCAGGCAGAAAATGGACGTGCCGCTTGTCCCCGAAGCCAGGGGATTTGGGCAGTTCGCATTAGGCCTGTGGCAGTTCGGCAGGGTCAGGCGAACGCCAGCGATTCCGGCAGGCAAAGACGCCAGGCATCGCTCAGGCTGACGGGCTGGTCCTCGGCCGTCAGCGACACGACCTGCCCCTGCTTCCAGTTGGCTTCGGCGATTCGCTCCAATGGCGCCAGTCGTTCATGGCGAGGCGAACCCATTTTGACTTCGACCGGAAACACGGAGCCGCCGGTGGACAGCAGAAAGTCGATCTCCTGGCCGTCGCGGGTGCGCCAGAAATGCACGCTGGCTTCCAGTGCCCGGTGGCTGAAGCGCTTGAGCATGCTGGACAGCACTTCGGTTTCGAACAAGGCGCCGCCCATCGGTCCAAGACGAGTCGAATTGGGGCTTCGCCAGCCTGCCAGCCACGCAGCGAGGCCGGCGTCCAGGAAGTAGAGCTTGGGGCTTTTGATCAGGCGTTTCGCATGATTCGAGAACCAAGGCTGCACCAGCTTCAGGAGAAAGCAGTCCTCAAGCAGGCTCAGCCATTCCTTGGCCGTGGCCGGCGCGACGTTGGCATCGCGGGCCAGGTCTTGGTAGTTGACCACCTGCCCGGTGCGCAGGGCGCAGAGGCGAACGAAGGTCTCAAACTCCCGGCGCTTCTCCATCCGCAGCAATTCCCGAATGTCCCGTTCGATGTAGGTTTGTGGGGTGCGTACTGGATCTCATCGATTGTGAACGGCGGTTCGAGTTCGCGCATGAACAGGGCTGGGTCGCGATTGACGCGCTCCCGAGTGGTGAAGTCGTCCAGATTGATGTAGCGGCGGTTGGCGGCGCACCGTTGCAGTAGAGAGCTTTTCCCGACCTGCCGGGCGCCCAGCAACAGCCATACCGGAAATAGCCGAAGCTGCGGCGCGGGTTCCCTCAACACGGGCTCGAAGGTTCTTGCGATCCACGATTCTGGCATATGCGCACCATACTGCGGATATGCCAAGAAAAAAAGCCGGTGGCCCAGCTCAGAAGCATATCGAAACCTGAACCAAACAATGGGTGCGGAGTTTCGCGTGAGCGAAACTGCACACGCGCTCGACCGGTCGCAAGGGCTTCAGGGCTGGCCACCCCCGCCGTGCAACGCGCCCGCTCCGCGGGCGCACAAACCCCCGGATTGGTGGTATATGTGTGTCCATGATCGACTGGACGCAAATCGATACCGTCATGCTGGACATGGACGGCTGCCTGCTTGACCTTCACTATGACAACCGCCTGTGGAACGAACTGGTGCCGGCCCGCTACGGCCAGGCCCAAGGGATCAGCGCCGAGGAAGCTCGACGCCTGCTGTATGGGCACCTGCTGGGCGAACGCCGCGATCTGGAGTTCTACTGCATCGACTTCTGGACCCGCCGCACCGGTCTCGACATCATCGCCCTGCACCACGAGCTGGCCCACTTGGTGGACTACCGTCCAGGGGCTGCGGCCTTCCTGGACTGGCTGCGGGGCCGCGTCCGAACCCTGCTGGTCACCAATGCGCACCGGACGAGCTTGGCGGTGAAGGAACGCTGCTTGGGCCTTGGCAAGCGGCTGGACAGGGTGTTTTCGAGCCACGATTTTGGCGCGCCCAAGGAGTCGGGCGCATTCTGGAGCCGGTTGTCCGGCGTGGAGCGCTTTGACCCGGCTCGCACCCTGTTCATCGACGATACCCAAACGGTGCTTGACGCCGCCAGCAACTACGGCATCGGCCACTTGCTGACCATTATCCAGCCAGACTCAGGAAGGTCGCCGCGCGCCGACCTGGCGTATCCGGCCTTCAACGACTTCAACGAACTGATCGAAGCCGCGAGCCTTGGGCGGACCCTTCGCGTTCCGCGAACTGAAGGCTCATGAGCGAGCCCGGCGGCAGCGTCCGCCTCGA
>JAPOTD010000085.1:12177-13034 GCA_026709365.1 Gammaproteobacteria bacterium
GCCTCGACCGCTGGCTGTGGGCGGCCCGCTTCTTCAAGTCCCGCGCCCAGGCGAAGAAGGCCGTGGAGGCGGGCCACGTGGAACTCAACGGCCGACGGGCCAAGCCGGCCAAGGAGGTCGTGCCCGGCGACGCCTTGAGCATTCGCCGCGGCTTCGCCAAGAGCTTGGTCGTGGTGCAAGCGGTTGCCGAGCAGCGCCGCAACGCCGTCTTCGCCCAAACGCTCTACAGGGAAACCGAGGAGAGCGTCCGTGCCCGCGAGTCGGAGGCCGCCGCCCGCCGCCTGCGGGGGGCGGGCCTCGCCGTGCCGGACCGCAAGCCCGACCGCCGCGCCCGCCAAGCCATCAAGAAGCTCAAGCAGTTCGAGAACGGTTGATGCGCGGCGTGACAGAGCCGGCACAAGAGCCGGTCAGCGATTCTCATTTTGGCCAGTGACCGCTGAGCCCGGAGGATTCCCTGATGCCGAAAGCGCCCTGCGTGACGAGAGTTCGAGGGCGGGACGCCCTCGTCCCGATGGATCGCGTGCCGGAGCGAGTTTCCGTCTTGTCAATGGTTTGACTGCGTCTTTATTTGCGCGTGTTTCAGCAAGCGGACTTCTTGGCTGCTTGCGGCTCGCAGGGCCTTCTCGCTCCGGGAATCCGCTAGGCTCGGGCGACACCCCCCGGAGCGAGGGCGTCCCGCCCTCGATTGGAAGCCCACCGGGACAACGCAGCGGAATTGCACACCCACTTAAGTATCGGCTGAAGAATGTTTATAGGCATGAATGAGAATTGCTGAGAGTCGGCACAGGGGTTGGCCCTTGATCTAGTGTCCTGTGCCAAAAATGGGTTGAATTAATGATTGGCTTCCTGGACCTCCG
>JAPOTD010000003.1:0-12640 GCA_026709365.1 Gammaproteobacteria bacterium
GGAGCCCGACTCGAATCTCGTGGTGATTGCCGGCCTGTCCGGGGTCGGCGCCAAGGGCGCCTTGGCATACGGGCTGATCGCCGCCAATCTGCTGCTCGGGCAGGACGACCCAGACCCGATGTACCAAAAGGCCCAGGCGGCGTTTGGCTACGAGCGCTTAGTGGCCGACCTGTCGCCTTGACAGCCAAAAGCACGGCAAACTGAGCGGGAGCGTACGGGTTCAGAAAACTTCGGAACCCGACCCGTGCACGGGCAGCGGGCCAAAGGTCCGCTGCGGCAGTCAGGTCGCGCGGGCGGGACCTTAACACACCGGAACCTGACCTAAGCGACGAGCGCGGAGTTTCGCGCCAGCGAAACCACAACGCGAACCAAAGGTTCGCGCGATGTGCGAACTCAGAAAATTTCGGAACCTGACCCACGCAACGGGCGCGTGTTGGCGCATCGGCTTGAGGTTGCTAAGATTCCGCACCCGATGCCTGGGTGGCGAAATCGGTAGACGCGCCAGACTCAAAATCTGGTTTGGGCAACCAAGTGAGAGTTCGAGTCTCTCCCCAGGCACCACCAATCCAGCCCAACCAAAAACGTCTGGCGCTAAGCCGAAAGGGGCATTGACCTCTCGGCGGCTCAGTTCCGCAAGGGCAGCGCTGCGATCTGAACCCGCGCCGCGGCGCCAAAGAGGCGCGCCGCGTCTCCATCAACGCTCCCTCCGGGGTCCAGGGACGGCCAAAGCCCATCGAGCCCGGCGATGACGTCCCGCAGCTGCGCCGCGACTGCCGCCGCGCCCGCGCTGTCCGCAAACGCAGCCGAACGCGCCCAATCATTGGCGACCTGGGTGAATCCCCAAGCGTCCTGATACTCGTGCAGGTTGTCGATGACGCCGTCAATGACCCCGATCCGGTATTCCTCCGCCGCAGTTCGCAGAAGGTTTTCAATCACCTTGGCAAGCACTGCCGGGTCATCGGCACTGGCGGACCACTCGCAGCGGGCGATGTTGGCCGTCAGTCCTGCATGGATCGCGGCCACCTCCTCCTGCGCGGCGCGCGCCTTCACCGCCGCCGCCAGCGATTCGAGATCGTTCGCGAAGCCAGCGCAGCCGCGCGAATTGAACGCCGGAACCAGGGATGCGTAGATCTCTTCCTGGGGGTGCTTCATGTGGGTTTCGGACAGCTGGGGCAATTCGCGCTGGTAGAGCGCATAGCCCACCGCAAGATGGCCTCGGATCAGCCCGAGTTGGGTCAGGTAGCCAACGTCGTCGGTGGCCAAGTCGGCACCGGCAGTCACCGCGCCTTCTCCGCTAGCGCCAGCGCCTTCAACGAGCGGCTGGGTGAGCGCGGCCGCATCCTCGCTGCCGGCTGGCTTCATCGCGGCGCCCTCCTCGCTGCTGCATCCGCCAAGCGGACCGGTCACCAGCCAAACTGCGCCGCCCAGCGCACCAATGGCCTTCCAACCAAGATGGCTCGTCTTACTGCTCGACATACTGTTGCTCATAATGGCCTGCTTGGAAAATGCATTGAGATTCGCGCAAGCCTAGCGCCAACCGGCGCGGTCGTAGATGCGCACCGCCTGGGCTTGGTTGCGGCCCAGCAAGCCGGCGCTGATCGAATCCTCCTTGAACGCGCCCAGCGCCGTGATGGGGCCGGATGCCTCGCCCGCCACGGGATACTCGTTGTTGCCTTCCGCGAACATCCTCTGCGCAAAGTCCGTGGTGAGGTACTCCAGGAACCGCACGGCATGGTCGCGATTCGGGGCGTGGCGCGTGACGCCCGCGCCGCTGATGTTGACGTGGGCGCCACGGTCGTCCTGGTTGGGAAACACGACGCTGAGCCGATCCAACATGCGCTTATCCTCTTCCTTCGGGCTCGCCAGCCAGCGCCCCAGGTAGTAGGTGTTGGCCAGCGTCAGCCCGCACTCTCCCGAAGCGACGGCAGCGAGATTGCTGGTGTCGTTGCCCTGGGGAGGGCGGGCGAAGTTCGCCACAACGCCGGCGGCCCAGTCCTCCGCAGCGGTTGCGCCGAGGGCCTCGATCAATGACGACATGAGCGACAAATTGTAGATGTTGGAGGACGACCGCATGCAGACGGCGCCGCGCAGCTCCACCTTGGCGAGGTCCGCATATCGCGCGACGCTGCCCGCCAACGCGCTGTCCTTGCCGTGGACAATCACCCGAGCGCGCTTGGACAGCCCGAACCAATGCCCTCCGGGCTCGCGAAGATGGGCGGGAATGCGCCGCTCCAGCACGGGCGAGGCGACCGGCTGGAAAATCCCGCGCTCCTGGGCCCGCCACAAGCGCCCGGCATCCACCGTGATCAGGATGTCGGCCGGCGTGTACTCGCCCTCGTTGGCAATCCGTTCGATCAGTGCATCGCTGCCGCCTTCAATGAGGTTGACTTGGATGCCCGTCTGTTCGGTAAAGGTGTCGTAGAGCGCAAAATCCGTGTCGTAGTGCCTGGCCGAGTACAGGTTGACCTCTTCGGCGGCGAGGGACGGAGCCGAGGCCGCGAGGCCAGCGTAAGCGAAGGCGGCCAGCCAGGCGAGCTTCAATGGAAGTCCTTGAGTCATGATTGGAGTCTGCCCTTGGTGATTGGAACGAGTTCAGGGATCGGAACGGGATATCCATGCCTCACAACAAATGAGAATCATTATCGAATTTATCATAGACGAGCACGCCGGCCGGATCAAAGGCCAGCTTCACCCTCGCGCCCACCGCCACCTTGGGATCGGTCCCATGCAGCGTGCGCAGGCGCTCGCCGCCCGCCTCAAGGATGACGAGGTGCCGGTCACCCAGGAATCGACTGTCAACAACCTCGGGGCCGTCGGAGGGGCCAAGCGCGAGCTGCGCGGACCCTGACCTCAGAATCACCCAGCAAGGCTCATCTGGCCGTATCTCAACGCCCGGCAAGTGAATCCGTCCAAAACGGGTCTCCACGCCATCTGCCGCGCCCACGCCCTCAACAGCGCTCGAATCACCAAGCAGTTCCGGAATGAAACGCACGGCCGGCGTGCGCCAAACCGCGGCCGGGGTGTCGTCCTGGATGATCTGGCCTTGGTGGAGCACGGCGATGCGATCGGCGACCTCCATGGCCTCCCGGGCATCGTGCGTGACGATAATGCTGGGCACCCCACTGGCGCGCAGGGCCCGGCGCGCATCATCCCGCAAGCGGCGACGCAGGGTCGCATCCACGCTGGCAAAGGGTTCGTCGAGGAGCATGGCCAGCGGCTCCGGGGCCAACGCCCGGGCCAACGCCACGCGCTGCTGCTCACCGCCGGACAGGGTGTGCGGATAGCGATGGCCATAGCCCTCAAGCCCCACTTGCCGCAGGCGCCTGCGTACCCGCGCCTCGCGTTCCTGGCCGTCCAGCCCGCGCAACCCGAAGGCCACGTTGCCGGCAACGGTCAGGTGCGGAAACAGCACGTGGTCTTGAAAGACAAGGCCAAAGCGGCGCGCTTCCGGCGGCGGCTCGCGCCCGGGCCTGGCCAGTTCGGCCCCGGCAAAGGCGATGACGCCCGACTGCAGCGGCTCAAGCCCGGCAATGATGCGCAGCAAGGTGCTTTTGCCGCTGCCTGAGGCGCCGAGCAGGCAAACGATCTCACCGGGACTCACTGAAAGGCTCACCCCCTTCAGAACAGAGTGGGGGCCATAGCCATGACGGATCTGATCGAGCCTCAGCCCCCCCGTCGGGGCCGCGGCAACCGCATCGGCGCGCTCGGGCTTTTCGTTACAATCCTCAACCATGTTCGATCAGGCGCCAACGACGGCTCGTGCCGGGCTGCGGATGCCTCGCGCCTCCTCGGCATGGACTTTGGGCGCCTTGGCCATCGCCTTGCCCATCGCGGTGCCGATCGCTGCCATTCTGCTCAACTTCGCCGCGCCGGAGTCTGCGGTTTGGGCGCACCTGCGCGAAACCGTGCTGCTGGAGTACCTGCTCAATACCGTCGCGCTGCTGATGATGGTGGCCATCCTGGCCCTGTTCCTTGGCGCCGGCTGCGCTTGGCTGGTGGCGACCAAGGAGTTTCCCGGGCGCCGGGTGTTTGCTTGGGCGCTGATTCTACCCTTTGCCGCGCCAGCCTACGTGGTTGCCTACGCCTATGCGGACCTGCTCGCCTACGCCGGGCCCCTGCAGGCTTGGCTGCGCGAACTGGACCTGCTGCGCGAGGGTCTGCCGGCGATCCGTTCCCTGCCCGGCGCGGGCCTGGTGCTGGGCTTCACGCTCTACCCCTACGTTTACCTGCTGGCCTACGTCGCCTTCGCAGACCGTGCCGGAGCGCTTGCCGAAGCGGCGCGGACGCTGGGCGCTTCGCCGCGGCGAGCGTTCGTCAGCATCGCCCTGCCGCAGGCGCGTCCGGCCATTGCCGGCGGGCTGGCGCTGGCGCTCATGGAGGCCGCGGCGGACTTCGGCGTGGTCGATTTCTTCGGCGTGCCGACGCTGACCAACGGCATCTTCCGAACCTGGTATGCCCAAGGCGAGCATCAGGCCGCCATGCAACTGGCCGGCTGGCTGTTCCTGGTCGTCGCCGCGCTGGTGGTGCTCGAGCAGTTGGCGCGGCGCGGGCTGCGCGCAAATCCGGTGTCCAGGAACATGCCGCCGCCCCGTACGCCACTAGCGGGGTGGCGCGGGCCCCTAGCCGCGCTGGCTTGCGCGGTTCCAATAGTCCTGGGCCTGCTGCTGCCCGCCGCAACGCTGCTGCGGCATGCGCTGGTCAGCGGCGACCCGAGCTTCGGCGCCACTTTCATCAGCTATGTGGCCAACAGCGTCGCCGTGGCGACGATCGCGGCGGCGCTCGCTGGGCTGTGCGCCCTCTGGCTCAACTACGCGCTGCGCCTCCAAGCCCTTCGCTCGCCCCAATCCGGTGCACCGCTGATGCGCAAGGATCAACCAGCCAGCCCCCGGGCCGCCCTGACTCGCTTCTTGACAGCCCAGGCGCGCCTGCTCAGGCTCGGCGTGCGCACCGCCACGCTCGGCTACGCGATTCCGGGCATGGTGCTCGCGGTCGGGCTCATTGGACCCTTGACCGCCTTCGACAAGCAACTCGCGGGCTGGCTGGAGAGCATCCTCGGCATCCGGACGGGGCTGCTGCTCACGGGGAGCGTGGCCGCATTGGTGTTCGTGTATCTCGCTCGGTTCCTGACCGTCGCCTTCAACAGCCTGGAAGGCGGCATGGCCCGCGTTCACCCCAATTACGACAGCGCCGCGCGCAGCTTGGGCTCAAGCCCGGGCGGTCTGCTGGCGCGCGTTCACCTGCCTTTGCTGACGCCTGCGCTGTTGACCGCTATGCTGCTGGTGTTCGTGGACGTGATCAAGGAACTGCCAGCCACGCTCATCCTGCGGCCGTTCAATTTTGAAACCCTGGCAACCCGCGCTTACCGCCTCGCCTCGGACGAACGCCTGGCTGAGGCATCGACGGCTTCGCTGATGATCCTTGCCGTTGGCCTCGTGCCCACCCTGGCGCTCGGCTGGCGAAACTTCGCGGCGCGCGGCAGCCGTTAGGGCCCTAACCCGCCGACAGCCCCGACGGCTCGTGCGGCTTTGGAAGCCCATCGAAACCCACCCAAGCCCGAATCATGTAGAATGGCGCCATGTCACCAATCACTCGGCACAATTGGATGTTAAGGCTCGGGGCGGCCTTGTTTCTGGCCGGGCAGGCGCTCTCCCTTGCGCATGCCAGCGAATTCGGCCCAGAGCCCCACGAGCACCATGGCGTTGCCTGCCTTGCGGTCCTGAGCGATGAGCAGGACGGGATCGTTGGGAGCGCAAGTCTCGCCGCGTCAGCATGCGTTGCATCGGCATCCGCTGCGCCCCAATCCCGCAGGCAAGCGCCGCGGGAGCGACCGCACTCAGTTCTGCCTCCGTCCACAGGCCCTCCTCCGATCTAAGGCACCTTTACTTCCTTACGCCGCTGAGGGAGCGCCTGCGTTTGCGCTGCGCTTTCGCCTTTGCGGCTTTCCCAACGCCCACAGATCGAGAACCATGACACAACACGCATTCAAGCCGACGGCGATCGCGTTCGCCGCCGCACTCACCCATGCCCTCGCGCTGCCCGTCGCGGCGCAAACCACTCCGGCGGCCGACGCCGAGCAACTCGTCGAGGAGGTGTTCGTGATCGGCAAGCGCCGCGCCTACCAAGGCAATTTCGACGATCTCGAAAAGCCGTCGGCGGACCAGGTGATCGGGGAGGATCTGCTCCGCGAGGCCGGGGCGATAAACCTCAACGACGCGCTGGACCTGTCGGCCTCCGTAGCCCGGCAAAACAACTTCGGCGGCCTGTGGAACGCCTTCTCGGTGCGCGGCTTCGCCGGGGACATCAACCTGCCCAGCGGCTTTCTGGTCAACGGGTTCAACGCCGGCCGCGGGTTCGCAGGCCCCCGGGACTTGGCCGGCATTGAGGCGGTGGAAGTGCTCAAAGGGCCGCGCTCGGCCCTGTTCGGACGGGGCGAGCCCGGCGGCACCGTCAACCTGATCACCAAACGGCCGCAGTTCGAGACGGGGGGGGACTTCCGAGCCACCTACGGGCGCTGGGACCAATTGCGCTTCGAGGGGGATGTCCAAACCACGGCGGGGACCAACGACGAATTGGGGCTGCGCCTCGTCGCATTCCGCGAGGATGCGGACAGCTTCAGGGACACGGTTGAGACCGAGCGCATGGGCTTTTATCCGTCGTTCACCTGGGATGTCTCCGAAGCCACCAGCGTGACTTACGAGATGGAGTACACGGAGCAGGAGATACCGTTCGACCGAGGCGTTGCCTACTCGGAAGCACATGGTTTCACGCCGCGCAAAACCTTCGTCGGCGAACCTGGCGACGGCCCCATCGAGACCGAGGTGCTGGGCCATCAGCTGGAAGCCCAGCACAACTTCTCCGAAAGCTGGAGCCTGCTGGCTGGCCTTGGCTACCGGGACACCAACTTTGAGGGCAGCGCCTCCGAAACCAACTTCGGCGGACGCCAGACCTACTTCCTCGATGGCCAAACCCTGTCCCGGTTCTTCCGCTACCGGGAGTTCGAGTCGGACTACTTCGTGGCCCGCGCCGAGGTTGCGGGCGAGTTCAACACCGGCTCGCTGCGCCACCGGCTGCTCGTCGGCGCGGACTACGACCGCTTCGAGCTCAACTGGTTCATCCAGCGTTACCGGCCAGGTTGGTTTCCGGCGGACACGGACATCAACACCCTCGATCCGGCGGCCTATCTCTTCCTGGACGTGTTCAACCCGGCCTATGGCCAGTCGCCGCAACCGGTGCCCGGACCAAACACCAACCGGGACGAGGACTTGAAGGGACTCGGCTTCTACATCCAGGACCAGATCGACCTCACCGACCGGCTGCAGGTTCGCCTCGGCCTGCGCTGGGACGACTTTGAGCAGGACTTGACCAACCTGCGCGCGGTTCCGGCAACGACCGCCACCACATCGGACGACCGCGTCTCGCCGCAGTTCGGCGTGGTTTACCAAGTCAGCGATGGCATCAGCCTCTACGCTGCCTACGGCGAGGGCTTCCGCCAGCAAGCGGGTTCCGACTACCAAGGCGACCAGTTTGATCCCAACATCACGGAATCCGCGGAGGTGGGGCTGAAGCTGGATGCGGCGCAATTGTCCGCCGAGGTCTCCGGCTCGGTTACGCTGTCGCTGTTCCAAGTGGACCAAAGCAACTTCCTGGTCAACGACGACCGGCCGGAGGCCGTCGCGGTCGGATGGTTTTCCCGAACTGCCGGCGAGGCGCGCAGCCGCGGCTTTGAAGTTGACGCGGACCTCGCCTTTGCGAGCGGCTTCAGTCTGTGGCTTTCCTACGCCTACACCGACGCCGAATTCACCAACAGCAATCTCGAAGCTGACTGGGGTGCGCGCATCGAGAAGGGCGACCAGCTCATCAACTCGCCAAAGCATCAGGTGAACCTGCAGGTCAGCCAGAGCTTCGAGGTGGGCGGCATACCCGCACAGGTGGGCGCCGGCCTTCAGCACACCGACAAGCGGCAAGGGTTCACGGCCTTCGACTTCAACCTGCCGAGCTACACCACGGCACGGTTCTTTGGCCAGATCGCGCCCACCGACCAATTCGCCGTTCGCCTTGACTTGGACAACGCCTTTGACGAGACGTACTACACCAATTCCTATGCGGATGTTTGGGTCGAGCCCGGCGCGCCGCGTCGCTACCGGGTGACGGCATCCTATTCGTTCTAGCCAGCCAAGGTCTGGGGCGCAACCACGAGGCTGCGCCCCAGACTAGGACGTGATCGCTTGCTATGCGCTAAGCCATGACCAACGAAAACCCGCCAGCAGCGCGGGTCGCATCGATCGACGTGCTGCGCGGCCTGGTCATCCTGCTGATGATGCTGGACCACGTCCGTGAACGCTTCTACATGCACACGCGCACGGGCGATCCGATGTTTGACGCCATCGACGCCGACCTGTACTTCACGCGCTACCTGACCCACCTGTGCGCGCCGGTGTTCATCTTCCTGGCCGGCCTGTCGGCATGGCTCCACGCGCACCCCGGCGAAGGGCGCTATCGGTCCCCAAGCCCGTTCCTGTTCAAGCGGGGACTGGTCATCATCATGATCGAGCTGGTGCTCTACTATCTGGTCTGGGTGGACAGCTTCCCCTCGTTCCTGTTCCTGCAAGTGCTCTTTGCCATCGGCCTGTGCATGATTGGGCTTTCGCTGGCTTGCCGGCTTCCCTACTGGCTGATCGGCGCACTAGGCGTCTTGATTGCGCTTGGACACCACGCCTTGGAACCCATCGACTTGGAGCCGGGCGGGATCGGCTACGTGCTGTGGACCATACTTCTCGAACCCAACGAACTTGGGCGCATCGGCGGGTTGACGATCAGCCTGTCGTATCCGGCGCTGCCCTGGTTTGGCGTCATTCTGCTCGGCTACTTTGCCGGCCCCCTGTATGCGGCATCGACATCGGCACGGACGCGGCGGAAAGCGCTGATTGGCCTGGGCGTGGGGTGCTTGGCGCTCATGCTCGTTCTGCGGGGCTTCAACCTCTGGGGAGAGGCGCTGCCCTGGTCAGTCCAGGAGAGCGCGGTTAGGACAGTCATGTCGTTCCTGAACTTCACCAAGTACCCGCCTTCGACCAACTACCTGCTGATCACGCTGGGGACAGGGCTCCTGCTGCTCGCTTGGCTTGAGTCAAACCGCGGTCAGGGCCGACTATGGGGCGCCGCCAAGGACTTTGGTTCGGTGCCGATGTTCATCTACGTCGTGCATTTGTATGTGTTGCTGGCCGCCTACTGGACGCTGTTCCTCGCGTTCGGCCCAACGCATGGGGAACGCTTCGGCTTGAACGGCGTTGCGTGGATTTGGGTGGGCGCCGCCGCTCTGGCGCTGGCGCACTGCCCGGTAGCGAGCGCCTTCGCGGCCTACAAGCACCGCGAGAAGCGCAACCGGCCGTGGCTCAGTTACTTCTAGTGCTTTAATCGGAAATTCCCATGACAACCATGCTCTCAACCCAAGCGCTCGGCGTGGAGCGCTCCGGCCGGCAAGTGCTGAAGGACGTCTCCTTCGAAACCGAGCAGGGCGAAGTTCACGCCCTGCTGGGCGGCAACGGCGCCGGCAAGTCAACCACCTTACTGACCTTTCTCGGCTTCCTCACACCGGCCTCGGGCAGCGCCCAGGTTCGGGGCCGGGAGGTGGGCAAAGACGTAAGCGCCGCCCGCCAAGCCATCGCCTACCTGCCGGAGGCCGCCACCTTGTACGGCCACCTGAACGCCTATGAGAACCTCCTCTATTTCCTGACGCTGGCCGGTACGGACACGAACCGGCCAGCGCTTGATGCCGCCATGGACCAGGTGGCCTTGCAAGCCGAGGCTCGCCAGGCGCGCATGCAAACCTACTCAAAGGGCATGCGCCAAAAAGTGGCCATTGCCTTGGCCATCCTGCGGGAGGCGCCCATTCTGCTGCTCGACGAGCCGACCTCCGGCCTCGACCCAGCGGCGATCGACGACTTCAACCGGCTGGTCCGGGACCTTGCCGAAGGCGGCCGAACCATTTTGCTGGTGACCCATGACGTGTACGGCGCCTGCCACGTCGCCGACCGAATCCACCTGCTGCAGCGGGGCGAGCTGGTCGGCGCCTTCGACCGGCCATCGGGCATGGACCGCATCGACACTGAGGCGGTGCATGCCGCCTTCGCAACCCACGCGGCGACATGATGGGCCAGCTCCTAACCATCGCTCGGGCGGAATGGCAGCTGTGGCTGAGGTCGCGGCTGGCGTTGTGCGCGTTGCTGGTCTTTGCGCTGTTGCTGGCCGCAACAAGCGTCGCCACCGCGCTCAGGATGAGCAAGGAGGCTCACGACCGAGCCCATCAGCAAGCGGCCGCCGAAGAGACCTTCCTGTCCCAGCCCGATCGCCATCCGCATCGCATGGTGCATTACGGGCACTATGTGTTCCGCGTCCCCCCGCCCCTGTCGATGATCGACCCCGGGGTGGACTCGGTCACCGGGCAGTCAATGTTTTTGGAGGGCCACAAGCAAAACACGGCCATGTTCGCCGATGCGCGGGCGAGCGCCGAACTTGGCGGATTTGAGAATTTGACCAGTGCGCTCGCCTATCAGTTGTTCCTGCCCTTGCTGCTGATCGCCATCGGTCACGGCCTGATCATTCGCGAGCGCGAGGAGAACACGCTGGCGCCGCTGCTCGCGCAGGGGGTGACGGGCATGGCGCTCCACGCCGCCAAGTGGATGGCCTTGGCGGGCGCATCGCTGGCGCTGCTGCTGCCGCTTGCCGTCCTGTGCGCCATCGCCGTGGGACAGGGTGCGGCGCCGCTCGCCAGCCTCGGCATCATTGGCCTGCACGCGCTCCACCTGCTCGTCTGGTGCAGCCTCATCCTGCTCGTGTCGAGCGTGGCCCGCTCCCGCAGCCTCGCGCTCGGCGTGCTGGCCCTGTGCTGGCTGGCAAGCGCCCTGATCGTCCCGCGCATTGCCGTCGAATCCGCAAGCAGCGCCATTCCCGTGCCGGGCAAGATTGAGACCGATCTCAACATGCAGGCCGAACTGCGCGCCGTCGGCGACGGCCACAACGCCAACGCGCCGGCGTTTCGCCAGCTTAAGGCGAATCTGCTGGCACAATACGACGTGACGCGCGTCGAGGACCTGCCGGTCAACTTTCGGGGCGTGGTCGCCCAATCGGCGGAAGCGGATTTGACGCAAGTGATGAACAAGCATGCCGAGGAGCGCATGGCGCTCGAGGCAGGCCAAGCCAAGTTCGCCGCCTCCTTTGGCTGGCTGTCGCCGGCCGTTGCGGTATCGGCAGGCTCCCGTGCGCTCGCCGGGACCGACCTCGCAACCCACCATCGCTTCCTGCGCGAAGCCGAGGCCGTGCGCTTCGATTTCGTGCAGGGGCTCAATCGCGTCCATGCCCAGCAGCTCGCCTACAGCGACGACATCAATCGCAGCAGCGACATGGAGGCCGAAAGACGCACTCGCCTGTCGGCTGAAAACTGGCAGGTGCTCGACAGGTTTGACTTCCAGCCCGCCGCCGCCAACGACCGCCTTGCCAGAGCCGGCGCCCCGGCGGCCATGCTGTTCGCCTGGCTTGTGATGCTCACGGCCATAGGCGCGTGGGCCGCGCGCCGGGTGCAGCCATGACCGGGCCGATGGGGGAACTCCAATTTCTCGCCAAGGACCGGGCGGCGCTGCTCTGGCTGGCGATCGCGGTGCTGGTCGCGGGCGTCTCGGTGCTGCTGGGCCTGCGCGAAGTGGGTGCCCAACGGAGCGCCCTGAACGCCTTGATCGAAAGCGACCGCGCCGAACGGGAAGTGATGAACGAAGCACACCAGGACTGGGGCAGCGTGGCCTACTACACGTTCCATCTGACCTACGACCCGCCGCCGAGCTTTGCGTTTGCCGCGCTCGGCCAGCGCGATGCCGCACCTTGGAAGCACCATGTCCGGGCGCTCGCCCTGGAAGGGCAGATTTACGAAATGGACTCGGAAAACCCCGAGTTCGCCTTGATTGGCCGCTTCGACTTCGCGTTCGTGGCCAGCATGCTGGCCCCGTTGCTGCTGATCCTGCTGCTGCACGACCTGCGTTCCCGGGAGCGCGCTGCGGGACGCCATGAGCTGCTCAGCGCAACGGCGGCGCGCCCCGGCAGCCCTTGGCTTGCGCGAGCGGCCCTGCGGATTGGCGCACTGATGCTGTGCCTGATGGCTCCGCTCTGGGCTGGCGGCCTGCTGGCCGGGGCGGGCGCTCCGAAGCTCGCGGTTGCAAGCCTCGTTGTGGCCCTGCACATCGGATTCTGGTGGGGCGTCTGCGCGCTTGTTGACCGATTGGGCTGGAGCAGCCCCGTCAACCTGACCGCACTGATCGGCGCGTGGCTGGCGCTTGCCGCAGTGGTCCCCGCCGCCATCGAGGGTTCAGTGGAGGCCGCCGTGCCATTGCCGGACGGCGGCGAGATCATGCTGACCCAGAGGGAGGCGGTGAACGACGCTTGGGACCTGCCCAAGTCGGCGACTTGGGAGCCCTTTGTCGAGCGCCACCCGCAATGGGCGGGCCACACGCAAGTCAGCCAGCCATTCGAATGGAAGTGGTACTACGCCTTTCAGCAGGTCGGCGACCAGACCGTCGAGCCCCTGTCGCGGGCCTACCGCGAAGGGCGCATCAGGCGCGACCGGCTTGCTGGAACGCTCGCCTGGCTGTCGCCGCCC
>JAPOTD010000003.1:12650-47205 GCA_026709365.1 Gammaproteobacteria bacterium
GGGCGGCGACAGCCAGGCGAGCGTTCCAGCAAGCCGGTCGCGCCTGATGCGCCCTGCAAGGCCTTGCGGGCACGAGCATGACGGCTTCGCTGGCCTATGAACAACGGGTGCGCGACTTCCATGCGGCGCTTAGGCACTACTATTATCCCAGGCTGTTTCGCGATGAGGCCGTCTCGGCTGCGAGCCTCGCGCAGCGGCCCGAATTCCATGCCATGAGTGAGTGACTCACGACGCCGTGCTTGATCAGGCACTGGTCATCCTTGGGCCAGGCGTTCGATCAGGGCGGCGTCGCGGCTGGTGCGGCGCAGGCGCAGGCCCATGGCGACGGCAACCAGCGCCAGCCCGAAGGTCATGCCGGCCCAATAGCCGTAAACGCCCGTTGTCGGCAGGCCAAAGCCGCCATCAGCCAGCAAGGCGCCCAGCGGCAAGGCAATGAGCCAATAGCCGATCAGGGAGATGATCATGGGCACCCGCGTGTCCTTGTAGCCCCTGAGCGCACCGGCCATGGTGGCGTTGGCGTCATCGAAGATCTGATAGATGGCGATGAAGATGATCAGGTTGGCGGCGATGAGGGCCACGCCCGCATCCGTGGTGTAGATGCCCACCAGCAGGAAGCGCAAGGCCACGAGGAGGATGCTCACCGCCAGCGCGTAGGCCAAGGAAATGCGCAGCGCCGTAGCCGCCACTTGGGCGGCGCCCGCTTGGTTGCGGGCGCCCACGTGAAAGCCGACGCGGATGGCGGCTGCGCTGCCCAAGCTCATCGGGATGACGTAGGTGGCCCAGTTGATGTTGCCGGCGATGCTGTGGGCCGCCATTTCGCTGACGCCCAAGCGGGCGATCAGCACGCTGATGGCCGAATAGACCGCCATTTCCAGGAAAATGGTGGCGCCTATGGGGGCGCCGAGCTTGAAGATCCGGGCAATGGTCGCCCAGCGAAAGGCCGTCTCGCCGCCGATCCAATTGGTGGCGCGAAAGAACGGACGGCGGGCCACCAGCAGGATCAGCCCGAGCTCCACCCACATCACCGCCGCGGTGGCCCAACCGCAGCCCACGCCGCCCAACTCCGGAAAGCCGAAGGCGCCGTAGATCAGCACGTAGTTGAGCGGCGCGTTGAGCGCAAATGCGGTGCCGGCAATCAGCATGGGCGGCAGCGTGTGGCCGAGGCCCTCGCAAACCTGGCGCAGCAGGATGTAGGTCAGCATGGCGGGCATTCCCCAGGAAGCCGCCTTCAAGTAGCCCGCCGCCACCGCCGTGACGCCGGGATCCGCGCCCATCAGCAGCAACGCGGGCTCGGCGTTGCGCATGAGCATCATCATCACCAGGGCGCTGAACAGCGCGATCCACAGGCCATGACGGATCAGTGCGCCGGACTCGCCGGTGCGCCGGGCGCCGACCAGCTGGGAGACCATGGGCATCACCGCCATGGTGATGCCGCTCATCAACATGAACACCGGCCACAGCAGGACGCCGCCCAGGCTCACGCCCGCCAAGTCCACGGCGCTGTAGCGGCCCGCCATGGCGGTGTCCAGAAAACCCATGCCCATCACGCACAGCTGGGTTGCCGCGATGGGCGCGCCAAGGCGCAGCAAGGCGCCCGCTTCGCCGCGAAAGCCGCGCCGGACGGCGCCCGCAGCCGGGGGGCTGGCTGGACTGTCGCTGGCTTCCATGGTCGTCGCCCGTCATCACCCTCCGGCCCAGCCGCCCGGCAGCGGGCGGCGGACTTAGGATGCGGCCCGGGCGGCCTCCTCCCGAGCCTTGCGCACCTTGGCGTTGGTCTGGTTGAACAGCAGCTCGCGCCGCGCCTTCTCCTCGGCCTCGGTCAGCTCCCGTTTGCCCAGCTCGCGGCCGGCGCGGTATCCCCTGTCCACCGCGGGCCGCGCGCCCACCTCATCCACCCAGCGCTTGAGGTTGGGGAAGTCCTCCCAAACGGCCTCGCCGATCAGGCGTCCCATGAGCATGGCCCAGGGCCAGGTGATCATGTCGGCAATGCTGTACGCATCGTCCCCAGCGAGGAATTGGTTGGCGGAGAGTTGGGCATCCATCACGCCGGACAGGCGATCCACCTCGCCGACGAAGCGCTTGGCGCCGTATGCCAATTGGTCCGCGTCGTCGACGATGTTCTTGGCGTAGTTCTTGAAGTGGTTGGCGTTGCCCATCATGGGGCCGAGGTTGGCCATCTGCCAATGCACCCACTGCAGGACGCGGTAGCGGCCAGCGCCGGAACGCGGCAGAAACCGCCCCGCCTTGTCGGCAAGGTACTCCAGGATGGCGCCGGACTCGAAGATCGCGACCGGCGGCCCGCCGCCCAAGGGTTGATGATCGACGATGGCGGGCATGCGGTTGTTGGGGCTGATGCGCAGGAAATCGGGCTTGAACTGATCGCCGCCGCCGATGTCCACCGGCTTGATCTCGTAGTCCAGGCCGCACTCCTCCAGCATGATGGTGACCTTCCAGCCATTGGGGGTTGGCCAGTAATGCACATCGATCATGGTTCGGGCTCCGTTGGCGGTTCAAGTTGCGGGATGCGCAAACTACGTTAGATGGGCGCGCATTGCCACCCGCGCGCCCGCGAAGCGGGCGCGGATGGAGTTTCGCTACGCGAAACTCCGCGCTCCGTGCTTGGATCAGGTTCCGATGGGCTTCTTTTATCCGCACAGAGCCTGCGTGACCGCACGACCTTAAGGAACCTCTGATCAAGTCCCGTTCGTTCAGCGCTTCACTGCTTGGGGGCCGAAACGACCCCGCCGGGAGCAGCTCCCTGTCCGCAGGCGGAGCGGAACTCGGGCCCAAGCGCCGTGAAGCGCCCTTCGGGAGCGCCTGTGGGCTGCGCTGGCGGCGTTGCGGCTCATTGTGTGGGGGCCTGCCACACGGCTTCGCCGCGCCTTGCCAGCGCACCCCACAGGCCGCTCTGAACTTCCGGGACTTGATCAGAGGTTCCTTAACGGTCGCGTGACGGTGGCGGTGAACCTTCGGTTCGTTCGAGTTTCGCCAGCGCGAAACTCCGCCCCATCTGCTTGGGTCGGGTTGCGAGCTGTGCCCGAACCCGCTCAGTTCCCCGTGCATTCATGGAGTTTCTGGGGTTTATGGGAAGGCGGAAGGCAAGGCAATTCAGTTAGAATCCGGCTGCGCGGCCAAGCCCAGCCCAGGTGTTGGAATAGGTAGACAAGCTGGATTTAGATTCCAGTGCCCTTAGCGGCGTGCGAGTTCGACTCTCGCCCTGGGCACCAATCGCCCTGATCCGGACGCTGTCGGGCCGCCCGGGTGGTGAAATCGGTAAACACAGGGGACTTAAAATCCCCCGGAGGCAACTCCCTGCGGGTTCAAGTCCCGCCCCGGGCACCAACCAAAGCCAATCCCAGTGCGCCTTCAGCCTGTGCGGATTCAAGAATATGCCCATAAACCAGCTTCAGCCATCTAAGTTAGGCGGGGTTCCCAGGTTCAGCTCAAGGAAGGGACGCCCTCCGTGGGTCGTTGCCCGAACCGAGTGGACTCCCGGAGCGAGTTTCCGTCTTGTCAATGGTTTGATTGGGTCGTTTTGCGCGTGCTTCAGCAAGGGGCCTGTTTGGGTGCTTGCCGCCCGCATTGCGCCGCGGGGGCCCCTCTCGCTCCGCGAATCCACTGGGCTCGGGCGACGACTCCCGGAGCGAGGGCGTCCCGCCCTCGATTGGAAATCCGCAGGGACAACGCAGCGGGTTTGCACACCCACTCTGTATGGGCTGAAGCATGTCTATCGGCATGTTCATGAAAAACATCGCAACCCGCCCCAAGCACCGAACGCGGAGTTTCGCGCAACGAAACTCCATCCGCGACCGTCAGGTCGCGCAGCATCGCATCGCGCCGCGGTTGGCGCTAGAATGCGCCGCCCAAGCCGAGGCCACAGCGGCTTGAGGGGCTTGCTGAAGGCTGAGTGGCAGAGTGGTTATGCAGCGGACTGCAACTCCGTGTACGCCGGTTCGATTCCGACCTCAGCCTCCATATTCCATGAACCCGTAAGCCCACGAGCGCGAACCCTTGCAGCAAGGGCATAGCGAACCGACGCAAATCGGAGGTTCGCCTGTGCGCCCTTCGACGGCGCACAGTGCCGTTCCTCCATTCGATGCACAACCCACGGGGAATCGCTTGTTGCCTGCAAGTCCGCGCCCGGCGGGCGGGCATGGAAGTCGCAGCGGTCTCGGCAGGATGCGAGATGTCTGAACTTGCCGTGCGCCTTTCCATGCCAAGCGCGGCAATCTTCCACAAATCATAGTGCATTTTTCCTACCGATTTTTCTGGAATTTCATGGCACGGTAGCCTTTTCGGACACTCAAGCAACAGCCGTGCAGTCCAACGCCCAGCCCGCCCAAAGCTACGTCCTAACGCAACGAGGGGCGCGGCGCTGTGCTATGGTGGACGGAGTAAGGCACTGCACCCGCAAAGGAGCGCCCTATGTCCTCAGCCCAACCCATGCCGGACCATCAGCCCAACCTGCGGATGCGGCCCGCCAAGCCGCCGAAGCGGCGGGTTCCGGCATCGGTCGAGTACCCTGAGTCGGACGGCAAGCCCATGGCCGAGACGCCCATCCACTGGCACGCCACGGTCGATTTCGCGCACCCCCTCATGGACCGCTACGCCGACCGCCCGGACGCCTACGTCGGCAGCGACATGCTGATGTACTGGCGGGAGGGCGACCCCGCCAAGCGGGTGTCCCCCGACGTGTTCGTGGCCTTCGGGCCGAACAAGGAGCCTGCGCGGCGCGTCTGGAAGGTCTGGGCGGAGGGCAAGGCGGCGGACTTCGTGCTGGAGGTGACGTCGAGGAGCACGAGGCGCCGGGACGAGGGGTTCAAGGCGGGACTCTACGAGCGGCTTCAGGTCACCGAGTACTGGCAGTTCGATCCCACGAAGGACTACCTGCGCCCGAGCCTGAAGGGCCGACGGCTGGGGCCGGACGGGGCCTACGAGCCGATCCCTCTTGAGGAACGGGACGGGGGACTGGCAGGCTGGTCAGCGGCGCTTGGCTTGGAGCTTCGCCCGCAGGGCCATGCGCTGCGCCTGTTCGACCCGGCGCATGGCGAGTTCCTGCCCAACTCCGAGGAGAAGAGCCGAATCATTGCAGCGGTCGAAGCGGAGCGCGATGCCGAGGCAGCCGCGAGACGAGCCGCCGAAGCCCGGATTGCGGAACTTGAGCGGCTTCTTGCCGAAGCTGGCGAGTGACTCGGCGGAGTGCCAGTGCAAACAGCGCGAACGCTGCTTCAACGAACGCCAACGTTCGCTGCCCTGCCGATTGCTTGCTCAAAGTCCTCTTTCTGATCGGTGCCGGGCCGCACCGCAACGACAACCACCGACGTCTGCCCCAGGCTTTCGCCGACGAAGGCTGGCGGGTGGCCGTGGCGGACCACGCCAGCCTGCACCTGGACCGGGGCGCGGTCAAAGCGGCCGACACGGACCTTGGCCAGTGCGACCTGATCTGGCTGCTCGGCTTTGGCGAGCGGCGCTCCTTCCTTGACCGGATGCAGCTGCTGCGCCGCATCGACCAAGGGCGGTTCGTCAACGTGGTTGATGCCTACACCTACCTGCACGGCAAGCTGGCGCTCCTTGAACATTTGCCGGAGACCCACGCCGGCAGCGATGCCAAGCTTCTCATCAAACAACTCGACGAGCGCAGCGACTGGATTGTGAAGCCGAGCGGCACCAGTTTCGGGCAGGGCGTGGCCAAAGTCCGCAATGACGCTGAGGGCCGCGAAGCGATCCGCCACAGGCTGCGCGAGCACGGCTTCGCCATCCTGCAACGCTACGTTGAGTCCGCTGCCGAGCACGAGATACGCTGCCTAGCGGCCGGCGGCGAAGTCATCGGCTGCTACCGGCGCTTACCGAAGGAGGGCGAGCACAGAGCGAACTTGGCCAACGGCGCCGGGGCGGCGCCTCACGCCCTCAGCGCCGGGGAGCGCGCGCTGGCGCAAACCGTTTCCGAGCAGCTAAACGCCGCCGGCATCGGCTTCGCAGCCCTGGACATCGCCCATCCCTACCTCATCGAAACCAACATCGCCAACCCGGGCGGCCTAGCCACCATCGAGGCGCTCGGCGAGGACCTTGCGCCGCGCGCAGTGCAGGCCATCGCGGCATCCCGTCTTCGCGACGGATCGGGGTGACAGATCGAGTTGATCGATTCCGGAGAGTTCTTCGACTTGGACGACTTCCGCATAGCGCTTCCGGTCCGGGAGGTGCTGTCGGCTCGCATCTTCTCGCCCGAAGCGTACAGGAGGTTTCAGGGCGAAGTTTTGGATTGAGGAGTCCGAGGTCCGACAACCCAAACCTAATCCCGCAATCCGTAGCCCATCGCACGCGCCGCATTGCGGAAGCCGCGTTCAGACTTCGCGCGCACCACGATATGGCGCTCGCCGGCGCGCAGGCCTGCCTTGGCGATGCGCGAGTCGCCCATCAGCTTGGCGGCAACGTCCGCGTCCGCGCACTCGATCAGGATCGCTGCTCCGCGCATCCTCAGTGCCGCCGCGTCCCGGCCCAGGCGTTCGAGAAAGCCCTCCACCGTTTCCGGCAGCGGCTGCTCGTCCCGCTCGGCCAGAAAGGCGCGAAGCGCATCCAGGTCGCCGCCCTCTTCGAGAGCCAGCACAATCCTCTCCGTGTCAAGGCGCCAAACAGCGTCCGCTTCAGGCGCTGCGAATGTTTCTAGGATGGCTGCCTCCTCGACGGAGGGCGAGCCGTCCGCCACGATCCTCCGGTCGGCAAACACCTGCATCTTCGTGCGCTTGGCCACCGAGGGCGGCTCGTACTCCTCGGTCAGGCCAAGGCAATGGGCGCCGAGGTCGTTTAGGCGGAAGTGAAGCAATCCGTCGTAGCGGCTGAGATAGGCCAAGTCGTCCGTCCCCCAAATGTGGCGGAAGTCAGGGCGGGCGCCTTCGGGCGGAATGAAGGCAACGTCCACCATGCCGATGGTCGCAAGGTATTCAAGCAGCAGGCACAGAAGGTAGCGTCCCTCGATGATTTCCCAATCGTGCGAGCCTTCGTAGCCGAGGCTGCCGTAGTTCTGGTCAAACAAATACAGATCCCAAGGGTTCGTCGTGACCGGAAAGTTAAGCGAAGCCGCGCGCATGAACCGCCCGAAGTCATCGAACGCCACCCAGGAGCCCACGGGGCAGGTGCGCAGCGCCTCGGCGATCACGCATCGACGCTTCGCCGCGGCGGTCAATCCGCGACGCCCCTTGCCCCGCTGTTGGCCTTTGATCTGGTCCACCCGGCTGAATTCATCGAGCAGGCTCGATGCGCACCATTGCTGCCAGATGCCGCGAAGCACCCTGTGCGCGGGTAAGGTCAACGACTCGCGCCCCTTCCGGGTCAAATCCAACCGCGCGCCTTGAAGTCTCGCAAGCCCGGACGCCTGCAGCAGCCACGGCCACGCAAACGCCCGGATTGGGCCCGGAACTTGATCCCACTTGCGCTTCTTTTCGGCAAACGGGTCATAGAAGTCGCCTCCGTGCAACACTTGGGCAATGCGCCGGACAGCGGCTGCGGATGGCCGTCGCGTCTTGGCGCTCACGGCAATGGCGCCTTCACTCACCAACCGCACGACCGCGCGAAGATCGTTGGCCGCGGCACGTTCCATGTGCCGCACGGTCACATCCAACGTCCTGGTCTTTCCGCGTTCACCGTAGCCGGCAGGGATCGAGACCGTTTCCGGCAGTTCCTCCGTGGTCCGCAACGCCGCCTCCGGCGGCGGACTCGCGAATTCACGCAGGCGCGCGGCAAGGTCGGCCGGCACAAAGGCAAGGGGTCCGTCCCGATAGCTGGGAACGAACAGGAGCCGCAGCCCGTCGCTGGCGGTGCCCACACGGCGCCAATGGTCGGTGCGACGGCCGAGACCGTTGGGCAGCGCCCCGTGCTTGGCTTGGAACCTGACGGCATTGAACTTGCCGTCGCCGTGAATGGTCTCGCGCACCGCCATCCGCTCCGGAGCGTCGAGCTGCGCCCAGATGTCCCGCAACAACGCATCGTCCGCCATGCGCTCGGCGACCACATGCACCATGTCGGCCTTGCGCGTCGGTTGCGGCTTCGGAATGGACAAGGCCTTCATCAACTGCCGCAGCGCATCGACGTTGTGCTCCCGCAGCGCTTCGAGCAGCGTTTGCGGCACACCCTCATTAGGCGACCCAAGCATCACCCCAACCTCCCATGAAATGAAGGGCAACGCGTTGACTTGCACGAGGGCTTCCGCAACGCGATTTCGACCCGAGTTGATTGCGGCTCACTGGCTTGCACCCCGTTCATGCAACCCATTCCACAATGCCGCCTGAACGTTCGATTGCCATTCACCCTCCGCCTTAAGGCGTGCCCCCGTCCACCCGGATCAAGGTGGCGGTGGTGAAGCTGGAGGTGTCGCTGGCGAGGTAGAGGGCGGCGCCGACGATCTCGTTGGGCTGCCCGCCGCGGCCCAAGGCCAGCGAGGTCTGGGCGCGCTGCTCGAAGGCTTCCATGTCCCAGGCCTTGGCGATGTCGGTGAGGTAGGGGCCGGCGACGATGCCGTTCACGCGCACCTTGGGGCCATAGGCGAAGGCGAAGGAGCGGGTGATGGCGTTCAGGCCCGCCTTCGCCGCCCCGTAGGGCTCCGAGGTCGGGCTGGGGTTGAGGGAGGCGGTGCTGCTGATGTTGATGATGGAGCCGCCGTCGCCCGCCGCCATGCGCTCCCCGATCAGCGCCGACAGCCGAAACGGTCCCTTGAAGTTGACGCTCACCACCTTGTCGAAGAGCGCCTCGCTGATGGCGCCCAAGGACGGGTAGAGCGGCGACATGCCGGCGTTGTTGATGAGGATGTCCACCTTGCCGAAGCGTTCGTAGGCCGCGTCGGCCAGCTCCGCCAGCTGGCCCCAGTGGCCGACGTGGCAGGCGTAGGGCAGCGCTTCGACGCCCAGGGCGCGGGCCTCCCCGGCCACCGCCTCGCAAGCCTCCGCCTTGCGGCTGGCGATCACCACGTCGGCGCCGCGTTGGGCCAAGGCCAAGGTCATTTCCCGGCCCAAGCCCCGGCTGCCGCCGGTGACCAACGCAACCTTCCCTTTGAAATCAAGCAGTTCGTCCAATTGTTCTTCTCCCATCCGCAAGCTAGACTGTGGCGCTTCGCCGCCGGAACGCAGACAACGCCCGGCTGGCCCGTTGGGCGGTCAGTATAGTCAGGGGAACGGGCGTTCCAAGGCCAACCGGGCAGGTCGCTGTCGAGTCGGCGGCAGAACCGTCATTCAAATCATCAAAGGAGTTGGAAATATGGGCATGTTGGAAGGCAAGGTCGCCGTGGTAACGGGGGCAGGCGGCGGTTTGGGCCGCACCCACGCGCTGCTGCTCGCCAAGGAGGGCGCGGCGGTGGTGGTGAACGATCTCGGCGGCGCTCGGGACGGCACCGGGTCAAGCACCTCGATGGCCGACGGCGTGGTTAAGGAAATCCGGGCCGCCGGCGGCCAGGCCATCGCCCACTACGGCTCGGTCTCCGCCAAGGACGACGCCATTGGCATGATCGATGCGGCGGTCAACGAGTTCGGCAAGATCGACATCTGCATCTGCAACGCCGGCATCCTGCGCGACAAGTCGTTCAAGAACATGACCGATGACATGTGGGACGTGGTCCTGGACGTCCATCTGCGCGGCACCTACCTGGTCACCAAGGCCGCCTACGACAGGATGCTGGAACTCGGCAACGGCGGCCGCATCATCATGACCAGCTCCACCTCCGGCCTGCTCGGCAATTTCGGGCAAACCAACTACGGCGCCGCCAAGGCGGCCATCGCCGGGTTCATGCGCTGCCTGTGGCTTGAGGGGCTGAAATACGGCGTGACCGTGAACGTGCTGGCGCCCACCGCGACGTCCCGGCTCACCGAGGACATCCTGCCGGAGGAGGTGCAGGACCAGTTCCCGCCGGAGACCGTATCACCCCCCGTGGTGTGGCTGTGTACCGACGAGGCCAAGGACGTCACCGGCCGGCAATGGCTGGTGGCGGGCAACCGGGTTTCCCTGCTGTCCTGGCAACTGACCCCCATCGCCGACCGGGACCTCAGCCACGGGCCATGGGACGTGGCCGAGATCGGCGAGCGCATGCTGGCCAGCAAGGAGAACTGGCCGCCGATCAATCCGCTGCGGGGATAGCGGAAGCGCCACGGCGGATCTCAATCGAGGGCGGGACGCCCTTGCCCCGGGGGCTGTCGCCCGAACCCAGCGGATTTCCGGAGCGAGAAGGCCCCGAGGAAAGCGACGGCGCTTAGGGCATTCCGTCCACTGGCCTTGCCGATGTCCTTGGCGGGGCAGCCGCCAAGGACGGCTGGCAAATTGAGGCTACGTTCCTAGATCAGCGGGCGGAACCGCGAATCCGGGCCTGTCCTTAAGCTTGGCCCGGACTTCGCCGTTGGCGCCGTTTTGCAGCAGATCGACCACCTCGGCGGCCATCATCGACGGCGGCATGACGCCGAACTCCGGGGCGCGAAAGGCCTCCGGCACGATGGCGGTGTCCACCACCCCCGGGCAGACCACGTTGATGCGCAGGGGACCGCCCGCATTGGCTGCAGCCACGCTGCGCCCAAATCCGATGACGGCGTGCTTGGTGGCCGAGTAAAGCGGATCAACGGGCAACGCCCCAAAGCCCGCAATCGAGGCGGTGAGGGTGATGGCGCCACCCTGCTCGCGCATCAACGGCAACAGCGCCTTGACGCCGTGAAACACGCCGTCGAGATTGACGCCGAGGATGCGCCGGTACTGCTCCAGGGACACGTCCTCAATCGCCAGGAACGGATCATCGGTCGGCACGGTCATGATGCCGGCATTGAGATGGGCGTAGTCAGGCACGCCAAGGCGCTCGACGCAGTCGTCCACCGCCCGCTTCACCGCCTCAAAGCGGCTGACGTCGCAGGCAATGAACTCGCCGCCAAGTTGGCTGGCCAACGCAGCGCCAGCCGCCTCATTCAGATCGCACAGCGCCACCCGAGCGCCCGCCGCGCTGAGCTGCCGCGCCACTTCGGCGCCAATGCCCGAAGCAGCCCCCGTCACCAAGGCGATCTTGTTCCGCATGTCCGTCCCTCCAAAGATTCCATAGTACCCAAACCCACGCAAAGTGCGCGGAGTTTTGCGCAGCGAAACTCCGTCCGCACCCGCGCAGCGGTTGCGCGTTGACAGCCAAGCATGTAGTTAATACGATTATGTTTAACATATTAATTGAATGTCCGGCCCATGAAGCCATTCGACCGCTCCCTGCCGATGATGCTGTACCGCACGCTCGATGCGGTCATGCCGGCCTTTCGCGCCATCTTCGCCCAGTTCGATCTGACCGAGCAGCAGTGGCGGGTGCTTCGCGCGCTTTGGGAGCGGGACGCCAGGCCCTTGGTTGCGTTGGCGCAGGCCACCCTGATCCAAGCCCCGAGCTTGGTGGGCATTGTCGATCGGCTGCAAAGGAATGGATTGGTCGAGCGTCGGCGCTCCGACTTGGACAGGCGCGTCGTTCGAGTGTGCCTGACCGCCGCTGGGCAGGCGCTGGAAGCGCAGGTGACCCCCTTGGTCGATGCGGCGTATTCCGATCTTGAAGGCATGGTGAGCCGGGATGAATGGAACACGCTGATGGCCACGCTTGCCAAGATGGCCGACCGAGCCAAGGCCGGCATTGGGGAACCGCAAGGCGAGCCGCTCCGTGCGGCCAGCAGCTAGTGTCCTGTCCCGCAAATAAGTGTGATTATTCGTGGCCGTTTCGGCCCCCGGCTGCGTTGCTCCTTCTTGTGTGGGGCCTGCCACACGGCGGCGTCGCGCCTTGCCGGGAACCGAAACGGCCTAGCGCCTAAAACCCGCTTATTTGCGGGACAGAACACTAGGAACCAACTCAAGGAGTGGATGGATGGGCATCAAGACAGGCGCGCAATACCTCGACTCATTGCGCGATGGGCGCGATGTATGGATGCACGGGCGGCAGGTGGCCGACGTCACCAAGGAGCCCGGACTGGGGCGCGGGGCGAGGACGTTGGCGGACTTCATTGACCGGCAACGGGAACCGGAGTTGCTCGACAAGCTGACGTTCGTCGGAAACGGCGAACGCCATCCGATGTCCTTCCTGCTGCCGCGCAAGGCGGAGGATGTGCGCCGACGGGGCGCCGCCTTCTACGAGTGGGCCAAGTGGTCCAACGGCATGTTCGGCCGCACCCCCGACTACAAGAACGCCTCGGTGGCCGCCTTTGCCGGCGCCGCCGAGTTCCTCAACGAAAACGGCGGGCCAGTGGATTTCGCCGCCAACATGCGCACGTACTACGAAGAGGCGCGCAGCCGCGACTACGTGCTGACCCACACGCTGGTCAACCCGCAGTTCAACGCCGAACTGGCGCGGCAGGGCCGATCAAGCCCCGAGGTGGCGCTCAAGGCCGTCAAGGAAACCGACGCCGGCATCGTCGTCAACGGGGCGCGGCTGCTGGCGACCCTGGGGCCCCTTGCCAACGAGATCGAGGTGTTTCCCTCCACGCTGCTCAAGGCATCAGATGAGAACGCTCCCTTCGCCTTCGCGTTCACCCTGCCGATCAACACGCCGGGCCTGCGCATGATCTGTCGCGACACCTACGATACGGGCAAGTCCGAGTTCGACGCGCCGCTGGCCTCCCGCTTTGAGGAGATGGATGCGGTGGTGATCTTCGACAATGTGCTGGTTCCTTGGGAGCGCGTGTTCATGTACCGCGATCCGCTGCTCTGCAACCGGGCGTTCGCCGAGACCAACGCCGTGGTCCACATGATGCACCAAGTGGCTTGCGGCAAGCTGGCCAAGGCGGAGTTCATCGTCGGGCTGCTGTGCGCCATGGCCAAGGCATCAGGCAAGGACAGGGACATGAACGTCAAGGGCCAGATCGCCCAGGCCATGTGGATTGCCGAAACCGTGCGCGCGCTGCTGTTCAGCGCGGAGCAGCAGCCGGAGCGGGACCAATGGGGGCTCCACATCCCGAAGCGGCGTCCGCTGGACACGTCCCGCAACCTGTTCCCCCGCCTGTATCCCAAGCTCATCGAAACGGTACACATGCTGGGGTCGAGCTCGCTGGTCGCCACGCCCTGCGAAGCGGATTTCGGCAACGACATTGCCGACGACGTGGAACGCTACTTCCAGCAGGTCAACCTGGAAAGCCGGGATCGGGTGGCCCTGTTCCGTCTCGCCCACGACGTCGCGGTGTCCGGGTTCGGCAACCGGCAGGTCCTCTACGAGCGCTTCTTCTTCGGTCCGCAGAACGTCATGGCTTCCATATACTACGACCTCTACGACAAGGAAGAGATGATGGACCGGGTCAGCGGGTTGCTGGACGGGATTTGACGGGTTCTGGTTGGACGGCGCGGATTTTCCATCACCATGAAGTTTCTCAGCTTTGCCTTTGAGGGCGCGCCTCGTTTCGGCGCTATCCTGGACGGGGGCATCATCGACCTCGGCCGGCGCCTGCCCGAATATCCAAGCCTGGGCGCAATGCTGGCCGCCCGGGCCCTCGACCGGGCCCGGAAACTCGCCGAATCCCTCCCCGGAGACTGCGACCCGGCCACCGTGACGTTTTTGCCGCCGATTCCCGAACCGGGCAAGATCGTCTGCATCGGCGTCAACTATGCAAATCGCAACGAGGAGTATGCGGACGGCAAGCCGGCGCCCGCCTACCCGAGCGTGTTCCTGCGAACCCCCGAATCGGTGACCGGCCACTTGCAGCCCCTGCTGCGCCCGCCGGAATCGGAGCAGCTCGACTACGAGGGCGAGATCGTGCTGGTCATCGGCAAGGCGGGCCGCCGCATTCCCGAATCCCAAGCACGGGACCACATCGCCGGCCTCACGCTGATGAACGAAGGCACTTTGCGCGACTGGACCCGCCACGGCCGGTTCAACGTGACCCAGGGCAAGAACTTCGAGCGCTCCGGATCCATCGGCCCCTGGATGGTGCCCACCGACGAGTTCGACCGCTTCGACCATCTGCAGCTCACCACCCGAGTCAACGGCGAAGTGCGGCAAAGCGACTCGACCGAGAACCTACACTTCCCGTTCGAGCGCCTCGTCAGCTACCTATCGACGTTCATGCCGCTGAAGCCCGGCGACCTGATCTCCACGGGCACGCCCATCGGCGCTGGCGCGCGCTTCGATCCGCCGAGATATCTCCGGCCCGGGGACCTGGTCAAGGTGGAAGTGCCGGGCATCGGGGTTTTGGAAAACGGCGTCGAAGACGAGGTTGGCCCGGACTGAGGCGCGATGGCGGGCCATGCACGGCGGCTGCGGCGCAGGCTCCTAGCGGATTGGTCGGTCAGATGCGCATCCGGCCGACCGTGCAACCCACGGCGAAGATCGGAATGGGCGCGTAGTAGCGGATTTCGCCGGTGGCGCCCTCGGCCGCGCCGGCCACGGCGATGAGGGTTCGGATCTCGAAGCCGCCCTGCCCCCCGTCCCGCCAGGTCTCCTCGTCCGAGTAGGCGGTCAGCGCAGCCCGGTCGTTGGCCGCCCAGCGGCTCAGGAACTCCCGGTCCCATGACTCGTTGATCTTCCCGGAGTCCGGGGTTGCCGGCCAGTGGGAAATCCCGCCGGTGCCGACCAGGGCAATGCGCTCCTCGACCGCGTCACAGGCTTCGCGCAACGCGCGCCCGAACTCGTAGGCTCGGGCCGGCGGCGTCAGGGGCGGCCCCTGGCAGTTGATGTTGGCGGGGATCACTGGCAGGTCGTAGGCCGGCGTCAGGAAGTGCAGGGGCACCATGATGCCGTGGTCGAACTTCCATTCCTGGGCGTAGGCGAGGTCGATGCGCGCCATCATGCGGCCGATGAGGCGCTTGGCGAGCGATGCCGCCCCGGGCACGCGCTGCGGCTCTATGCCCAGCCATTGCGGATCCTCGATCGGCCCGTCGTAGTAGTCGGCCATGCCCATGCAGTAGGCCGGCATGTTGTCCATGAAGAAATTGGCGAAATGCTCGGCGGCCACCACCAACAGTGCATCCGGACGCTCGGCCCGGATCTCGTCGCCCATGTCCCGGAGGTGCTGGCAGAAGGGATCGCGCAGCGCCGGATCAGCCCGCTCGGCGCGGCCGGTGATGCCCGGGGCATGGCTGCAGATTCCCGCGTAAACCAGTGGCATATGAGTCGCCTAGTCCCGCTCGATCAACGATGCGCGGGAAGAGGACGGCAAAGAGCCACGATCCGGCAACGCGGTGGCCCGATCAGGGCATGCCGGCGACGGGGGATCACACCGCTCCCCTGCCGTCGGTGGTGAGGTACAGGCCCGCGCGCACCGGTCCGTGCAGCTTCAGGCCGTCGCGCATGGCCTGAATGTAGCGGTCCCACTCGAAGCCCCGAAGCGCGGCGTAGTGCATCAGGATTTGGCCGTTGACGCCCATGACGTAGAGCAGGCCGATGTCCGGGGCGCGCAATGCCGCCTTTTCCTCCTCGGTGAGGTCGAAGTCGTCCAGGAGCCCCTCGAAGTTCTCATCGAAGCGCGCCCGCGCATGCGGATCCCGGTTCAGCTGGTAGAGCAGCTTCTGAACGTAGTAGAGGCTCATTTGCCGAGGCTCGGAACCTGGTGCGTGTCGTAGGCGATGCACACGTTCTTGGTTTCCATATAGAAGTCGAAGCTGTAGTCGCCGCCGTCACGGCCGATGCCGCTCGCCTTCATGCCGCCAAACGGCGTCGGCAGGTGACGGTTGTTCTCCGAATTAACCCAGATCATGCCGGCTTCCAAGTCGCGCCCCAAGCGGTGGGCGCGGCCCAAGTCTGCGGTCCAGGCGTAGGCGGCAAGGCCGTAGGCCACGTCATTGGCGATTGCCACCGCCTCCCCCTCGTCACGGAAGGGAATGGCCGTCAGCACCGGCCCGAAAATCTCCTCCCGCGCAACGCGCATGCCGCCGTTGGCGCCGGTGAGCAGCGTCGGCAGAACGTAGTTGCCGCCTGCGGGATCGCTCGCCCGACCGCCGCCTGCAGCCACGGTGGCGCCCTCCTCACGGGCGATGTCGAAATAGCCCAGCACCTTGTCCAAGTGCCGGGGATGAATGAGCGGCCCGACCTCGGTATTTGGATCAAGCGGGTGGCCCACCTTGATGCGACCCGCTCGCTCCGCCACCAGGGCGGTGAACGCATCGTAAATCGACCCCTGCACCAATAGGCGGCTCGAGGACGTGCATCGTTCGCCGTTCAGGCTGTAGATCATGAAGGTCACCGCGTCGAGCGCCCGGTCGAGGTCGGCATCGTCGAAGACCATCACCGGGTTCTTGCCGCCCAACTCGAAATGCACCCGCTTCAGCGTCATGGCGCCCTGCTGCATGATCAGGCTGCCGGTGCGGGATTCGCCGACAAAGGCGACCGCCTTGATGTCCGGGTGCTCAGTCAACGCCTTGCCAGCGATCTCGCCAATGCCCTGCACCGAGTTGAAAACCCCGTCCGGCAAGCCCGCCTCGTGGCAGATCTCCACCAGCAGCCGCGCTGACAGCGGGCTCCACTCGGCTGGCTTGTGGACCACCGTGCAGCCGGCGGCAAGGGCGGGCGCAATCTTCCAGGTTGACAACATGAACGGCGTGTTCCAAGGCGTGATGACCCCCACCGGCCCAATGGGTTGGCGCAGCGTGTAGTTCAGGTGATCCGCGGCGGGCAGCGAGGCGCCGTTGGCGGCCTCGGGGGCTTTGTCGGCGAAATACCGGAAGTTCTCCGCGCCGCGAATGGCCGCCTTGCTCATAAAGCGCAGCGGCTGGCCGGTATCGAAGGATTCGACCAAGGCGATCTCTTCAGCCCGCGCCTCGATGGCGTCGGCTATGCCATGCAGCAGCTCACGCCGCCGCGGCCCCGATACGGCGCGCCAGCCGCGAAAGGCATCGCGCGCCGCGCAAGCTGCGCGATCGATGTCCTGGGCGTCGCCGGCGGCCACAAGGTTGAAGCGAGCGTTATCGATCGGCGTCGCGTTTTCAAACGTGGCCCCGGAAAGGCCACCGAAATCAGCGCCATTGATGAAATGCCCGAGCGTGCCGCCGTGGAATCGCTCCAAGTGCCTCCATGCCTTGGCTAGGAGGTCAGTTGCGGCTGCGCCGGTCATTGAACCGCCGGTCTTGGCCGGTTTAATCCAAATAGCGTAGGCATGGTTGCAGTCACTCCACAATCAATTCGATCTTCGTCGAAGCCTTCGCCTACGTCAATTTCTCAGAATTCCACCGCAGCCATGCTAGCGAAGATCGCTCGGACAGGCGCCATAGCGCTTTTTGAAGGCGCTGGAAAAATGTGCTGCGCTTGTAAATCCAGTGCTCATTGCGATTCGACCGATGCTTTGACTTGCGAACGCGCTATCGTTCAGCAACTGGCGGGTGCGCTCAAGACGCTTGTTCAAAATCATCGCATGCACTGTCTCAGTCTCGTCATCAAACAGCTTGTGCAGGTAGCGGACCGAGATGTGCAGCGCATCCGCAATCTGTTGGTTGGACAGATTCGGGTCATACAAGTTGCTTTCGATATATTGGCGGACGTGTCGCTTGCGCGATTCACGCACGACCCTGTGGTCGCCCACCTGGCTGAGCATGACCGAGGAGCTGAAGGCCATGGCAATCATGTTCACCAGGTTTTCCGACAGCTCGTCAGGCGCGGCGCGCATTTCATTCATTTCCCTCGCCAGCGAAAAGATGAAGTCCGAGAGCACCGCGCCGATGCCGGAATGCCCGGATATGGGGATGGCGGTGTATTTCTCAGGATTCATGAGGTGCCGCGACAGCACGTTTTTCGGCATCTGGATCACCAGCTGGCGGAAACGCTGCTCAAACGTCAGCGAATACGGCTGGGTGCTGTCATAGAGCGCGAACGTGCCTGGCGTCAGCAACGCTTCGCGGCCGTTCTGCCGGACCAGGCCGTTCCGCTCAAGCTGGAAGCTGATCAGAAAGTCGGCCTCCGAATACTTGGCGATTTGACGCCTTGACCGCTCAACATGGTGCGGATCGGCCAGAACCTCCGTGAATCGCAGTTCGCCAATGGCGTTTCCGCCGCACAGCCGACCTTGGAAGTCCTTGGGCAACCGGTCACAATCGAGCCTGACAAACTCGTCACAGATAATGTCCCGCCAATACTCCCGGCGGTTGCGTTCCTGAAAGTCACTGGTGTCTTTTCTGTAGCCGCCAGTGAGAAGATGCGCCGTCACTTTCAGTTCGCTCGCCTGTAGCCCAAAAGGCCGGTCTGCGAATGACAGCCGATGTACTCGAACTCGCATCCATGATCCGGCAATGCCGTCACGTCGTGCCAGAGACGGAGCCGCAGGCCATCACCATAGGCGTCAACCATGTCCATGAAGCCGTCGAATATCGCCTGATGCGTGGGGTGGCTTTTCGCCCACTCCTCAAAGGCATGCACATCAGTGGCGTACCCCAGCCCGAACGACTGCTCCATCGCTTCCCATGACCAATCGCTCCGGTCAACGAACCGCAATGAATAGCATCCGGCTTCCCGCGGGTTGTCACGAAGATAGCGCATTCCGTCCAAGAGCACGGGATGCAGTTTGTCCAGATACCACTTTTTCTGTTCCGGCGTGCAATCGCTCCAGTCCTGCCCTGATCGAATCACGCACATCCTCTCCGGCGGCGTAACGACAATTCGCCGTCCGCCGTCACTGATGCGGGCGGGGAGCCGGGCATCGACGGTGGCGCCATTGCGCAAGTCGTCATCGTCCGAAAGGGGAATCCGGTCCCGCATGCTGCCCGGATAGCCGTGCTCAAGGATCGGGCCTTCCATCCCATCCGCGCAAACGCCAACGCCGTGCGGGCACTGCGTCGAGTGCAGGGTCTCGAAGCGCTCAAACGGCATGGTGATCACTTCGCGCCAATAGCCGACGCCGTCGCTCAGCCGTTCGGGGTCGGCCCACCATCGGGCGTTGGCCTCAAGCGACCACCATTCATCGTACTGCGACTTTCGCCAATAGGCGATGTAGAGGTGGTTCCGCACGCCCGAACCGTCGATGAAGCTGCCTCGCTCCACCGCCAACGGGTGGGAGCCTGCCAGCGCCGGTGCCGCCCAAGCGTCGAGCGGGCCCGGGCTTGACGCTTGAACGCCGTAGCAGCCGGCGATCAGCGGGTCGGCTTGGTTGCGCCAGAATGACTGCCATGCGGGTGCGGGAGGTTGCCAACTGTCGGGCATGTTGTTGCGGGGCATCGGGCTAATCTCGCTTAACGTACACCATCATGCCGCGGGGGCATCGGCTGGGTTCGTGCGCGCCGGTCCCTCGCCGGCATCGATGAATTCCGTTGCTTCCGGGGAAAACTCCTCGACGCACGGCTGCGGCGAGCGGTTCAACAGCAATCGCGCGACGTCCGGCCTGGAATAATGGCCGACCGGGTCCGCGAAGGACTTGGCCACCGCAATGGCTCCGAGATCGATTTCAGCGAACAGCACGCCCTCCTGGTGCTCCGGCAGCGGGTCGCACATTGGGCTGCCGTCCGGTGCGTAAATTTGGGCAAATCCACCGCCCACCTTGATGAGCGAGGCTTGCTGCTCCGTCTCAACGAGAAGTTCATGCATGTCCGGGGAAATCACTCCGCACGGGGCGAGGACGAAGCACTGGCCCTCAAGGGCGTACACCTGCGATGCGGCACTGTTGGCCTGCGGGCCAAGCGAGTACGCTTGGGGATAGCAGCTGAACGAGGGCCAAGCGGCAACATGCACCTGTTCGTGCAGGCTGTACATGGCATATTTGGTCAGCGGCTGCAGATGCTCCCAGCAGCACAATTGGCCGACATTGCCGAGACGGGTTTCCACAACCTGAAGATGGCTGCCATCGCCCTCGCCGAACACCGTTCGCTCGACGTGCGTGGGCTTCAGTTTGCGGCGCGCCTGAAGCAGCTCACCCGCCTGGCCAAACAGGAACTGCGCGATGTACAGCGAGCCGTGATCGCGTTCGCTGGCGCCAACCGAGACGTGAATGCCGTAGTCACGGGCCAAGCCGCTCAACCGACGAAAGGCGTCGCCATCCGCCGACAGGCTGTTTTCGTGATACCGTTGGAAGTATCTGAGGTTGTCGGCGACGGGGGAGAGCCATATCCACCACGGGTACCCCGGAAACCAGCACTCTGGGAATGCCACTAACTGCGCCCCTTCCGAGGCCGCTTCTTGGATCAACCGCCCGGCTTTGGCCACGCAGCCGTCAAGATCCATGAATTCAGGAGCCGCCTGCACAACCGCGACCTTGCGCTTGCCGTTGTTCCTGTTGCTTGAATTCATGCTCATGTCACCCCAGACCGTCGTTCAGCATACTAGAACCTGTAGCGAATGGTGACGCCGTATTCCCTGGGCCGATTGTAGTTTGCCTCATGGAATCCCAAGCCGTAGTTGGAGTCTCCGCTCTCGATGTAGCGCTCATCGGTGAGGTTCTCCGCAAAAGCGACAACATCCATTGACTCGCCGATCGAGTAGCGCACGGACGCATTGAGCCTGCCATACGCCTTCTGAAACAGGAACGGCGAGTTCTGCGAGTCGTTGAAGACATCGTCGGTGCGGGCGTAATCCAGCCGCAGCGCCAGTTCGTTGTCGTTCAGCCAAGCGCTGTATTCGACACCGGCGTAAATTGAGTGTTTCGGCGAGTTCACCAACTTCGCTGACTCATCAATGGTCAGCGACAAACCGGCAATGGGATTGATCTCATCGTAGTCGGCATCCAGATATCCGTAGCCGAGGTCCACCCTCAGGTTGGCGGTCAGCAACGCCGTCAGCTCGATCTCCAGCCCGCCGATGTCCACTGACCCCGAATTCGCCGTAACCGGACCGCCCAAGCTGTCGAAGAAGGTCACCTGCACGTCCTGGTAATCGGCCAGGAAGGCGGCGGCGTTCAAACGCACCCGGTCATCCAGACCCTGCCACTTCACGCCCACTTCATGGGAGTCGAGCAGTTCCGGCTCGAACGTTCGCGGCTGCGGCACCGCATCGACGTAGCGAAGCACGAACCCGCCGCTCTTGAAGCCTTGGGAAAAATGGTAGTAAAGCAGAGTGCCGTCGGGCAGGTTCGCATCCACGCCCACCTTGAACGTGGTCTCCTTGAAGCTGTCATTCGCAGCGCCGCTGCCATTTCCGACCAAGGGCAGCAGGCCCGGCATGAAGCTGCCGCCTTCCGTCACTGCCCCCGGAAAGAACGGCAGGGGATTGCCCTGCAGATCAGCCGCGATGTACTGGCTGTACTCATACGCCTTGTCGTCCTCGGTGTGGCGAACGCCTCCCGTGAACGAGAACATGCCATCCTCAGCGGGTGACCAAGTCATTTGCAGATACGCCGCCCGGCTGTCGTTTTCCACATCGGCAAGGTTGTGTATGGCTGCGGGAAAGCCCACCGCCAAGTCCGGGGACGGCAGAAACACCCGCACAAAGACGTTGTCAGTGCCCTCCTCGTCAAAGGCGTACAACCCCGCCACATAGTTCAGGCGCCCGCCGAGGGCGCTGCCCGTGAGTTGGAGTTCATGGGTGACCTGTTCGTGGTCGTAATCCGGATTCAGCGTTTCGGTTATGGCGTGGGGTGAGTTGTCCGCATCGCGATGGAAGCTGCCTGTGGTTTCCCGATGCGCGAATGTGTACTTGAGGTCGAAATAGTTGGCGCTGTAGCGGCCCGTAAACGAAATCCCGTCCAAATCGAGCCGGGTTCCTGACACACCCGTGGCGGAGGAGATGTCGTCCTCCCCATCCGTGGCGTACTGCGCGAGATCCGCCAAGCCCGCCTCAATGTCCCCAAAAGTGGCCAGCGCATAGCCGAGGGTGCCGGCGCCCGGCGTGAAGCCGCGCAGGGTGGATCCGGCACTGCGCTCATCGATTTCGGTTCGGTCCAAGGTGAGCTGGAAGTCCAGCAGATCATTCGGCTCGAACAGCAAAACGCCCCGAAACGCAAACTCATCGTCGTCGCCAAGCGCATCCCCGACCAGAACCCGATCCACAAATCCGTTGCGGTTCTTCTCGGACACGGCCAAGGCGGCGCGCAGGCGTTCGCTTATGGGAATGTCGAGCGAGGCCCGAATGTCCCGGCGGTCGAAGTTTCCCGCCGTGAGGGCGACTGATCCGCCCAGTTCGTCGCCGGGCTTGCGCGCCGTCACGTTGATTGCGCCGCCGATCGTGTTGCGCCCGAACAGCGTCCCTTGGGGGCCGCGCAGCACCTCGATCCGTTCGATGTCCAAGACGTCGAGCACCCCGCCGACGGATCGGGACATGTAAACCCCGTCCACATAGATGCCGACCCCCGGATCGGTTGTCAGGCTGAAGTCCGAATTGCCGATGCCCCGGAGGAAAACGATGGCGCCCGACGACAGCCCGCTGATGGGCGACGTCGTATCGAAGACCATGTTGGGCGTAAAGTCGGCCACTTCGGATACATCCTCAATGCCCCGGTCCTCAATGAGATTGGCGGTGAACGCGGTAACCGCCACTGGCGTCCGCTGCAGGTTCTCCTCCCGCCTTTGCGCGGTGACGATAACCTCTTCCATCAGGATGCTCCGGCCGGCCCGGTCCGGTTCGTCCGCCCGGACCCCCGCAAAACCGGCCAGCATCGCCATCGCCATCAGCAGGCGCCAGCCAGCGTTCGGCCTCGGCTTGGGCCTCCAAGCCAGCCCTGTTGAATGCTGAAGCCCTCGCGGTCTCCGCGCCGGTCTTTGGTTTCCGTCCAAGCCAATGCCCTCCCACCAGCTTCCGTTGCCATTGCGTTCTCATCGCAACCCAGCATGACCGAATCGTCCGGCCACAGTGACCAATCATCCCCCGCCCGCCGCTCGATGTCGTTACTGAATTGTGTACAATCGTTATGGAAATTAGGAACTTCCCGCTGTTCCAGCCGGTGCTTGAGGGTCTTTTGGCAGGCACCGCCAAATGCAGCCATCGGCTGGTCAGGGCTTGTCGCGAGCTTCCTGCCCGGCCCGCCGAAGCGCAGGGCGCAGGCGGCTTCCCAAAGAGCCAAAGCTCGTGCGCAGGAGCGGTGTTTCGCGCCCCGTGAGGACGTGGAACCGCCTAAACGAACGGGCCTTGATCAGTGGCTCCCCTCCCTGGCGGCTTCGCGCCGCTCAGGGCAGGGGCGTGGCTAGAGGCACTCGTAGAGGGCTTCGCCGAGGCTTAGGCCGCGTGGGTCGCCCAATATGTGGTTGTCCATTCGATTCATGACGTAGGAGAAGCACAGACGGGCGTCGGTGTCGATGACGATGGTGGAGCCGCCTGCCCCGCCCCACCACAGGATGCTTGGGTTCGGGCTCATGGTGATCGCATCGCTGCCCGTCGAGTAGCCCATGCCGTAGCGCACGTGGAAGCCAAGCACCGCATCGATGCCGTCGGTCTGCTCGGTGAAGGCCGTTCGGCAGCCCTCGGCCGACAGCAGCTCCTTGCCGAAGGCGCGGCCACCGTTGGCCATGGCGGTTTGCGCCCGCACCACCGAACGGGCGTTGCCGTGGCCGTTGGCGGCCGGAATCTCCGCTTGGCGCCAGCCGGGGGTGTTGACCGCATCGATGACGTCGATGTTGGAGAACACCCGGCCCGGTATGGTGTCCGGGTCCGCCTCCAAAAGCGGGGCGGGCTCCGCGAACGGGATCATTTCCGCAATCCGGTCGAAGTGGCCGGTGCCGGTGCCGATGTGGAAGTCCGCGCCCACCGCGTCCGCGACTTCGGCCTTGAAGAAGGCGCCGAAGGATGCGCCGGTGATGCGCCGCACCACTTCGCCGATGAGGTAGCCTTGGGTGATGGCGTGGTAGCCGCTCTGGCTGCCTGGCGGCCACCAGGGCGCTTGGCCCGCCAGGTCGGCACAGGCCAAGGACCAGTCGTAGTGCTCCTGGGCGGAGAAGTGGCGGCTGAAGCCGGGCACCCCCGCGGAGTGCGCCAGCAAGTGCTTCACCAGCACGCCCTCCTTGCCGTTGGCGGCGAACTCCGGCCAGTAGTCGGCCACCGGCGCATCGAGGTTCAACTGCCCCCGGTCGGCCAGCATCAAGGCCGTGATGAAGGTCATGGTCTTGGTGGTGGAGAACACGTTGACGATGGTGTCCTCGGCCCAAGGCCGGGTGCGCCCGGCGTCCTGGTGGCCGCCCCAGATGTCCACCACGTACTCGCCCTCCAGGGTGGCCGCGAAGCTGGCGCCCACGTCCCCGCGTTCGGTGAAGTTGCGTTCAAACGCATCGCGCACCCGCTCGAAGCGGGGGTCGCAAAAGCCTCCAATGTTCATGCTCCCTCCTTTGGAACTTCGCAAACTTCCGTCCAGCCGTTCGGCGAGGCCGCGGTCCGGATTTCCATGACCGGCACTCCCCTACCCTGCCAAATCCGGCTTCGGCCCTTCCAATTCGCTGCCCATGAACTCATCGACTTCGCTGCCCGGAATGACATGTCCCTCGCTGGCCCAATCACCGAGGTCGATCAGCTTGCAGCGTTCGGAGCAAAACGGGCGGGAAGGATTTTGGATGGTCCACTTGGCGGCCTTTCCGCAGTTCGGGCAGGCGACTATGCGCGGGGTTCCTTCGGTCATCTCACCTTCTCACCGTCCGTGAAAAACGGGCACGCGCTTCCCCGGCAACGTCCCGCCGGGCTCTTGTTGAGGCAACGGCAGCCGCGCCTACGCCATCGGCGGATTGGCGAATGACCGCGGCGCTCATGCCCGCTCCACATCAAAGGCGGTGAGGTTGCGCTGCTCACGGCTGAACTCCACGCCAACCAAGTGGATGCGCTTGCCGCCCCGCCGGTATTTGTCAGCATACCCGCGCGCCTTCAACTGGGCGAGCGCGGAACCTTGGGGCGCTGCCTCGCTGACTTTGAACTCGAACAGGAAAACGCGCTCGCCGAGCAGCACCGCCATGTCCAGGCGCCCGTGGCTGGTGGCGTCCTCGGCGCGGACATCCAAGCCGGCCGCCGCGAAGCTGGCATAGAACACGCTGGCGTAATAGCCCTCGAAATGAGCCATGTTGTTATTGACGTGCCAATTGTAGGGAATGCCCGACAGCAGCGTCCGCAGCAGGGCCTCCAAGCCCGCAAAATCCTCGGCCTCCAGCAGGCCGCGCAGGGGAGCGGCGGAGACCAGCCGATGCGCGGCAGCGGGCAGCATGGCTTTGAGCAAACTGTCGTTGAGGCTCTGCCGCACTTCCCGGTTCGGGTAGCCTAGCCGGAAGAAGGGCTGACCGTCGCGATCCTCCACGTCGGCTATGGTGAGGTAGCCGGTTTGAAAAAGCAGCGCCTCCAACGCGATGTCATCCACGTCAAACGACGACAACAACGCGTTGGTGCCGCGCAGGCCTTCGAGATTTGCCGCGCCAACACCCTGTTCGAGCAGCGTCTTGACCAAAAATGAGGGTGTGCCGGTCTCGAACCAATGGGCGTCAAACGTGCGCCGCTTGAAGAGCAGAAGAACGTCGAACGGGTTGTAAACCTTGTCGGTGCCCGACCAGGAGTAGCCGTTGTACCATTCCCGAATCGCAGCCGCATCCAGCCCGGCAAGCTCCGGCGCAAACACGGTTTCCAAATCCTGCTGGGTGTAGCCGCAAATGGTCGAGTAGCGCGGATCAAGGCTGATGTCGAGCAGATTGTTCAGGCCCGAGAACAGGCTCACCTTGGAGAACTTGCTCACCCCGGCCAGGAAGGTCAGCTTGATTTGCGCATCGTTGAACTTGATGGTCGAGTAGAGCCCGCGCAGGATTTCGCGATTGGCCCTAGCCAGCTCCGGGTTGTCCAGCGCATCCAAAACGGGCTTGTCGTACTCATCCACCAACACCACCACCCGCTGGCCGGTCTTCTCGCACAAGGCCCTCACCAAGTGGCGGAAGCGAATGGCCGGACGCTCGTAGCGCGCCACGATGCCGGTCTGCCTTTCGAGAGCATCCAACTGGGCCGCCAAGTCGTCCTCCAAGTCGCCCGGCGCGCTGAAGCTCGCACCGCTGAAGTCGAGCCGCACCACCGGGTGGCGTACGGACCAATCCCATCGGCCATGCGCCTCAAGGCCCGCGAACAGTTCCTCGCTGCCCTCGAAAAGCTCCTTGAGCATGTCCAGGAACAGGCTCTTGCCGAACCGCCGGGGGCGGGAGAGGAAGAGATGCTTGGCGTCGCCCGCCAAGCGCAGCGCGTGGCCTGTTTTATCGACGTAGTAGCATCCGTCCTCCCGAATCCTGCGAAAGGTTTGGATGCCGATGGGCAGTGTGCGTTTCGCTTCCATGAAGACGCCCCAAGGCTAGCCCATGAACATCCGCCAAGTCGCCATGTCCTTGACCGCAAGGTAGGTGTTCTGACGCCGGGTTTCGCCCATGGTGGCACTGGGGACGTGGCCGTAGTTGTGGCCCGGCAGCAGCAGCGTGTCGTCCGGCAGGTCCTTGAGCTTCTGCAGGCTGCGGTACATGTCCTCGGAATTGGAGCCGGGCAGGTCCACCCGTCCGCAGCCGTTGATGAACAGGGTGTCGCCCGAAACCAGCGTGTTGCGGATGCGGAAGCACTGCGAACCCGGGGTGTGGCCCGGCGTGTGCAGGAACTCGACCTCCACCTCGCCGACCTTGAGCACGTCGCCGGAATCCACCGCCGCGATGTCGCTGTCCGACAGCCCGGTGACCTTCTTCACGCCGCTCGCTTCCGCACGATGCGCATAGGCCTTAACCGGGCTTTTGGCCATCAGCTCGGCCAAGCCCTCGATTTGGTTGCGGGCGAACGAACCGCCGATGTGGTCAGGATGGTAGTGGGTGACCAGGGCGCCGGTGAGTTGGTAGTCCTTTTCCGCCACATGCGCAAGCAGGCGGTCGATGTCCCAAGCCGGATCGACGATGACCACCTCGCGGGTCGAGCGGCAGCCCACCAAGTAGGTGAAATTCCGCATCGGGCCGATCTCGATCTGCTCGATGATGAGTTCGCTGTCTTCGGTCCAAGGCATGTGGCGCTCCTATCAAAGAGTATCAAGCCATTATCCATCGAGTTCGGTCAACCGCTTGACCGCCTTCTCATGCAGCGCGCGGCCGACGGCATTCTCGGCCGGCAGCGCGATCGCTCGGTTGAGCAGTTCGCGCGCCCGCTCCCGGTGGCGCCTGGGATTGATGGCCAACAGCCCCTTGGCGTACTCGTAGTGCGCCTCCTTGAAATCCGGCGCGAGCTTCAGCGCTTGGTCGAAGTGGGCGATGGCTTGCTTGGCGGTTGCGCCGTATGCGATCCGGGCGATCATCCGTCCCGCGCCGTCAATGACCCCCGCATGCCAAGAACCCAAGCCGAGGACGGCTTCCGCAAAGCCGGGATCCAGCTCAAGGGCCTTTTCCATGCCCTCCCGCACCCGGCCGACATAGCCCCGCGCCTTAAGCGGCCCCAAGGTTTCCGCATAGAGGCCGACAGCTTGCGCGGCCTGAAAATGCGCCCTGGCATTGGCGCCATCCAGGCGAATGGCTTGCTCGCCAAGGCGCATGGCCCTTTCGTAAAGCGCCCGCCGGTCGGCCTTTGCCGCAACGTAGGTGCCGTGTCTTTCCACGCTCTCCGACGCCAGCACGTAGCCGTCGGCGTTGCCGGCCGCCTCAGCAAGCTCCGCCGCCTCCAAAAAACGTCCTTCCGCATAAGCAAGACCCGCTGCTGAGAGTGGATCCGCATGGGTTGCGCCAACCGCTGAAAGCGCTAGGGCAAACGCCAAGGACGGGGCGACCCTGAAGGCCGCCGCATAGACCCCAGCAACCCAAAGGACGGGCGATTTGCCCTTGGGCGGCCGCACGGCGCTGGACAGGGGCAAGCTGGAGGCTCTCACATCCCACCAAACGGATAGCCGGAGGGCCGGAGCTTACCCAATCTACCAAGCCGGTTTGCGAGAGGGAGCCAGCGCGCTAACTGTTAATCCGGATCACCTCGTGGATGATGCACAGCGGAATCGGGCCGAACGCAAGCACATAGCCCACGGGTTGCAGCACATTTTCCACCGCGACCGGAAGGCGTTTTCCGGACAGCCATTCGCCTGCCGCGGTGAGCATGGCCAACCCATCGACTATGGGCCCAGGCAGCAGGTTGATCAGCCCAAAGCCCAATGAAAACAGCGCCAACAGCTTGAGGTAATCGCCGACGCCGAGCTCGCCCCCATCGAGGCCGAGCTGGGTCAACTGCAAACCGCCGCCGAAGTTGAGCACGCTCATGGAGCCGAACACCATCTTGAAGCCGCTCATCGCCGTGGACCAGAACATCCTTACGGTATCCCAAGCGGCGGCGGCGACTCCGCCGAACAACGAGGCGCGGGCGCCGCTTGATGCGTCCGGGCGGATGCCCAGATAGCCAAAGGCATCGACTTGCGCCACATCCGACTGCCATTCGGAAACGTCAAAGCCGAATTGGAGCCGCTCACCGTCGCGCTGCACTTCAAGCGCCAAGTTGTCCGTGTCGCCAACGAAGTCCACCATGCGCAGGCCCACGTCCGGCCAGGTTTCCGCACTGCTTCCGTCAACAGCCACTATCCGGTCGCCGGCGCGCATTCCCGCTTGGTACGCCCGGCCATCCCCATCCACCGCAGCCACCACCGCCGCGGAAGGCGTGTTGAATCCAATGTAGGCCACTGCCAGCAGCAGAAAGGTTGCGAGGAAATTGCTGCCAGGACCGGCGGAAGCCACCAACAGGCGCCGAAAGGCCGGAAACTCCCGGAAAACCCGTTCATCCGACTGCATGGCGGCAACGGGCAACAGCCCGAACACGAATTCCGTGCCGCCGCGGCTGGTCTTGCGCGCCAGTGCCGGGCCCACTCCCACCTGCATCGTGGGGATGGGCATCCCCGTCAGCTTGGCCGCGAGGAGATGGCCGAATTCATGGACATAGTTGAATAGAACGACTGCAACCAAAAACGTAAGGATCACTTCCATGGCAAGCCTCCTCCCTTGGGCTTGTTCAAACGAACCGGGCAGACGACACGCAGGCAACCTGCCCGGACATGGCGCCACCGACGCACGTCAACTCTCAAACCGCGTGGCGCAAGGCCCGCACATGGAACTTGAGATTCTTTCGCGGGGCGTTTGTCGGGAAGGGATTCAGCTGCAGCTTGTGGTCAGGCGAAGGCAGCTCAAGATCAAAGTGATGGGCGATCAAGAGCACATTGATCGCAATTTGCATGTCGGCCCATCGGTGGCCCAAGCAGGTGTGCGTACCCAAGCCGTACAGTCCCCAAGCCCCGGCCTTCCTGTGTTCCGACCGCTCAGGCAGGTAACGGTCTATGTCGAAGCGCAGCGGTTCAGGATAGTTTTCGGCCATGTAGTGGGGGGCTGTGGAACCTATCAGCACACGGGTGCCCGCAGGAATTTCATAGCCTTCCACCACGCAGGCATTCATCACGTTGCGCATCTGCAGCGGAATGCTCGGATACAGCCGGGAAGACTCCAAAATCAGCCGCCTTGTCACGTCGATGGCTTGCGGCGAATAGTCGCCGGGCTGCGGATCGCCATTCTCGAACAGCGCATCGGCCTCAGCCTGCACCCGGCGGTAAATGTCGGGACGCGAGATCATGTTGTAGAGGTGGAACGCCAAGCCGTTGGCCATGTAGAGGGCCACGACCAGCGGCATGACCAAGCCGAAGGTCATGTCGGTTTGGGGAAAGAACTGGGGGTCGCTGTTGTGCAGGCTGATCAGGTCGTCCCCCAGATCCCGGGGCCTGCCCATGCGCCGCGCGGAAGTGTGCGCGGCCTGAATTTTCATTTGCAAGTCATCAATTCCCCTGCGCGTCCGACGCATGCGCGGGGTCTTGAGCAGGAATCGGGGAAGAACGCGCTGCGCATGCGTGATCTGGGCGCGGTGCATGTAGGCCTGCAGGTCAGCCATGACATCCGAAGCGTCCACGCCAACAGTGAGTTGGGAGGTTTGGCCGGCCGTAAACTGCCGAAGCCCGTCCACCGCTCCCACCGTAGCGCCTGGCTCCCACGCCCGCAACGCGCTGCGGACCTCGCCGTAGAGATCGTCAACGCGCTCCCACAAGCGGCTGAGCGAAAAGGCCGAGCGCTGTGCCTTGCGCATCCGGAAGTGCTCGGCGCCGTCCATGCCCGGAAGGCTCCTCTGGGCACCGAAAACCTGCTCGAGCCCGGTCATGTACTCCTTGGACCGCAAATGCAGGCGTCCGCGCCGATTGACCCATTCGTTGACCGCGTTGCCGACCAGGATGACGACCCGCCGTCCAAATGGGAACCTGGCCTCGACCACCGGGCCATAGTCCCGATATATGTCCGCAAAGAACTTCGCGGAGTTGCCCTCCCGAAGGGACTCCTTGCGCAGCATCGGCAGCCATCTCAATTTCGGGATGGGCTGGGCGGGGCGGCTTGCCAGCGAAAGCTGCAGGCTGCTTTGGGCAACCGCGACGCCCACCGACCGGCCCACCAAATCCATGTTGCTGATGATCTGGATCCGCTCGCGCGCGGCTTGGTACTCCTCAGGCATGAAAATAAAGCGGAAAGCATCGCACGCGTTCACCAAGCCAATGAGAATGACGTCGCGCGGATCGGGAATCTCGTCGCTCAACAGCATTTGAATGATCCGCCGCTTGGTCGCCGCCCGGGACGGCAGCCCAGCGTCCCCTCCCTCGGGCTGCGCAAAGGAAACCTCTCGCGCCAACGACCAGAAGCCGCCCGATTCGTAGGTCAGGATGCCCTTGGAAGTCAGCCCGTCCAAGGTTTTCTCCAATACCTCATCGGAGGTCGGCGCGTTTTTCTCCACCCAGTACTGAACGGTATTGCGCTGCTCGGGCGTCGCGGCTATGTTGGCAAGCACCGAATCAAGCAGATCGTCGCCAGTGGGCTTCGCATCCAGCAAAGTCAGCGACTCCATGTCCATGTCGATTCGGTACTCAAGCGAAAGATCGGCCAGCAACGCGCCGGCAATGGCGCAGGAGAGGTTCCACCCGGCAACCTGCTCCATGTAGCCAGTCTCTTCGTTGAGCAGCATGAGCACGAGGTCATCAACGAGTTTCATGCGCTGCTTGCTATTCGTTGAATAAGCATGGCCCGCGACCATACCAGCAACTGAAATCGCTGCCAACAAATTTGATCGAGCAGAAGCGGCTCAGTTTGACTCAGGTCGTCGTCGTGATTCGGTCGAGGGCGGGACGCCCTCCGGGGGTCCCACCTGAAGTGGGCACCTCGCCCCGGAGCGAGGGCATCCCGCCCTCGCAGTGACGCCCGTCGGAGCGCCAGCCGCTCAAGCCCAGCCAAAGTCAAACTGAGCCACTGCCGATCGGGCAAGTCGAGGGGGCGGTGCGGAGCATCTCTAAGCGGTCTCGGTGCGGGCCGGCAGCCGTTCGTCCGCAGCCGCCGGCTGGCGCCAGTTGACTCGCAGATAAATGGCGGCAAGCGCCGGCGTGACCAGCATGAGAACGGCGGTGGTCACGAGGATGCCGACGCCCAGCGTGGCGGCAAAGGGGGCCAGGAACTGGGCTTGGATCGCGCGCTCGAAGATCAGCGGCGTAAAGCCCAGGAAGGTCGTCAGCGAAGTGAGCAGGATGGGGCGGAAGCGCTCCTTGGCGCCTTCGATGATCGCCGCTCGCGCCAAAGCCCCCTCCTGAAGGCGTTGATCGATGAAATCGATCATCACCAGTGAGTCGTTGACCAACACGCCGGCCAGCCCGAAGAACGCTATCGCCGTGGTGGCCGAGACCGGCACGCCAAGCACCCAATGCCCGACGATCGCGCCGATGAGCCCGAACGGGATTATCGCCATGACGATGACCGGCTTGCCGTAGGAGCGCAGCGGTATGGCCAGCATGGCGAACATGGCGAGCAGCACCATTGCAAAGCCGCGGAACATCGCGCCCATGGATTCGACCTGCTGCTGCTGCTCGCCGCCGTAGGCATAGGTCAGCCCCGGGTTGTCGGCCACCAGCTGGGCCAGAATCGAGTCGGCGAGAAGAGCGTTGGCAGCGCCTGCGGAAATCACTGAAGCGTCCACTTCCGCGGTCACGGTGACGACGCGGCTGCCGTCCTTTCGCTGGATGGAGGTCGGCGACCGGCCGGGCTTCAGGCTGGCCACCCGAGTGAGCGGGACCTCAACGCCTTGGGAAGTGCGCACCACCAGATGCTCAAGGTCAGTGACGGCGTCCCGCTCGTTCTCGGGCAAGCGCACGAAAACCTTGACCTCCTCGCGATCGCGCTGCACCCGGAACGCCTCGGCTCCGAAGAAGGCCCAACGGACCTGCTGCGCCAAGTCTTCCAGGGCGAACCCGAGGCTGCGGGCGGCGGGGCGCAGTTCGAGCTGCATCTCGCGCAGGCCCAGAGCATGGTCCGAGCGGACGTCAAAAACGCCTTCAGCGGCACGCAGGCCCGAGACGACGGACTCGGCGATCAGCGCCAGTTGGGCGGGGTCGGGATGCGACAGAACGGCCTCCACGGGCTTGCCCAGGTCAAGAACCTCGCCGCTGAAGGCGACGCCGCGAGCCTGGGGCAGGGCGCCAACCTCCTTGCGCCACGCTTCGGCCACATCGACCGCCGATATGTCTCGTTGTCCGGCGCTCACCAGCTTGAACTCAATCGCCGCCACATGGGGCATCGGATCGAGCGTCGGTTGGGCCACGACGCCGCCGCCCTCCATGCGCGGCTGCTCCCCCACATTGATCGTCACGCCTGACAGCAGGGGTTCCGCACCCGGCCGGCGTTGCGCTTCCAGCCGCTCGATCACGCGCCGGCCCGCCGCTTCTATGTCCAATGCGACCTCAAGAGTGCGCTCGGCGGTCGTGCCGGGCGGCATTTCCAAGCTCCCCATCACGAAGTCGCCTTCAATGACGTCGGCGAAGGTGGTGCGGACGATTCCCGCGGAGACTAGGGAGATGCTGACCACCAGTGCGCCGACCGCAGCCGCCATGACCACCGCCGGCTGCTCGGTGGCAAATCGGACCGCGCGCTCAAGCGGACCTTGGACGAACCGCCCCAGCAGGGCGTCCGCACGCCCCCGGGCATGGTGGAGAGCCCGCTGCCAACGGATGGTGGGCAACCGCTCGGGATCGTCCAGCCGAGACAGATGATGCGGCAGAACGAACAGGGATTCGACTAAGGAAATCAGCAACATGGCGATCACGACCACCGGCAGCGCGCGCCACAGCTCACCGAGCCCGCCAGGAACGAGGAGCGTGGGGGTGAATGCGGCGACGGAGGTCAGCACGGCAAAGGTCAAGGGCACCTTGATCCGCCGCGCGCCGCGGATCGCGGCCACGATGCCGGGCGAGCCTTTCTGGCGTTCCTGATGGATGTGCTCGGCGACGACGATCGCGTCATCGACGACAATGCCAAGGGCCAGCACGAACACGAACAGCGATATGGTGCTGATCGCGATGTCGAAGACCAGCAGCACCGCCAAAGCGCCGATCATCGATGTCGCCAAGCCCGCCGCCACCCAGACCGCCAGCCGCATCTCCAGAAACAGGGCGAGCGCTGCCAGCACCAGCAGCAGGCCCAAACCGCCGTTCTTGAGCAGCAGGTCAACGCGCTCGGAGTAGCTGCGGGACTCATCATTCCAGATCGTGACCGCAACGCCTTGCGGAAGCTGCGGGGCAATGACGTGCGCCACATGCTCGTGAACGGCTGCGGCGACGTCCATGACCGCCTCGCCTTCGGCACGGAATACCTCGACAAAAACCGCGGGGCGGCCCATGTGCCGCACGATCAGGCCGGTGTCGCGAAATCCATCCCGAACCTGCGCAATGTCGCCGACGCGCACGGCGCTGCCATCCCGTCCGCTCAGCACCACCACGGATTCGAAGTCGTGCTGCCGGTACCTTTGGCCCAAGGTTCGCACGCGCACCTCGGTGCGGCGTGACTCGATGCTGCCGGCGGAGAGCTCAAGCGATGACTTGCGAATGGCGTCGGCGATGTCCTCCAAGGTCAGCCCCAGTTCGCGCAGGCGCCGCAGCGGCACTTCAACGGCGACCTCATAGTCTCTGGTTCCGGTGGTCTCCACCTGGGAAACGGATGCCAAACCGGCCAGTTCGTCCTCAATGCCGCGCGCGATCTCCTTGAGGGCGCGCTCCGGGACATCGCCATGGACAATGAGGCGGATAATGCTCTGCCGATTGGTCATTTCCCGAATGATCGGCCGCTCCGCACCCCTTGGCAGGGACCCGACCAAGCCCACTGCCGACTCGACGGCATCCATCGCCGAACCGGCCTCCACGCCCGAATTGAGTTCCAGCCGCAGGGACGCCATGCCGGCAGCGGCGACTGAGCGAACGCTCTTGATGTCGTCGAGCGCCCGCAACCGCTCCTCCAGCGGAACCACCACCGACTGCTCCACTTCCCGCGGATTGGCGCCCGGATAGGGCACGGACACCTCGATCATGTCGTAGGCAAGGGTCGGCCAAGCCTCCCGCTCCAAGCCCGTCAGCGAGATCAGCCCGGCGGCCAGAATGCCGACCATGAGCAGGTTGGCGGCCACGGGATTGGCCACCATGAAGGCAATGGGGCCGCGCGGCTCGCCGAGGTAGGGATCGGCGCCCATCATGGACGCCCCGAATCCGGGATCGGCGCGACCGCTGAACCAAGGCCCCCGGCGCGCACCGCCATGCCGTCGGTGGCGAACCGCAGGCCGCTGACGATGGCCGCCTGGCGGCGGTTCAACGCTCCGGTGACGAAGACCTCATCATTGCCGCCGCCTGGCGGCTGTTCAACGCTCCGCTGACCAAGTCCTCCTCAGAGCCGAGCTGCCGAACCTGAACCGGCCCGA
>JAPOTD010000003.1:47215-66141 GCA_026709365.1 Gammaproteobacteria bacterium
CGAGCTAGGTCGTTCACATCCCGAACAAGATAGCTATAACGCTCCGGTGACGAAGACCTCATCATTGCCGAGCTGCAGAACCTGAACCGGCACGATCCGCACGATGCCGTCCTGCCCCACGGCCCAGAGCTCGTTGCCGGGCTGCAGTGCCGCCCGGCGCACCCGGAAATAGCTGTCCGGCGCCAGCCCCTCGATCTCCACTTCGGCGAACTTTCCGACCAACAGCGGCGGCTTCCTGGGAACAGCGCCGGAGCTGTCCAAATGCCGCCCGGCCGTGAAGGGATCCGGAACCCGCACGATCACGTCGATGGTTCGGGTCAGCTCATCAAGCGACCGTTCAGCCCGGTCCACATGGCCCGGCCAAGCATAGCGAACGCCGCCGTAGTCGGCGATCACTCGGGCGGAAACCCGCCCTTCCTGCGTGGACCACAGGCCCGGGATCAGCGCCGCATCGGCATCGGACAGGGACACGGCCACTTCGGCGGCATCGGCGGCAAACAAGCGTCCCACCGGCTCGCCCGGCGATGCCAATTGGCCCAAGGCCACCGACTCCTCGCGCACGAAGCCGTCGAAGGGCGCCTCAATTCGGGTTCGCGCCAGCGCCAAGTTGGCTTCGGCAAGCCTCGCCTCCTCCCGCTTGAGCGCAGCCTGGGCCGCTTCGAGCTGCGGTTCGCGCAGGGTCAACGGGCTGGCCGGCCCCGCCGCGTCCTGCCGACCGGCATAGCCCTCGTACTCCGCGCGGGCGATTGCCGCATCCTCCCGAGCTTGCAGAACCGCCACCTTGCGATCGGCGAGAGCCGCTTCGGCCTCACGCACGCGAGTTCGGTAGTCGGCCTCCTCAATGCGAAACAGCATCTGCCCCGCCACAACCCTTTCGCCGCTGCGAAACGCCGGATCAACCCAGACCACGCGGCCGCCCACTTGCGGCGCAATGTCGATTTCGGCGCTTGGCCGCACGGTGCCGGCCCCGTAAACCGGAATGGCCCCGGAGCCCGGGACGATGGGGGCGGTTTCGACGTAGGGAATGCGCGACGGCGGCTCCCGGCGTTCGGGTTCCGGGGCGAGCGACGCCAGGAAAGCGGCCAGCACAACGGCGCCGACGATGCTGGCAGCGGCAATCAAGTAACCGGTGCGTCTGCCCATGCTAATGCTCCCTGTTGGGTCTTGCTTGCGCCCTATTGCGCCTTGGTCCAAGCGCCGCCGAGCGCCCGGTGCAGGGCCAAGCGCGCGTAGGCCAAGTCGCGCCTGCCGCCCGCCAGCGCCGATTCAGCGCCAACCAGAAGCTGCCGGGCCCCCAAATGGCTCCCGTAGTCCGCCACCCCCGCCAAGTAGCGCCGCTCCTGCAGCGCCGCCTCAGCGTCAGCGGCCTCCAGGATGGCGGTCAGCAGGGCAACCCGGCGGGCACCGCTCCGCAATCCCGCCAATGCGGCCTCCACCTCATTGACGGCAGTCACCACCGAGCGCCCGAACGCCGCTCCGGCCTCGGCGAGCTGGGCTTCGGCAAGCGCCACGTTGCCGCGCAGCCGGCCGCCTTGGAACACCGGCAGGAGCAGGTTGGCGCTCAGATTCTCGAACCACTGATCCGGATCGAACCAGTCGCCGGATTCGGTGGCCTGCAAACCGATGAAGCCGGACAGGGACAGCGCGGGCAGCAACGCCGCCCGACGGGCTCCCACCGCGAAGCGGGCGGCTTCCATCCGCTGCCGCGCCGCGTTGACGTCCGGCCGCTGCGCCAAAAGGTCGGCAGGTATGCCCGCCGGAGCCGGGGCGGACGGCGCACTGGGTTCGAGCGCATCGGGCAGCAGGCGCTCCAAGTCGGGGCGATGCCCGCCGAGCAGGATCCAAAGCCGCGCTTCGGCGTCGGCAAGGCGGCCCGTCATGCGCGGCAGTTCGGCCTGCGCATCAGCCAAGGCGCGCTGAGCCGCATAGAGGTCGCGAATGTCCGTGCGGCCGCGTTCGTAGCCCGCCGCCGCCAAAGAGGCCCGCTCCTCGAAAATCCCGGCGAGCTCGTCGGCCAAGCGCCACTGACAGCGCAGATCGACGATTTCCAGGTAGGTCGCAACCGTTTCGGCAAGCACGCCGATTCGCGCGGCCTGAAAGTCCGCCTCGGAGGCCAGATGCTCCGCGCCGGCAGCGAGCGCGGCATTGCGGTGGCGACCCCAGAAGTCAGCCTCGTAGGCGAAGTCCGCGCCCAGCGAGTAAGTGGTCAGGTCGAGCCGGTCCGGCAGGGTGAAGCCAAAGGCCTCGGTCACGTCGGCGCCCAGCCCGAGCTCGTCAAGCTGAGCGCCCAAGCCGGCGTTGGTCGGCGCATCGAAGCGGCTCACGCCAAGCGCCGCCTGCGCCGCCGGAAAGCGCGCCGCGGCGGCGATGCGGGCCCGAGCCCGGGCCTGATCCACCCGGGCGACCGCTTCGGCAAGGTCGAAGCTGGCGTCGAGCGTCGTCGCCATGACCTGATCCAGAACCGGATCCGCAAAGGACTTCCACCACTCCAGCGATTCGGGCCGGCGGCGCGCTCCAGGATCAGCAAGGTCATCGAAACGATCCAACGCCGCCTCCGGGACCGGGGCGGGCGGCGCCAGGGAACAAGCCGCCACCAACAACCCGACCAACGCAGCCGCCAGCGCCGCCAAAACCGCGCGCAGCGATGGGCTGGCGGTTGTGGGCGGCGGCGGGGGCGTCAATGCGGCGGGCGCGCAGGGGCTTGGGGAAGACTTCGCGTCGGTGCAAAGGACTGCCTTGGCACTGCGCAGGCGCTGCCGTGTTTTTTCCTTGATCTGCGACATCCGCAAAACGGCTGGGTTGCCGCAAACCCTACACCCTCCGATGCTGGCAAAGCAATCGCGCGCCCGCTAAGCGGGCGCGTTGGAGTTTCGCTGGCGCGAAACTCCGCGCTGGTCGCTTCGGTCAGGTTCCGACGTTTTCTGAGCCCGCGCGACCTGGCGGTCGCGGATGGCGTTTCGCTACGCGAAACTCCGCGCCGGTTGCGTGAGCCAGGTTCATCATGTTTCCGAACGCGCACACCAGCGCGGACTGACGGTTTCGGCGGACCCTCGGTTCGTTGGAGTGGCGAACCGGCAGGAAGCGCTCGTGACATAATGCGGCCATGCGCCGATTCAACACCGAAGGCCCGGTGCGGCTGGACGACCACTACGGCATTCCGCCGCTTGAGCGGCTCGACTTGGATCGCGTTCTGGAGCTGATCCGGGACCAGCGCTACTTCGTGCTGCACGCCCCCCGGCAGACGGGCAAGACCTCGGCGCTGAAGGCCCTTGCTGAGCGGCTTGAGGCCGGAGGCAGCTACCGCTGCGTTTACGTGAACGTTGAGGTGGGCCAATCCGCCCGCGAAGACACCAATGCTGCGGTTCGCGCCATCCTCAGCGAACTTGCGCTGGAGGCTCGGATTGGCGGCGACAACGCCCTTGATGCCATCTGGCCCGCGAGCTTGGAGCAAAGCGGTCCGCACGGCGCCTTGAGCCACGCTCTGACCGATTGGTCCGCCGCCTCATCCAAGCCCTTGGTGCTGCTGATCGACGAAATCGACGCGCTCATCGGCGACTCCCTGCTGGCGGTGCTCCGGCAGCTGCGCAGCGGCTACGCCCGCAGACCCACCGGATTTCCCCACAGCATGATCCTCTGCGGCGTTCGCGACGTGCGCGACTACCGCATCCCGTCAAGCGCCGAAAACGCCTTGGTGCTTGGCGGCAGCGCCTTCAACATCAGCGCCGAGTCCCTGCGCCTGGGGGACTTCAGCCAAGGCGAGGTCGAGGCGCTGCTCATGCAGCACACCGAGCAGACGGGCCAGGCGTGGACGGATGCGGCCAAGGCGGAAGTGTGGCAGGCCACCCGCGGACAGCCGTGGCTGGTGAACGCACTGGCCGACGAAGCCTGCTTCCGCAACAAGGCGGGACGCGACCGGACACGCCCGATCGGCGTGGAGGCCATACGCGATGCCCGTGAGCAGCTTATTGAACGCCGCGTGGTGCATCTCGACCAGCTTGCCCACAAACTCGGGGAGGAGCGGGTTCGCCGGGTGATTGAGCCCCTGCTGAGCGGCGCCGAACAGCAAATGGCGGTGCCGGCTGACGACCTGAAGTACGTGCGCGACCTAGGCTTGATCGCCCAGCGGGACCCGGTGGCCATCGCCAACCCGATCTATCAGGAAATCATTCCGCGGGACCTCACCTACACCACCCAAGCCACCATCACCCACGAACCGGCGTGGTACCTGGACGCCAACGGCACCCTGCGCGTCGGCGATCTGCTGGCCGGCTTCCAGCAGTTCTTCCGTCAGCACTCAGAACATTGGGTGGAGCGCTTTCAGTACAAGGAAGCGGGACCGCAACTGCTGCTGCAAGCCTTTCTGCAACGCATCGTCAATGGCGGCGGGCGAATTGAGCGGGAGTACGGCCTGGGCCGCATGCGCACCGACTTGCTCATCGTCTGGCCACTGCCCGATGACGGGAAGGAGGCGCGAACCGTGATCGAATGCAAGGTGCTGCACGGCAGCCTGGCGCGCACCGTCAGCGACGGGGTGGAGCAGGCGCTGGCCTACATGGACCGCTGCGCCGCCCAGGAGGGGCACTTGGTGGTGTTCGACCGCGCACCCGACAAGCCTTGGGACGACAAGCTGTTTCGACGCCAAGCCGCCATTGACGGCAGGACCGTTCAGGTCTGGGGCATGTGAGGCGGCGTCAAGGCCCACCAAGGGCCCCGCACCACCTGCCAAGCTACTCCCAACTGTAGCTGAACCGGACGCCGAAGGTGCGCGGGCGCATGGGGCCGAAGAAGTGCGAGGGCAGCACGCCGCCGTTGTTGTTCAGCCCGTCGAAGGTGTCCTCGTTGGTGAGGTTCTCGACGTAGAGATCGACGCCCCAGTTGTCCGCCGCCGCATAGCCGATCCGAGCGGTCAGGTTGGCAAAGGAGTCGATCTCAGTGGATTCCAGCCCCTCCCAGCCGCCGCCGCGCTTGGATTCCCAGAACAGCTCCAGGGTCGCGTTCAACTCGCCGCCCGCGCCATCGAGGGGCCGGTAGGCGTTGACCACGAAGGCGCCGGTCCACTTCGGTGCCCAGAACAGCGATGAGCCTTCGCAGCCTTCAGGGTTCTCCAAGCCGCAAATGCCCTGCAGGCCGGTGGCTTCGGAGTCGAGGTAGGACAGGCCCAGATAGGCGTCCATGTGCTCGCCGAGCGCAAACTGCAAGGTGCCCTCGACGCCCCAGCTCTCCACTTGGCCAACGTTCTCGACCGCGGATGCTCCGCCATCGAACACCACCACCTGAAGATCCTGGTATTCGTAGTAGAAGCTGGTCAGGCTGAGGTTGGCGCGGCCGTCCGCCAAGCTGCCCTTGTAGCCGATCTCGTAGGAATCGGCGACCTCCGGATCGAAGGTGTTGGGCCGGTACCCGTCCGCTTGGGAGAGATCCGATTCACCGCCGACGCCGTTGCCGGCGGCGTCAAGCAGGGCGAAGCTGCCGAAGCCGCCGGACTTGAAGCCCTCGGTGTAGCTGGCGAACACCATCGATGCGTCGTTGATCCGGTAGCGCGTCACCACTCGGATTTGGGTGTCCGTCCAACTCTCGGTGCCGTTGACCGGCCCGTCCGTGGAGAAGGTGTAGGCCCAATAGGGGCCGAGGTCGCTGTCCGGGGTGGGCACGTCGATGGCGAACTTCTTTTTGTCGTCGCTGTAGCGCAGGCCGAGGCTTGCATCCCAGCGCTCGTTGAAGTCGTAGGTCAAATCGACGTAGGCCGCCCAGCCGGAGTAGTCGCCGATGATGCGGCCGGTCTCCGCCAGCTGCCCATCGGCGCTCGGCGAGAACGGGGAGCCGTAGTAGGCGTAGAGGTCCGCGCAGCCGCTGAAGGTCATGCCGTCGTTGTAGGCGTAACCGTAGTACTGGCAGAAGACGTCCTCGGCGCCGGAGAACAGGAACAGCGCATCAATGTCCTCCTGGTAGTAGGAGGCGCCGGCATACCAGGAGAAGGGGCCGTCGTCGTTCGACGTCAGCCGCAGCTCCTGCTGGAAGTAGTCGCCCTCCTGGTCCTGGGTGTAGTTGTTGATGCTGATCGGCGTGCCGTCGTAGTCCTCGGCGTAGTAGTAGTCGTGGTCCTTGTAGCCGGTGTTGGAGGTCAGGGTGGCGAAGTCGAGGTCGTACTCCAAGGTCAGGCCCAACGTCAGGATGTCGGCATCGTCGGCATCGCCGGCGGATTGATCGGAGTCCGCATCGTCCGCATCGCCGCGCACATTGACATCGCCAATGGCCGCCTCGAAGGTCTCCCAGATGCCGCCCTCCTGAATGGCGCGGTAAACGCTGCCCGACTGATCCCGCTCCTCGTATTCGACCATGGTCCGCACCGTGAACGAGTCGCCGTCGAGCGTTGTGGACCAGCGCAGCGCCTGCTTGTCGTGCTCGATGAGCCGGTCGCCGCCGAAGCGGTTGCTGACGAAGCCGTCCTCCTGGGAGCTGTAGCCCGCAATGCGCATGGCGAAGCGGTCGCTAACCGGAACGTTGGCCGCGCCCTCCAGGACGAGATGGTTGCGCTCCCCCACGTCCAGGTCGATGTAGCCGGACGCCTCGCCGCCGGTTTCCGCCTTGGCGGTGTGCACACTGAAGGCGCCGCCAATGGAGTTGCGCCCGAACAGAAAGCCTTGGGGCCCGCGCAGTATCTCGGCGCGCTCCATGTCGTAAAGGCTGGTCACTGCTGAGCCGTTGCGGCCTTCGTAGAGGTCGTTCTTGAAGAAGGCCGCCGAGGGGTCGCCGCCGACGCCGAAGTCCTGGGTGCGCACCCCGCGTATGCTGATGGCGTCAATGAAGCTGTCCTGGCTGTTGCCGGAAACGCCGGGGGTGAAGGAGACCAAGTCCTTCACGTCGTTCAGGTTGGCGGACCGCGTGAACTCGCCCGTGAGCACGGTGATCGCCAACGGCACGTCCTGCTGCGACTCATCGCGCTTGGTGGCGGTGACCAGAACCTCCTCGATGACCTGCGCCTGCGCCAAGGGCGTCGCGCTGGCCAAGGCGACTGCGGCAGCCAAGGGCTTGAGTTGGAACGCGGGTGCTGATTTGCTGGGATTGCGCATGTCTGGTGCCTCGCCTGTTCAGTAAGCTGGGTTCATTGCATCTTGACAACGGCGGTATGTTACCAAAGCGCTAGGGTTTGCGTTGCAGTTTCGCTGGCGCGAAACTCCGCGCCTGCCGCGGCGGGTTCTGCAGTTGCGTGGGTCAGGTTCGGACATGTTCATTGAACCCGCGCAGCGGCGACGCCGGCTTTGGCGAGTTCCTGGCGCATGGGTTCAAGTTGCGTCCGGTAACGCCGCCAGCGTCCCACGGAACGGGAGTGGGCGGGCTCCCGGACTTGGGCTGCGCTGGCTGTGGAGACGGCCCCTTCTTGGGCGTGGAAGTTGACGCAGGCCTCCTCGAAGGGCAGTTCCAGAAAGTCGAGCAGGCCGCGCACCTGGGCTTCGAGATCGCTGGTCGTCGCTTCGTAGGACATGTCATGGAAGCGACTTCCGAACCGTCGCCGCCAAGTCGCCATGAGCTTGCGGTAGCGGGCATGATGCCGGGCCATCTCCCGCTGGTCGTAGGAGTGCAGGTAGGCGTCCGCGAACAGCTGCTTGAAGCTGGCGAAGCTGGCGTCCATGGGGTCGCGCACCAAGTGGACGATCTTGGCGTTCGGCAGCGCCGCCAGGATCAACGGAACGCACAGGTAGTTCTGCGGCAGCTTGTCCACGAAATGCGGGGTGCCACCCTGCATTCGGCGCGTGGTCTCAAGGTAGGTGGCGCCGAGCGCGGCAGGAGGGATGCCCAGCGCCGCCTCAAACAGGGCGGCGGAGAACCTCTTCGGATCCCGGTGGTCCGAGAGGCGGCGGATGGCGAGGCTGAACTGCTGCAGTTCCCCGGCCGAGGTCACGGCGGAGTGGCTGGAGATGATGCGCTCGATCAGGGTGGTGCCAGTGCGGGGCTGCCCCAACACGAAGATCGGAGCGCGGCTTGGATTGCCCGGCTCGCGCGCCGCCAGCCAGCCCTCATCGAAGCTCGCCTCCAGAAAGGCGAACATCTCGATTTCCGCCGCCTCGTCATACTCCACCGTCTTGCGGCGGGCCGCCGCGCCTTGGGCAAAGGCTGCGAACGCCTCTTCCCAACGCTCCAGATCCTCGCACTCCTTGCCGATCGCGTAATGGTAGAAGGCTTGCAAGCGAGGGTGCAGGCCGGGGCGCTCCGCCAACAACGTTCGGCAGGCCAGGACATGCGCATCGTCGGTCGCCTTGCGGGCGCCCGCCAGCGACCAATGCGCTTGGGGGGAGTTCGGCTCGATTTCGAGAATCCGCTCGTACAGCGGAAGCGCTTGGCCGGTATCGCCGAAGTAAACGTGATTGTTGGCCAAGTTCAGCAGCATGCCGACATGGCGCGGCCGTTTGGCGCAAGCCTTTGCGAACCACTCCTGCGCCAAGGCGTGTTCGCCAAGCAGGGAGAGAACCGTGCCGATCAAGTCCTGCAACAAGGGATCCTGGGGGTCGCCCCGCACCGCCCGGGCCAAGGCCGCATCGGCGCGATTGACTTGGCCCTCGCCGACAAACAGCTTGGCGAGCTGCGCCCAGCTGGCGCTGTGCTTCGCATCCAGCGCCGTCACCGAACCGAACGCCTGCAGGGCGATTCTGCGGTCGCCGGCCTCCAAGGCGACCAAGCCGAGCAGAAAGTGGCCCTGAACCAACTTGGGGGCGAGGTCCAGAATGCGCTTGCACAGCTGGCCGGCATGTTGCGTGCGGCCCGACTGCAGGGCGGCGAAGCCCTCCCTCAACAGAGCCCGCAGCTGCTCGCGATCCGCCATAAAGGACTCCCCGTGCGCGGAGACGACTCCATTTGATGTTAGCCTTCGCTTGGTTATACGGAAAGCCTAGCTGATGACTGAACGCCGTCCATCCTTGGGCCAGCGCGACATCGTGCTGTACACGGTTTCGGCGATACTGCTGCTCGAGACCCTGTCAGCCGCCGCCGCCATCGGCGCCGCCGCCATTTTCTGGTGGCTGTTCCTCGGGGTTGCATTCCTGGTTCCGTTCGCCCTGATCTGCGCCGAGATGGGCTGCACCTACCCGCAGCAGGGCGGCATCTACGCTTGGATACGGGATGCCTTCGGAGGCCGTTGGGGGGCGCGGGCGAGTTGGTGCTACTGGATCAACACCGCCGTTTGGCTGCCGGCGATCTACATCCTGTTCGCCGGCATTCTGGCCCAGCTTTTCGTTCCCGGGCTGTCGCTCGCTTGGCAAATCGCCATCGGCATCGGGCTGACTTGGGCCAGCATGGCGCTGAACCTGGTGACGCTGGACATCGGCAAATGGGTGCCGAACCTGGGCGCGGCGGTCAAGGTGGCGATCTTTGCGGTGATCATCGTCGCCGCCGCCGCGCACGTGCAGTCGGAGGGGTTCGCCAACCCAATCAACCTCGACACGCTCATGCCGGACTGGAACAGCAGCCTGGCCTTCATACCGGCCATCATCTACGGCATGCTCGGCTTCGAGCTGGTCAGCGCCAGCAGCGAGGAGGTGATCGACCCCGGCCGGAACGTGCCGCGTGGGGTGCTGGTCAGCGCCTTGCTGATCCTGCTGCTGTACACCCTGGCCACCGCGGCTGTGTTGGCCACCATACCGGCGGCGGAAATCGATTTGGTGGAGGGCTTGATCGCCACCCTCGAGCGCTTGTTCGGCGACGGGCCGTACGGGCGGACCCTGGTGGCCGTGCTCGGCATCGGCGCCCTCTACACCTTCTTCGCCAACGGCGTCACTTGGGCCATTGGCTGCAACCGGGCCGCCGCCGAGGCTGCGCGGGAGGGCGAGCTGCCCCGTTGGCTGGGCATTGAGAGCCGCAAGGGCATGCCGATGGGCGCCGCCTTGGTCATGGGCGCGTTGAGCACCCTGACGCTGATGCTGTACGGATTCCTAGCGGGTTCCGGCGAGGAGCTGTTCTGGTCGTTGTTCGCCTTCAGCGCCGTGATCTTCCTGCTGCCCTACCTCGCCCTGATGCTCGCCTTCGCGCGCAGCCGGACGCAGGACCGGGAACGCCCGCGGCCGTTCAAGCTGCCGGGCGGCGACGTGGTCGCCCAAGGCAGCGCCGCGCTCTGCTTCCTGACGCTGGGCGCCTCAGTCGTGCTGTTCGTTTACGTGCCCGATGAGGGCGTGCAGCACCCCGTCCTGTGGGGCGCCCTGTGTACCTTGGCCATTGGGGAGCTGGCGATCCGCAGCAGCGAGCGGCAATTGGCCGAATAGGAGGGCTTTGGGCGCTAATCCACTTCGTGCCTTGGCAAGGCGCGACGACGCCCTGTGGCAGGCCCCGCAAAGAAGCAGCGGCGCAGCCGGGGAACGAGCGAACCAAGACTAATCACACTTATTTGTGGTTCAGCACCTTAGAGACCCGGCGCCGCCAACACGCAGGCCGCCCCCCGGTCTCCCAGCAAGCCGTTGCGCCGCAAACTCGCGCCAAGAGCCAAGCAGGCTTCCTCAGCCGCCAAGCGCAACCCCCCGACCTGCGCCATGCCGCCGACGGCCATGCACAGCGCATAAGGCGCGGCGGCAGGCAGCGCAACGGAACGATGGGGGTCCAGCGCGGCGCGCCAGACGCCAAAGTCGTCGAAGGCGGCGATGCGCTCCACCCCCGGGGCAACCTTCTCGAACGACGGCGGCGGCGGCGGATCGAGGCTCATGCGGGCAATGGCGTCCTCGCTGTCCCAATGCCCTTGGGTGAGCACCTTCTGGGCGAAGGAGATGATGCGGCGCTCATAGATCGGCGTCTGAAACTCCACGACCCGCACCCCGTGCTGCAGGGCGTGCGGCATCCACGGCGGCACGGTCACGACATCGCCGACCTGCAAGGGGGCGCAGGCGGTGAAGGCCTCCATGGCGGCGCGCAACTGCCGCTCCTCAGCTCCGGATGGGCGCTCGGCGGCATCAATGGCGCGGCGCTCCCGCTCATAGGCCAGCACCGCCGCCAAGTAGGCCGCCCGAAAGGCGCCGTCGTTTCCATAGGACTGCCGCCGTGCCTGGTCCATGCCCAGCCGGATGCGGCCGCACCCGTCCGGCCAAGCCTTGCGGTCGATGGCCGTGACGACGTAAATCTCGCGCTTGCGCGCGTGAACCTCGAAATAAAGATCGCCCAGAACCGGCGTGGGGCGGGGGTCCAACACCTTCAGCAGGATCACCGGCGCCTCGATGCCCACCGCTTCAAGATAGCGTGACAACGGCACGGAACCTGCCGCGGTGCGCACCGCGCTCTCCCCCCGTGCCTCAATCGCCGAGTGCCAGATTTCGCGCCCCCAAGGCTTGGCTACGGTCACCGGCTCAAGCTTGACCGGGACGTCGAGGTCGATGTTGATCCGGGCCAATGTCCGATTCCTGACGCAACTTGCGCTTGAGGGGTTATAGTGGACGAACCGAACAAGACCGTAAACGCTTGATTCTCGATTTGCCAACCCCCCGGCCCTACCACGCGCCGCACGTCTTCGGCTTTCTTGGGGCGCGTGCCCTGCCCGACCTGGAGGCTGTGCAGGGGCTTGAGTACCGGCGCCGCCTGTCCCGGCAGGACGGCGGCGCGGTTTGGCTTAAGGCGCACTGGCGCAACGACGCCTTGCGTCTGCACCTGCCGGCAAATGCTGGCGGGCAGCCAAGCGAGTGGGTGGCGCGGGTGCGGCGCCTATTCGATCTCGACGCCGACTCCGTTGCCATCGACCGCCACCTAAGGACCGACCCGCTGCTTGCCCCTTGGGTGCGGGCAGCGCCGGGGCTGCGCGTCCCCGGCGCTTGGGACGGCTTTGAAACCGCCGTTCGCGCCGTGCTCGGCCAACAGGTCAGCGTCGCCCGCGCCACCGAGTTGGCAGCCCGATTGATGCAACGATTCGGCGATGGCGGCTTTCCCTGCGCCCAGCGGCTGCGCGATGCCGACGTTGCCGCAATCGGCATGCCCGGCCAACGTGGCCAGGCGGTGCGGGCACTGGCGGCGGCTTGGGTTGACGGCGACCTCGATCTGCGCGAGGGCGCTGACGGCCCGTCGCTGCGGGCGGCGCTTTGCCGTCTGCCCGGCATCGGTCCCTGGACGGCGGGCTACATCGCCCTGCGGGTGGCCAAGGACGCAGATGCGTTTCCCGATGGAGATTGGGTCGTGCGCAAGGTGCTCAAGGCAACCGCCGCCGAAGCCGCCAAGCGCGCCGCGGCCTGGTCGCCTTGGCGGGCCTACGCACTGATGCATCTATGGCATCGCGCCGTCCAACGAGCCGCGCCCAACCCTGCGGGCAAGCAGGCCGCCCTGAGCGCCTGAGGAATGCGACAACGAGGAGACCCACCCATGCACTACGCCTACCACGACAGCCCCGTCGGCCCCCTGCTGCTGGCCGGGCGGAACGGCAGCCTGACCGCCATCCGCTTCCCGCTGGAAGGCAAACGACCAGCGCCGCAACCCGGCTGGGCACCCGCGGATGCGCCGTTCGACGACGTGCGGGAACAGCTCGACGGCTACTTTGCGGGCCGTAGGCAGCGGTTCGACCTGGCCCTGGCGCCGAGCGGGACCGCCTTCCAGCGCAAAGTCCTTGCAGCGCTGCAAGCCATTCCCTACGGCGAGACGCGCAGCTACAAGGAGGTGGCCGCCGCCATCGGCAAGCCGCGCGCCGTGCGGGCCGTTGGCGCCGCCAACGGCCGCAACCCCATCCCCATCATCATTCCCTGCCACCGGGTGATCGGCAGCGACGGCTCGCTCACCGGCTTCGGCGGCGGCTTGGCGGCCAAGCGCGCGCTGCTGGCCCTTGAAGGCAACGCCCGGCCCGCCTCATGAGCCAAGCGGAACCGGCACCCTACCGTGCCAACGTTGACTGGTTCATCTTCAGCGCCGGGGCGCTGGGCATACTGGCCGTCTGCCTGGCCTTGATCCTGTTCCCGGAGTGGGGCAAGACGGCCCTGACCTCGGCCTTCAAGGCGGTCACCCACGGCTTGGGCAGCCTGTACATCGTCGTGGCCGGCGCCGTGCTGGTTTTCCTGCTCTACCTGGCCTTCGGCCGCTTCGGCAAGGTGGTGCTCGGCGACGGCTCGGGGCCGGACTACAGCAACTTCAGTTGGACCTCCATGCTGTTCTGCGGCGGCATCGGCACCAGCGTCCTCTATTGGGGAACCGTGGAGTGGGCCTACTACTACAACGCGCCGCCCTTCGACGTCGCGCCGGGCACGGACGAGGCGATGCGCTGGGCGGCCAGCTACCCCATCTTCCACTGGGGCTTCATCGGCTGGGCGCTCTACTGCCTGCCCGGCGTCGCCATCGCCTACGCCTACCACGTGCGAAAAATGCCGGTGCTGCGGTTGAGCGCCGCCTGCAGAGCCGTTCTCGGCCGCAGCGCCGACGGTTGGCTGGGCCGGATCGTTGACCTGCTGTTCATGGTCGGCCTGTTGGGCGCCGTCAGCACCGGCATGGGACTGGCAATCGCCATGATCGGCGCGGGGCTGACCCGGATGACCGGCATAGCCCCCGGCTTTGGGTTGGATATGGCGGTCATCGCGACCATCACGGCGACCTTCGCAGTCAGCGTGTACGTCGGCTTGGAGGCCGGCATTAAGCGGCTGAGCAACCTCAACGTCGGCTTGGCCTTCCTGCTGCTGGCGCTGGTGCTGGCGTTCGGACCCACCGGCTACATCATCGAGCAGGGCAGCGCCTCGGTGGGCCACTTTCTGGCGAACTTCATCACCATGAGCACTTGGCTGGACCTGTCGAACTCCTCGGGCTTCGACGAGGCCTGGACGGTCTTCTACTGGGCGTGGTGGCTGGCCCTGGGCCCCTTCATGGGCATGTTCATCACCAAGATATCGGGGGGGCGCACCATACGCCAGGTGGTGCTGGGCACCTTGGGCTGGGGCACCTTGGGCTGCGCCCTGTTCTTCGTGGTTCTCGGCAACGCGGCGCATTACCAGGAGTTCAACGGCCAGACCGAAGTGCTGGCGCTGGTCAACGACGACCGGGCCAACGAGGCGATGGTCCAAGTGCTTGCCGCCCTGCCGCTGGGCGACCTGGTGCTGCCCCTGTTCGTGCTGATCTGCATGATCTTCGCCGCCACCAGCTACGACAGCGCCGCCTACACCTTGGCCTCGTGCGCCTCCCGGTCGCTCCCGGTTCACGAACACCCGGCCCGCCTGCACCGGGTGTTCTGGGCCTTCGCCATCGGCGGCCTGCCGATCTCGCTGATCTACGTGGGCGGGCTGCTGTCCCTGCAATCGGCGGTGGTGGTGACCTCCGTGCCCCTGCTGCTGGTGTTCGGGCTGCTCGCCGCCTCCTTGGTCAAGGGGCTTATCGAGGATGCGTCCTAGGATTGATGGTCGGCGTCAGGCTGACCGCAATCGATCCGCCGCCGCGGCGATGTACTCCGGGCCGATGCCGCAGCAGCCGCCGATCAGGGAAGCGCCCAGTTCCCGCCAGTGCAGGGCATGGTCGACGAACTTCTCGACGGACAGCTCCCGGCGCACGGTTTGCGCCTCGCCGTCCAGGGTCCAGCCGTCCGGCACGTTGAACCGATTGGGATAGGCGCCCAGCGGCAGGTCGGTCAAAGCGGCCAGCTGCGCCAATCCGCCGGCAATGGCCTGCGGGGACGTGCAGTTGAACAGCAGGGCGTTAGGCGCCAAGTCGGCAACGCCAGCCAGCGCCGCCTTGAGGGTTTCGCCGCTGCGCAAGCCTGCGCCAGCCGCTTCGGCGAGCGTCCAAGAGACGTGTACCGGCTTGGTCGAATGGCGGCGGACCATGCTGGCGGCGTTGCGGGCCTCCCGGGCCGAGGACATGGTTTCGCAAATGAAGAGATCCACGCAAGGCTCCAGCGTTTCGACCATTTCCCGGTAGATCGGCTGCGCCTCGACGTCCGGCGGCGCCAGATCCGCCCGGTAGCTTTCGCCGAGCGGCGGCAACGAACCGGCCACCAGCACCTTGCCCCCTGCCCCACCGACCGCTGAACGCGCCAGTTTCCCCGCCAACTCGGTCAGTTCCAGCCAGCGTCCCGCCATGTCCAGCTTGCCCAGATAGCTGGGGATGGTCGAGTAGGTGTTGGTGATGATGATCTCAGCGCCCGCAGCGATGTAGTCGCGATGCACCTCCACCACCGCGTCGGGCGCCTCAAGCAGCGCCCGCGCCGACCACAGGCCACGCGCATCGCCGGCGCCCCGGCGGATGAGCTCCGATCCCATGCCGCCGTCGAGAATCGTGGTCATGACCTTGCCTCTTCCGTGGGAGCGGCAGTTTGCACCAAGCACCGAAATCAATAAACCCGCGCACCCGCTTTGCGGGTGCGGTTGGAGTTTCGCTCCGCGAAACTCCGCGCGCGTTGTGGCGGTCGGATTCCGAAGTGTTTCTATGCCCGCGCACCCGCTTTGCGGGTGCGTTGGAGTTTCGCTGACGCGAAACTCCGGCCCCGTTGCGCGGGTCAGGTTCCAATGTGCTTCAAGACCTCGCGCCCGGTACGGAGCAACAGCAACCCATCCGGGCAAACCCTACCGCTCAACTGTCGATCAACGCCGTGAACTGCTCGAAGTAGTCGGGAAAGGTCTTGGCCACGCAGCCCGGATCCTTGATTGTGACGGGGACGCCGCCCAAGGCCGCCAGGGAAAAGCACATGGCCATGCGGTGGTCGCCGTAGGTTTCGATGGCGGCGGGCTTGAGTGCCGGCGGCGGGTCGATGGCCAAGCCATCCGGCCCTTCCTCGACCTCGGCGCCGAGCTTGCGCAGTTCCCGCGCCATGGCCGCCAGCCGGTCGGTTTCCTTGACCCGCCAGTTGGCGACGTTGCCGATGCGGGTCGCGCCCTTGGCGAACAGCGCCAGCACGGCGACGGTCATGGCGGCGTCCGGGATGTGGTTGAGGTCGGCGTCAATCCCCGATAGCGGGGCGGGCCTTACGGCGAGGCTCGTCGCGCTGCGCTCCACTTGGGCGCCCATGGCTTCGAGCACGTCGGCAAAGGCGGCATCGCCTTGAATGCTGGCCGCGCCGACCCCTTCCACGCGGATGCCCTGGCCGGCAATGGCGCCGGCGGCCAGGAAGTAGGTGGCCGACGACGCGTCGCCCTCCACGAGGCATTCGCCGGGCGAGCGGTAGCCGCCGTTGGCCACCGCAAAGCGTCGGTGGCCGCGGTGGCGAACCTCGGCGCCAAAACGCGACATGAGGTCCAGGGTGATGTCGATGTAGGGCTTGGAGACCAGATCGCCCAAGACGCGAAGGGTCACCGGGCGTTGCGCCAAGGGCGCGGCAAGCAGCACTGAGGTCAGGAACTGGCTGGACACGCTGCCGTCGATGTCGGCCTCGCCCCCCGCCAATCCGCCGGCCCGAATACGCACGGGCGGATAGCCGGACGTCGCGGCGTAGTCGATGTCCGCGCCCAAGGCGCGCAGCGCCGACACCAAGGGGCCGACGGGGCGCTCCCGCATGCGCGGGGTGCCGTCGAGAACAAACTCGCCATTGCCCAGCGTGAGCGCCGCCGCCAAGGGGCGCAGCGCGGTGCCGGCCAGGCCAAGGTTCAACTCAATGCGGCGGCCATCGGTGACCAAGGGGCCACCGCCGCCCGCCACCGTCCAGGCATCGCCATGCGGCGTCACCGCAATGCCGAGCTGGCTTAGGGCACGGCGCATCAGCTGGGTGTCCTCGCCATCGAGCAGGTTGACGATCCGGGTGCGGCCCCCGGCCAGGGCGGCGAGCAGCAAAGCCCGGTTGGATATGCTTTTTGAGCCGGGCAGTCGGACTTCGCCCGACAGCGACTTGATCGGTCCGAGGGTCAGCGCGTCCATCCGCGCACTATCCCGGCGAGCCGGTGGGGTTGTCAATGCGCCTCTCGCCCGGAGGGCGAGAGGCGGTTGGAGTTTCGCTACGCGAAACTCCGCGCCTGTTGCGTGGGAATGGCCATCTCAAAGTCGCGTTGTGCTGGCACCTTGGGGATTGGGGACGATGTCCCTTTGTTTCCTTCCAGCCAAGCGAGGGCATGGGCGCCCTGGCCGGCGGCGTCCGATGCGTCGTTTGGGTGGTTTTGCGCCGCTTGCGCAACGGGTTTTCCGGGTGGCCGGCGGCGCGGCGCTGCGCTCGATGGCCCTGCGGCCCTGGTCAGTGGACGGCGAGCACCTCGCGCAGCGCCTCCCGCTCGCGGGCGGCGTAGTGGCGGTGGGCTTGGGGCTGCCCGTTGAAGCGTCCGCGCAGGCGCACGATGGAGATGGCGGCGTTGGACAGGCAGGCGAGGTTTCGGGGCAGCCGTCCGCAGCGTACCCGGGAGCGGTCCTCGTCGTAGGCGACGTCGCGGACGTAGTGGAGGCGCGTTTCGATCTCCCAGTGGCCGCGGTTGAGGGCGAGCGCCTCGGCGGGGCCGGCCCGCTCGGGCGGCAGCGAGGTGAGGCCGTAGGCGGTCTCCCCGCCCGTCCTGCCGGACTTGACGACGGTGCGGCGCCGGGTGATGCGGAACGCTTGGCGGCGTCCCGGCAGGGGAGCCGTGCCGGGGGCGCAGCCGTCGAGCGCGACGAGGGCGCATTCGCGCTCGTCGATGCGCCCGTGCCCCTTGTCGAGCGTCCGGCAGGTCGGCGCGCCGTCGAAGGCCGCGTCGAACGCCTTGAGGTCGTTGAGCAGGTCCGGTCGGTTGCCCTTGACGGGCATGACGTAGTCGCCGCCGCCCTCGATGATCCGCCGCGCGGTCCTGGGGCAGCTGTGCAGCGCGTCGAGCGTCAGCACCCGCCCCGCCACGTCGAGGTCCCCGATCAGGCGGCGGGCGCCGATTATCTCCCCGCCCGCGCTGTCCGAGGCGGTCTGGCCCAGGACAAGTCCCGACCCGTGCGCCACGGCGGCCACCAGCATGCGCCCGTCGTCCGGCCCGCCCGGCCGGTTCAGCGGCGCGGACTTGCCGTCGAGCGCCAGCGCGCCGCGGGGGGGCTGGCGCGCCGCCGTGAAGTCGCGCACGGCCTCGTCGAGCGCGTCCGGGTCCACCGCCGAAAGCAGGCGGTGCATGGTCGCCCGGGAGGGCGCCGAGAGCCGCCCCGTCGACGGGCTCCGGAACGCCCGCACCGCCGCCAGCTGGCGCTGGCCGAGCCGCTGGCCGAACTCCGCGATGGCGGTCGGCCCCCGCGCGCCCGCCAGCTTCGCCGCCGCCGCGATCGCGAGGGCCGTTCCCAGCGAGTGCCGCACCCCGCGCGCCTTGCGGAACTCCGGCACCTGCCGCAGGTGGTCGAACAGGCTGCGCAGCCGTCCGGGCGGCGGCGGCGCGGGCTCGCCGCGCCCCACGCCCCAGGACGCCGGCTCGTCGAGCCCCGAGAGGTCCGCCCTCGCGTTCGGCGACAGCGGGCGCACCAGGACCTCCTTCGGGCGGCCGTGCTCCGTCCAGCCGCTCCGGGCGCGGGCGTAGCCCCGGGTCCGCCCCAACGGCGTCCAGCCCGCCCCGAGGTAGCAGCTTCCCTTGAACCGCTCCGGGTCCACGAAGGTCTCCGCCAAAAGCACGGGACGGCCGAAGCGCACCTCCATGTCAGCCGACAGCCGGCGCGCCGACAGCGACAGCGCCCGCGAGGCCAGGTTCGGAACGCGGCCCCGGGGCAGCACCAGGAAGCGGCAGTTGTTCGCCACCAGCGGCAGGCGCCGCCACTGCTGCTCCCGCGCCCAGCCGATCCACCGGTCGCGGACCCCCACCTTGAAGGCTCCCGCGCACCACCCGAGAAGCGCAAGCCACTCCCCGTCCGGCCCCGCCGCGACATGACGAAGGCCGCCGCCGAACATGCCGCGGAACCCCAGGTAGTGCCCTTCGTCCATCACCCGGTCCCACTCCGAGCGCTCCGCCCCGTCGCCAACCGGAAGAACCGCCAGTTCCGACAGCGGAAAACCCAGCGCCAACGCCGCATCGCCCATCAGGGCCACCCCGCCGAAAACACGGCCCCAAAATGCCTCAAGCCCGGCGAAATGTCCAGACCCGCGCTTT
>JAPOTD010000111.1 GCA_026709365.1 Gammaproteobacteria bacterium
GACATCGAGGTGCTGCCCTACGTGGTCGCGCCGGACGGCCTGATCGAGGCGGCGGACCGCGGCGGGGCGCCGGCGGAGCTTCGCTGACGGCCGGGCCGGGCTTCCGGGATCCGCGCGGTCCCGGAGGCGCGTCGGCCCTTACTGGAAAACGGCGATGCGGTTGGCGCCGTCGGCATCCGCTTGGGAAGCCTCTGATCGAGCTCCGCAAGTTCCTAAGCGGCCTGCGGGGTCTGCCGGAGCAAGATCGCCCCGGGCTTCGGGGGGCTGGCCTCCATCATGCTGCGTGCGGCATCCTCCATTTGGCGGCAAGCCTGAGCCTCATGGCATGCCCGCCGCTCCTCATGACTTCGCCCATCGGGCAATCTGCCTCTTGAATCGTCATTGCCGGTCACCCGGGCCGACTTCTTCTAGGGTGTGTCGTGATCGTCGTGTAGTTCGCGGATGGCATAATTGCAAGTGATGCGATGAAAAAGTTGCAGAGGATGCGATAAAATCATTGCGAAACATACTTTACGGCTGAATCTCCGATGCGGTCCGGCGCAAACACCTACATGCCAAGGCTGGCGGACAGCGAGCTGGCGACCCGGCTTGCCCGCGCTTCCACCGTCTTGATCGAAGGGCCGAAGGCCTGCGGAAAGACCGCGACAGCCAAGCAGATTGCACGCAGCGAAGTATGCTTTGACGTTGACGCCAATGCCCGTTTGGCCGCGTCCATTGATCCGCAAGCCTTGCTTGAGGGCGAAACGCCAAGGCTTTTCGACGAGTGGCAGGTCGTTCCCGAAATCTGGAACCATGTGCGGCGGGCATCGGATCAGCGTTCGGGCAGGGGGAAATACATTCTCACCGGATCGGCGGCGCCGACGGACGACATTGCCCGCCACTCGGGAGCGGGCCGCATTTCACGGCTTCGAATGAGGACGATGTCGCTCTTTGAGCAGGGTCACGCCAATGGAAAAATCTCCCTCGGGAGCTTGCTGTCGGAGGAGGCTGTTTCGGCGGGCGAGCCGGGTTTGACCGTTTCGGATATCGTCGAGCTGATATGCCGGGGCGGTTGGCCGGGCACGATCGGCGACAGTCTGGACGAGGCCATGGGCTTTGTGCGCGACTATATCGAACCTGACCCACGCGACGGGTGCGGAGCTTCGCGCCAGCGAAACTCCCACGGATCAAAGATCCGCTGAGACCGTCAGGTCGCGCGGCGGCGCACGGCGGCCAAGATGGGCTAGAATCCAAGCCGCCTGTCCGGCTTGGATGTTCGCCATGGTTCAAAGCATGACCGCCTTCGCCCGCTGTGAGGAAACGGCGGGCGGCTGCGACATCGGTTGGGAGCTGCGAGCCGTTAACCATCGCTTTCTGGATTTGCAGTTTCGCTTGCCCGACGAACTGCGGTCCCTTGAGCATCCGTTGCGCGAAGCCGCCGCGGATCGGCTCAAGCGCGGCAAGTTGATGTGCGTTCTGGACATCAGCCAGAACGGCTCCAGCGAAGCCTTGGAACTGAACCGGCCCTTGCTGCTGCAGCTGCTGGCCACCTTGGAGCGGGTGCGGCGCGACGCGCCGGAGGCGCACGTCAGCAACCCCATGGACCTGCTGCGTTGGCCGGGGATGCTGCAGCAGGGGGCCATCAGTCCGGCAGGGCCGGTTGCGGACGCCACTAAGGTGCTGTTCCAAACCGCACTTGAGGCGTTGGTGGGGGCCCGTCGCACTGAGGGTGAAGCGCTCCGGGGCCTCATCGCCAAGCGCCTGGACGAGATCGAGGCCATTGTCGCCGAGTGTCGACGGCTGGCCATCGGCGCGGCCGACGGCTTGCGCGATCGGCTGCAGGCCCGGCTGGCGGAACTCAAGGCAGACGTTGCCGCCGACCGCTTGGCCCAGGAGGTCGCCCTGTTGGCGCAGAAGGCCGACGTGGCGGAGGAGCTGGATCGACTGGGCATCCACCTTCAGGAGGCCCGCACCCGCCTGAATGGCCCCGGACCCCACGGACGCCGGCTCGACTTTCTGGCCCAGGAGTTGATGCGCGAGGCCAACACCTTGGCGGCCAAGTCCGTGTTGCCCGCCGCTGCCCGAGTCGCCGTGGACTTGAAGGTCGCCATCGACCAGATTCGCGAACAGGTCCAGAACCTCGAATAGCGGGCCATGACCGAACCCGATGATGGCTTTGGTGCGAAGGGTGCTGGCTTGCGCTCGTCGGCTGAGCCGTCCCCTGCGGGGGGCGTCGCCTCGCGCTCCCCGGCCGAGTCTTCCCCTACGGGGGGTGGCCCCTCGCGCTCCCCGGCTGAGTCTTCCCCTGCGGGGGGTGCCCCCTCGCGCTCCCCGGCTGAGTCTTCCCCTGCGGGGGGTGCCCCCTCGCGCTCCCCGGCTGAAGGCTCTTCCATGCGAGGGGCAAGCCCCTCGCGCTCCCGGGCTGAGGGCTCCAGCCTGCTGTTCGCCGTTTGTGCGCCCTCGGGGGCCGGCAAGACCAGTTTGGTGCGGGCGTTGACGCAAGCCGACTCGGATCTGGCTGTCTCGGTTTCCCACACCACCCGCCGTCGGCGGGCTGCGGAGGTCGATGGCACGGACTATCACTTCATCGATGCCGAGCGCTTTGCGGCGATGGCGGCGGCGGGAGAGTTTCTTGAGCATGCCGAGGTGTTCGGCCACCGCTACGGGACTGCGGCGAGGGAGGTGGCCGCCAAGCAGGCGGGCGGGCGCGATGTGATTCTGGAGATTGACTGGCAGGGTGCCGCCCAGGTTCGTCGTCAGGTGCCTGGACTGATCGGCGTGTTCGTGTTGCCGCCGTCCCGGCACGCACTGCAGGAGCGGCTCGCGGCGAGGGGCGCGGACAGCCCGGAGTCCATGGCCAAGCGCCTGGTCGAGGCGCGTTCGGAAATGTCCCACCTCGCTGACTTCGACTACTTGGTGGTCAACGACGACTTCAACGCCGCACTGGACCACCTCAGGGCCATCGTCCAAGCGGAGCGCCTCAAAACGCCCGTGCAGGCCGACCGGCAGGGGCCGCTCATCGCGGGCCTGTTGTCTTGAGGGTTGACGGAGCGCCATGCTCAAGTGTTATTGCGACATTTGTGCATTATTTGTACATTTTGTGGTTTGCGGGTGTACCATCGGCTGGCTGAAAGTAGCTAGGCGAGCGCTTTGGAGAGGGCAGTGGCCCACTTGACGCTTGGAAAAAGCCGGTTGGACGGCATTGGTGTTGCGGGGACGGCTTGTGGCTCGGGGGACTGCGGCAGCGGTTGAGCTGGAGCCCGGCCCCTCGGCGCAGTTGGCCGCCAGGGCCCGGCGCGACCAAGTGGCTGCGCCCTGCACGTTTGCGGGGTTGCGCAAAACCTTGGGTGACTATCTGCCCGCTGCGGAAATCGATGCGGTGGGCGCCGCCTATGCCTATGCCGAACAAGCCCATTCCGGCCAGCGGCGGCTGACCGGGCACCCCTACATTTCCCATCCTTTGGCGGTGGCCGCCATCTTGGCGCAGATGCGCATGGACCACGAAACGCTGATGGCGGCGCTCCTGCACGACGTGATCGAGGACACGACGGTCGCGAAGGCGACGTTGGGAAGGCGCTTCGGCAAGCCGGTGGCGGAACTGGTGGACGGGGTGTCCAAGCTGTCCGCCATGTTCAGCAGCCATGCCGAGGCGCAGGCCTCAAACATGCAGAAGATGGTGCTGGCGATGGCCCGGGATGTCCGGGTGGTGCTGGTCAAGATCGCTGACCGCCTGCACAACATGCGCACCATTGGGGCCTTGCGGGCGGAACGGCGGCGGCGCATCGCTCGGGAAACCCTCGACTACTACGCGCCGATCGCCTATCGGCTGGGTATGGCCCGCATCGGCACCGAGCTTGAGGACTTGAGCTTTGCGGCGCTGCATCCGCTGCGCGCCGACCGCATCGAGCGGGCGGTGGCAAAGGCCCGCGGGCGGCGGCGAGCGCTGGTCAAGGAGGCCTGCAAGGCGCTGCGGTCGGCGCTGGACGCCGAGGGCGTGGCGGCTCGGGTGAGCGGCCGCGAGAAGCACCTGTACTCGATCTACCACAAGATGAAAAGTCAGCGCAAGCCGTTCCGCGAGATCATGGACGTGTTCGGCCTGCGGGTCGTGGTGGATGACGAGGATGCCTGCTACCGGGCGCTGGGCGTGGCGCACGGCCTGTACAAACCGGTCGCTGGCCGCTTCAAGGACTACATCGCCATTCCCAAGGCCAACGGCTACCAATCCCTGCACACCACCCTGTTCGGTGCCCACGGCGCGCCCATCGAAGTGCAGATCCGCACCCAGCACATGGCCGAGGTCGCGGACCATGGCATCGCTGGCCATTGGCTTTACAAGGGGGCCGACGATGGCGCGCCCGGCGGGCAGCGCACCCATCGCTGGATGCGCGACCTGGTGGAGATGCAGCAGCGCTCCGGCAATCCGCAGGAGTTCATTGAAAGCTTCAAGAGCGACCTTTTCCCCGACAACGTTTACGTCTTCACGCCGCAGGGCGACATTCTCGAGCTGCCCAAGGGCGCAAGCCCCGTGGACTTTGCCTACGCGATCCACACCGACATCGGCAATCGTTGCGCCGCCTGCCGCATCGACCGGGTTCTGTCGCCGCTCTCGCAGCAGCTCGAAAGCGGCCAGAGCGTCGAGATCATCACCGCCAAAAGCGTCAGCCCAAGCCCCGATTGGCTCACCTTCGCGGTCTCGGGCAAGGCTCGGGCAGGCATCCGCCACGCCCTCAAGAGCCGACGCCAAGCCGAAGCCATCGCCTTGGGGCGCAAGCTCCTGAACCGCTCGCTGGCCAACGCCGGCTCGCGGATCAGCGATCTCGACTTCCGTCGCTTGCGGCGCGTGTTCAAGGAGTTCGGCGCCCGTCGCCTCGACGACGTGCTGAGCGCCATCGGCGTCGGCGACCTGATGGCGTACGTGGTCGCCCAGCGGCTGCTGGCCGCTGACAACCCGGACTTCGAGGCGGTGCCGGTGGAGCATGGCGGGCCGGTCACCATCAGCGGCGGCGAAGCGCTGGTCATCACCTGCGCCCGTTGCTGCGGCCCGGTGCCCGGAGATCCGATCGTCGGCCGCATGACCCCGGGCAAGGGCTTTGCCGTCCATGTGGAGTCCTGCCCCAACATCGCCAACGTCAAGCGCGAACACCCGGAGCAGATCATCCCGGCGCGCTGGACCAAGACCGCGGACAGCGAGTTCGACACGCTCTTGCGCCTGTCAGTCAATCGCCGCAAGGGCATCATCGCCGACCTCGCCACCGCCATTGCCGCCGCCAACGCAGGCGTTGAGCACATCAACGTCACCGAGCGAAACGCCGAAACCAGCACCGTTTCGGTGACGGTGGGCGTCACCAGCCGAACCCACCTGGCGCAAGTCATCCGCCGCCTGCGCAACATTCCTGCCGTCATCAACATCGCCCGAGGCAGCGCCTGACTCCCGGCGATACCCCGGTCACGGCGCTGAAGGGCGTTGGCCCGGCCCTGGCCGCCGCCTTGGCCCGGCTTAACGTGTCCACGGCCATGGACTTGCTGCTGCACCTGCCGCACCGCTACCAGGACCGCACCCGAATCGTTCCGTTCCAGGCGCTGCGCATCGGCCAGGAATGCCTAGTGCAAGGCCAAGTGACCGACAGCCGCATCATCCGCGGGCGGCGGCGCAACTGGTTGGTCGTGCTCGGCGATGGCGAGGGCGCGCTGACGCTGCGCTTCTTCCACTTCAGCCAAAGGCAGGTGGAGAGCCTGAAGATTGGCCGCATCGCCCGTTGCTTCGGCGAGGTCCGCGCCGGCCCGACGGGGATGGAGATGGCCCATCCGGAATATCGCGACTACGCCGAACCGCCCACCGAGCTGGAAGCCCGCCTGACCCCGGTCTATCCCACCACCAAGGGGCTCGGACAGACTTTCCTGCGCAACTTGGTCGCGCAGGTGCGGAACCTGGACTGGCCGCAAGGCTCAGCCCTGCCGTTGGAATCCCTGTTCTTCCTGCATCTGCCGCCGCCGGGCGCGGCGGCCGACGACATTGCGGCAGCCCAGGAGCGCATCGCCCGCGATGAGCTGACCGCCTACTACCTGGTGATGCGCTTCCGGCAAAGCCAGCGCCGCAGCCAGCGGGCGCCGCCGCTGCCGCAAGCGCAGCAGCTTGGCCGAACGCTGCTCAAGCACTTGGGCTTTCAGCTGACCCGCGCCCAGCGGCGCGTGGTTCGCGAAGTGCTGCTCGACCTCGGTGAGGCCCGCCCCATGCTGCGGCTGCTGCAAGGCGACGTGGGCAGCGGCAAGACCGTGGTGGCCGCCTTCGCCGCCATTCGTGCCGCCGAGCACCAAGCGCAGACGGCGCTCATGGCCCCGACGGAAATCCTTGCCGAACAGCACTACTTGAGCTTTTCAAGCTGGCTTGCGCCCTTGGGGATTCCGGTGGCCATGCTGACCGGTGGCCAAAGCAAGGCGACGCGGCAGCGCGTGCTCGACAGCTTGGCCAGCGGCGAGACCCTGGTGGCGGTCGGCACCCATGCGCTGTTCCAGCAGGCCACCGCGTTCGCCAACCTGGCCCTCACCATCGTCGATGAGCAGCATCGCTTCGGCGTCCATCAGCGCATGGCCCTGCGGGCCAAGGGATGCGCGCCGCACCAGCTCATCATGACGGCAACGCCGATACCGCGCACCCTCACCATGGCCCTGTACGCGGACATGGATGTTTCCCTGCTCGATGAGCTGCCGCCGGGACGCCAGCCGATCGACACCCGCCTGGTCGCCGCCAGCCGCCGGGACGAGGTGCTGGCGCGCATTGCCAAGGTGCTTGATGCCGGCCAGCAGGCCTATTGGGTCTGCACCCTGATCGAGGACTCCGACCAACTCTACGCGGAGTCCGCCGAGTCCACTTGGCGAAGGCTCAAGGCGCAACTGCCGGGGCGCCGCATCGGCCTGATCCACGGACGCATGAAGAGCGAGGAGAAGGCCGCCGTCATGGCCGCCTTCAAGGCCGGGGAGCATCAGTTGCTGGTGGCGACAACGGTGATTGAAGTCGGCGTCGATGTGCCCAACGCCAGCCTCATGGTGATCGAAAACCCGGAACGCTTGGGCCTCGCCCAGCTCCATCAACTCCGCGGCCGCATCGGCCGCGGCAGCCGCAGGAGCTATTGCGTCCTGCTCTACGGCATGCCGCTGGGCGAGGTGAGTCGAGCCCGGCTCAAGGTCATTCGCAATAGCCAGGATGGCTTCCACATCGCTGAGCAGGACTTGGCCCTGCGCGGCCCGGGCGAGATCCTTGGCACCCGGCAAACCGGCGAGACGCGCTTCCGGGTGGCGAGCCTAGTGCGTCACGCCCACCTGATTCCGGAGATCATTCAGGAAGGCCAGCGGCTGCTCGCCGAGGCCCCGGAAGAAGCCGAAGCGCTGCGATTGGCTTGGGCAGGCGGCGATGTGGGACCGGTATCGGTTTGAGCTACGGCAACAGGTTGCCGGCCAGCGCTAGGAATTAGAGCAGAGTCGGAGTCAAGGCGACGAAGCGGACGGATTGCCCAACTGGCAAAGGCGCCTGATCCAGCCATCGAAATTCGGACATTCAGCGCGGATGGCAGAGAGTCCAATGTCTTGGCCGACCAGTGGCCCATGCAAGGGTTTCCTGTTTTTCTCATTCTCGCATTGTCTAGCTTACATCCTATCAGATGCCGAAATTGCAGCGGGCTAGGCGTTGCTCGTGCGTTCCCGCCCTGACCCCTTGGCCTCAGCCGTTCGTCGCGCCCCACCGAGGCTGGCGCTTCTCCCGCAACGCCGCCACGCCCTCGGCGTAGTCCGGCTCAGCCATCATTTGGTTGATCAGGGCTTCGGAGCGGCGCACGGATTCGGCGGGGCTGGCGGTGAGGTCGCGGTAGATTTGCCAGCGGGTCTGGCGCAGGGCGTTGGGAGAGACGGTTTCGATGAGGTTGCGGGCGTATTCGTGGGTCCGGGCGATGAGGCTATCCGCCGCCACCAGTTCATTGATGATGCCCAGCTGCGCGGCCTCGTCGGTGGTGAAGACGCGGCTGGTCAGCAGCAGGTCGTTGGCCCGGGCCAGGCCGGCCAGACGGGGCAGAATCCAGGAGAGGCCGTACTCGGCGGGCAGGTTGAGCTTGCCGTGGGCGGTGGTGAGCTTGGCGCCCGGCACTGCGAAGCGCAGGTCGGTGAAGCAGGCAAGGGCGAGGCCAACGCCGGCCGCAGGGCCGTTGATGGCGGCGATGATCGGCTTGGCGAGACCGAGTTGGCAGGCGAACGGGGCGTCGAACTCCCCGGCCACGCCGTAGCCTGGGGTCGCCAACTCCGGGGCGGTGCCGGGGTCGTAGGCGCCCCGCTCGGCGTGCCCGGCCAGCGCTTCGGCGTCGCCGCCCACGCAGAAGCCGCGTCCGGCGCCGGTAACGACGATGACGCCGACCTCCGCATCCTCATCGAGCTGCTTCAAGCACCAGCGGTACTCCGTGTGCATGCGCCCGGTCCAGGCGTTCAGCCGCTGCGGGCGGTTCAGCCAGATGGTCCCGACGCCATCGGCCTTCTCCATGCGCGTGGCCTTCAAGTCCATCAGCGGGCTTCCAAGTACGCCTTCTCGGTCAGGTCGGTGTAGCGGCGAACGCCGGCGAGGAAGCCGGTGTAGGAGTCGTGGATGCGCTGCGACAGCTCATCCTCGCCCGCCGCCTCGGCCACCACCCGCAGGGACGCCTCGCGCAGCTTCGCCATCACCTCGGCGGGCAGCGGGCGCAGCTTCACGCCGTGCTCGCGCTCCAGGGTCTCCAGCGCCGCCACGCTGCGGGCGGTGTAGTCCGACAGCGTGTCCTCGTTGATGGCTTGGGCGGCGGTGGCGATCATCGCCTGCAGGTCGGCGGGTAGGGCTTCGAGGGCCTGCCGGTTCACGATCAGCTCGAGCACGGCGCCGGGTTCGTGCCAGCCGGGGTAGTAGTAGTAGCGTCCGGCGCTGTACAGGCCCAAGGCCAGATCATTGTAGGGCCCGATCCACTCGGTGGCGTCGATGACGCCGGTCTGCAGCGCGGTGAATACCTCGCCGCCCGGAATGCTGACCGGCACGCCCCCGGAGCGCTCCAGCACTTCGCCGCCGAGGCCGGGGATGCGCATCTTCAGACCCGCCAGATCCTCAAGCGCGTTGATCTCCTCGTTGAACCAGCCCGCCATCTGCACGCCGGTGTTGCCCGCGGGGAAGGGCACCACGTCAAAAGGCGCGTAGAGTTCGCGCCAAAGCGCAAGGCCGCCGCCGTAGCTGAGCCAAGCGTTTGCCTCCTGCGCCGTCATGCCGAAGGGGATGGTCGTGAACAGGGGGGCTATGGGCATCTTGCCGCGCCAATAGTAGGCCGCGCCATGGCCCATCTCAGCGGTGCCTGCGGAAACTGCGTCGAACACCTCGAACGCGCCCACCAGCTCGCCGGCGCCATAGACGCGAATGTCCAGCCGGCCATCGCTCATCACGCGCAGCCGCTCGGCGAGGTTTTCCGCCGACATGCCGACGCCGGGCAGGAATTTGGGCCAGGTGGTGATGATCTTCCATTGGTAAACCTTGGCGGGACGGGCGTCCGCCGCGGCGTTCGCGCCAGCGTCCCCCGCTGGGTCGGCGCAACCGATTAGGGCGATTGTCAGGATGGCGAGCCAACCTATGCGGCGGCTTGCCCGTTTGGCGCTGGCGTTCATGTCGTCTCCCATCCCAACGGCGGTTCAATCCAAGGTCTGCAGGTTTGCGGCGCTGAGCATCAGCCACTTTTCCCCGGCGGCGGCGAAGTGGACCTGCACCCGAGTGCGTTCGCCCTGGCCGTCGCACTGCAGCACCACGCCCTCGCCGAACTTGCGGTGCGCCACCCGCTGGCCGATGTTGACGGCGCTGGGCTGCGGCGCAAACAGGCCGCGAACCGGGTTGGGCAGGCTTGAGGAGCGGTCCACCATCCGTCTCACGCGAATCTCGGAGACCAGGTTCGGCGGCAGCTCGCGGATGAAGCGGGACGGGCGGTTGTGGTTCTCAACGCCATGCAGGCGGCGCGCCTCGGCGTGGGTGAGGTAGAGCGTGCGCATGGCGCGGGTGATGCCCACGTAGCAGAGCCTGCGCTCCTCCTCCAAGCCGTTCTCGGTTTCCCGGGATTGGCGGTGGGGAAACAGACCCTCCTCCAAGCCGGTGATGAACACGGTGGGAAACTCCAGTCCCTTGGCGGAGTGCAGCGTCATCATCTGCACGGCGGGGCCGGCGCTCGACTCCCGGTCGCCGGCGTCGAGCGCCGCTTGGTCGAGAAACTCGGCCAGTTCCGACACCGCAGGCACGTCGGCGTCCTGCAGCGGGAAGACCAGCTCGCCGCTGAACTGCCGGGCGGCGCTGACCAGCTCCTCCAGATTCTCCTTGCGGGCGAGGCCGCGTTCGCCGGGCTCGCGGCCGTGATAGTCCATCAGGCCGCTGGCTTCGATCACCCATTGGGTAAGTTCATGCAGGCTCAAGTTCTCGCCGCCTTCCGCCATGCCGTCGATCAGCTTGATGAACGCTTCGACCGCGCTGGCCGCCCGCTCCGGCAGCCGCCCCTCGTGGATGGCCTCCTTGCTGGCCTGCCATAGGGAGACGCCCCGGGTTCGGGAATGTTCGCGAATCCCTTCCAAGGTCCTTTCGCCGATGCCCCGGGGCGGCGTGTTCACCGCCCGCTCAAAGGCCACGTCGGCGTGGCGGTCATGCACCAGGCGCAGGTAGCTGAGCGCGTTCTTGATCTCGGCCCGTTCGAAGAAGCGGAAGCCGCCGTAGATGCGGTAGGGAATGCCGGCCCGCATCAAGGCCTCCTCCAGCACCCGCGACTGGGCGTTGGAGCGGTACAGTACCGCCATCTCGTCGGCGCTGCCGCCGTCCTCAATGGCGCCCGCTATGCGTTCGGCGACGAAGCGGGCCTCATCGAGGTCGTTGTCGGCGGAGTAGAGCTGGATCGGGTCGCCGACCGCCCCTTCGGTCCACAGGGACTTCGGCAGGCGCCCGGCGTTGTGGCCGATCAAGGCGTTGGCGGCGTCGAGGATGGTGCCGGTGGAGCGGTAGTTCTGCTCCAGGCGAATGGTGGCGACGTCCTTGAACTCGTCGATGAAGGCGCGCACGTTCTCGATGCGGGCGCCGCGCCAGCCGTAGATGGACTGGTCATCGTCGCCCACCGCCATGACATGGCTGGCATCGCCTGCCAGCAGCTTGAGCCAGTCGTATTGGATGCCGTTGGTGTCTTGGAACTCATCGACCAGAATATGCCCGAATCGTTGCCGGTAGTGGCCGAGCAGCGCCGCATCGCCGCGCAGGCACTCCAGGCAGCGCAGCAGCAGTTCGGCGAAATCGACCAAGCCTCCTTCATTGCAGAGCGCCTCATAGCTTGCGTAGATGCGCTTGTGGGTGACTTGAAAGAGGTCATCGCTGTCCGGTAGCGCGGCGGCGCGGCGTCCTTCGTCCTTGTGCTTGTTGATGGCCCAAACCGCTTGGCGCACCGGCCAGCGGTGCTCGTCGATGTCCAGCGCGCGCATCACCCGCTTGACCAGCCGCTGCTGGTCGTCGGCATCGAGTATTTGGAAATTCTGCGGCAGCCCCGCCTCCTGCCAGTGCATGCGCAGCAGGCGGTGGGCGATGCCGTGGAAGGTGCCCACCCAAAGCGCGCTGGCCGAGACGCTGAGCAGCGCATCGATCCGTTGGCGCATCTCCGCCGCCGCCTTGTTGGTGAAGGTCACCGCCAGCAGGCCATAGGGCGAGATGCCTTCGGCCTCGATCAGCCAGGCGATGCGATGCACCAGCACCCGAGTCTTGCCGCTGCCGGCGCCGGCCACCACCAAGGCGTTGCCGGGCGGCGCAGCCACTGCCTGGCGCTGCGCCTCGTTCAAGCCGGCGAGGATGTGGGTGACGTCCAAGGTCGGGGGAGTCCGCTGGGGTTTGTTGCGCTAGTTTAACCGCCGCAAGGCGTTTCTTGAGTGTCGATACACATTTCCAAAAACATCTCGCCACACCGATGGGATTGGGGCAGGGAATTCAGCGGAAGGTGGCCCGTGCCCACGTGAGACTTGCGCCTGCTTGGATCAGGGACGTAGGCGGGGGCCAATTTCTTATCCGCGTTGAGCAGATTTGCGCATTTGAGGCGACCGCTCAGATACACCAGTACCGTTCAGGGTTGTACTGACGTGTCGGCGGAACGTTCAAATCTGAAGCGGACGGATCCTTGGCCGACCTGTCTGAATCGATTTCGCGTGGCGTCACCCAACGGATTCGGCAACTCTAGCACGAACCAACGATCGGGGGAGAACACAAACGGGACATACAGAATACGATATCGGCGGCGCCGGTCCTTGGATACGCCTGCAGCTACCTGCATCTCGTTCGAGGAAAGTTCAAACTCGCCGGTGTCTTCAATCGCTGACTTGACCTCATAGAGCCACTCCACACTTGGCGTGGAAACGCGAAAGTCGTATCCGGCCGCGTCATCGCCATCGCTGCCCCCGCAAAACCGCACACGATTCGAAGAGACCCAGCACTCCTCCTTGACGCAGTCGCCGTGGCGGCGCTGCAGGAACTGGAATGCCAGCCACTCGCTGGCAAGCCCCATGGCAAGCCGTTGCGTTTTATTGGGTCGGCGCGGAGGTCCAGACCCGCCGCCTTTAACGCCTCCCGTGCCGCCGCTTGGTGCTTGGGAAACTTCGGCAAGGCTCGGGCGTCGCCTGCTTCGTTCTTACCAGCTAGTGTCCTGTGCCAAAAATGGGTTGAATTAATGATTGGCTTCCTGGACCTCCG
>JAPOTD010000063.1 GCA_026709365.1 Gammaproteobacteria bacterium
TGTTTGTGAGTTTTAATATCAGGATAGTGTGGTTCAATCTCCTCAGCTGGTTTGTGTCCGCGCCCGCCGCCTTGGCGGCGTTCCGGTACCAGCGTTGCGCGATGCGCAGGTTCTGCTCGGTGGCAACGCCGCGGGCGTGGAGATTGCCGAGCATAAGCATGGCTTCCGGGTTGGCCGTCTCCTCGACCGTCTCCTCAAGCCAAGCCACCGTGCGGGAGTCCCCGGCGCGGCGCTCGCGCATCAGATAGCGGGCGTAGCTCAGCCTCGCCGCTTCGTTGTCGAGCGCGGCGGCGCGGACGAAGTAGTCCTCAGCCTGCTTGCGGTCCTTCGCAACCTTGTTGCCCGCGTAGTGCAGGTGGGCCAGATAGTGCAGGGCGTCGCTGTTGTCGAGTTCGGCGGCCTGCTTTAGGAGCGGGATGGCCGTTTCCGCGTTGTCACCGCCGAAGGCGCCTCTCAGATAGAGCGCGCCGAGCGCGTACATGGCCTCCGAGGAGCCGAGCGCGATGGCCTGCAGGTAGTTGTCCAGCGATTCGTTGAGCGCCGCCTGCCGCTCGTCACCCGGGTCAGCCTGGGCTAAAGTCCAATGAAGGCGGGCCATCATGTTGTTGGCGATGTCGTTGTCATAGCGCGAACCCGCCTGCAGCCAGCCGATGGCGTCCTCCGTGCGGTTGCGGCCGATCAGCAGAGCGCCCACCGCGGTTTGCGCGGCCGGGTCGCCTTGGCGCGCCAGCAATCCCATCAACGCCAGGGGCGAAAACGCGGCGTCGCCCGAGGCTTCCGCAAACCCGCGCTCGGCCGCCCGGTAAATGCCCTCCAAGGTGAAGTGCAGGGCTCGCAGCGGGCCGCGTTCGGGCCGACCCTGCACCATCATCAGCAATGGTGCCGCTGCCGTGGACTGATAGATCGCACCCACCGGCGAGAGGCCTTCCGAACGCAGGAAAACCTGCGCCTCAATCGGCGTCACGGCCCTGAAGGGGGCATCGACGGCGCCCGTCGCGCCCGCCGACATGGACGCCTTGACCGCCTCCGCCCAAGCGCGGTGACCGTCGGCCGTATCCGCCGCATCCACGTGGCCGTAGAATCGCTGCAGAACGCGGTGGCCGACCAGGCTCCCAGGATTCAGGTCCAGAATGGCGCTGCCAATGGCACCGAGCTTGAGCGGCTCGTACTCCATGAGCTTGATGGCCTCGCTCTCTAGCTCGATCAGCCGGTCCATGCGTTGGGGCAACTCGTCGCCAGCCAGGAACGCAGCCCGAAGTTGGGTGGCCGCGAGGGGTTGGGGCGCCTCGTCAGGGGCAGTGCCCGCCGCATCGGGCGGCACCGATTGGCATCCGCACAGCAGCGCCAGCAGGCACAGCGTCGGTTTGAAGGCAGGGGCAGGCATGGTTCCCCTTTATAGCACCTATGGCGCCCATTTTTTGATTTTCGCATTTTTGATTTCGCGCCCGTTGCGCGGGGCATGAGATATGATGCCGTCGTTTGGTCCCAAGGAGGATGGCCGATGGCCTTTCAACTCAAGTTGCGGCTGCCGACGGCCGAGCGCGCGCTCCCCGGCCGCGCCGAGGCCATGCCGGTTCCCGCCGAGCACTTCGTCAATGGCCATCCGCTGGTTGGCCCTTACCCGGACGGCTTGCGCCAGGCCTTTTTTGGCATGGGCTGCTTTTGGGGCGCGGAACGCTTGTTCTGGCAAACCAAGGGGGTGTTCACCACCGCCGTCGGCTACGCTGGCGGCTTCACCGCCAATCCGACCTATGAGGAGGTCTGCTCGGGGCTGACCGGACACACCGAGGCGGTGCTCGTGGTCCACGATCCCCAGGAGGTGGGCCTCGATGAGCTGCTGAAGGTGTTTTGGGAGGGCCACGACCCCACCCAAGGCATGCGCCAGGGCAACGATGTCGGCACTCAGTACCGATCGGCCATTTATTTGAACGATGGCCTCGAAGCCGCCCTGGCTTCCCGGGGCCGCTATCAGGAGGCGCTGACGGCGGTGGGCTACGGCGCAATCACCACGGAGATCAAGGCCGCCCCGCCGTTCTACTACGCCGAAGCCCATCATCAGCAGTACTTGGCCAAGGTGCCCAACGGCTACTGCGGTCTCGGCGGCACGGGCGTCGCCTGCTCTAGGGTGGCCGCCGGCGGGTGAGCGATGCGGCTTGGCGTTGGGATCGACTTCGGCACGACCAACTCCGCCGCCGCCACTTTTGACGGGGAGCGGCTTGAATTCGTCGGCCTTGAGGAAGGCGCGCCGATCATGCCGTCGGCCACCTACATCGACCGTGCATTGCAAGCCTGCGTCGGCCAGCAGGCCATCGACCGGTACTTGGCCGGCAACACCGGCCGCACTGTCGAGTTCATTGCCGAGGTCATCGGCACCGAGTCCGAACTCGTCCAGCATGGCGATTCGGACAACCCAGCGCCCGTCGAGACGGCGACCAAGGCGATCTACGGTCAGCCGCTGATCGACAGCGGCCTGCAGGGTCGGCTGTTCCGCGGCGTCAAGCGGCTGTTGGGAGACGAGCGTACCCGGCGGCTGATGGTGTTCGACCATCCGTTCCGCGTGGTCGCGCTGATCACCCCGATCTTGGTACACATCCGCAAGCGCATCCGCCATGCCGGCGTCGGGAACTGCGCCCGCGCCCACGTCGGCCACCCGGTCAACTTCGAGGGACGCGAACCGCATCGCAACCGCAGGGCCCTGGCCCGCTTGGGCGAAGCCTGCCGCCATGCGGGCATCCGCGATGCGCGTCCGTACGCCGAGCCGGTTGCGGCGGCGGCGCGCTACCTGCACGGCCAATCGGGGGTCGATGGGGAGTGCGTGCTGACCGTGGACTTCGGCGGCGGCACCTTGGACTTCTGCGTGCTGCGTCGGCGCGGCGCGCGCTTTGACGTGGCCGCCACCCATGGCATCGCCTTGGGCGGCGACCGCATCGACCAGTTGCTGTTCCGGGAACTGCTCTTTCCCCTGCTCGGCAAGGGCGAGCTGTGGCGTCGCCGGGGCATGAGCCGCGACATCGAAACCCGTTTCCCCTTCGAGGACTACGAGCAATTGCTGCTTAACTGGACCGTCGCCCACACGCTCAACCAGAACCGTTACACCACGGCAGTGATGGACTGCATCGCCCAAGGCGGACCCAGCGGGCGCAAGTTCGGCCGCCTGCATGAACTGATCCGGCGCAACCTCGGCTATCTCGTGTTTCAGTCCATCAAGGCCTTCAAGGCCGAGCTTTCGAGGAGGCCGAAGGCGGTGCTGGACATTCCTGAGATTGACGTGCGGGTGGAGCTCGCCCGTGCGCAGTTTGAAGCGCTCATTGCCGAGCCGCTGGCGGCCTTCGCCACCGCCCTTGACCAAACCCTGGCCCGGGCGGGCGTCGCCGCTGCCGATGTGGACCTCGTGCTGCGCACCGGGGGCTCCAACCTGATCCCCGCCGTGCGGCGCATCCTGGATGAGCGCTTCCCCCGGCGGGTGGTGGAGCAGGATCCCTTCACCAGCGTCGCCGCCGGGTTGGCCATCGCCGACTACTGCTCAGCGGACTAGCCAACCTCCGCCGGCGGCGGCCAATCGGGGTTCAGGGCGAGGAAGAAGTCCTTGAGCATGCGGTAGGTCAGTCCCCAGACGAAGTGCCCCCCGGCGAGCCGGTAGCCGTTGAACACCGTGGGCCTTCCGGCGATGGCCAGGGTTTGGGTGTCGTGCAGGCCATTGGCCGCCAAGGCGTCGAGCGGCGCCCAGACCACTTCCGCCACCTCGTGGTTCAGGCTCAGGGGCGGGTCGCCTTCAAGGACGAAGACATGGGGCGCGATCAGCATGTCCATGCGCGGGCCGCGTGGCGCGGCATAGTGGTGGTCGAGGGCGCCAAGATACTCGCTGGCGGCCAGGTCGAGGCCGACTTCCTCTAGGGTCTCGCGAATCGCCGCCGTCTTGAGGTCGGCGTCGGCGCCTTCCCGGTGCCCGCCGGGGAAGGCCATCTGGCCGGACCAGGGATCGTCGGCCTTCTCCGCCCGCTTGATGAACAGGATTTCGGTTCGGCTCTTGCGCCGCCGCAGGATGACGGCCACCGCCGCCTGCCGGGTGTGGCGTCCCGGGGTGACGGTTGCGCCTTGATGGCTGGCGAGTCGCCGACGGATGCTGGGCAGGTCAATCACGGGAACGGGATGTTAACCTAATGAGTCGAGGCCCGGACCGCCAAGATGGGGTGGCCGGATGCCGACAGGGTCCATCGACAGCCTCATCCCGCAATCAGGAAGACCGCCCCAATTGCCCGAGGAGCCATCCATGCCCCGAGTTCGCCAAAGCCGTGACTGTTTTGTGTGCGGCCCCGACAACCCCATCGGCCTCAAGGTCCGCTTCCGCTTGGAGGATGATCTGTGCTTGGCGGAATTCACCCCGGATGAACGGCACGCCGGCTACAGCAACGTCACCCATGGCGGCATCGTCTTCAGCCTGCTCGATGACGTCATGGCCAACTGGCTTTGGCTGCGGGGCATCGTCTGCTTCACCGCCAAGGCGGACATCCGCTACCGAGCCGAGCTGCCGATCGGCGCTGCGGTGCGCTTGGAGGGCCGCTGCCTGAAGCGCAAGGGGCGCCTCGCGCAAATGGAGGGACGGATCATCCGCCAGGACAGCGGCGCCCTGGTTGCCGAAGCCACGGCGAGCTTCATGATCACCCCTTAGGGAGGGCTAAGGGCTAAGAGTTGCTCGTTGGCCGTGGTCATGGGTCGCTCGACGGACCGCAAAGCGCTTTGCATGGCGAATGTCGCACGTCGGATCGCCCAAATCGCTCCGGTTTTGCCGGGATGTTGGATGACGGCCTTTGGGGAGATCGCTCGCAGATTTGGGCGGTTGGAGTTGCTAAGGTGGCCATCGGCTTCGACTGGCCCCTGTATGGGCGTGTGCTACCATGACCGACATGACAAGGGATGCTTGGATCATCATCAGCACGGGCGTCGCCAATGCGTTGGTCTCGGCGGGGTTGGTGATCTCCTTGTTCTTGTGGCTGCGGGCGGAGCTGCACGCGGACATTGCCGACCTCAGCGCCGATATGGTCGAGATGCGCGCGGAAGTGCGGGCCGATATGGTCGAGATGCGCACGGAATTGCGTGCTGAAATGGCCGAGATGCGCACTGACATCGACAACATCAAGGAGCGGCTGATCCGCTTGGAGGTCATTGTCGAACGGGCCTATCCGCCGCTCATCACCGCGGAGCCGCCCCCGGCGCCGAGCTGAGGCCATCAGTGCGCGGCGAACCATGAGCGACCACAAAAGCCCCGCGTCCATCGGCTTCGACACCCTCGCCCTGCACGCCGGGCAAGCGCCGGATCCGGCTACCGGGGCGCGGGCGACGCCCATCTACCAGTCCGCCTCCTTCGTGTTTCCGGATTCGGACTTTGCCGCCGGGCTGTTCAACATCGAACGGGCCGGCCACGTCTATTCGCGCCTGTCCAACCCGACCAACGCGGTGCTTGAGGAGCGCATTGCGGCGCTCGACGGCGGCGTGGGGGCCATCGCCACCGCCAGTGGACAAGCCGCCATGCATCTCGCGGTGGCGACCATCTGCTCGGCGGGCGACCACATCGTCTCCAGCCGGTCGCTCTACGGCGGCACCCACAACCTGCTTGAATACACCCTGCCGCGCTTCGGCATCGAAACCACCTTCGTGGATCCTCGGGATCCCGCCGCCTTCGCCGCCGCCATTCAGCCGGAAACCCGGCTGGTGTTCGGCGAGATACTCGGCAACCCAGGCCTTGAAGTGCTCAATGTGCCCTCGGTGGCCGAGGTGGCCCACCGGCGCGGCCTGCCGCTGCTGGTTGACGCCACCTTCGCCACCCCCTACCTGTGCCAGCCCATTCGGCTGGGCGCCGATCTGGTCATGCACTCGGCCACCAAGTTCCTCAGCGGCCACGGGGTGGTGATTGGCGGCCTGCTCGTCGATGGCGGCGCGTTCGATTGGGAGAGCGGCCCGTTTCCCACCATCAACGACCCCTACGTCGGTTTTCACGATCTGGTCTTTGGCGAGGAGTTCGGCCCTGCGGCCTTCATCACGCGGGCCCGCAAGGAGGGCATTCGCGACTTCGGCGCCTGCATGGCGCCAATGACCGCCTTTCAGATCCTGCAGGGGCTGGAGACCTTGCCGCTGCGCATGGCGCGGCATGTGTCCAATGCCCTGCGCGTGGCGGAGTTTCTGGCCAGCCATCCCTTGGTGGAGTCCGTCAGCCACCCGGGGCTGCCGGACCATCCGGACCACGCGCTGGCCCGCGAACTGCTGCCCAAGGGCGCCGGGGCAGTGTTCGGCTTCACCGTGGCGGGTGGCCGGGAGGCGGGCAGGGCCTTGATTGAATCGCTTGACCTCTTCTCCCATTTGGCCAATGTCGGCGATGCCAAGTCGCTGGTCATCCATCCCGCCAGCACCACCCATCACCGCATGGATGCCGAGGCGCTGCGGGCGGCTGGCATCGGCGAGGGGTTGATCCGCCTGTCAATCGGCCTTGAGGACGCCGACGACTTGGTGTCCGACTTAAGCCGCGCGCTCAAGCGGGCCGGCGGGCGGCGGTCTCGGTGAGGCTCCAAGTGGATGGCAAGGCGGCATTTGCCGGCACTGGCAGCGTCGCCCACGCGCCGGGACGCAGGGCGGCCGTGTTCGTCCACGGCGCCGGCATGGATCACAGCGTTTGGGTGATGCCCGCCCGCCACTTCGCCCGGACTGGACTGAACGTGCTGGCGCTGGATCTGCCCGGACACGGGCGCAGCCAAGGCCCCGGGCTTGATTCGATCGCCGCGATGGCGGACTGGGTGGTGCGGACCATGGATGCGGCGCATTTGGAAGCCGCGGCGGTGGTGGGGCACAGCATGGGCTCGCTCATCGCCTATGCGCTGGCGGCACGGCATTCGGACCGGTGCCGGGCGCTGGCGCTGCTGGGTGCCTCCGCGCCCATGCCGGTGACCGACGCGCTGCTCGACGCCGCCTACGACAACCACCACGCCGCCATCGACATGGCCAACGCCTGGAGCCACAGCCCGCGCGCCAAGCTGGGCGCCTGCCCCAACCCCGGCATGTGGATGCTCGGCGGCGGGGAGCGCCTGCTGGAGGCGGCTGCGCCGGACGTCTTCCATGCCGACCTCGCCGCCTGCAACGGCTTCGACCCGGAGGCGGACGCTGGGCCCATTCGGTGCCCGGCGTTGGTCGTGGTCGGCGAAGCGGACCAAATGACCCCGGCGCAAGCCGGCATCCGGGTCAGCGAACGCCTGCAGGATGCCCGCTTGGAACGCTTGGCCGGCTGCGGCCATGCCATGCTCTCCGAACAGCCCAATGCCGTGCTCGACGCCCTGACCGCCATCGTACGCTGACGAGGAGGAGCCACCCATGCTTGAACTGCTGTTCGCCGGAATTCTCTTTGTTGCCTCCCACCTATTGGTCAGCAACACGCGCCTGCGGCCCATGCTGATGCGCGGACTCGGCGAAAAGGGCTATGCAGCGTTTTACTCGGTGTTGGCTTTGGCCACCTTGGTCTATTTCATCAGGGCCTACAACGACGCGCCTAGGCTGCATTACTTCTGGCCGCTGGAGCCGATGCTTTACTGGGCGCCAAAGGCGCTGATGCTGCTGGCCTTCGCTTTCCTGGCCGGCGGCCTGCTTGGTGCCAACGCCACCCCGAAAGCCCTTGCCGACAGCGCCGCTGACGAGGCGGCGCTCGCCAAGCTGACCGGCGGCATCAATCGCATCACCCGCCATCCCGTGCAATGGGCGATCATCCTGTGGGCGGCTTCCCATCTGGTGGCCAACGGCGATGCCGCGTCAGTGGTCTTCTTCGGGGGATTCCTGGCGTTGTCCTTGGTCGGCAGTGGGTTCACGGACCGCAAGAAGGCCCGGCAGGCCGGCGACGCTTGGCCAGCTTTCGCCGCCGCCACCTCCAACCTGCCCTTTGCCGCCATCGCTGGCGGACGCAACCGGTTGGTGTGGCGGGAGCTGGCCGTGCCCGCAGCGGTGGGTCTAGCGCTCTATCTGGCCTTCTTCTGGGGACACGGCTGGGTGTCGAGCGTGGCGATCTATTGGTAGTTTGCCCTTCGCTGATCGTTGCGTGAGCTGAGAGCCTGAGCCGCAGGAAGTCGCGACAGCAAGAATTCGATGCCCCGGTCCCCTTGCGGGTCAACGGCTTTCCAAATCTCCCGGCAGCCACCGGCCCGCGCGCCAATAGTGGAAGGCCGCCCAGAGATTGACCAACCCCCAGCACAGCAAGCTGTAGCGCAGAGCGTGCGAGCCGAAGGAGCTGGCCAGCAGGTCGGACAAAACGCCGACCGCCGGCGGCCCGAAAACAAAGCCGATGAAGTTCAGGATGAACAGCAGGATCGCGGCGGCCACGGCCCGCATGCGCACCGGCGCCAGACCTTGGGTTTGCGCGAAGGTCGTGCCTTGGTAGAAGTTGCCCAGCATGACGGGCAGGCAGAGCAGCAGCAGCGAGACCCACCAGCTCTCCACCAGGAAGGCGGCGGCGCCGACGGGAACCCCGACCGCGAGCGCCACGGCCACCATCCAGAGATACCAGCGCGCGTCCCGTGCGCCCAGCTGATCCGACAGCCAGCCACCGAGGACTATGCCGACCCCGCCCGGAATGCCAAGCACCAGACCCAGCCAAAAGCCGGCCTCGGTCAACGTCATGCCGTGGCTGCGCAGGAAAAAGGTCGGCACCCAAGTGATTAGCCCGTAGCCGACGAACGCGGTCAAGCCGCCGCCGACGACCATGTGCCTGAAGGAGCGCCGTTGCATCAGAAACCGGAACACTTCCATGATCGACGGGTGCCCCTCGGATTGCGTTCCGGCAGCAAGGCCGTCGGCAAGACCCCGAGGCGGCTCCTTGACGGTCATGAAGACGATCGCCGCCAGCACCAGCCCCGGGACGCCGACGATGAAGAAAGCCCAGCGCCAGCCGAACAGGTCGGCGATGGCGCCGCCGGCGAACAGCCCGAACATGACGCCGAACGGGATGCCCAGGGAATAGATGCCGAGCGCGGTGGCGCGCTCCTTGGCGGGATAGAGGTCCGCCAGCATGGAGTGCGCCGCAGGGCTGCAGCCCGCCTCGCCGATGCCGACGCCGATGCGCGCCGCCGCCAGATGCCAGAAGTTCATGGCCAAGCCGGACAGGGCCGTCATCCCGCTCCAAACAGCCAAGGATATGCCGATCAGGTTGCGCCGGTTCCAGCGGTCGGCGATCAGCGCCAGCGGCATGCCCAAGGTGGCGTAGAAGATCGCGAACGCCGTGCCGGACAGCAGGCCCATGCCGAAGTCGGTGACGTCGAGATCGTTTTTGATGGGCTCGATGAGAATCGACAGGATCTGCCGGTCGATGAAGTTGAAGGTGTAAACGACCACCAGCACGCCCAAGGTGTAGCGTTTAACGGCATCGCTGATCAACGGAGGATTGTTTGACTGTTGCAAGGCGCGGCTCCAATGACATCCCGCCGTTCGAGGACGTATTCCAAATGGGCCATCTAGCGGCCGATTGCAGTTTCGCTGGGATTGGCCAGCAGCTCGGCATGAGCGCTTTCCGGCGTCATCGCTGCCAACAATGCGACCTCCGTTTGGGGAAACCGGAGTGTTCTGAGCCGCTCGTCCGCGCGCCTGACGACAAACCCATCGCCGTCAACGTCAACCACGACCCGGGTTCCGGGCTTGAATTGCGGCAATTCCGCCATGGTGCCGGCAACCTTCAGCGCCGTGCCACTGCCCCGCTTCTTGATTTCCGTCTCTATGCGCACGGAGTGCTCCGTCGTTGCTGTTGGACGCAGTGTATTCAGTGTGGATGCTTCAGATCAATGTCAAGCAACCGCCAATGAATTCAGCAGTTCTCACTGGCCCCATTGAGTCCCGCCAACACCCATCGGCCCCACCACTGTGCGGGTTCAAAAGGTATCGGAACCTGCCCCGACGCAACATGCGCGGAGTTTCGCGCAGCGAAACTCCATCCGCGACCATCAGGTCGCGCCTTGTCCAACGCGACGAGTTGCGCTAAAACGCCCAAATATCCCCTTGAGGCGCACCATCATGTTCAACACGCGCAGCGATCGGCTCCCGGCCGACAACCTGCCGACGCAGTACCGCACCTTTGAAGTGCGTTCGCTCACGCCCCACATCGGGGCCGAAGTGCGCGGCCTGGACTTGGCCCGGCCGCTGTCCAACGAGCAGGCCCAGGACGTCAACGAGGCTTGGCTGGACTGGAAGGTTCTCGTGTTCCGCGACCAACATCTGGACCGGGACCAGCACAAGGCGTTTGGGCGGCGCTTCGGCTCGCTGCACACCCATCCGATGCAGCACGCCTACGGCGGCGACCCGGAGATTCTGACGGTCAAGACCACTGCGGACTCCCCCTACACCGCAGGCGACGGCTGGCACACCGACGTGACCTGCGATGAGGTGCCGCCGCTCGGCTCCATGCTGTACGTCACCGAGACCCCGGCCTCCGGCGGCGGCGACACCCTGTTTGCGGACATGTATCTGGCCTACGAGCTGCTGTCAGAGCCGATGCGCGGCTTTCTCGACGGCCTGACGGCGGTTCACGACGGCGCCATCCCCTACATCGGCTCCTACAAGTCCAAGCCTCCGGAAGGCGGCTATCCGCGCAACGAGCACCCGGTGGTGGCTCGCCACCCGCAGACCGGGCGCAAGGTGCTCTACGTCAACCAAGGCTTCACCTCGCACATCGTCGGGCTCAGCCGCGCGGAAAGCACGGCCCTGCTCAACATGCTCCATCGCCACATCGACTCGACGCCGCGCCTTTGGTGCCGGGTGCAGTGGGCGCCCAACACGCTCACCTTCTGGGACAACCGCTGCACCCAGCACCACGCCGTCTGGGACTACTATCCGCACAGCCGCTACGGCGAGCGGGTGTCGATCGTGGGGGGCGTGCGACCGGCGGGTTAGAACCACGCCTGCGTGCCTGCCCCGCGGTTCTCGCTTTTCGCCGAGCAACCTTTGATGCCTGTCCCTTAGTTGGAGGCGCTCGGCCAGTAAGCAACGCCGCTGGCTCGAAGGGCGGGCAATTCAGCTGGGCCCAAGGGCAAGAAAGCTACTGGACCTCAGCGCAGTCGGCCAGATCCGGCGTCCCCGACAGGTTGGTCAAGTGGCCGGTGGGCGTCTCCAGCAGGCTCATGGCGGTGACGGCCTGGTCGGCCCCAACGCACAGCCGCCACTTGCCGTGGCCGTCGCCGAGGGCACCCGACAGGCCGCGAGAGCCTGCCTCAAGGGCCTTTGACGTGACCCCGATGGACCCGCCGGCGGGCAGGTTCACAACCACGGGCTCGCTTCCCGCCCGGCCTGCGTCGTCAATCGCCGTGACCCTGACGGCCGCGGTCGCAGTACCGGGGTTCACCAGGCGCAGCAGGCTCTCCTGCCGGTTGTTGCTGCCGGGGTTGAGGAACGCGATGCGCGGCGCCCCGCCGATGGCGGGCGCGGCCTCGTGCATCGCGGTGACGAACCCGTCGTTGGTGCGCACGTAGGCCAGCGCCTCGAAGTCCAGGCCGTCGTCGCTGCGCAGCGCCAGCCGCCAGTTGCCCCGTCCCGCGCCCAGCGAGCTCGCCAGCCCCTTGGCGGCGTTGCCGCCCTCAAGGTCCATCGAGTTGAGGTGCCTGCCCTCGCGCGGGGCCAGCGATAGGGTGACGGCGCCGTGCGCGGCGCCCGCGTCGTCGAACCCCGTGATGGAGACCTCGCCCGCTTGGCCGGAGCGGTTGACCACCCGCATGAAGCCCTGCCTGGACGGCTCCGACGCCGACAGGAAAAGCGGGATGCTGACGCCGCCGCCCTCCTCGTGCGCCGGGGGCGGTGCGGACAGGTTGGCCAAGTGCCCGGTGGGCGTCTCCAGCAGCCCCATGGCTATGACGCCCGGCCCCGCGGCGATGCGCAGCCGCCACTTGCCCGTCCCGTCGCCCAGCGCGCCCGAAAGGCCCGGCGCCGCCCCGTCCTCAAGCTCCGCCGCCGTGCGGCGCACCGCCTCCCCGGCGGGCAGGTTGACCGTCACCGCTCCCTCGGCCCCCGCGTCGTCGATGCCCGTGATGCGGACCGTCTGATCGTCGCCGCCGTCGTTGACAAGCCGCAGGACGCTTTGCTGCCGGTTGTTGGATCCGGGATTGAAGAAGAGCAGCTCCTGATGTCCTTCGCCCGCCTCGGGCGCGACCTCGTGCATGGCGGTGACGAAGCCGTCCCGGGTGCGGACGTAGGCGAGCGCCTCCGCGTTCAGGCGCCCTTCCAGCGTCAGGCGCCAATCGCCCTCGCCGTCGCCCAGCCCCCCGCGCAGGCCCTTGGCGGGGTTGCCGTTCTCAAGGTCATGGGAGTTGAGGTGTACGGCTTGACGGCCCTCCAAGGCAAGGGGGACGGGGCCGAACACGGCGCCCGAATCATCCTTGGCGGTGATGTGCACGTCGCCTGGCCGTTCGGAATGGTTGACCACGCGCAGAAAGCCGTGGCGCCCGGACGGGTCGCCGTCGGCTAGGAACAGGTGTACGGGCTTCGGGGAGACGATGATGAAGCCCAAGTCCACGGGATCGGCTCCCGGCGCCTGCGCCGTCACGGTGACCGTGGCGGGGCCTGCGAGGCGGGCGGGGCTGATGCGGAGCAGGCCGTCGGCGCTGACGCTGGGACTGAGCGCGGCCCGGTCGGCGGAGGCTTGGAAGGTGATCTG
>JAPOTD010000022.1 GCA_026709365.1 Gammaproteobacteria bacterium
AGCCGTCGCGGCCACTCAGGACCCTTTGCCGCCGACGCTCGGCCACGCGGCGCCAGAGCCAAGCGGCCGGCGCCAGCCAGCGACTCCACCAAGCGCCTTCGTACCACCCCTTGAGCAGGGGCGAGGCGCCATCGCCGCCCGGCTTGTCGGCCTGCGGCAGGGGAGCCGGCGCCGGCGGGCTCCGACCGCCGCCGTCGGCGTGGGCCTCGTAGAGTTGCGCGTACAAGCCGCCCAAGGCCATCAACTCGTCGTGGGCGCCCTGTTCGACGATGCGTCCCTCGTCCATGACGTAGATCAGGTCGGCGTTTTCCACGGTGGACAGCCGGTGGGCGATGACCAAGGTGGTTCGCCCGCGCATGGCCTCCTCCAGCGCGGCGTGGATGTGGCGCTCCGATTCGCTGTCGAGCGCTGAAGTGGCCTCGTCAAGGATCAGGATGGGGGCGTCCTTCAGCAGCGCCCGGGCGATGGCGATGCGCTGCCGCTGGCCACCGGACAGCAGCACGCCATCATCGCCCACCAAGGTGTCCATGCCCTGGGGCAAGGCGGCAATGAAGTCCTGCGCATGGGCGCGGCGCACCGCGTCCTCCAGCGCAGCGGGGTCGGCGCCAGCCAGGGCGCCGTAGGCGATGTTGGCCGCCACGGTGTCGTTGAACAGGTTCACCTGTTGGGTGACCAACGCAATCTGCCGGCGCAGGCTGGCCTGGCCGTACTCCGCCACGGCGCGGCCGTCCAGGCGCACCTCGCCGCGGTCGGCCTCGTAAAAGCGCGGGATCAGGCTGGCGAGGGTCGTCTTGCCGCTGCCCGAACGGCCCACCAGCGCCACCGTTTGGCCCGGTTCGACCACCAAGTTGATGTCGCGCAGGGCGGGTGGCTGGTCATCCGCATAGGAGAAGCTCACGTCCCGAAACTCGATCCGCCCTTGGGCCCGGTCGATGGACAGCGCGCCTTGGTCCCGCTCCACCGGAGCGTCAAGCTGGGAAAAGACGTCCTCGGCAGCGGCCAAGCCCTTCTGCAGGCGGGCGTTGACCTCGGTGAGCTTGCGAATGGGCCGCGCCAGCATGCCGGCCAGGCCCAGAAAGACCACCAAGTCCCCGGTGGAAAGCCCGTGGGCCACATCGGGCCGCGCCAAGGTCGCGATCAGCAGGGCCACGGCGGCGACCACCAGGATTTGCACGACTTGGGTGCTGGTCGCCTTGGTGACGACCATTTTGAGATTGCGGCGCCGGTTGGCGCGGCTGGCCCGGTCGAAGCGCCGCCGCTCACCCTCCTCGCCGCCGAAGATGCGCACCACCCGATAGCCGGCAATGGCTTCCGAGGCGACATGGGTGACATCCCCCATGGCGTTCTGAATGCGCTTGGCGATGTCGCGAAAGCGGCGGCTGGCGTAGAGCACGACGACGGCCACCACCGGCACCGCGGCGATGAAGATCAGCGTCAACGGCCAGTTGAGGTAGAGCATGTAGCCGAGGAAGACGATCACCTTGCCGCCATCCTGAATGATCGTCTTCAGCGCATCGGTGCCGGTATCGCGCAGCTGCGCCACATTGAAGGTGATCCTGGAGACCAGGCGCCCTTGGCTGGCGGCGTCGAAGTAACGGCTTGGCAGGCGCAGCAGCTGCTCGAAAAGCGCCATGCGCAGATTGTGGACCACCGTGAACGAGACTTGGGAGAGCAGCGTCTCGCCGACCACTTCGCCCAGGCCGCGCACCACCGCCGCGCCGAGCATGGCCAAGGGAATGAAGAGGGCGGCGCGGGCGGCGCCAGCGTCCCAATCATCGACCAGGGCACCAAAGAGCTTGACGAAGTAGGCCTCGGCGCCGCTGCCCACCAGGAAGCCCAGCACGGCTATGGCAAACAGCGCCCAATAGGGACGCACGTAGCCAAGCAGGCGCTTGTAGGTGGACCAGTCCCGGCTGCGCTTGCCCGCCACGCCGGCGCTCACCGGCGTTCCCGCCCGGCTTCCGGCACCATCGCCTCCGCATCCGCAGGCCGTTCGCCTTCCCCAAGGGGGCGCTTGGGCGGCGCTTCAACGGTGAGGATGCTGATCCGCGTCAAGCCGGCTTGGCTGGACGCATCCATGGCGCCGACCACCGCTTGGTGCGGGGCCAGGGCATCCGCCGCGATGACGGCCCGAACCGCCCCGTCCCCGCCGCTGGCCGAGGCCAAGGCCGCCGCCAGCGCGGATGCCGCAGTGGGCTGTCCATTGACCGCATAGCCGCCGTCGCGGCGCACCGTGATGGTCAGGGCCGGGCTCGCGTCCGTCCGCCCTCCCCGCGCTTCCGGCAGGTCAATGTGCAGCTCGCTGCGGCGGATGAAGGTGGCGGAGACCATGAAGAAGATGAGCAGCAGAAAGACGATGTCGATCAGCGGCGCCAGTTCGACGTTCGCTGCCAAGCGCCCTCGGCGGCGGTTCATGGCTGGCTCAACTGATCGGACGGCGGGACGCCACCGTGCAGGGCCTCGGCTAGATGCGCCGCCTGCCGCTCCAGCTCCACCACCAGGTCATCCACCCGGCGCAGCAGGAAGCGGTGCAACATGAGCGACGGTATGGCCACCGTCAGGCCCGCGGCAGTGGTGATGAGCGCTTCGGAAATGCCGCCGGCCAGCGCCTCCGAGTGCGCCGCACCATCGGCCATCAGGGCGGAAAACACTTGGATCATGCCAACCACCGTGCCCAGCAACCCCAACAAGGGCGCTATCGAGGCGATGACGCCCAAGGAGGTCAGGTAGCGCTCCAAATCGTGGCTGACCGCGGCAATGGCCTCAGCCATGGCTTCCTTGGTCAAGCTGCGGCCCCGACGCGCGTTGGCGATTCCCGCCGCCAGCACCTGGCCGAGCGGGCTGCCGGACGCCAACTCCTCCAGCTGCGGCGGGTCGCCCGCACGGTTCCGCACCCATCGCAGGGCCTCGGCGAGCAGGCCTTGGGGAACCACCCGGGAACCGTGCAGGGCCCAGCCCCGCTCAATGCCGATCGCCAAGGCGGCGACGCTGCACAGCAGGATGGGCGCCATGAGCCAACCGCCCGATTGCATGACGCCCAACATCAAACCCGCTCCGGGAGGCGCCTTAGGGCGCCATGGAACCCAACTCGAACGTTTCAGTTCCGTTCATGGCGAGCGTAGCAGTGGTTGGTGGCTTCCACGAAGCCGTCAATGGAGCCGCAGTCAAAGCGCCTGCCGTCGAACTTGTAGCCAATGACCGCGCCCTGCTGGGCTTGGGTGAGCAGGGCGTCGGTGATCTGCACTTCGTCGTTGCGGCCCGCCTGCGTCGCGTCGAGGATGTCAAAGATGTCCGGGGTCAGGACATAGCGGCCGATAATGGCCAAGTTGCTCGGCGCCGTGCCCGGCGGCGGCTTTTCCACCATGTCGGTGACCCGGAAGATCCGCTCGGTGATGGCCTCGCCGGCGATCACGCCGTACTTGCCGATGTCCGCTTCGGCCACCTCCTCAATGGCGACGATGCTGCACCGAAACTGCCGGAAGACGGCCACCATCTGCGCCAGCACCCCGCGCTCCTCGCCTAGGCAAAGGTCATCGGCAAGCACCACGCCGAAGGGCTCATCGCCGATCAGGGTCCGCCCGCTGCGGATGGCATGCCCCAGTCCGCGCATGGTGACCTGCCGACTGTAGGAGAAGGTGCAGCGCTCGATGAGTTCGCGGATGCCGGACAGCAGCACTTCCTTGCCGGTGCCCTGAATCTGGTGCTCCAGCTCATAGCTTAAGTCGAAGTGGTCCTCGATCGCCCGTTTGCCGCGGCCGGTCACGAAACCGATGTCGGTCAGCCCCGCCTCGAGCGCCTCCTCCACCCCGTACTGCACCAAGGGCTTGTTGAGGATGGGCAGCATCTCCTTGGGCATCGACTTGGTGGCGGGCAGAAAGCGGGTGCCGTAGCCGGCAACCGGAAAAAGGCACTTCTTGATCATGAGCGCAGCAGATCCAGCATCCTGAGAGGTGACTGAGGTCGCACACACCAAGCCTTGGAATTGCAGGCGTTCCGCCTTTTGCCCGAGATCCGCGGCAATCCTCGCGAAAGGTTCCCCATCCAAGAAGAAGTCGATAAGCGCATTGGCATCGAGGACTGCCCTCATCCCCCGGAGGATTCCGCGCCTCCGAGGTGCTTTTCCTCAAGACGGGCAATGTACGTCACATCATCTTGCCACGCAACACGCGCGACCTGACGGTCGCGGATGGAGTTTCGCTGCGCGAAACTCCGCGCTCGCAGCTCAGGCTAGTTTCCGATATGTTTCTGAGCCCGCACACACGCGCTAGTCGCCCAAAGGGCGAGAGGCGGTTGGAATTTCGCTGCGCGAAACTCCGCGCTAGTCGCTTAGGCCGGATTCCGAAACGCTTTTGAGGCCGCACACGCGCTCAAGTCGTTAGCCCGTCGAGGCGCTCGGCGGCGCACCGGGGGCCGGATCAAACTCGAAGGCGCCGTCCCGGAATTGCACGCGCACCTCGCTGCCCGGCGCCACGTAGCCCGCCAGCAGCTTGGCGGCCAACGGGTTCTCGACGCGCCTTTGAATCGCTCGCTTCAAGGGACGGGCGCCGTACACCGGATCGTAGCCTTCATCGACCAAGGCCGCGCGGGCTAGGTCGGTCAAGCGGATGCCAATGTCCTGCTCCTCCAGCCGGGCGCGCAGGATGCCGAACTGGAGCTCGGCGATGCGCGCCACCTGCTCCCGATTCAAGGCGTGGAACACCACCAGGTCATCGATCCGATTGATGAACTCCGGCCGGAAGTGCTGGCTGACGATGCCGAGCACGGTCTCCTTCAGGCGCTCGAAGCCACCCTCGTGGGCCATGGCTTGAATGGGTTCGGAACCCAGGTTTGAGGTCATCACGAGAACGCAGTTGCGGAAGTCCACGGTGCGCCCGTGGCCATCCGTGAGGCGGCCGTCGTCGAGCACCTGCAGCAGGATGTTGAACACGTCCGGATGCGCCTTCTCGATCTCATCAAGCAGGATCAGCGAATAGGGGCGGCGGCGCACCTGCTCGGTGAGGTAGCCGCCCTCCTCGTAGCCCACGTAGCCCGGCGGGGCGCCGATCAACCGGGCCACCGAGTGCTTTTCCATGAACTCCGACATGTCCACGCGCAGCAGGGCGTCCTCGCTGTCGAACAGCACGGCCGCCAGGGCCTTGCAGAGCTCCGTCTTGCCGACGCCGGTGGGGCCTAGGAACATGAACGAGCCGTTGGGGCGCTTGGGGTCGGACAGCCCGGCCCGGGAGCGGCGCACCGCATCGGCGACGATGGTGACCGCCTCCTCCTGGCCCACCACCCGCTTGTGCAGCTCGGTCTCAAGCTGGAGCAGCTTCTCCTTTTCGCCCTCCAGCAGCTTCGTCACCGGGATGCCGGTCCACTTGGAGACCACTTCGCCGATCTCCTCCTCGGTGACGTTGTTGCGCAGCAGCTCGTGCTGAACCGGCTCGGTGGCGCCGGCCAACTGCTGCTCCAGGTCGGGAATGCGGCCGTAGCGCAGCTCCGACATGCGCGCCAGATCGCCGCTGCGCCGGGCGGCTTCAAACTCCGAGCGGGCCGCCTCCAGCTCCGCCTTGATGTCCTGGGCGCCGCGCAGGCTGGCCTTCTCGGCCTTCCAGACGTCCTCCAGGCTGGCGTACTCAGCCTCCAGCGACTCAACGCTGCGCCGCAGATCCCCGAGACGGCGCTTGCTGGCCTCGTCACTCTCCTTCTTGAGCGCCTCCACCTCCATCTTCTGCTGGATGAGACGCCGCTCCAGCCGGTCCATGGCCTCCGGCTTGGAGTCGATCTCCATGCGGATGCGGCTGGCCGCCTCATCGATCAGGTCGATGGCCTTGTCCGGCAGTTGCCGGTCGGTGATGTAGCGGTGCGACAGCCGCGCGGCAGCGACGATGGCCGGATCGGTGATGTCCACGGCATGATGCAGTTCATAACGTTCCTTCAGGCCCCGCAGGATGGCGATGGTGTCCTCCACCCCCGGCTCATCCACCAACACCTTCTGGAAGCGGCGCTCCAAGGCGGCATCCTTCTCGACATGCTGGCGATACTCGTCCAAGGTGGTCGCGCCGACGCAGTGCAGCTCGCCGCGGGCCAAGGCGGGCTTGAGCATGTTGCCGGCATCCATGGCGCCCTCCGCCTTGCCGGCCCCGACCATGGTGTGGAGCTCATCGACGAAGAGAATGACGCTGCCCTCCTGCTTGGCGAGCTCGTTCAGCACCGCCTTCAGCCGCTCCTCGAACTCGCCGCGAAACTTGGCGCCGGCGATCAGCGCGCCCATGTCGAGGGCCAGAATGCGCTTGCTCTTCAAGCCCTCCGGCACCTCGCCGTTGAGAATGCGCTGCGCCAAGCCCTCGACGATGGCAGTCTTGCCGACGCCGGGCTCGCCGATCAGCACGGGGTTGTTCTTGGTGCGCCGCTGCAGCACCTGGATGGTGCGCCGAATCTCGTCGTCGCGCCCGATGACCGGATCGAGCTTGCCCTGCTCGGCCCGCTCGGTCAGGTCGATGCAGTACTTGGCCAGCGCCTCCCGATGCTCCTCGGCATCGGCGTCCTGCACCGGCTCCCCGGCCCGCGCCGCCTCCACCACCGCCTCCAGCTGCTGGGCATCGACGCCGGCGCCGCTGAGCACACGCTTGACCACCGCGTCTTGGGCCAAGGCCCGCAGCGCCTGCTCGCTGGACAGGTAGCTGTCGCCCGCCTTCTGGGCCAAGCCATCCGCCAAGGTCAGGGCGCGGACGAAGGCTTGGGAGGGCTGAATGTCGCCCGTCGGCGTCTTGAAGGCAGCCACTTGGTCCAGCGCGGCGGTCACGCCCTCGGCAATCTTGCCGGCCTGCCCTCCGGCCCGCACCAGCAGCGGCATGAGGGTGGCCGGACCCGGCTCCAGCAAGGCCGCCAACAGATGAATGGGCTCCAAGGCGGCATGGTCCCTGCCCGCCGCCAAGGAGCGGGCATCGGCCAAGGCGCCTTGCAGGCGGGTGGTCATTCGGTCCATGCGCATCGCGGCTGCTCCTCAAGTGGCTGGCGTTCCTCGCTGGCCGAAGCGGCTTACAGCGCCCCGCCAACAGCTCCTACAATGCGTCCAGAGCCGCGGTTTTCAATGGCAATGCCACGGAAGGGATCGATGCTGGCTTCACCCGCGAAGCGTCAAAGGTCCGCCAGGTAGTTCCTCGGCGGCCGGTTCACCCACCACGCCCAACCGGCGATGCGTTCCCGACGATGGGCGACCACCTTCTCCGGGGTTGCCGAAGACCAGCGCAGCGCCCCGTCAATGCCGGTCATCCAGATCCCGGAGCCCAGCAGCCGGTAGCGCCGCACCACTTGGGAGTGGGGGTGGCCGTAGGCGTTGCGCCAGCCGGCGCTGATGAAGACCAGGGGCGGATTGACCGCCTCGACGAAGCGCTTGGACGAGGAGCTGCCGCTGCCGTGATGGGGGGCGAACAGCAGGCTGGCGGGGGCCACTCCACTGGCCACCAAGGTAGTCTCCACCCGGCGCGTGATGTCGCCGGTCAGCAGGACGCGCTCACTCCCGGCGCTGACTTGCAGAACGCAGGAGGCGTCATTGCCGCGGCGGGGGTAGCCCGCCGGCGGGTGCAGCACCGCAAAGTCCACCCCGTCCCAGGTCCAGCGCTCGCCGCGCCGGCAGGGCTTGGCGTTAAAGCCGCGCACATCACCCCAAACTGAGTCTGCGGGCGCCCCGCGCAGCACGGCGGCAACGCCGCCGGCATGATCAAGGTCGCCATGGCTGACGATCAGACGGTCCAAGCGCCGCTTTCCGGTGGCAGCGACGGCGGGCAGCACGACCGCTTCCCCCACGTCAAAGCCCGAGGGAAAACGCGGCCCCGCGTCGAACAGCAGGCGGTGGTTGCGCGTGTCAATCAGCGCCGCGCTGCCTTGCCCGACGTCCAGCGCCAGAACCTCGAACTGACCCTCCCGAGGGCGCTCGTCGAAGACCATCAACCCAGCCGCCCACAACGGCAGGCAGGCCAGACGCATTCGCCACTGGGTCGCCCCCAACGCGCAGGCCAGCGCAGCCAAGGCGGCCAGGCCTTGCCCAAGCGGCACCGGCAGCGGGTGGGCTTGGCCAGCCCCAAGCGCGTCCAAGCCGACCAGCAAGGCCGACACCGCGAGGTCCGCCAGCGTCCAGGCCAGACCGTCGAACGGCGCTCCCATCAAGGTGGCGACCAGCGAAAACATCACTGCCGGCACGGCCACCAGCGATATCCAAGGCACGGCGATCAAGTTGGCGAGGCCGGCGGCGGGCGCGACTTCGCCCACCACCGCAGCAGTCATCACCGTCATCGCCAAAACCATGAGCGCCTGCGCCCGCAGCAAGCTGGCCGCCCAGCCAAGGACTGGCACGCGATTGGCGAATCCGGCGATGAGCACGGCCACCGCACCAAAGGAGAGCCAAAAGCCTTGGGTGAGCACGGCGCCCGGATTCACGCAAACCACCATCACCGCGGCAAGCGCCAGCCAACTCGCCACCGGCGCCCGGCGACCGCCCGCCAAGGCCGCGGTGGCCAGGCCACCCATCACGCCGGCCCGAAGCGCGGGCGGGTCAGCCCCGCAGAGCCAAACAAAGCCCATCACTGCCGCCAATGAAAACGCCGCAGCAAGCCAACCGGCAGGCAACCAGACCAAGCCAATCGGCACCAAGCGAGCGGCGCCGATGCCCACGGCATAGCCCAGCAATGCCACCAGCCCGACGTGCAGCCCCGAAACGACGAGCAGATGCACCGTGCCCGTGCGCCGCAGCAACGCCCAGTCGGCATCGGTCAAGGCGCTGCCGTCGCCGGTCGCCAAGGCGCGCAGATGGGCGCCGTGCCGACGATCCGTCACCCGCTCGGCCACCGCCGCTCGAATGCGCTGGCGCAGGTCGCCGGCGGGCGGCAGCAAGCGTTGGCCCGAGCGGATGTAGCCCACGCCGTCGATGCCGTTGCCGAACAGCCAACGCTCATAGTCAAAGCCGCCCGGATTCTGGTAGCTCCAAGGCGCGCGCACCCTGGCTTCCACCCGCCAGGCCTCACCGGCTTCAACCGGCGGCGGAGAGTACCAGTTCAGACGCAGCCGACGCCCGCTCAAGTCCACGCACTCAGGCGCAAGATCCCGCCGCACCGCCACTTGCAGGCGCAGTCTATCCTGCGCCGGAAGGGATGCGGCCTCCAAAATCGCAACGTCCAGTTGGCGTGGCGCATCGGCGGCGCAATGGGACACGCGAGCGGACAGGCCCGAACGCGCCATCCCAAGCAATGACGCCGCGGCAAGGCCGATGAGCAGCAGCCACATCAAGCATCGAACAACAGGCATAATGGAGTTATGCCAAAAGAACTGCTGCGCCGGTACCTGCCGGATGCCGACAGGATTCGTGCGAATCCCGCCCTAAAGCCCTTGGGATTGCTCCTACAAAACTCCGAAATTTGGCGCCTCAACCGGCGCACGGCGGCCGGTGCCGCCTTCATTGGGCTGTTTTGCGCCTTCCTGCCGATCCCCTTTCAAATGCTGGTGGCTGGCGCCTTGGTTGTCGCGTTCCGCTGCAATCTCCCCATCGCCGTTGTCCTGGTCTGGATTTCCAACCCCCTGACCATAGCGCCGATGTTCTACTTCACCTACCGCTTGGGCGCTTGGCTGCTGGACATGCGCATCGAGGTGGAGGCCGTGGAAATCAGCTTCAGTTGGATCTTCGCCAACCTGACCCGCATCGGCTACCCGCTGATCTTCGGCAGCCTCCTGTGCGGCTGGGTCGCCGGCGTGACCGGCTTCGTGCTGGCCCGGCTGCTGTGGCGCCTGCACATCATCCAGCGCTGGCGGCAGCGGCGACGCCTGCGCGGCGCCTAGGCGCCGCGATCAAGTTGCTTCGCTGCTTGGCGCTCATCAGGCATGCAGGCCCTCAACCGGATTTTGCCGAGCAGCTCGGCGCGCCGGAATCCAAGCCGACAGCAGGCAGAGCAGCCAAGACAGGCCGCCGATGAGGGCTAAGTCCGCAAGCAGCACCTGCGACGGCACGGTTTCAAAGTAGGAGCCCTCCAGAAGCCCAAGTCCCAGCCAGGATTCGAGCGCCGAAAAGATCGGCCCGATGCGGTTGGCGGCGGCGACGCCCAAAACCAAGCCCGAAACGATGCCCAAGGTCGCCACCAGCACGCCCTGCAGCAGGAACACGCGCTGAACCAAGGCGCCCGTCGCGCCTAGGGAGCGCAGCACGGCGATGTCCGCCCGCTTGCTGTCGATGACCATGGTTTGGCTGGAGACGATGTTGAATCCGGCCACCGCAACGATGAGCAGCAGGATCAGGAACATCAGCGCCTTTTCGATGCGCACGGCGAGAAAGAGCTCGCCGTAGTCCTGCGTCCAGGTTTCGATGCGCTCCGCAGCATCCGAGCGGCCCGCCGCGGCGGCGGCGATCGTGGCGAATTCGCCCGCCGCAAGGGGATCGTCGAGCACCACCCGGATGCCGTCAGAACCCAGGCGCCGCAATTCCTCGTCATTGAAGGCGGCGCGGGACACCGCCACCAAGGCGTAGTCGAACTCCGCGCCGACCTCGAACAATCCCCGCAGCTGAAAGGCCTTGAAGCGCGGCTGCACCCGGCCCCCGTCAGCTTGAGGCAGCGCCAGCCGCAGGGGGTCGCCCTCCACCAAGCCGAGGCGCCGGGCCAACGGGCGCCCCATCACCAAGCCGGTCGGCGCGGCCAAGGCCTCCGCCAGGCGTCCGAGCGGCATCCGGGCGTCAATCAGGGCGAACCGCTTCGCATCGGCGGCATTGACACCGTACACGGCGACAGGGGCCACGCCGCCAGCGCCCGCCACCATGCCCGACGCCTGAAAAAACGGATAGGCGGCAGCCACGCCCGGCAGCCGCTCGGCGGCTTGGGCATCCATGCCCAGGGATGCGGGCAGCAGGGCATGGGGGACGGTGCCCAGGATGCGGCTGCGCAACTGCGCATCAAAGCCGTTCATGACGCTGACCACCACCGTCAGCACCAGGACGCCCACGCTCAGGCCAGCCAACGTCATCCAGTTGATCAGGCGCGCGTAGCGGTTGCGGCCCCGCCACAGATGGCGCGCGGCGATCCAGAGCGCAAGCCTCACGGGAGCGGCTCCAGGACGCCGTCGTCAAGCAGCAGTGTCCGATCCATGCCGTCACTGGCCTCCTCATCGTGGGTGACCACCACTAAGGCAACGCTAAAATCCCGGCTCAAGCCGCGCATGAGTTCAAACACTTGGCGCGCGTTCTCCCGGTCGAGATTGCCGGTGGGCTCATCGGCCAAAAGCAGGTTCGGGTGGCCAACCAAGGCCCGGGCCACGGCGACGCGCTGCCGTTCGCCCCCGGACAGGGCGCTCGGACGATGGGCGCAACGGGACTTCAAGCCCACCGCATCCAGCATGGCGGCGGCCCGGGTCTCCGCCTCGCGGCGGGAGACGCCCCCCAGGCGCAACGGCATCAACACGTTCTCCAAGGCCGAAAACTCCGGCAGCAGGTGATGGAGCTGGTAAACGAACCCGACGTGGCGGTTGCGCAGCCGCGCCCGCTCGCCCACCGATGCGGCGCTGATGGCGGTCCCGCAAAGACGCACCTGCCCGGCATCCAAGTCGTCCAGCCCGGCCAGAACGTGCAGCAAGGTGCTCTTTCCCGACCCTGAACGCCCGACGATGGCGCATCGCTCGCCCCGGCCCACTTCGAGGCTCAAGCCGCGCAGCACCTCGATGCGCTCGCCGCCTTGCCGGAACGACTTGCGCAGGCCAGTGGCCAGGAGCGCCGGCTCACTCATGGGCGAGCACGCGGCTGGGCAGCAGGCGCGCGGCGCGCCAAGCGGGATACAGGGTGCAGGCCATGCACAAGGCGAAGGACACCGCCGCGATGCGGGCGAGGTCCGCTGGCCAGATGTCCACCGGCAGGTAGCTGATGAAGTACTGGTTCATCAGATCCAGGCGCAAGCCGTCGTTGATCCAAGCGAAGAAGGCGGGCAGGCCACCCGCCACCGCCGCGCCGACGGTGACCCCGATCAGGATGCCCAAGGCGCCGATCAGGGCGCCGAGCACCACGAAGCAGCCGACCAACGGCGCGCTGGCAGCGCCCATGGTCTTGAGCATGGCGATGTCCGCGCCCCGCTGCTCGACCGTCATGACCAAGGTGGAGATCAGGTTGAACGCGGCCACGCCGAC
>JAPOTD010000091.1 GCA_026709365.1 Gammaproteobacteria bacterium
GGCCTCCTCGCCGACCGCTGACGACCAAGCCAAGGCCACCACGTCGGTTGCCGCTTGGACACGCAGGCGTTTGGCCAGTTTCAAGTGGAAGTGATAGCTGGCGATGCCCTCCTCAATGAAATCGGCGAGCCGCTCGCCATCGCGCAGGTCGTGGCCGACAAAGACGAGGGCGTCAGCGCCGCCGACGAACGCCGCCGCCCGTTCGAGCGCGGCTTGAACCCGAGCCTCCGACCCAAGTTCGGTGATGGCCGGGCCGACCACCCCGTCCATGGCCACTTTGACGGCGCGCGCACCCAGGGCGGCAAGGCAGGCCTCGGCCTGATCCCGGAGCGTTCCCGCCTCGCCCGCCAGAACAACGGTGCGGCCGCTGAGAACGTCAACTGGCGAGGAATCCGCCATCAGCGAGCACCTCCCGGTCTTCGAGACGAATGGCGGGGTCGAGCATCATAAGCAGCGTGTCGCCGATTTCCTCGGGGTCGGCCCAGCGCCGCAACGGGATGGCCTCGGCGAGCTGCTTGACGAGGGGCGAATCACGGCCTATGGCCTTGTGTACCTGCGGCGTCATCGTGTAGCCCGGCAGCAGGCTCTTGACCTGCACCCGGTGCGCCTGCCCGGACAGCATCCTTTCATAGGCCCTATTGAGGCCGGCCATGCCCCCCTTGGTCGCGCAGTAGGCACTCGCGCCATCCTGGCCGGTACGGCTCAAGATCGAGGAGACGTTGACCGCCATGCCCGGAAAACCACGCTCGCCATGGGACTCGGCAATGAGCGGCACGCAGTGCTTGAGCCCGTAGTAGGCGCCGATCAGGTTGACGCGCACCAAAGAAATCAGGGTCTCGGCTGGGGTTTCCTCAATGGGGCTCAAGTGGGATATGCCCGCATTGTTGACCAGGAAGTCGAGGCGCCCAAAGCGTTTAACGGTCTCCCCGGCAACGCGCTCCCAATCGGCCTCGGAAGCCACGTCCTGGGGCATGTAGGCCACGTCGAAGCCGAACCCCGTCAAATCCGTCTCGGCCTGCCGACCGTCAGCTTCGGTGCGGGCGCTGATGACCAACCGGGCACCGGCGCCGCCGAGTGCCTTGGCGCATCCATAGCCGATCCCTGTGCTGCCGCCGGTGACGATGGCGACGCAACCCCTCAAGCGGTCGCCGGTCATTGCCTCGCTAGCCGAAAACCTCGGTGTAGAGCGCTTCGTTGAACCCCACCAGCAAGGTGTCGCCCGCCACCAAGGTCGGCGCGCGCAGATTGCCCGTGGTGCCCAGCATGGCGGTCACTGCTTCATCGGAGGTGGTGTTCGCCCCGCTGAACTCAGTCAGCTTGCGGCCCTTGGCGACCGCCACCCGGGCGGCCTTACGCAATAGATCCAATGCGTCGGCGCGCTGCAGCTTGCGGCTGGCGGGCACGGTTTCGGCAACTTCGATGCCTCTTGCCTCCAAAAACTTGGAGGCTCGCGCACAGCTCGTTCAGCCGCCGCGGCAGTAGTACCAATCAACATTCGGTGCAGTCATGGGTTTCTCCCTTTGGATCGGTGTAGTTTCCGGTTTGGATGCTGCGTTGGCAAGTCGAGGCGGGAGGCGACATGGCAAGCCATCTCCGCGAAGACGATGGTCTGGGTTATAGATGATCGACAAAGACGTGCTCCTTGGCGAGCCAGATGGCGGAGCGTTTGAAGTCGATGAAGTGAGCCTCATCGGCCACCGCCCGTCGCCCGGCTTCGACCCGCTCCGGCGTTGATCCAGCCAAGGCATCGCGCTCGAACCAGAGTTCGGCATGGCCGTCGTAGGCCTCAACGGCAGTCCCCCGAGCACCGTTAAAGGCGGCATCAAGCCGCTCATCACGAACTCGATGGACTTGCACGTAGCGCCGGATGCCGGATCCGGCCGCTTGGCGGCGGATGAGCGGTCCATGGTTGGCGTACCAATGCACATGGGCCTCGCCAAGCGCGAGCGCCGTCTTCATGCGCAGCGGAAAGTAGAGCTTGACCAATCCGCTGCGCGGCGTGGCGACCAGGTTTTCAGGCGTGGGGTTGACCTGCGGAAACTCATGGCCGAGCCACAGCGGCGAATTGGGCAGGTCGATGAACTTGGCTTCGTCCTTCACCAAGTCAGAAGCGGCGGTGCGGCCAGCGGGGGAGAATGCCGCCTCCAGGAGCGCGGCGCGGCTCTCAAACCAAACTTCGGCGACGCCATCGTAAATCGGCTCCATGCCGCCGCGCGCCTTCGCCATGCCGGCAGCGGCCGCCAGCGCCGCCTCGTCGCGCAGCGTATGCACCTGCACGTAGCGCAGCGCACCCAACCGCCGGGCATGGCTGGCCACCAAGGGACCATGCTCCTCCAGCCAATAGCGGTAAAACTCATCGTGGCTGAGTTCCGGCTTCTTGCGCAGCAGGAAGGTGAGGCGCAGCACGGTCAGCCTCCCGCCTTGCGCAAGCTGGTGTAGGCACGGTTGACGAAGCCGGAAGGATCGCCGAAGGCCGCATCGAACGGCGCCGTCGGCTTGGCCTGCAGCACCGCCTCAAGGTCCGCGCCCTCCGCCATGAGGTCCACGATGGCCGCACGGACCGATTCAAGCATGTGAATGTACTCCGCGAGCGCCTGAGAGTCGGTCACCGGGCCGTGGCCGGGAATGACCGTGGCGTCATTGTCTATTTCCGCGAGCGCCGCAGCGCAGAAGTGAATCATGCCATCGAGGTCGCCGCCATTGTCAACATCGATGAACGGGTAGCCTGAGTTGTTGAACACATCACCCAAGTGGACGGCGTTGCGGCCCCGAAAGATCACTGCCGCATCGCCTGTGGTGTGCGCAGGGCCGAAGTGGACCAAGTCGATCTGCTCGCCGTTGAAGTGGAACTGCATCGTCTCATCAAAGGTGATCACGGGCCGTGCGTCCTCCGGATAAGCCTGCTGCTCGTACTGCATCGCCACCAGATTGATGATGCGCGCGTCAGCCATCATGCGCCGCGAGTTGGCTTGTGCCACCAGCCAAGTGCCTTGCGGCCCCAAGGCCAGGTTGCCGTCCGCATGGTCGAAGTGCCAGTGGGTGTTGATGGCGAAGTCCACGGCGCCGCCGCCGAGTTCGGCAATCTTGGCCTGGATCTTAGGGATGAGCTGCGGAAACTGGTCATCGACGATCAGCACGCCGTCGTCGCCGATGCTGACGGCGATGTTGCCCCCCAAGCCAAAGAGCACGTACAGCCCATCACCATGCTGTTCGGCCCTGATCTGCGTGCTGTCAAAATCCCAGCCAAAGGCGCCCAGCAACTCATCGAGCGTCATCAGGTCATGGGCTTTGGCGTGGAGCGGCGCAATCGCCAAGCCGGCGAGCAGCAAAGCTATGGAGATGATGCTCCGCATGTTTTCCTCCCCCAGAGTCGTATCGTGCCAAAAGGTTAACCGAATCGTCCAGTCGGCACATGCGCGTCCGACTAGGGCGCTGGCTCCCAGGCCATGATTGCCGCGACACGACCGATGACCTCGTCCATCAAAGGTTCCGGAACAACCTCGAGGCGTCGCCCGTTGCGCGACTCAAGATCGAGGGCGCGAGGCTGGTCGCAACGGATGAAGCCAACCGTTCGGGTACCGGCATCAGCCAATGAAACCGCAAACCCGCGGCGACGGGCGAAGCGCCCTCCGGTAGTGATGGGGAGGACGATAGGCGTTCTGGTGAGTTCGTTGAATTTCGCCGGAGAAACAATCACAACCAGCCGCGTTCCTTGTTGCTCGTGGCCAGCGGCCGGGTCGAGGCTAACCAGCCAAATCTCGCCACGCCGCACTATAGAAGTTCTCTGCCGACGGGTTTCGCTTCGAGCCAAGCGCGGTCGCTTTCGTCGCCGTCTGAACTTTGTTCACACTGTTCGATGAGCTCCTCAAGTGTGTAGCTGGGCCGCCTTCTCGGAGCTACGATCAAGCGATCCCGATCAATTCCGAGGTTCACCTTGGAGCCCGCCTTGAGGTCAAGAACATCAAGTAGGGCCGGAGGCACTGCCAGCATCACGGAGCCACCGACCTTGCGAAGATTGGTGGTGTGCATTCACTTCTCCAAGTTATATCGGAATATAATACGGCTCAACAAGACCGAAAGCGACCACACGCCTGCAGAGCGGCCGCGTTTGATGGGCCTGTTGCGTGTGGGTCCGGCTCAGATTTGTTTCCAAGCCCGCACAGCGATCCCGCCAGTCCAGACCACCATAGGCGCCGCTGCAGCCAGCAGCCGAGCGCCGCTCCAGTTGCGCGACGCCCCCAAGCGCCCATGATAGGATTGCGCCGCTCCAAAGAGAACCCGCCGTCGCATGTCCAGCGTTCCCTACGACTTCGGCACGGGCCGCTCCGATCCAGCCACCTTCCCCGTCGAAGGCCTGAAGGCAGCGGCGGCGAGGGTTCTGGAACGGGAAGGCCAGTCCTTCAGCGACTATCCCGGCAAGCTTGGCCATCCCGGCTTCCGCCAAGCGATGGCAGCGCGCGAGGTCGAGCGCGAAGGCGTGGCGGTCAATCCCGAGCACCTCGTGATCACCAATGGCTCCATGCAGGCGGTGACGCTAACCGCCGAAACGCTCACCGAGCCCGGCGACGCCGTATTGCTTGAGGAGTACTCCTACCCCGGCACGCTGTCCGCCTACCGCTCGCTGAAGTTGGACTTGGTAGGCATTCCCTTGGACGAGGGCGGCATGCGTCTGGACGCGGTGGAGGACGCTCTGACCCGCCTGCTGGCGGCCGGCCGAACCGCGAAGTTCATCTACGCCATCTCCACCTACCAGAACCCAACCGGCTTCGTCATGCCCAAGCAGCGCCGTTTGGAGCTGATCCGGCTCGCTCGCCGCTTCGGCGTGCCGGTCATCGAGGACAACTGCTACGGGGACGTCCACTACGAGGGCCCCGTCCAACCGGCCATGTACGCCTTGGACGACGGGCCCGACCAAATTTATCTCTGCTCCCTGTCGAAGATTCTCGCCCCCGGCTTCCGCCTAGGCTACATCCACGCCCGGCCACCGATGCTGGACCGCATTCTGGCCCGCCGCCACGACGCCGGCGGCAACAGCTTCGCCGCTGCCGTGGTGGCCGAGTTCTACCGCAACGGCATCGCCAAGCACGCGGCGGTCACCACCCCAGGGCTGCGGCGCAAGCGGAACCTCACCTGCCAACGGCTTGCCGAGACGGCCGCCGACCTCAGCGTCTGGTCAAAACCGGTCGGCGGGCTCTTCATCTGGGTGCGGCTGCCCGATGACGTGGACCGGGCGCGGCTGGTCGCACTAGCGCACAGCCGGGGCTTGAGCTATCTGCCCGGTGAGGCCTTCCACTACCAAGGCGCCGATGCGCCCTATCTGCGGCTGGCCTTCGGCCACCTCACGGAGGCGCAGATCGACGAGGGCGTGCCCATCCTTGCCCGCTGCATCCGTGAAGCCCGAACCAGCAACGCAGCGATCGACTTTGAGTCACTGTTCCAACGCTGCGAACTCCAACTCGATAGATAAGGCAAAACCTGAAATGAGAATCGGCGCATCCCTCCCCGTGCGCGAGCTTGGGGATGACCTTGGAGCCATCAAGGACTTCGCCCAGGCCGCTGAGGCGCTCGGCTACACCCATCTGCGCGTCCCCGACCAAGTGCTGCGCAAGGGCAACAAGCACTTGCATGAACCCATGATGCTGCTCGCTTGGGTCGCTGCCGTAACCGAAACGATTGAGCTGGTGCCCTCGGTCATCGTGCTGCCCTCGCGGCAGACGGCATTGTTCGCCAAGCAGGCCGCGGCGCTCGACCGGCTCTCTGGCGGGCGCCTGCGGCTTGGCGTGGGCGTCGGCGGCAGCGCCGATGTGTATGCGGCCTTGGGCCAGGATTTCGGCAGCCGGGGGCGGCGTTGCGATGAGCAGCTTGAACTGCTCAAGCGGCTGTGGACCGAGGAAACGGTGGACTATCAGGGGCGCTGGGACCGCGTCAGCGGCGCGGGGATCAATCCGCTGCCGGTGCAACGCCCCATCCCGGTCTGGATCGGCGGCCGCGGGACGCCGGGGCCGGCGGTTACCCGCCGCATAGGCGCCCACGCCAACGGTTGGTTCGTGCTCTGCTCGCCGGAGGACTTTCCCGCCGTCAAAGGCGCCATCGACGATGCCGCCGTAAAGGCGGGCAGGAATCCGGCGACCATCGGCACCGAGGCTGGCGTGGCGGTGGTGGGACCGCGTCAAGCCGAATGGCGGGACCGCGTGGCGGGCTGGCGGCAAATCGGCCTGACCCACCTGTGCCTGCGCACCCTCAGCGGCGGCCTGACGTCCAACCAGCACATCAGCACACTCAAAACCGCTGCGGAGGAGGTTCCCGGCGGCCTTCAATCCACGAGCTGACGCACCGACTCGGGACTGGGGCCACCGGGCAGGATCATCACCACGGCATCATCAAAGCCCGCTTCGGCGAAGCGGTCGAGCTTGGCTTTGAGTTCGCCGAGATCCGTGCCCGGCGGCAACTGAATGGTGGACACCACAGCCCGTCCGCCGCCGGCTTGCCGATAGCGGCCCAGGGCGGCCACGACCTGATCCGCCGATCTGTAGTGGGCGGACGCGATCCAGCCATCGAACTCGGCCGCCGCCCGCTCGACGCCCTGCCCCCAGGAGCCCAGCACGAGCGGCGGGCCACCGCGAACGTCGGGCCAAGGCGCCACATCCTTGCCCTCATGCTGGCCCGTGCTGAAAATCCCGCGCAGCGCCTCAATCACCGACCTCGCATCGGAAAATCGGGTTTCATAGGGTCGGCCGAGGACCGCGAAGTCACTCTGCGTCGAGCCGGCGCCGAGGCCAATCACGAGGCGGTCGCCGCAAATCTGATGCAGGGAGAAGATGCGCAGCGCCAATTCCACCGGATGGTACAGCGGCGCTTGCAGCACGGCGGTGCCAATCTCCACCCCTTCCGCAGCCGTGGCCGCGACGCTGAGCGCGATGAAGGGTTCGGTCAGCATGAAGCCCCGGCCCAAGGCGTGCGCCGACCAAAGGCTGTCAAACCCCTCCCCGGCATAGGTGCGGGCCTGCTCCGCCAGCCGATTCGGAGCCGATTCGCCGGTAACCGGTCCCATCAGCGCACCGAGCCTCATAGCGTGAGCCACCCGCCGTCAACCGGCAGGTAAGCGCCGGTGACGAAGTCGCTCATCGCCGAGGCCAGAAACACTGCCGCCTTGCCCTGTTCCATGGGGTCGCCCCAATGGCCCGCCGGCAGCCGGGCGATGCGGTCGGCCACGGTGTCCGCCAGGGGATCGCCGGTCGGCGGCGGCGGATGGCCGTCAACCGACGGCGGCTCGCCGCCCTGCACCCAGGTGGGCCCCGGCGCCAAGGTGTTGACGTTGATGCGGTGGGGCGCCAATTCCAATGCCAGCGCCTTGGTGATCTGCGCCACTGCGGCCTTGGAGCCGTCGTAGGTGACCCCAACGCCCGGCGTCACCGCCTGGGTGGAGCCGAGATTGATGATGCGCCCGCCGCGCCCCGCCTCGATCATGATCCGGGCCGCCGCGCGGCAGCAGTAGAACAGCCCATCGACGTTGACTGACCAAAGCTTACGCCACATGGCGTCGGTGATGTCCCGCACCGGCCCGCCGTAGCCTAGGTAAACCCCCGCATTGTTGACCAGAATGTCCAAACCGCCCAACCGATCGGCCGTGGCGGCCAGCGCCGCATCCACCGCCTCCCCATCGCTGACATCCAGCGTCATGCCGACGCCGCCCACGGCTTCGGCGGTCTCCTCCGCGCTGGCTCCGTCAATGTCGCTCACCGCCACCTTGGCGCCGGCCAAGGCAAACGCCCGCGCGATGGCGGCGCCAATGCCGTGCCCAGCGCCGGTCACATGGGCTATCCTGCCAGTTAAGTCGATCCAATCCGTTGCTTGCACATTGTCTCCCTAGTGCTGAGTATGCTACCTCCGTGTCGCGTGCGGTCAACTCGTTGGCTGTGGACACTGACCAACCCACGAACAAGGGAATTCTAATGGCCGACTTACAGCTTGAGGGAAAAACCGCCCTCGTTTCGGCGGCGGGAAGGGGTATTGGACGCGGCATCGCCTTGGCGCTGGCCAGAGCCGGCGCCAACCTGATTGTCAACTCCTACGCCCAGGAGACCACGGCGGGCACCGTCGAGGCCGTGCAGGGGACGGGCCGGGAAGCCTTGGCCTTTACCGGCGACATTACCGACCCAGCGATCATCATCGACTGCGTCGAGGCCGGGCTTAAGCATTTCGGGCGCATCGACATCCTAATCAACAACGTTGGTGCCGCGCCCAAGTCGGCCATCGAGCCGGATGCCGGCCCCTTGGCTGGGCCAGCCGCCATTTGGGATGCCCTCTATGCCCAGAATCTCAAGCCCGTCGTGCTGATGTGCGAGGCCTTGACCCCCCACCTCAAACGTCAGGGCGGTGGCAAGATCATCAACCTGTCCTCCATCGCCGGACGCGCTTCGCTGTCCGCAAGAATGCTCGATCACTTCGTGCATCCATCCTACAGCGCCATGAAGGCGGCGCTGGTCAACTACACGCAAACCCTCGCCGAGCAGCTCGGTGCGCACAGCATCAACGTCAACGCCATCTGCCCAGGGATCGTCTATACCGACGCCTGGGCGGGCAATGCCCGGCGCGCCGTCAGCCAAATGCCGGAGTTCAAGGGGCAGGATCCGCGCCAGTGGTTCGAAGGCATCGCCCGAGGCAACTATCCGGAGATCTTCGACCGAACGCCGCTCAAGCGCGAACAGACCGTGGAGGACATCGGCAACGCAGCCGTGTTCCTGGCCTCGGAGGCGGCCAGGAACATCACCGGCCAGTCCCTGATGGTCGATGGCGGCATGGTGAAATGCTGAAGGCTGGAGATCGAGAACGATGAGCGAGATTCCCATGCACCGGCTTCCCGCCCACTGGGCCGACGCCCTCGGCGGCAAAGCCATCGCCTTGGCGCACGACGATGAGCGCCTGGCCTGGGCGGAGCTCGATGCCGCCTCGAACCGGCTGGCCCGCGCCTACCGAAGGCGCGGGGTGCGGGAGAACGACTTCGTAACCGTCGCCTTGCCGAACGGCATCGAGTTCTTCATCGCCTGCTTTGCGGTCTGGAAGTGCGGCGCCACGCCGCAGCCGGTATCCGCCAAGCTGCCGAAGCTCGAGCGTGACCAGATCATCGACCTCGCCCAACCGAGCTTGGTGGTGGGCGTGGCCAAGCAGGAGCATCCCGGCTTTGCTTGCGTGGCGGCGGGTTTCAGGGCCGATGCCGAGTCGAGCGAACCCATTGCAGCCGCACCCGCAGCGTCGTTCAAGGCCATGACCTCCGGTGGCAGCACCGGCCGACCCAAGCTCATTGTCTCGGCAACGCCCGCCGTCTGGAATCCCGAGCAGGACTTCCTGCAGATGCCGATCGGCGGCTCGGTGCTGATTCCCGGCCCGCTGTACCACAACGGGCCGTTCCTGTGGGCCATGACCGCCCTGTTCAAGGGCAACTGCGTCACCATCACCACCCGCTTCGACGCCGAGGGCACGCTGCGCCTGATCGAGGAGCAGCGAGTCGAGTTGCTGTACTTGGTGCCCACCATGATGCAGCGCATCTGGAGCCTGCCGGAAGCCGTGCGCCACCGCTATGCGCTCGACTCACTCAAGGTGCTCTGGCACTTGGCCGCGCCCTGTCCGCCGTGGCTGAAGGAAGCCTTCATCGACTGGCTTGGCGCCGAGGTGATCTGGGAGCTTTACGGCGGCACCGAGGGCCAGGGCGCAACGGTCATCACCGGACCGGAGTGGCTCAAGCACCGGGGCAGCGTCGGCAAACCGAACCCCGGCTGCCAAATGAAGATCGTCAGTGAAGCGGGCGAGGTCCTGCCGGCTGGCGAGGTCGGTGAGATATTCATCCTGCCGGACAACGGCCAAGGCAGCACCTACCGTTACGTTGGCGCCGAGCCCAAGGCCATCGAAGGCGGTTGGGAAAGCTTGGGCGACCTCGGCTACATGGACGAGGACGGCTATCTCTACCTCACCGATCGGCAAGCCGACATGATCCTCTGCGGCGGCGCCAACATCTATCCCGCGGAGGTGGAGGGCGCGGTCGAGTCCTTCTCGGGGGTGCGCTCCTGCGCCGTCATCGGCCTGCCCGACGCCGACATGGGCAACATCGTGCATGCCATCGTGGACGCTCCGAAAGGCGGCGTCAGCGAAGAAGCCTTGCTGGCTCATCTCGCCGAACGGCTGGTGCGCTACAAGCTGCCGCGCAGCTTCGAATTCACTGGCCAGCCGCTGCGCGACGATGCGGGCAAGCTGCGCCGCAAGCAGCTGCGGGCGGAGCGAATGCGGGCTGAGTGATTGACAAGAAGCAGCGGCTCGGCGCAACTTTCCGAGATGTCGCACAAAGATTCAGCGATTGCCTACAGACGGCAGCCCGGCCAAAGCTCGACAATGGCTTCTGAACTAAGCCAAAATGCCTTTCAGGAGCTGCCCATGAAGCACAAAATCAACGCCAACATGACCACAACGCTACTGGTGGGAGCCAGCATCATAGGCGTGAACCAAGCGACAATCCTATCGGTTTCAAGCGCCACTGACGCCCGCTTCGAGCAGGTGGATGCCCGCTTTGAGCAGGTGGACGCCCGCTTTGAACGAGTGGACCGGCGGTTGGACCACATGGAAGCCCGCTTTGTCGTGCGCTTCGAAAGACTCGAGTCGCAGTTCAACGAAATGAGCACCAGCATCGCCAGAATCGAAGGCATGATCCAAGCGTCCCATGGCCGCAAGCAAGCCACCGGACAACCACCCGAACGGCCATTCCTTCCCCAAGGGGAAAGCTGACCCGTCCGCAACTCACACTCGGTTTCTGAACGCCGCGCCTTCCTCGTAGTAGCGGTGATGCCAAATACCCTCCCCAGCTTCGTCGTCCAAGGGCATCCGCCAAGTGGTGACCCGCGCCCGCTCAAGCGGCAGGCGGTAAAGCCCGCGAGGCTGATTGATGGTGTTGCGGATGTAGGCGTCCGCTCCTTCCCGCGGCAAGTAGCGCTCCGCGATGCGGCGATAGAGATCACGCCAGACATCGTCGTGGCCCACGTCATGGAGCAGTTCGGCCTCCCCTTCCGCAAGCACCTTGCGGTAGGGCAGCGACTGCTCGTCGATGCACAGCGCCACCCTGGCATCGCGGCGCAGGCAGGCGAACCACTCCGAGCGCTTGCGCGGCGTGAAGTGGATGGCCCCGTCCTCGTGCAGGAACCAGATGGGCGTGACCAAGGGGCTGCCGTCCTCGCGCACCACGGCCACCCGCATCAGCACGCCCGGTTCGGCAAGGAATTGATCGACTTCAGTCTTTGTCAACTTGGGCATGGAACAGGCTCCTAGTTCCCGAAATCCCAGGACTCGCCGGCGTGGTAGCGGCGCAGCACGTTCTTGGCGATGAGAATGCGATGCACCTCGTCCGGACCGTCGGCGATGCGCAGGGTGCGGGCGCCCTGGTACATGCCCGCCAAGGGCAGGTCGCCGGAGACGCCCGTCGCACCCCAAACCTGAATGGCGCGGTCCACCACCCGGTGGTAGGCCAAGGGCACGAACACCTTGATGGCGGAGATGTCGGTGCGGGGATCGGCGCCGCTCTCCATTTTCTCGGCGCAATGAATGGTCATGAGCC
>JAPOTD010000097.1 GCA_026709365.1 Gammaproteobacteria bacterium
TTGGGCAACCAACCTACAAAAATACCTAGCAGCCTGCGTTGGACCGGCGACCATGAAGCCGTGTTGATCGTCAACGGCTCGGAACACCCCGTGCATGCCGCCCAGGACGGGACAACGCTGTTCGTGCATATCGACGGCCAAACTTGGCGCATTGAAACCGTCAACGGGTTCGCGGACCGCGCTGCGGGCGGCGCTGCCGACGGCCAAGTGCGCGCGCCCATGCCTGGGGTGGTGATCGAGATCCACGTCCAAGCCGGCGACCAGGTGGCCGAGAACCAGCGGCTGGCGCTGATCGAGAGCATGAAGATGCAGACCGAGATCACCGCGCCCTTGGCCGGCACCGTGACCGCGGTGCATGTGGCGCCGGGCGACAGCTTTGAGCGGGGTGCGGCGCTCATCGAACTGGAGGGCAACGCCTGATGCGCCGGATTGCGACCCGAATCAGCCCCGGCAGCGCCTCCTACCGCGCCTACCGAGCACACAACCTCAAGGTGGCGGAGGCGTTTCGCGCCCGCCAGGCGGCCGCCCGCTTCGACCGTCCGGACCGGGACCGCCAGCGCCTCGCCCGCCAAGACAAGCAAATGCCTAGGGAGCGGCTCGAACAGTTGCTGGATCCCGGCACGCCCTTCCTGGAGTTTTCGTCGCTGGCCGCCAACATGGCCTACGACGGCGGCTCCCCCTCGGCGAGCTGCATCACCGGCATCGGCGTGGTCGGTGGCCGCGAAGTGGTCATCAACTGCAGCGACCCCTCCGTGAAGGGCGGGGCTTGGTATCCGCTGACGGTCAAGAAGATCATTCGCGCCCTGGACATCGCCATCGAGAACCGGCTGCCGGTGGTGCATCTGTGCGACAGCGCCGGCGCCTTCCTGCCCCTGCAGTCGGATCTCTTCGCCGACAAGACCATGGCTGGGCGCATCTTCCGCAACCAATGCGTGCTGTCCAAGCTCGGCTGCAAGCAGCTGGCGCTGGTGTTCGGCCATTGCACCGCCGGCGGCGCCTACATCCCGACCCTGTCCGACTACGCCGTGATCGTCGAGGGTACCGGCGCGGTGTTCCTCGGCGGGCCGCCCTTGGTGAAGGCCGCCACCGGCGAGGAGGTGACGGTCGAGGAACTGGGCGGCGCCCGCATGCACACCAGCGTATCCGGCACCTGCGACTTCCATGCCGCCAACGAAGCCGAAGCCATCGCCATCGGCCGCGAAGTGGTGATGCAGTGGGAGCGGCGGGAGAAGTTCCCCTTGCAGCGGGAGGCGCCCGAGGATCCTTGGTACGACCCGGCGGAGCTCTACGGCATCGTTCCCGACGATGCGCGCCAGCAGTTCGACATGCGCGAGGTGATCGCCCGCATCGTCGATGGCAGCCGCCTGGCCGAGTACCAGCCGGACTACGGCGACACCTTGGTGTGCGGCTTCGCCAACCTGTGGGGCTACAAGGTGGGCGTGCTCGGCAACAATGGCGTGCTGTTCAACGACAGCTCGCTGAAGGCCGCCCACTTCATGGAGCTGTGCAACCAAAACCGGGTGCCGATGATCTTCCTGCAGAACATCACCGGCTACATGGTCGGCCGGGAGTACGAGCGGCGCGGCATCACCAAGGACGGCGCCAAGATGATCATGGTGCAGGCCTGCTCCGAGGTGCCCAAGTTCACGGTGATGACCAACGGCTCCTACGGCGCCGGCAACTACGGCATGTGCGGGCGCGCCTTCGACGCCCGGCTGCTGTTCAGCTGGCCGCACAGCCGCATCTCGGTGATGGGCGAGGACCAGGCGGCCAACACCCTAGTGACCATCAAGGCGGCCCAGCTCAAGCGCGAAGGCCTGGAGCCGGACGCAGCGGAACTTGAACGGATCCGCGCCGACGTGCTGGCCAACTACGCCAACACCACCAGCGCCTACTACGCTACCTCAGAACTCTGGGACGACGGTGTGCTGGATCCGGTGGACACCCGCAACGCGCTGGGCATCGGCATCGAGGCCGCCTTGAACGCGCCCTTCGGCGACCCCCGCTACGGGGTGCTGCGGCTTTAGAGGAAACATCAATGACCGACCAATTCGCGCTGACCGACGACCAGCAGGCCCTGCTGGAGCACGCCGACCGCTACGGCCGGGAGCGCCTGGCGCCGCTCGCCCCGCGCATGGACGCGGAGGAATGGTGGCCGGACAACCTGTTCCCGGAGCTGGGCCAACTCGGCCTGTTGGGCATCACCATCCCGGAGCGCTACGGCGGGGTGGGCTTAGGGCTAGTGGAGGCGGGCTTGGTGGCGCAGGCCTTCGGCCGCTGGAACCACGCCTTGGCCCTGTCCTGGGTGGCCCATGACAACCTGTGCGCCAACAACCTGCACAACAACGGCTCCGAAGCCATGCGGGAGAAGTACCTGCCGAAGCTCTGCTCCGGGGAGTGGATCGGCTGCCTGGGCCTCACCGAACCCGGCGCCGGCTCCGACGCGCTGGGTTCCATGCGCTGCCGCGCCGAGCGCGACGGCGACCACTACGTCATCAACGGCACCAAGCTCTACATCACCAACGGACCGGTGGCGGACCTCTGCCTGCTGTACGCCAAGACCGAGCGCGGCAAGGGCTCCAAGGGCGTCACCGCCTTTGCCGTGGAGACCGATTCGCCGGGCTTCGGCGTGGCGCAGAAGCTGGTCAAGATGGGCTTCCGCGGCAGCCCGACCGGGGAGCTGGTGTTCGACGACCTGCCGGTGCCCCTGACCCAAATCGTCGGCGCCGAGCACCAAGGCCACCAGGTGGTGATGAGCGGCCTCGATGTGGAGCGGGCGGTGATTGCGGGCATCAGCGTCGGCGTCGCCGAGCGGGCGCTCGACCTGTCCCTGGAGTACGCCGCCAGCCGGGAGCAGTTCGGGCGGCCCATCAGCCAATTCCAGATGGTGCAGTCGCGCTTGGCCGACATGTACGTCGCGGTGCAGACCATGCGCACCTTCTTCTGGCAGGTGCTCGCCGAACTCGACCGCACCGACGAAACCCAAGCCGGGCGCGGCGAAATCCACGCCCGCACGGCCGCATCGGTCCTCTACTGCGCCGACGGCTGCAACCGGGTGCTGGACAACGCGGTGCAGATTCACGGCGGCAGCGGCTACATCTGGGAGTCCGAGGTCAACCGCCTGTTCCGCGCCACCAAGCTGCTGGAGATCGGCGCCGGCACCACCGAGGTGCGCAAGATGATCATCGCCGAGGAGCTGCTGCGGTGACGCCTCAATGACCCTGCCCATCGTCACCGAATCTCCCGCCCTCGACGACGCCTTGGTTGACCCCGCCCGCTGGGCGGACGAAGCCTGGATGCACGGGCAGTTCGCTTGGCTGCGCCGTCACGCGCCCATTCGATGGATGGCACCGAACGGCTACGACCCCTTCTGGTGCATCACCCGCTATGCGGACGTCAAGGCCGTCGAGAGCGACAAGGCGCTGTTCATCAACGACCCGCGGCCGCTGCTGAGCGCCAAGATGCTGCCGGTCATGACGGAGCAGCTGTTCGGGCGACGGCACTTGATCCGCTCCTTGGTGACCATGGACGATCCGGACCACAGCCGCTACCGGATGCTGACCCAGGCTTGGTTCCGGGGCGAGAGCCTGCGCCGGCTGCAAGGCCGCATCGACCAACTGGCCAGCGAGTACGTGGAACGGCTGGCGGGCCTGGGCGGCGAGTGCGACTTCGTCAAGGATGTGGCGATCTGGTATCCGCTGCGGGTGATCATGTCGATCCTTGGGGTGCCGGAGTCCGACGAGCCGCTGATGATGAAGCTCACCCAGGAGTTGTTCGGAGCGTCCGACCCCGACAACCAGCGCTCCTTCGAACCCGGCGCGCTGGTGGATACGGTGCGGGACTTCGAGGCCTACTTCAGCGCGCTCAGCCGCAGCCGCCGCGCCCATCCCACCGACGACGTGGCCAGCGTCATCGCCAACGCGCGCATCGACGGGGAGCCGCTCGCGGACCTGGAGGCCAACGGCTACTACCAGATCATCGCCACCGCCGGCCACGACACCACCAGCTCGTCCATCGCCGGCGGACTGCTGGCGCTCATCGAACACCCCGACCAAATGGCCAAGCTGCGCGCCGATCCCGCCCGGCGCATGGCCGGCGCCTTGAGCGAAATCATCCGCTGGGTCTCGCCGGTGCGCCAGTTCATGCGCACCGCCACCGCCGACTGCTCCGTGGCCGGCACGGCAATCGCCGCCGGAGAGGCCTGTGCGCTCTGGTATCCATCCGCCAACCGGGACGAGGCGGTGTTCGAGGATCCGTTTGCGTTTCGCATTGACCGCAGCGGCGCCAATCACTTGGCCTTCGGCTTCGGCGCCCACGTTTGCCTCGGCCAGCATCTGGCGCGCATGGAGATGGGCGCCTTTCTGGCGGAACTGCTGCGGCGCGTGGATGCCATCGAACTCAATGGCGAGCCGCGCTACATTCAGTCCACCTTCGTCGGCGGGCTCAAAAGCCTGCCCATTCGGTATCGCTTGAAGTAAAGGCGCGAGCCGCGGCTTTGGCGGTTGCGGACGTTCGTCGCCAAGTTCCAGTAGCGGTGCTCATTGCGGATCCGCTTCGGGCAAGTGTGTCGGGCAAGAGTGTTTTCCAATAAGGAAATGAGCCTGAACGAAGGGGGATTGCGGGGAAACTCAGCCAGAAGAAGCTCGGCCAGCAAGTTGCCTGTTTCGCTGGAAGCTGCTTTAATTAAGGACAGCTTGTGATCGAAGCGCGTACGGGCAGAATGAAGCGCCACTCCATTACCGACGAAATCCTTCGCGAGATCGAGCCTTCGGTCAGCGATGCCTTGAAGAAGTCGTACCCCGAGGCCGTTTTCACGGATGTCTGGATGAAGACGCGCACTTCATGGTGCGGCAGCGACATGGTCGATGTCTGGGCGGTTTACGAGGGCGACTTCGAGGATCTCGGCCCACCGGCCAAGCCCGGTCTTGCGACGCTCATCCAAGAAATCCTGTGGGACAGGGAGACCGACGCATCTCCCAGTACGCACTTGGTCGCCAAGACGGAAGCGGGGAACCTCACAGCTGAGACCATCTGACCTACTGACCTCAGCCAGGAACCTCGTTCCCACCGGCCCCGGGAGACCGCTTGAGTCCGACCTCCGCCGTGCGGTCAGCACTCTGTACTACGCCATGTTCCACGCCTTGGCCAAGTGCTGTGCCGACGAGTTGTTCAACAGGAACAAGCGCGGCCAACCCGGTTGGGTTCGCATCTACCGTGCCTTGAACCACAGGCAAGCCGAGCAAGCCTGCCGAGGCGAGGACATACGCTCGTTCTGTGTCGCGATTCGAGGCTTCGCCAGCCGCTTCATCGACCTTCAAGACCAGCGCCATCAAGCGGACTACAATCCGTTGGCGACGTTTTACAAGAGCGACGTGCAGCGCCTCATCGTCGATGTGGGAGCCGTGCTCCACGAATTTGAGCGCTGCGACCGCCTGGAACGGCGGGCCTTCAGCACTTTTGTGCTGTTCCGCGCCCGCAACTGATACCTCCCGCGCTCTTGCACTCCACCCCTGTCCGCCCCGCCGGGAGACTATTGAGGAACGCACCGGCTCGAATCCGGTCCTCGCCTGTAAACAATGTGTAAAGCGCAGGTTAAGGGAAATTTTCGCTAGCCCGGAATCCGCTCGCTGACCGAAGACCCAAGGATCAGTGACTCAGCCGGTGTTCGCCATCCGGCCTAGTTGAAGCGCCTTCAACTTCTCGAAGAGGCCATCGATCAGGCTGTCCTTGCCCGCAAACAACGCTTCTGGGCCGCCGGTATGCACGTCGCTGAACGGCGCTTCGCAGAGCGCCGAGGGCTCCATGACGCCCCGTGCCGTGAGCTGGTCGATGATCATCTCGATGAAGCGAAGCCGCTGCGCTGGCTGGCTCAACGCTAGAGATGTATCTAAGAAAGCTGTGCGGAAAAAACAACATTAGCTTCGTGAAGAAGGGTAAACCTCGTAAGACCGAAGAGTTGAATGCTGAACTTGGCAGGCTCCATATCTACTCCAAGGTAGATCAGAAGAACGTTACTGCTTGGTTGGGACTTAGGAATGACGCGGCACACCGGCACTACTCCCAGTACACAGAGGACCAAGTGCGGCTTTTGATCGCCGGCGTCCGGGACTTCCTCACTCGCTACCCTGCGTAGCACCTAGGTCATCTATTGAAAACAGCTGCGAATACACTTCAGTTGAGTACGTCGCCGAGATGGACAAGCTCGCTGGATTGGGTGGGAACCGTATGTTTGGTACAAGCTAGATACGATGACAGCAGAAGCCGTATTCGAGGCCGCCAATGCGAGAGGGCGCTATATCGCGCACCGCCAGAAAACCGGGTTCCAGCTCCGACTCGGCCAAATGTGCGTGGATGGCTGGGAGGGCCGACGCCGCCACTGGTATATCCTGAATCCTGTTAACTCGAAAGTCACCTGCTACTGGAAGATTCTGCGCCGATAGAGGTTTGAGCAACAGGGTGTATATCGATGGTGTCGGCTGCGCGGGGAGGAGAACACGGCCCGCTTTCAACAGGCCGTCGAAGATTTGAGGGGGTGCCGCTTCGAACCGAAGAAACCAGCTAGCCTTTTTCACAAGCCTGTGGAACTCGAAGGACCGACCAACGCCAGGCTGAGTTACTACGACACCGGCGGCGATGGACCCGTCGTCCTTCTGCTCCACGGCGTTCTTATTGACGGCGATGTCTGGGCCATGATCGTCGATGGCCTGCGCGATCACTACCGCTGCGTTATTCTAGAACTGCCTTTCGGCAGGCACGGAAGGCCAAGTTCTTGGTGAACTTGACCTTCACGACGTCACGCTCGTGTGCAACGATTGGGGCGGTGCCCATCTCGTTGTCGAGCCCGGGCGTTCGGACCGGGTCAGTCGCTTGGTGCTTGTCTCTTGCGAAGCGTTCGATAACTATCCGCTCGGCCTTCCGGGCCGACTGCTCTGCCTAAGCGCCTCGGTTCTCGGAGGACTGTTCGTCACGGCCCAAATGTTACGGTTTCGCTGGCTGCGGCACCTTCCGTTCACCTTCAGCAACCTGTCAAAGAAGCGGGTCTCTGACGAGCGGTTCCTAGGGTGGAACGATTCGCTCCGGCGCGACCATAGAGTCAGGCGCGACCTGCGAAATTACCCGCGCCACGTGCCGTCACGGCGACAAGTGCTCGACTGGGTTGAGCGGCAAGGAGCCTTTCGCGGCTCCGTCCTGATCGTCTGGGTGCGCGAGGACAGGCTGATGCCGCCGGTTCACGCCGAGCGGCTCGCGAAGCACTTCGAGAACTCCCTGCTATTGTGGCTGGACGACAGCTTCACCCTGATTCCAATCGACCAGCCGGAGGTGCTGGTGCGCGAACTGCGCAAGTTCTTGGGAAACGCCACGGGATGACGAGGCCGAGGACGGGTGGAATGCGTTCGCGAGAGGGAACGGCGGGGAACCTCGATTGGCTTGACATGCGATAGCGGCAGTGGTCAGGACGGGCGGTCGGATTCCTGCACCCTAATGAAGAACTTGGCCTTTCAAGCAGGCCCAAATGGAAGTCCGTCGAAGTCAACGGGCCGCCCGTCCGAGGGCAGCGGCGAGGGCACCGTCATGCCCCCTGTTCCAGCAGCTTCGAGACCCTCGCCGCCGTCTCCGAGTCGAGCTTTAGAGCGGAAAACTCCCGCCGCAACCGCTCCCGCTCCTCCGAACGGCCGCGCTGGATGCCTTGGGCGATGCCCTCAGTCCTGCCCTCCTCAAACCACTCCTTCTGGATCTTCCTTCCGTTCACCTCAACCAAGCTAGCCATCTCATTCTCTCCCTGACTGTCCTCAAACTCCGCCAGTTCCTCGCCGCTCCAAGCCTTGTTCGCCCTTCGCAGCGCCAGCGACCACAGGCGCAACACCTCGCGGAACCCCGCGTCGCCCGGACCCGGAAACTCGGAGAGGCCTTGGCCAAGCGCCACATGAAGCGCTGCCGCCGAGTTGCAGCGCAACAACCGAACCCAAGCCGTCACCCGGTTGTCCGCAGGCCAATCCTCCATCGCCCCGGCACTCGCGTCAAGCAATGAGTAGCTCCCCGGCTGCATGGGGGCCAGCGCCCGTGCCGCCACCTCCGGCAAACGGCCTAGAGGGCCGCCGCCCCGCTGCCAGCGCGTTTGGCCGTCATGCACCACCACCGGCAACACCAAGGGCTCCTCCCCCTCACCCGACCACGCGCCCTCACGGCGCAGCGCTCCGATGTGCCGCTCCACGTACTCGCGAACCCGCGCGCCCATCTCGGAATCAATGCTGGACTGAAATTCCATCGGCACCAGCAGCCAGGGCGGTTCGCCCTCCGCCAACGCACCCTCACGGAACCGCACTCGCCACGTCAAGTCGCCAATCCGCTGGGTCAGATCCGTTGACGGGTGCTCAGCGCTGACCCGCTCCAGTGTTTCCAGGTCGAGGAGATTGACCCAGTCCCGAGCGACGATGCGCAGCGCGTCAGCCCCCACTGGGGGGAGAGCGAAGACGAGCTTGTTGAGGGCGTCGTGTTCCATGACGCCCATGATGTCGGTTGGCAGGGTGCTGTTGTTGGGGCATGGGCGAACTCGGGGACCAGATTGGAGCGGCCTAAGGGGTTCAATCCCTTGAATACCTTAGTTTTTCGGATCGGAGGATGCGCCCGGCTGAAACCAGATCGGCTATGTCGCACAGGGTGCTGGGCGATTGTCCGCCTGCCTTCAGCCATCCAGCCTCGTCCCGCGCAAGTACGGCTACTTCCGAACTAGCCATCGAATATCAATCTCCCAAAAAGCAGGCGGCGCCACGACGCGGCTTTCAAGAACCTCTACGCCTTCGCGGAGTGGATTCGGCAGTCGTTGGCACCGGGCCTGCCAAAGGTGGCGAAGCTGAAGAGCAAGCTGAGCGAAATTGCAGAGCTTGGAGAGTTTCAGGAAGTGAAGTCGTTTATGTTGAAGTCGATGGTGGACCACTGGCTGGCCGAAGGTGTGGCCCAAGGCATGGAGCGCGGCGTCACCGAAGGTGTGGCGCGAGCCCGGGCCGACGAGCGGGCGCTATTGTGCCAACTGGCTGGCCGGAAGTTTGGAGGGCAGGCGGCAGAGCCCCTTTCCGCCCAGATCGAAGGCGTGACCGATCCGCAGCGCTTGGCGGAGGTCGGCGACTGGATCATCGACTGCGGCAGCGAGGCGGAGTTCCTGACTCGCGCCAAACACGCCAAGATCGCTAGCCCGGAATCTGCTCACTGATGAGAAACCCCAAGACGGGCATCTCCGGCTGAAGCACTGGTCTTGTCCAATTCAACGCCGTTCCTGCCGTGGCATAATTGAGCGGCCATGCAGAAAGGCACGCCCTCCGTTTTCGACCGAATCGCCCAAACCGGCCTGACCCCTGAGCAGGCTCGCAAGGTCCGTACGGACTACCAAGCCGGACGGTTCGGCGAAGTGTTCCCGGCAGGCTCATCCGGAGTTCCCACCTTGATGGTTGGGCGGGAAGCGCAGATCCGACAGCTTTCCAATCTAGCCGACGAAATCCTTGGAAATGGGAGGAGAAACCTCATCGGCATGACCGTTTACGGCCCCCGGGGAACCGGCAAGACGGCCTTGCTCAACGCCTTTGCGGATAGCCTTGACGGGTTGGGGCGGAAGTCTGCAAAGACGAACACCATGAAGATGACCGGCACCGTTCTGGAATCCGATGCCGCATTGGTCAGCCGACTTGCCCAATTCGGTCAACCGGGGAGAGAACAACAACGGGGTTTGAAGCCGAACTGAACGTTGGCGTCATCAAAGGCAAGGGACGGCGGACCGCCGAAGACCTACTCGCGCCCAATGTCGGCGGAGGCCCCGTGGAAGGCGCACTTGCAGCCTACCTCAGCCGCATCGACGGACCTACCGTCATGCTGATTGACGAGTGCCACACAGCAGCGCCCAATACCCTTTCACGGCTCCTCAGCGCCGTGCAGCAACTCGGAGGCGAGGAATCAAAGCGGGTCGGGTTTGTGCTCGCCGGAACGCCAGACCTGATTGACGCGCTTGAGGCGTCCTCCGGCTCCACTTGGTATCTTGAACGGGCGGGCGTTGGGGGAGCGCTTGGCCCCAATGCCGAACGACTTGGTCGCCGATGAGTGCGTTGCGGCCATGGCCTGCATTTTCGATGCGGCAGGGGTCTCCATTGCCGACCGGGATGCGGTAGGCAGCGCGGCTGCCGCCTGCAAAGGCAGCCCGTACTTTCTGCAGCTGCTTGGCAGGGCTTCCCTTGAGTCCGCCTCGATATCTGATGACTTGGCCGACTTCCGGGCCGGTGGGCCATTGATGGCGGCATTCGCGGAGGGCGTCCAAGCCCGCTACCTGCGTGTTTGGCGCGATGTCCAAGCCAAGGGGCTTGGTCCCTGCGCTCGCCAGTTGGGCGCGCTTTGGCGTCGTCTTGAAGCATCGGGTGAACTCATGGACGCCGAATGGATCGACAGGGCGATTTCATCGGGGCTGCGCCATTCATCGCATTCCGGTGCGAAGATGTCCCTTGAAGGGGCAGCGAGGCACTTCAGGCATCTAGGGCTGCTCTGGTCGCCAAGCGGCGATTCCTTGAGGCCTTGGGATCTGGGCCTTCCAAGCTTCTTCGACTATGTGGAGTCGCTCTACCGGAATCCGGCCCGCATTGCCCTTCGGGCCAGCCTTCCGACGCTTGAGGCCGACATGGAGTCGCTGATTGAAGGAGGTTTCAGCGACCCAGAGCCTTGAGCCAGTTCCTGCCGTTCACTCCTCAAGCTCGGTTTCGGACACTCTCTCCGTTGCAGCCCTATTGCGTTCGTTCCGGCGCGGTCCGCGCCATGGCCCGCTCAGAAGTTGGGTGCCGGTGTTTGGCGGCGCCGGGGCGGATCCCAAATGGGGCCTTCGATGATCCGGCAGCGCGCTTCGGCGCGGGTCCAGCGCAGTTCCCGTCTGTAGTGGATTTCGGCGCACAACTCATCCTCAGGGCGGCCCCAAGGCATCTCCAGCGAGGCGAGCGCCACGTTGCGCTTGGCGGAGGGGCACCAGGCGGCGGAGGTGGCATGGCCAACCGTCTGCCCGCGCTGGTTGAGGATGAAGGAATCCGATGCAGGCTTGTTGCCTTCCACGTCCAAGCGCACGAAGCGGAAGCGCGAGCCTTGCGCGCGCTCCCGCAGCAGGGCGCTGCGCCCGGTGAAGTGCCCCTTGTCGAAGTCCACCAGCCAGCCCAGGCCCAGCTCGAAGGGCGAGCGCGCCCGTCCGTGGCGCACCACCTGCTCGGCCGGCACGAAGTCCACGCCCGCTTGGATGAAGCCCGCCTCGATGCGGGCAAGCTCCAGGGCGGCGCTGCCCATCGGTCGGATGAGGTGGTTGCGCCCGGCGGCGAACAGGGCATCCCAAAGGGCTTCGGCGTGAGCGGGAGCCACCCAGACTTCGTAGCCCAGATCGCCGGTGAATCCGGTTCGGGACACCATCAGCTCGCCGCCGTCAAAGGGGTAGTGGCGCAGGCCGAAGGATCTTAGGGCTTCAAGACCGTCGAGGTCCATGGCGCGCAAGGCGGCGCAGGACGTGGGGCCCTGCACCGCCAACGCAGCCACCTCGGCGGTTTCATCAACGACGG
>JAPOTD010000081.1 GCA_026709365.1 Gammaproteobacteria bacterium
CTGTCAAGGCGCTTGTCGTCAAAGCGCTCGCAAAGCCGCAGCCCGTTGCGTCCCGCCAACACCCCAGAAGCCGTCGGGGCATTGCGTGTCCCGACGGTTTTCAAAGTGGTACGGGTAGAGAGACGGAAGCAGGCCCGTTGGCCGGAAAGCCAGCAACCACAAGGCTTTTCAGCGCATCAGAAAACTACGATGCGTTTCTGAAACCGCACGGAGCCCTTGCGTTCCGAGTGCGCCCGCCAAGCAGCCCAGCACGCCTAAACAAACAGCATGCCCATAAACGAGCTTCAGCCGACGAAGTTTGGCGGCGTCCCCGGTTCATTTCGAGGGCGGGACGCCCTTCGTGGGTCGTTGCCCGAACCAAGCGGACTTCCGGAGCGAGGGCATCCCGCCCTCAATTGTAAGTCCGCAGGGACAACGCAGCGGGTTTGAACACCCACTCAGGGCCGGCTGAAGCATGTTTATAGGCATGACAAACAGTTTTCGGGGCTCACGGGGGCGTGTTGGCCACTGCCACGCGATCCCCGGAGCGAGTCCCGCCCTTCGCATGGCGCGAAGCGCCGTTGCGCCGTTTCCTCAGAACAGGTTCGCCCGGGGCGTGTAAACCTCCTCCAGCCGCCGCTTCTCATCCGCGGTCAGCTCAACCTCAAGCGCCGCCACCGCCTCCTCCAAATGGCCCATCCTGGTGACGCCGACGATGGGCGCGGCGACGACCGGATTGGCCAGCACCCAAGCCATCGACACTTGGGCGCGGGAGGTGCCCTTGTCCTGCGCCACCTCGCCGACGCGCTCGACAATGGGCCGGTCCTTGACCTCGTCGAACCGCTGGGCGGCCAGCCGATCGTTCCGCGAGCGGCGGGTCACGGCGTCCCAGCCACGGGTCAGCAGCCCCCGGCCCAACGGGCTCCACGGGATCGTCCCGATGCCTTGGTCAGCGCACAGCGGCAGCATCTCGCGCTCCTCCTCGCGCTGCAGCAGGCTGTACTGGTTCTGCATGCTGATGAACTTGGTGAAGCCGCACCGCTCGCTGGCATGCAGCATCTTGCTGAACTCCCAAGCCCACATCGACGAGGCGCCGATGTAGCGGACCTTGCCGACGGCAACTGCGTCGTGCAGCGCCCCAAGGGTCTCCTCAACCGGGGTCCGGTCATCAAATCGATGAATCTGGTAGAGGTCGATGTAGTCGGTGCCCAGCCGACGCAGGGAGGCGTCGAGCTCGGCCATGATCGACTTGCGCGAGAGGCCGCGGGCGTTGCGGCCGCCGCGCATGGGGAAATAGGCCTTGGTGGCGATCACCACCTCGTCGCGATCGGCCATGTCGCCGAGCGCCCGCCCGAGGATCTCCTCGCTCGAACCGCGCGAATAGGCGTTGGAAGTGTCAAAGAAGTTGATGCCAAGCTCCAGCGCCCGCTCGATGATCGGGCGGCTGGCGGCTTCGTCGATGCTCCAGTCGTGAACCCCGGCCGACGCCTCGCCGAAGCCCATGCAGCCTAGGCAGATGCGGGAGACCTCTAGCCCCGAATTGCCCAACTTTTTGTATTTCATATGATTTCTTGTCGAAGACGGTTAGTGTTGTGTGCGGCGTTCGCCAGTGCGCGGCAGGGTAGCACCAAGCACCGCCGCCGCGGCCATCGCCGACGCCAACGACCCCAGCAGGATGCCGAGCTTGTCCGCCACCCAGTAGGTGCCGTCGCCGTGCTCGAAGGCGAGGCTGGCGATGAACAGGCTCATGGTGAAGCCAATGCCGCAGGCGAAGGCCGTCCCGGTGAGTTGCGCCCAAGTCACGCCTCGCGGAAGCGCCACCCAGCGCAGCAGCACCGCCAATCCGACCACCCCGATGATGCCGATGGGATTGCCCAGGAACAGGCCGAGCGCTATGCCTAAGGTCACGGGATCCAGAAAGTCGCCGAACTCGATCCCCGCAAAGGAAATGCCCGCGTTGGCGAAGGCGAACACCGGCAGCACCACGAAGGCAACCGGCGCATGCAGGTCGCGCTCCAGTTCCTTGAGCGGCGACCGCCCGGCCCCGTCGCGCAGCGGGATGCAAAAGGCGATCAGCACACCCGCCAGCGTCGCATGCACCCCTGACTTGAGCAGCGCAACCCAGAGCGCCAAGCCGAGCAGCACATAGGCGGTCACGTTCATCACGCCGCGGCGGTTGAGCGCCACCCCCGCCAGCAGCGCCGCGCCGGCCACCCCCAGCATGCCGGGGGAGAGATCCGCTGTGTAGAACAGGGCAATGATCACGATGGCAGCCAAGTCGTCGAAAATCGCCAGCGCCAGCAGGAAAGCTTTCAAAGACCCCGGCACCCGGTCGCCGAAAACCCGCAGCAGCGTCAAGGCGAAGGCGATGTCCGTGGCCGCCGGGATCGCCCAGCCGTCCATGGCGCCCGAGTTTCCCCAGTTCAGCGCTGAGTAGATGCATGCGGGGCCTAGAATGCCGCCGGTTGCGCCGACCGCCGGCAGGGCCACGCGCTCAACCGACGACAGCTCGCCCTCGCAAAGCTCCCGCTTGACCTCCAAGCCGATGAGAAAGAAGAACACCGCCATCAGCCCGTCGTTGATCCACAGCAGCAGGGGCTTGTCGATGCCGGCCTCGCCGACTCGAACGGCCACGCGGGTGTCCAGCAACAGCTCATAGGTCGAAACGAGCGGCGTGTTGGCCGCGATCATCGCCAGCACGGTGGCGCCGAGCAGCAGGATGCCGCCCGCCGACTCAAGCTGGATGAAGCTCAGCAAGGCCGAGGACAGCCTCGGCCGATCCGGTTCAGTGGGCAATGCGCCGCTCCTTGGCAATCGATGCACGGAGGTCAGCGCATCGTCAGCAAACCGCAGCGGCCACCGTATAGCAAAAAGTTGGCTGCTGGCAATGCGCCTCTCGTCCAAAGGGCGAGAAGCGGTTGGAGTTTCGCTGTGCGAAACTCCGCGCTCATTGCCTAGGTCGGATTCGGTGTGTTTCTGAACCGGCACATGCGCAGCCGCTTCGCGGGTGCGTTGGCGTTTTGCTGGCGCGAAACTCCGCGCACGTTGCATGGGTGAGGTTCCGATATTTTCTGAGCCCTCACATCCGGCGTGTCACTACCGAGGAGTGCGAGGGCGGGACGCCTATATGTCTTGGGAATTCAGGCAGTCGAACAGGCGTTTCGCGCTGGCGAAACTTGAACGCGAGCTGCCACGCACCAAAGGTGCGCGTTCGCGCCGCTACCATTACTTAGAGCGACGGAACAGGCGTGGAAGCCGAGACATTACCTGCAGGCGAACTCCACCGCTTCATCAATTGCCGGCCAACGCCTTGAGCACCCCGTCGAACGGCTCATGCAGGCTCTCAAAGGCGAGAGCGTTCAGGAGCTGCCGACGCGAGAGGTTCTGCCGGCCAGCGTCGCTCAGTGCAGCTACCTGTTCTAAAAATTGTACAGGTTACGATTCGGTGATAGGATCACGCCCCCACTGCCAACAGCGAAGGCAACGATGCGAACAATCACCTTCACCGAGGCAAGAAACCGGCTGAAGTCCGTGCTCGACGGCGTGACCAACGACGCCAACATCGCGATCATCACCCGCCGGGACGCCAGCGATGCTGTTGTCATGTCGCTTGACTACTACAACAGCTTGGCGGAAACCATGCACCTTCTCAGGTCGCCCGCCAACGCAGCCCACCTAGCGGAATCGATCAGGCAGCTGCGCACCGGCGAAACCGTCGAGCGCGGCCTGCTTGATGACTAGCAAGGATGCATTAGGCCGAAGACAAGGCGCACCGCCTTGGCAGCGCAACCGAGTTGCCACACAACAGCGCGGGTGCCGGGCGCGGCAGTCGGCCAATGCAACAATCCTGTCCCGCGATCATGAAAACCAGAACGCTGGCCTGGACCAAAGCGGCTTGGAGCGACTACTTGCATTGGCAAGGTCAGGACAAGCGAATGCTAAAGCGCATCAATCGGCTGGTCGCCGATGTCATGCGCTCGCCGTTCGAGGGCATCGGCCAACCCGAAGCATTGAAGGAGAACTTGAGCGGCTTTTGGTCGAGGCGCATCGATCACACCCACCGCCTAGTGTACTCGGTGGAAGATGACCAAGTGTGCATCATCGCCTGCCGCTATCACTACGACGCTTGACTGCCGTTGCCTCAACGACCGGATTGCGGGCGGATTCCAATCCGAAGGTCATTCGCCTTTCACGCTCCGAAAGGCGCCGCGTCGAGGCCGAGTTCACTGGGGCGGAGGTCACGTCGAACGGCGGCGCGGCGCTGCTGGTGGAGGACGACCGGCGGATGGGACTGGCGGGCGGCGGGCTTCATCGGCGACGAACGGCACCTCAAAAGCGTCGTCCACGCCAACCGGGACATCATTCGGCAGCGCACCTGCGGGCCGATCCTGCTGCGAGGACCTCAATGACCGCAACCGGCTGCGGCTGGACTGTCTGCGGCTGGACCCGGCGCTGTAGGCGGCCAAGCGGCACGGGGCCAAAGACCGTGGCAATGTAGCGAAGCACCAATCGAATTTCAGACTGCGAAGCGCATCTTTGAGGGCCCGATTCTGACGCGCTTGGACTCGCGTCTCGACTACGGCGAATTGCGTCACGTAAGCGTCGGGTGCGTCGGACCGGTCGTTCTTGTCGTCGCCCCCAGGCGTCCGGCGCGGCGTCGCGCAGCGAGTTCGCAAGGGACAGGGGCGCCAGTGGCTCGATGTCATCGGAACGCAGGGGCAATTCCGGCTCATAGATGGGAACGGCCTCTTCCCTCGCCAGATACGAACGGGCGTAAGTGAAAACGTGCCTCCCGTCCCGGAGGCGAATCCGCCCGCAAACCACGGGGGTCGTCCAGCTTGGAAGCCATGTCCAAACGAACGCCTCCACAGGCGGTGCGTCAGAAGTCATTGTCCACCACTGCCTTGGGCTTGCGGATTGACTTTGGCAGCAACGTCAGCCGGTCCCGCACCCGCTCCAACAAGGGCGTCAGCGAAGTTGCCTCCGGGACGAACAGGCCGACCCCCACAACCCTCGCGGCCTCGAACACCAGCCCAACCGCCACCGTGGGCGCTCCCTTCTCGATCAACTGCACGGTGCTCCGGGCCACGCCAATGCGCTCGGCAAGCTCGGCCTCCGTCATCCGGCGCTCCTTGCGAGCCATCTTGATTTGCATCGACAACAGACGCAGAGCCTCCTTGGTAATGACCGAGTAACTCCGTTGCAAGCGAGGCATTGTGAAATCCAAATTGACTGATATAGAAGTCTTTATTCTGCTCCGATACCGATATGTCGGTCAATCTGAAGTGCTCCCCGTCTCGATCAGAAACTCGACGGCATGCCTGTGGTTGAGGATCATCTGCGTCTCAAGAGCATCGCGGCCCTCCGTCGGACTACCAAACTCAAGCACAATATCTTGGAATGCTCACGTTGACCCTGTGCCGCATGTCGACAACAATGCCAGCTATCTGCACCGGAACCCGGCTAGATGTCTCGCTCGGAACCCATGCGCGCTTCGGCAACGCCACTCCCGCCGGACGTCGCCGCCACGAACGACGCACCCTCCACTCCACCGTCGCCGCGGTCTTCGCATGGACGTTAACCGCAACAGGCCCGACCGCTGGAAGCAGGACATCGCCCACTCGGTGGACATGTATAACGAGTGGTTCCTTCAGTTCGCCCCGGCAGCTTACAGGGATACACGCATCCGAACGACCAGCGATGTCCAAGCAACGCTCACTACGACTCGATACCTCACGGACATCAGCGTGGCGGTGCTCAAGTCCAATCCGGCCATCCTGCCCACGCTGCGCATGTCGGCCTGTCCGCCGCTCGCCGTGGACCGCCTGATTGGCCTATCCGGTGTGTCGAAGACACTGGTCAACTCCATGGAGAGAAAACACCGGCTCCCGCCGCGGATGACCAACGAACAGGTGGACTACCAACTCCGCAAGATTGGCGAGACCATCAAAAAGATGGCCGACCCCGACATCTTTGTCTGGTTGGGACGCGCAGACAAACCACCAAGCACGTTGGAGCGCTACCGCGCCGCTACCATTGTGGCCGACCGACTATGTGGCGCAGTTGCCAATCCCATCATCCGCAATGCACAGGAGAAGCGCCAGCTCACGGCGATTGGACTGTGGCTCGACGCCAAGGGATACGAGCCAGCGCAAGACGGAATTACGTACGACCGCATGCGTCCCGGCACCTACTCCTTCCGGCTGATTGTGCCCGTCGATCAAGAGGGCTCGAATCGAAAGATCAACATTCCCGTCGACGCCGTGGTCATGCCCAAGGCGGCCGAGATGGGCGACTTCCCCCTGCTCTTGGAGGCGAAGTCAGCGGGTGACTTCACGAACGTCAACAAGCGGCGAAAGGAGGAGGCGACCAAGATAGGCCAATTGCGCCACACCCATGGCGACAACGTTCGCTTCAACCTCTTCCTCTGCGGCTATTTCGACAGCGGCTATCTCGGCTATGAGGCTGCCGAGGGCATCGATTGGGTTTGGGAGCACCGCATCGACGACCTCGCCGGGTTCGGCCTGTAGATGAGCATACGCCCGGACACCTCCATTGAAGCGCGACGGCTCACGCTTCAGCGGAATCTTGACGCCACCAAGACCCGGGCCGAAAGAAACCGCATGGGGCAGTTCGCGACCCCAACCGCGCTAGCCCGGGAAATCCTAGGCTACGCGAAGCACCAGATGGACGCGGACACCAAAGTGCGCTTCCTCGATCCCGCCATTGGCACGGGATCTTTCTACTCGGCGCTTCTTGAGATGTTCTCCGAGGAACGCATCGGCACCGCTGTCGGCTACGAGATCGATCCGCACTATGCGACGCCGGCTGCGGCGCTATGGCAGGCCACGGGTCTCGATGTCCGACAGGCCGACTTCACCCGCGCTAAGGCACCACCGTCCGCGGCGGCGTTCAACCTACTGATTTGCAACCCGCCATACGTGCGCCACCACCACATCGTCAAAGGTGACAAGCATCGGCTACGCCAGCTCACACGGTCGGCTTGCGGCCTTGAACTGAGCGGACTCGCTGGCCTGTATTGCTACTTTCTCGGATTGAGTCACCGCTGGATGGTAGATGGGGGCCTCGCGGGCTGGCTGATTCCGAGCGAATTCATGGATGTCAACTACGGGCTCGGGATCAAGCAGTACCTTCTCGACACCGTGGACCTCCTGCACATCCATCGCTTTGACCCCGACGACGTGCAATTCGGCGACGCCCTCGTCTCCTCGGCCGTGGTCTGGTTCCGCAAGGCGTCCCCCAATGCCTCCCATGAAGTCCGCTTCACTTACGGAGGCTCCCTTACCTGTCCGGCGATGGAGCGCTCGATCCCCACCGCCGCATTGCGCCACGACCGCAAGTGGACCCGTTACCCCAAGGCAGATACAGACACAAACGCTGATGCGCCGGTACTGTCCGACTACTTCACCATCAAACGCGGCTTGGCCACCGGCGACAACAACTACTTCATCCTGTCCGCTGAGGAACTTGAGCGCCGCAGGCTTCCATACGAGGCCTTCCGGCCCATCCTGCCGAGCCCGCGTTACGTGTCCGACGATGAGATATCAGCGGACAGCGACGGCAACCCGCTTTTGGAGCGCAGGCTCTACCTGCTCGACTGCCGCTTGACGGAAAGCGATATCAAGACCCGGCACCCATCACTCTGGGAATACCTAGAAGAGGGCAAGTCGAGACGCGTCGCCAAGCGCTACCTCTGTCGTCACCGCAGACCTTGGTACGCTCAAGAGAACCGCCCTGCCGCACCGCTCGTCTGCACCTACCTAGGTCGCAGCGACACCAAGAGGGGGCGACCATTCCGGTTCATCCTGAACAACTCGCGGGCGACTGCCGCCAACGTTTACCTCATGCTTTACCCAAAGCCGCTGTTCGCCGAGGCCACCGCCAAACATCCAGACCTGATGCGGCTAGTCTGGGAGTATCTCAACGCCATCCGCCCCACCGACCTGCTCGGGGAGGGGCGGGTTTACGGTGGCGGCCTCCACAAGCTTGAGCCTAGGGAACTGGGCAACGTTCCGGTCGAGGGTCTTTCGGAACTGGCCGGACTCCTGCCGCCACGCTCCAAGAGCGAACAGGCCGAACTGTTTGGCTCAGCGTATTAGAGAACACCTACCGCTTTGAATGGATCAGCCTTCGCCAAAGCGCATTGCATTGAAAGACGCCTGCAAGCTATCCTTGTCGTAGCTCCCAAACTAAACGCTGATCAACAGTTTGCGATAGAGCTAAGTACCTATCCTCCGGCCTTCAATCGTCGTCTTGTTCATCTTCATCCTGATCTAGATCAGCGGCCCCGATCTCGATCATCCTCTCGGTCAGCGTGTTCTCAAAAGCCGCATTGACACGGCCAGCGTCGATATGTTGCTTAATGGCGCGGAACGGATTAAGGATGAGGATGTAGTGGGCCGGACCTGTAGCACCATTCGCTAACCGAATAAAACCTAAGTCAACTAGCTGCCGAATCCGCGCAATCCATGTGTGCTGAGCGCGTTGTCCCGTAAACCCCGCATAGAACGCCATCTCCTGAGGCTTTGATGCCACCACGAAAGAATCGTCATACGTTCGGCACCACAAATCCAAGTACGTCGGTGAGACAGGTTTGCCTTTGTCGGCAAGCATGTCCATGATTCGCAGTATGATAGGGAATGCACGAGGTAGCGTAAGCCATCCATCTGAAGTCTTTCGGTGCCACAGGTCTTCATCAGAGATATCGGGCCAAAGCGTGGCGCGCATCTTGAGCTTATTTTTCTGTATTGTCTTGAGCGGCATTGATATCCTCCTGCTATCCGTTGTTGTAGTTGTGTTCGAGGCGGGCCACGGGGTTGGACGCCGTGGCCCTGAACTGCCCGGCAGCTGGCGCATATTCAGGCTTGGGCGCCTCACCGTTGAGTTTGGAGGCTCTTCGGGAGGCGCGATGCCACTACCGTTCAGGCTAGGGAAATTGTGCAACTCAATAGGTTGAGTTGCAATGAAAATTTCATCACCCAGACTTTTATGCTGGTTCGTCATGCAGCGATCTCGGAGTATCAACTCTTACTCAAACGTTGCCATTCCGAAGACAACATGCATCAGGGTTACTGAAAAAAGACCGCGTTTTCAGACCACTAGCACCAGTACGCTGTGCTCATCGTGATCGGTGATTCGTCCTCCCAGTGCTCTTGTACTCTCCGTGCTCACCTGTGCTTGAGGGGGTTTCAAGGGGGAGGCAGTCTGAAGCCAAGCGAAAAGCGTCTAGGGGCGGGATATCTGGCTGGGCGTGAGCAACGGGCGGGCCAGCTTGTCGCTTGCTTGAAAGGGACTTTGAGGGTATGTGAAGTCGAATTTGCAGTTAATGGTGCGAGGATTGGCGAAGAGCTATCAGATTATGTTAGGTCGAAACAACGGCCAAAACCTAGGGAAAAAGAGGGAAAACCTTTTCTAACTAATTGATTTATTAGGAAAAATGGCGGAGCGGACGGGATTCGAACCCGCGACCCCCGGCGTGACAGGCCGATATTCTAACCAGCTGAACTACCGCTCCGCAGACCTTGCCAGCTGGTGGGTGTTGCAGGGTTCGAACCTGCGACCTACGGCTTGTAAGGCCGTCGCTCTCCCAACTGAGCTAAACACCCGCTGGCTAGGGAGGGCGGGTAGTTTAGCCGTTGGCGTTTTGGTGTCAATGCGCTTGCGCGAACTGACGTTCGCGTGCGGATCAGATTCCGAAATGCTTTTGAGCCCGCGCTCGTCGCTTAGGTCAGATTCCGATATGTTTCTCAGTGCGCACGAGCCTTGGGCAGCGATCCTATCGACTCAATCGAGGGCGGGATTCGCTCCGGGGATGACGCCAAGGCCGCGGCGTTGGCGGCGGCTCAGCGATCCCCGGTCAGCGGCACGAAGGCGACCGGCAACACCTGCTCCTCATCGGTGCCGCCGTCGGCGCGGCGGGTCACTAAGGTGAGGTTCTGATCCATGACTTGGGTGCCCACCGGCAGCACCATGCGCCCGCCCGGCTTCAACTGCGCCACTAGCGCCGGGGGGATGTCCGGCCCGACGGCGGTGACGATGATGCCGTCAAACGGCCCCGCCTCCGGCCAGCCGTGGTAGCCGTCGCCGGTCTTGACGGCCACGTTGTCGATGCCGAGCCGGGCCAAGCGGCGCTCGGCGCTCTCGGCCAGTTCGGGGATGATCTCGACGCTGTGTACGCGGTTGACCAGCGCGGCCAGCACCGCCGCCTGGTAGCCGGAGCCGGTGCCGGTCTCCAGCACCACATGGTCGGCTTCGGGGTTGAGCAGGTCAGTCATCAGCGCCACGATGAACGGCTGCGAGATGGTCTGCCCGTGGCCGATGGGCAAGGGCCGGTTGGCGTAGGCGGCAGCCGGTCCGTAGCGGTCCACGAACTCATGCCGGGGAACTTCGGCCATGGCCGCCATGACGCGCTCGCTCAGCACCCCGCGCCCGGTGTAGCCCCGCGTCTCCCAAGCGTCCGAACTGATCTGCTGCAGCAACTGAGCCTGCAATTCCGCCACCGTCGCCTCCTCCTTGGCCGTGCAGGCACCCGCCGCCGTGAGGCAAGCAAGCAGCGCGACGCTCCAATCCAACCAGCTTTTCATGCAAACGCGCATACGCGAACCAATCTACTCCGCCTGACGCGCCAAATCACCCAGAAACGCCGCAAACGGCCCGATGTCGCCACCCACGCTCGCGGCTTCCAAGGCATTCATGTACTCGCTGCGCTGCTGAACAGGCACCACCAGCCAAGCGTATCCCCCCGAAGCCAGCATCAGGTTCATCAGCAAGCGGGCCAGCCGACCATTGCCATCCATGTAGGGGTGAATGTACACGAAGAGAAAGTGGCCGAGCACCGCCCGCACGGCAGCACTGGGCTCCGCTTTGAGCAGTTCAAAGAACACTGGCATGCAGTCGCGCACCGCCTCCTTGTTGGGCGGGGTGTGCAGGGAGCCTCGCAGGTAAACCTGATCATTGCGATAGCCCGCCAAGTCAACGGGGGTCAAAATGCCGGCCACCACGGCGGGAGCGAATAATTCTCGATGCCATTCGTGGTGGTCGCTTTCGGCTGTCTTTCCGGCTGCCAAGCCTTGTCCAGATGATGCGCCCGGCAGCACCTGCGCCACGCTTCGCTTCATCGCTTGGAACGCCTGCCAATAGCCTCGCGCCGCCAAGGCGTCACGGGCATCACGGTCGCTCGCAACGCCATCGGGATTCCACCCGCCCGAGCGAACGCGCTCAATCAAGGCATTGTTGACCCGGTAGGCCTCAATGGACAGCGAGTGATAGGCGTCCTCCGTATAGAGTTCGTCCATTCGAGCCAGGAACGCATCCGGGTCGAACGGCCGCTCGGACGGCATGGGAAATCGGTCAATGACCGTTTGGCGCATCTGCTGCCACATGAGTCGCAACCGGTTGCAGTAGGGGGAAGGCTCCCGCAGGCGCAACGCAACCGGCGCCGGTTGCTCAAATGGATCCAAAGGGGACACCTGATAGCCTGCCGCCCGCATGTTGGCCAGAATCTGCTCTGCCATTTCATGCTGGCCAATGTTGCGA
>JAPOTD010000011.1 GCA_026709365.1 Gammaproteobacteria bacterium
GACCAGATGCTTGGAGTCGATGCGATCCAAGCTCCTGGGCAGGGGCGACCGGTCCGCCTCCGTGACCGAGAACGCCAGATACTCGCCGTGAACCAACGGGGCCGCCAAGGCCAGCGCCCAACCCGCCGCGGCAAGAGCAGCCCGCTTGAACCCACTGGCGAAACGCCGGCCCAGCCGCCATTGGGGCCGAATAATTCCGGTTGTTTTGCTTACGTTGATTTCCCTGTCCTCCGATGATCTTGGCAGCCGGACTATAACGCAGAGCGAACTTAGGCGGCTAGCTGCGCACCCGCGCGACCTGACGGTCGCGGCGAACCTTCGGTTCGTTGGAGTTTCGCTGCGCGAAACTCCGCGCTCGTCATGGGGGGTCCCATTAGCAGAGGGGGTTTGTTGCTGATAGGCTTGCCCATCATCAGGTGGACAAGCGAGCAGGATGGAGGCAGAGCGGCGCAAGCTGCCGATCGGCATACAGACCTTCCGCGAAATTCGCGAGGAAGGCTACTACTACGCCGATAAAACCGACCACATTCGGCGGCTCGCGAGGGACGGCAAGCACTACTTTCTGTCACGCCCCCGGCGCTTCGGCAAGAGCCTGCTGCTCGATACCATCAAGGCGTTGTTCGAGGGCTCCGAGGCGTTGTTTCGGGGCCTCGCCATCCACGGAGGCTGGGACTGGGGCCAACGGCATCCGGTGGTGCGGCTGAGCTTTGGCCGCGGCAGCTTCACCAAGCCCGATGAGGTGGGAGCGAGCGCGGCTGAGCAGATCGACGCCATCGCGGGGGAGCAGGGGTTTTTGCTGACCGCCAGCACGGTCGCCGGGCGGTTTGCGGCGCTGCTGGACGCTCTGCACAAGGGGTCCGGCCAGCGGGTGGCGGTGCTGGTTGACGAGTACGACAAGCCGATCCTGGATGCGCTCGGCCAGCCGGAGGTCGCCCGCGCCAACCGCGACTTCCTGCGCGGCCTCTACTCGGTGATCAAGGACTGCGACGCGCACGTGCGCTTCACGCTGCTCGCCGGGGTCAGCAAGTTCTCCAAGGTCAACCTGTTCTCGGGCCTGAACAACCTCATCGACATCACCCTGGAACCTGAGTTCGCGACCATCTGCGGCTACACGGAGGCGGACCTGGACACGGTGTTTGCGCCAGAGATGGCGGGCCTTGATCGGGGCGAGGTGCGCGAGTGGTACAACGGCTACAACTGGCGGGGCACAGAGCGGGTTTACAATCCCTACGACGTCCTGCTGCTGTGCCGACGGCGCGAGTTCGGCGCTTGGTGGTTCGAGACCGGCACCCCGACCTTCCTAGTGGACATGCTGACGCGACGCGGAGTCAACGCCTTTGAGCTGGACGGCATGAAGGCCAACGAGAGCCTGTTGTCGAGCTTTGACGTAGAGGAGATCGCTGTCGAGGCGCTGCTGTTCCAGACCGGCTACCTCACTGTCGAGCAGTCGGCCTTCAAGGGCGGGCGCAGGCGCTACCGGCTGGGCTACCCCAACCGGGAGGTGCGCCAGAGCCTGAACGACGTGCTGCTGCTGCGGCTGGCCGGCGGCCGCGAAAACCGGGCGCTGGCCGCAGGGCGCCTCTACGACCGCTTTCTCGCTGACGACCTGGCTGCGGTGGAAACCGAGTTGCGAGCGTTGTTCGCGGGCATTCCCTCCGACTGGCACCGGCGCAACGACATCGCGCGGTTCGAGGGCTGCTACGCCAGCGTGTTCTACGCTGCCTTGGCGGCGGCGGGGATGGACCTGACCGTCGAGGAGGCCTCGTCGGCGGGCCGGCTGGACTTGGCGATGCACTTCGACGGGCGGGTGTACCTCTTCGAGTTCAAGGTGGCCGAACGGGCCAGCGAGGGCGCCGCCCTGCGGCAGTTGTCGGAGCGCGGCTACGCCGACAAGTACCGCCACCTCGGCGAGCCGATCCGCTTGGTCGGCGTTGAGTTCAGCGAGGCGACGCGCAACATCAGTGGCTTTGAGGTGGCCGAAGCCTAATGTGCTGATCCTTCAGCAGGCCGCTGTGCCCGCCAAAGCACGGGCCAGCACAGGCCGAGACCCACCGCAAAGCAGAGCACCGCAAACCCGCCGTTGGCTCCGAACCCACCCGCAGCATCGCTGATGAAGCCGCCAACGAAGGGCGCCAAGGCGCCGCCAAGCAGCACGAAGGCGGGATGCGACCCGGCCAGCGCCCCCGAGGGGTCGAGCCGGGACAGAACGCCCAGCATGATGGGCATGAAGGCCGTTGGCAGCACCGCGAACACCGGCGTGGCGATGATGAAGGCCGCTGGCCCCCTGATGTTGGAAAGCGCCAAACCGCTCAGCGCCAGGAGCCCGCCGAGGATGAGCAGCGGCGCCAACGGCTTGACCCGGCTGCCCAGGTAGCCCGCCGCCAAGGGCGCGACGATGCCAATGAAGGCACCGGCCATCATGACGTAGCCCACCACTTCGGCGTCCAACGGCACCTCGCGCCCGATCTTGACCAGGAACAGCGCCAAGGTGCCGTGGCCGTGGAAAATGATCCCCAACCCCAACAAGGCCAGCCAACCGACGCCCTTGGGGGCGCCGCCGCCCTGCTGCAGCGAAGCCGGAGATTGGCCCGGCGTATGGCGGATGAACGGCAGCACGGCCAAGGAGCAGAGCACATAGACCGCGAACAGCCCATCGAGCTCATTCCAGACCACGCCGCCCGCGGACAAATGCCGGTTGGCGAACTCATGCGCATTCAGGGCTCGGGGCAGCACCAGCGCCAAGCCCATGCCCATGACCCCGACCATGGAATTGATGATGCCAAAGGTCAGCTCCGGGGTGGCCGAGCGCGCCGCGGTGGCCATGACCGTGGAGACCACCGCACCCAGCGCAAAGCCCGCCGGCGCCCTCAGCAGCAGCAGGTCACCGATGTCGGCAGCGAACAGCGAAGCCGCGTTGAAACCGAGGATGGCCAGCGCGCCGACCAAATAGACCCGGTGGGGATCCATCCTCGAGGCCAGCCGGGCGAAGATGAGGTTGCCGGCGGCGATGGCGGCCAGCTCCGTCGAGGCCACCTTGCCGGCGTCAAAGTTGCTGGCGGAGAACGACAGCGCGATGGCGTCCACGTTGAAGGCCATGCCCAAGGAGGCGGCAAACGCCAGCAGCAGCACCGCGGTCAGCGTGATCACCTGAAGGGGCGTGAATTCGATCCGTTGGTCCATGCTCAATCGCCTCTCTCAATCGCCCTTATGAGGATATTATGTAATTATAGTTGGCAAATTTCCGGCAAAAATGCCATCTATGTACGCAAGACTTCTGCCGACGCCAGCCCGCTCCATTCTTTTGCTGGGTCCAAGGGGCACCGGAAAGTCCACATGGATTCAAAACCGGTTTCCTGAAGCTCTTTCCTACGACCTCTTGGATGCGGGCGAGTCGATACGCCTGAACCGCAATCCCAACGCACTCTTTGACGAACTGCGCGGGCTTCAGTCCGGCACATGGGTGGTCATAGACGAAATACAGAAAGCCCCGGCGCTGCTCGACCAAGTACATAGGCTCATGGGAGCAAATGGGCTCAACTTTGTCCTGTCGGGATCGAGCGCGAGAAAACTGCGGCGGGGCGGGGTGAACCTGCTTGCCGGGCGCGCGGTGTCAACGGAGCTCTATCCCCTCGTTTCCGAGGAGCTCGGCGCGGACTTCAACGTCGAGCGGTCGCTGCGGTTGGGCAGCCTGCCCATGGCGGTGACCGAACCCAATGCACAGGACTACCTGCGCACCTATGCCCAAACCTATCTCGATCAGGAAATCCGGGCGGAGGCGCTCACGCGCAATTTCGCTGGATTCGCGCGTTTTCTGGAGGTGGCGGCACGACAGAACGGCCAGACGACCAATGCCAGCGCCATCGCGCGCGACGCTGGCGTGGCGCGAGCCACCGTGCAAAGCCACTTTGACCTGTTGGTCGATACCCTCATCGGCTATTGGCTGCCGCCTTGGAAACTGAAGGCGGCGAACAAGCAGGTAAGCCACCGCAAGTTCTATCTGTTCGACTGCGGCGTGGCCCGCGCTCTGGTGGACCGCCTGCCCTACCCCGTTGGCGACGAGGAACGGGGCAGCCTGCTGGAAACCCTGATACTCGGCGAAATGCGCGCCCACCTCGCCTACACAGGTCTGAGATACCCGCTGCACTTTTGGCGCAACCACAACGGTGCCGAAGTGGATGTGATCGCGGAAACCGCTACGGGCCACACAGCCGTGGAAATCAAGGCCAGCCAACGTTGGGAGCGGCGGTTCAACCGCGGCCTTCATCTGGTGCGAAGCCAATTGGGGGCAAGCAGCACGGGGTGCTTTGGCGTGTATCTCGGCGAACGGGAGGCATGGATTGACGATGTGCGGGTTCTTCCCGCCAGGGACTTTTTGCAGCGGCTGTGGCAGGGAGGCGTTTGGGGATGATTCCGGGGCCGGGGTGGAAACTGATCGCCGCTGGTCTTGAGGCGAGCGACTTTCGGTTGTCTCGCCAAATCGTGATCGCTGCGTCATCTGGCGGCGCAACGACAGCCCGCCCGGATTCCAGCCGGGCCTGCTTTGCGACGAGCGGGTGGTGGTTCTGGATCTCTGGTTCGACCAGCCAACGGGCGGCAACGCGCAACGCGACTGGAGACCCATTAGAATCAGGGCCAAACCAACTGCCGGGAGGCGCCCATGCCCGAAGCTCCCACCGTCGAAGACATCCGCGCGCTAGTCGGCCACCGGTTCCCCGGCGGCTCCTACACCATCGCCCATTGGGAGAACTTCCTGCTCACCGAATGCACGGGCGCCGCGCCGCTGCCGGACGGCTTGGCGCACCCGGTTGCCCTCTTCCACGTCCCCATCCTCGGGGCGGGCACCTCCATCAAGGGCATGTTCGCCTTGGGCCAAGCCGAGTCGGACTTCTCCATCGGCATCGAGAGCTACGTTTGGGAGATCTTCCAGCCGCTGCTTGAGGAGACGCCGTACCGGATCGCCGGCGAGGTGGCCGAGGCCGACCGCCGCAGCGGCGGCGGGCGCGTTTTCGACCGCATCGCCTTCCGCTTCGAAATGTTCGCGCCCGATGAGGCGTTAAGCGCCCGGGCGACCATCACTTGGCACTACCGGCGCAGCTTTGAGCGCAACCCGTCCGAGCAGGCCGCCCTGAACCAGCACGTCAAGGCCGCCGAGCCGTCGCCGACCGGTGCCGAACGGCTCGAATCGCCGACCGGCGCGCGGGCGGGCGATGAGGTTCCGCCCTGGGTCATGGCCCGAGTGGCGCCGGAGCGGATGCGCACGATGGCCGCCATACTGCGCGACCCCAACCCCGTGCATTGGGACCCTTCCGTGGTGGAGAGGCTCGGCTTCGGCCAGCGCACCATCAACCAAGGGCCGTTGGGCTTAAGCTACATGATCAACATGCTCCACGCTTGGGCGGGTCCCAAGTCCATCCGCCGCCTCGTCATGCGCTTCCCCTTGGTGGTGCTCGACGGCGACCGCATCACCGCCCGCGGCCGGGTCACCGGAATCCGCCAAGCGGACGGCGAATGGATCGCCGACTGCGACATCTGGCTGGAGCGGGAAGGCACCGCAGCACCCCTCGAAGGCACCGCCAGCGTGGCGCTTGGCTCGGATTGAGCAGTCCCGCAGCCCCGTCAAGGATGGCAACGCGCCGGCAACAGCGGTGGACATGACCCTCAGCATCGGACGCTCATAGGCCGATGCGCTGCATCTGCGTCGATCTCGAAGTCAGCACGCGCACCGAGCGCATCTTCGCGCTCGCGGCGATTGACGAAACCACTGGCGCCGCGCTCACCTTTACGAAGGAACGGTTGCGCGCGGTCGGCTTGCAGGCCGCGCTGACCCAACTCGATGCGTTCGCCGACAACGGCGACTGTTTGGTGGGCCACAATCTCATCGAGTTCGATGCGCCCCACCTCGAAGCGGCGGCGCCGCAACTGCGCCTGCTTCAAATGCCGCGATTGGACACCCTGCGGCTCAGTCCGCTGGCCTTTCCCGAGAATCCCTACCACCGCCTCGTCAAGCACTATCAAGACGGCGGGCTGATCCGGGCGCAGATCAACAACCCGAAGCTCGACGCCCAAATCACCCTTGATTTGCTGAGCGACGAGCGCGATGCCCTGGGCCTCAAAGACCCGCACCTGCTGACCGCATGGCACTGGCTGACCACCCAATCGAACCCGTGCGACGGCTTTGATCGCCTATTCGCTGAGATGCGGGGCGCTCCCCGTCCCACCGAAGCCGAGGCGCGCTCCGCCATTGACCAATGCGTCCGGGATAAGGTCTGCGCGACCCAAAGCCAGGCCGCATGGATCGAAGCCCATGACGGTTGGCCGCTGGCCTATGCGCTGGCTTGGCTGACGGTGGCTGGCGGCAACTCCGTCATGCCGCCTTGGGTGCGCCATCAGTTTCCCCAGGCCCGCGAACTGGTGCGGCGCCTGCGCGACCAGCCGTGCGGAAACGCCACCTGCGCTTGGTGCGGGGAGCGGCACAACGCCGTCAGTGAACTCAAGCGCTGGTTCGGCTACGACAGCTTTCGCGCCGAGCCAGCCACCGACGACGGCGGTTCCATGCAGCAAGCCATTGTCGAGCGGGCGATGGCTGGCGAGCCGGTCATGGGCCTGCTGCCGACCGGCGCGGGAAAATCGCTGTGCTACCAAGTGCCGGCACTGTCCCGCTACGACAAGACCGGTGCGCTCACTGTGGTCATTTCCCCGCTGGTGGCGCTGATGGCCGACCAGGTCGCCGGACTGGAGCGGGTCGGCATCAGTTCCTGCACCAACGTCAACGGCATGCTGTCGATGCCCGAACGGGCCGCCGCCCTGGACCGGGTGCGCCTCGGAGATGCAGCCATCGTGCTGATCTCGCCGGAGCAACTGCGCAATCGGGCCGTGCGCTCCGCGCTCGCCCAACGCGAGATCGGCGCTTGGGTTCTTGACGAGGCCCACTGCCTGTCCCGCTGGGGCCACGACTTCCGCCCGGATTATCGCTACATCGGCCGCTTCATCAGGGAGCGGGCCGGGCTGCCCAAACCCGGCGATCCAACCGAAGCTGCGGCTGGCGCCAGGTCCGCACCGCCCCCGGTGGTCTGCCTGACGGCGACCGCCAAACCCGACGTGATCACTGACATTCAAGCCCACTTTGGCGACGAGCTGGGCATCGAATTGACCGTCTTCAATGGCGGATCAAACCGCGAGAATCTTCAGTTCGAGGTGTTGCCTTCGGATGCCGCCCGCAAGCTCGACGACATCCACGAAATTCTTGACGCCAATCTGGCGTCCGCACAACCAGGGGGCGCGATTGTCTATTGCGCCACCCGAAAGCGCTGCGAAGAGGTCGCCGAGTACTTGCGTCGCAGGAACTGGGAGGCGGCGCACTTTCACGCGGGACTCACGCCCGATGCCAAGAAGGAGGCCCAGCAGCGCTTCATCGACGGCGGAATCCGGGTCATTGCAGCCACCAACGCCTTCGGCATGGGCATCGACAAGCCCGATGTCCGGCTGGTGATTCATGCCGACATACCGGGGTCGCTGGAGAACTACCTGCAGGAAGCGGGTCGCGCCGGACGGGATCGGCAAAGCGCCAGATGCGTCCTGCTCCACACGCCTGACGATGTGGAGCGGCAGTTCGGCTTGTCGGCCCGCTCCCGGCTCAACCGGCGCGAGATTCACGGCATCCTCAAAGCGTTGCGCAACCTTGACGGCAAGCGTCAGTTGAAGGGGGAGGTGGAGGCGACGCCGGGGGAGATACTGCTCGAGGATGAGGATGCCGCCTTCGAGCGAGACCGGACCACCGACGACACCCGCGTCAAGACAGCCATCGCCTGGCTTGAGGAGGCGGACCTGCTGAAGCGCGAGGAGAATCGCGTTCGGGTGTTTCCCTCGTCGCTGCAGGTGCATTCCACCGACCAAGCGCGTGCCCGACTGAGCGCCAACCGCTCGTTCAACCACAGCTACCGCCAAGCGCTCTTGCGACTGGTGGAAACGCTCATCGCCGCAGACCCGGACGAGGGCGTCACCACCGATGCGCTGATGGGCGCCGCTGGCTTGGACCCATCCGCAATCCGCCGCGCCATGCACAACTTGGGGGATCTGGGCCTTGTCGCCAACGACATGGCTTTGACGGCCTTCGTGCATGCCGGCGCCCCTCGGCCGTCCACCAAGCGCCTGGAAGCGGCACAGCAACTGGAGGTGGCGCTCATCGACCACATGCGGGAGGCGGCACCGGACCTAGCCAAGGGAGAAAGCCAGGACCTGCACCTTCGCACCGCCTCGCAGCGGCTCAAGGACGATGGACTGACGGACGCCCTGCCCAATCGTTTGATGCGCGTTCTGCGCAGCATCGCCCAGGATGGGCGGGGCGAGGACCGCGCGGCGGGCGGCTCCGGCGGCAGCCTTGAGGTGCGACGCCCGAGTCGGGAGCGCGCGCGTCTTACCTTGCGGCGGGAATGGGGCGCGTTGGCGAAAACCGCCGAGTTGCGGCGCAGCGCCGGCAGCCTGCTGCTGACCCACCTGCTGGCGCAGCTGCCGCCGGGGCAGCGAGGCACCGACCTGTTGGTGGAAACCACTCTCGGCAAGCTGCGCCAAGCCTTGGCGGAGGATCTCACCCTGAAGAGCGCGGGCTGGGATCTCGGCAAGCTGTTGGATCGCGCCCTGCTGTGGCTGCACGAGCAGGAGATCATCAAGCTCAACCGCGGACTCACCGTGTTCCGTCCGGCCATGGCGATTCGTCTTGCCGAGCCCAACGTCCCCGCAGCCGGTGGACGTCGCCGCGGCTTTACCGACGCCGACTTCGAACCCTTGAAGCTCCACTATCGGGAGCAGGTGCTTCAGGTTCATGTGATGGCGGAGTTTGCCATCCGGGGATTGGCCGCCACCGCCGATGCGCTGCGCTTGGCCATGGACTACTTCAGCATGGAGCGCCAAGCCTTCCTCGACCGCTGGCTGCCAAACCGCGAGGCCGAAGTCGCTCGCGAGACCACACCCGAGGCTTGGCAGGCGATCGTGGAGCGTCTCAGCCCGGCCCAGCGGCGCATTGTCGCGGATGACCGGGAACCAACCAACTTGCTGGTGCTCGCCGGACCGGGCTCCGGCAAAACTCAAGTGCTGGTGCACCGCATCGCCTACTTGGTCCGGGTTCGCCGCCAAAATCCTCGCGGCATCCTGGCACTGGCCTACAACCGCCACGCCGCCATCGAGATTCGCCGACGCCTCGCCGAACTGGTGGGGGAGGACGCCCGGCCGGTCACCGTGCTCACCTGCCATGCGCTCGCCATGCGGCTGGTGGGCGCAAGCTTCAGCGCCCTGGAGCGTTCGGACGACGAACCCGAAGGGGACGTCTTCAAGGCCGTGCTGCGCGAGGCGACCGCGCTGCTGAACAGCGGCGACCTGCCACCGGAGGAAGCGGACGCCCAACGTGAACGCATTCTGGACGGATTCCGATGGATTTTGGTTGACGAGTACCAGGACATCGACCAAGACCAATACGAGTTGATCTCCGCCATAGCCGGCCGCTCCCGAGAGGACGAGGACAGCAAGCTGACCCTGTTCGCCGTCGGCGACGACGACCAGAACATCTACAGCTTCATGGGGGCTTCCGTGGCCTTCATCCGCCGGTTCGAAGAGGACTTTGCCGCCCGCCAAGCTTGGTTGACCGAGAACTACCGCTCCACTGCGCACATCATCGAAGCGGCCAATCGATTCATTGCCCCCGCACGGCAGCGCATGAAGGCGGAGCATCCCATCGAGGTCAACCGGGACCGAAGGCACGACAAACCCGGCGGCGAGTGGGTAGCGCGGGATCCGGTGGCCCAAGGTCGGGTGCAGGTGCTCGACGCCGGCACCGATCCTCAAACCCAAGCGCTGGCGGCGATTGCCGAGTTCCAACGCCTGGAGGCGCTGGCCGCCGAAGCAGGCGACTGGGACTGGCGGCGCTGCGCCGTCATCGCCCGGCATTGGCGCACGCTCTACCCCGTGCAAAGCCTTTGCGAACTTCAGAGCCTGCCTGCCCAGCTGGCCACCGACGAGGTCCGCTACTTCTGGCGACTGCGCGAGACCAAGCAGCTGCGCGACTGGCTGCAGGCGTTGCCCGACAAGCTGATCGACGCGGCGGCATTGGAGGACTGGACGGAACATCAAGCTGCGGGTCCCTGGATGGATTGCCTGCGCGAAGCGATTGAGGACTACCGGCTCGAAGCCGGCGGCGCAGAGGCGCCGGTGGAGGGCTTCATCGAATGGCTGGCCGAATGGGGGCAGGAATTTCGCCGCCGTCCGAATGGCTTGCTGCTCACCACGGCACATAGCGCCAAGGGACTGCAGTTCGACCATGTGATCATCCTCGACGACGACTGGCCCCGAACCGGGCGCGATGAGGATCCCGACGCTTGGCGGCGTCTCTACTACGTGGCCATGACCCGCGCCAGAAAGACCCTGGCGCTGACGCGCTTCAGGCAGTCGTCTCCCGCCAGCGCTCGGCAAGTGTGCGACGAGCGCCCGCCCTACTGGGCCGGGGCAGTGCCGGTTCCCGAACTGCGCGGCCTCGAAGCCGTGCTGGCCCGCCCCGCCGTACCCTTGGGGGACGCGCCATCCGATCTGGCGTTTCGCAGGCGGGCGCTATCCCTCAAGGACGTCTTTCTGGACTTCCCCGGCCAAAGGCAACCCAACGACTCGATGCACGGCGCAATCCGCGGGTTGGACGCCGGAAACGAACTGAACGTGCGCCCAGCGAACGGCACTTGGGAACTCACCACCACCGAGGGGCGGCCCGTCGGCCGCTTGGCCCGAGCCTACCGGCCCGAGGGCCAAGTCCAGTCCGCCCGGGTGCATGCCGTCATTCACCGGCGGCGTGATGACAGCGCTCCTGAATTCCAAGCCCGCCTGCGCTGCGACGAGTGGGAGGTGGTGATTCCCGAGTTGGTGTTCACCTAGTCCCAGCGGCAGCCGCTTCAACGCGCCGGCATGGTTCACCGAGGGCTTCCCGGCACAACCACGTAGGGCAGCACCTCGATGTCCAACTCGCTGGACAGCTCCAGCCGCCAGTCGCCCACGCCCGGCCCGGCGCTGCCGTCAAGGCCCTTGGCCGCGTTGCCCAACTCCAGGTCCCAGGCATCGAGGTTCGCCGCCCCGCCCGCGCCCAGCGTGAGCGTCAGCGGCGGGTAGGCATTGCCCATGGCGTCATGGGGCACGATGCGCACCGTGCCGCCGTGCGGTGAACGGTTGACGATGCGCAGCAGGCCTTGGCGCCCAGGCGCCCCGGCAGCGGACGGGAACCAGAACGCTTCGTGCGCCCTGACGCCCGCCGTGCCCGGCAGGCTGGCAAGCGCGCCGTCGGCGCCGAGCGAGTGGGCGTTGATGCGCACGTTCAGCCCGCTGGACAGTTCAAGGCGCCAATCTCCCGCCCCCGGACCCGCAGCGCCCTCCAAGCCCTTGAATCGGTTGCCGCGCTCGAGATCGCGCGACGTGAGCGAGACGGACCCGCCCGCCTGCATGTCAAGCGTCAGGGGCTCGCGGCGCCGGCCGGCGTCGTCGATGG